>NZ_JBALVR010000006.1:0-281427 GCF_036960315.1 Psychroserpens sp. | reverse complement strand
ATTATCGGCATCGGCCATCGTCTCATGGTAACTCACCGATAAACTTGGATCTCCACCGGTAATCTCGATGTCCTTACTCATCAAATCGAAGACCCCAAAACCATCACTGTCTGGATCGCAATACGTTAATGGTGTCGGCGTGTTCGCTATTGGCGCCTGCTCAACGATAAGCTCTAAAGTCGTCGTATCATAACAACCTGTGTTAATGTCTTGAACGCGCACAATAATAATCTGGCCATTGACCGTATTTGTGTATGGAATTGGTAATGGGTTAGCATTGCTATCTGCATCCCCTTGAGTTAAATGATAACTCACCGAATAATCCGAATTGTTACCTGTAACCTCTACATTCTTTAATGTTAAATCTATACTTGTTATGCCATCTGGTGTACCATCGTCACAAACTTCTAAAGCGGTTGGAGCAACTAATGCAGGAATTGGATTTACAATTAAATTAAAGCTACCAACATTTGTACAGTTAGATGTTGTATTAGTAATACTTACAAATATCGTTTGAGGGTTACTCGTGTTATTGTAAAGATTAAGTAAAGGATTAACACCGTCTTCAGCATCTGCTTGAGTTTCATGATATGATACAGTTACTCCAGTCTGACCAATACTAGCTTCAGCATCTCTTGTTGATAAATCAAAAATTTCGATTTCATCTCCTGGAATATTGGAATCACATAATTCATAATTAGAGATGGTTCCCACTGAAGGAATTGGATTTACCAATAAAACCAATTCGACTGTGTCATAACATCCTGAATTATCACCTTCCAATCTCACAAAAAGTGTTTGACTGTTTGGTGAAATATTACTGTAAGGACTAGCTTGAGTATTCACTCCATTATAGGCATCTGCTTGAGTTTCGTGATAGGTCACAGTCATATTAGTCTGAGCTCCTAAAATTTCGGCATCTCTCAATGTTAAATCAAACATTGCAAAACCATCATTATCACCATCACAAACTTCTAAAGTTGTTGGACTTATTGGTACCGGAATAGGACTCACTATTAAATCTAAAGTGGTTGTATTATAACATCCAGAATCTGTATTTGCCTCAACCCTAACATAAACAGTTTGATTATTTAGTAGTGTATTTGTATAAGGAATAGGTAATGGATTTGCATTGTTATCGGCATCATTCTGTGAGAAATGATAAGATACTGTAACTGTAGAAGAGTCAAGTGTACCTATAACTTCAGCATTCCTATCTGTTAAGGTAAACATTGCAATACCATCATTGTTATCGTCACACTCATTGATAGGAGTAACCGCATTGTTGATATTAAGATCTGTAAACAATAAATCAAAAGAAGTTAAATCAAAACATTCTTGGGTGTTTTCAGCAATACGAACATGTATTGTTTGAGGGTTTGATACATTTGTGTATGGGCTAGGCAATGGGTTAACATTATCTATTGCATCTTGTTCCGTTAAGTGATATGTAATTATATAATCTGCTGGATCTTGTGCACCTAAAACATCGTCATCATTATCTGTCAATGTAAAATCTCCTATTCCAGAAAAGCTACAAATCGATAAATCTGGAGGTGTATTTGCTTCTGCGTTAGACTTAAACTCTACAAATACTGAATCTGAAGCTTGACATGATCCTGAGAATACAACATCTACAGAGTAGGTTCCTTCTTCAGTAACATTTAAAATGGAACTGGTTTCTCCTATTATTTCAATTCCATCCTTATACCAAACATGGTTAGCAGTTGGTGCTTGTGTATCTAAAGCAATAGACGCTCCACCGCATTCAGCAGTTCCTGCGGCAATTGTAATATCATCACCAAGATCACCTCCTAAATTAAAACTTCCTGCTTCGATGAAAACCCCCGAATCTAAGGCTGTATCTGATGCATCTGCAATAACTAATTTTATGGTGTATGTTTCACCTGGAGTAACAGGCGATTGCGCCGTAAATACGATAGTTCTACCATCAAAACTCATTGGAGCAGAATTATTTCCTGTATATCCTCCAAAATATTCTTCATTTATAGCAACACAACCTGGGTTTAAAGGATGAATATTAGTCACTAAAATCGGCGTAGTAGTTCCTGGCAAAACAGCCAAATTCGTTGTGGTTCCAGATGAGTCTGTTAATAAAAATGCAAAAGCATCAGAAAAAGTACATTCAAAAGTTCCTCCTGTGCTACCATTATATTCTTCCGAAGCCATTAAAAAATCAAAACTAATACTATCAGCTAGTGGCACGAAATCGAACTGTATTATAGATGCGTTATTAGAGTTTATACCAACTGCAGCATCTAATTCTGCATCACCTGGCCAACCAAATCCACCATCACTTAAAGCATTGTTGTTAGGGCCTCTAGCGCTACTCGCATCACCAGAAGTTAATAATAAACCATCCGTAAAAGGAAAAATTGATCCATCATTAATGAAATAGCCTATACCATTATCGTCTCCAAAATTAGTTCCTGTTGAAAAGGTAATATTACTAACTTGAGCGCAAGGGCTATCAATTAGAACATCTAGCACTAGTTCTTCAACTGTAAAAGTAGTTTGATCAACAACAATATTTTCACCTACTACAAAAATAGGAATTATAGCAACCTCATCACAACCAACTGGATTAGCATCAGTAACCGTTAAAATCACATTATAAGCTCCAGACGCAGCATATGCATGAGAAACATTAGCTCCAGAATCTATATTAAAATCTCCAAAACTCCAATCATAAGTTGCTCCTGTTCCATCGGTTGAAAAGATAGCACTGCCTGTAAAATCGATTTGTTGTCCAACATTAACTTGTATAACACCAGCTGTATTAGCTACTGGTATAGTAGTAATTGATGGTGTAATTGTTTGACATGGTACGGCACAAATAATATCTGCTTCCCAACCTGTGGTTGTCCCAGTACCATCAGTCTCAAACTGAATAGTAATACAACCACTTGTATTTGTAGCTGATACAATTACAGTTCCCGGATTATTAGCACCATTATAAGTCCCTATTACTGGTGCTGAAGTATCATCACCATCATAAATAGTTAAAACATCTACATTGAGTTGTGTATTAAAGGTAATAAAATCTAAAATGATAAATTCACCCGCATTTTGAGGACATATTGTGGCTACTAAATTTTCATCACTTGAGTAAGGACCTCCTGGACCTCCAGAATCGTAGAACTTATCTGGTGCACATCTATCAAACGTACCATCTTGCATGTTTAAGTCTTGTGAAAAGGCATTAAAAGATATTAATACGAAAAGAATGTAGAGCTTCTTCATAGTGTTTAAAATAGTTTTAAACTTATTATTAAACTTACTCTCTTTAACAATTAGTGCATTGATAAAGACCATAACTATGAATCAACTTTTATTTACAAAACGTTAATAGTAATCTAGTTATCGTTAGAGGTTTTTATAACAAGGGCGAAATTTAGTAAAAATTAAGTAATTAGAACTTCTAATTCATTTTTAAAATAACAGTTTAACAGTTAAAAACCCTAACATCATAATTAAAAATAACACAATAAATAGTTTTTTATTTCAACGATTTCTTCATTTTAAATAGTTATCATATTCTTAAAACATACGTTTTGAATTTTTTGTTACTTATTTTTGCAAAAAGAAAAATCATCATGAATTATTCTATCTCAATAAAAGAAACTAGTAATCCAGCCATACTGAAATTTGAAACTAATAGTTTTATTACCAAACATGAGAGTTTTGAATTTAATAACATCGATGAGGCTAAGTCATCTCCTCTTGCTCAACAACTATTTTATTTGCCATTTGTGAAAAAGGTATATATCTCCAGTAATTTTGTTGCCATTGAGCGCTTTGACATTGTAGAATGGAAAGATGTTCAAGAAGAAGTTGCAAAACAAATTGAAGATTATTTAAATTCTGATGGGATTGTGGTTACTTCCTCCGAAGAAAAAAAGAAAACCCCGGTTACAGTTTATGCTGAAAGCACACCAAATCCGTCGGTTTTAAAATTTGTTGCCAATAAAAAGCTAGTTACTCGTACACATGAGTTTACTTCTATTGATGATACAAAATATGCTCCTATGGCTGCTGAACTATTTCATTTCCCATTTGTGAAAAGTGTTTTTATCGACGACAACTTTGTATCTGTAACAAAATTTGATGTTGCTGAATGGAATGATATTACAACGGAGCTCAGGGAATTCATAAGAGTCTATATCGAAAACGGTAAGGACATCATTAGTGCAAATGCTCCAAAACAAATCGAAAAAACGGAAGCATACTTGGATAGTAAATATGAAGAAAGAGATGATATTTCTAAAGAAATCATCAATATTCTTGAAGAATATATAAAACCAGCTGTTGCTAGTGATGGTGGAAATATAGAATTCCAATCTTATGATCCAAAAGAGAAAAAAGTAAAAGTAATCCTACAAGGCGCATGTAGCGGTTGCCCTTCATCTACATTTACCCTGAAAAGCGGTATTGAAAACATGCTCAAGGAAATGCTTAAGGGCAAGGTTGAGACTGTTGAAGCTATAAATGGATAATATCGATAATTATTTATACCTTTATAGTTCTTGTTTTTAATAATTTAAACAGGAAAAAAGACAGAATTAAAAGTAATTGAAGTATTATCTAAATCAGATAAAAGCTGGAAGATGCGACCAGAAAAGCATTAAAAGAAGCGTCGTAAACAGTAAAGAATATTCGATCTGTATATGTATAGGATCAAAGTGCTATTGTTAAGACAACGATGTCACAGAGTTTAGAGTGCATTTAAAATTAACTTTTGAAATAAGATAGACAACCAAATTATTATAAAATTTGGCATGTTTATTGGTCTATACGAATCAAAAAACATTAATTATGATGAAATCAATTTTTTTGGCGGCAATGGTAACACTATTGTCATTTAACACTTTTGCTCAAGATGCTGCAAGGCAAAATTTAACTTCTCCCGGAATGATTTATTCATTCGATTTGAATGACAACACAATAAAAGGGACCCCTTATATTGTTAATGAGTTTATGCCTGGGAAAATTTCTATCGATAAAGAAAGTAAAATATACAGCTTAAGATATAATGCCTTTAATGATGTTATTGAAGTACAAAAAAGCAATGGTGATCTTAATGCACTTAACATAAATTTGACTGATGTTACAGTGACTTTCACCAAAGACAACAAATCATATAGTGCATATAACTACATAGATCCTGTTACTAATAATAGTATGAAAGGCTACTTCGTTGTTGTTTCTGATGAAGCAAAACCTCTATTGGTTAAAGAAAGAATTATTTTCACTGAAAAACAACAGGCAAAAAACAGCTATGGTAAAACTAAACCAGCCCAATATAAACGTAAAGGCGATTTATATTTTTCATTGAACGATAATGGCGTTGCTATTGTGTTGTCAAGTAATAAAAAAGATTTGGCTAAAGCATTTCCAAAGCATTCAAAAGACATCTTAAGCTTTATAAAAGCTAACAAAATAAAAACGTCCAAACAGGCAGATTTAGTTAAGTTACTTAATTACATCAGCACGCTATAAGTAACTATTTTAAGAATAAAAAACCCGAACGATTTTTTAATTAATCGTTCGGGTTTTTTCATTAATATTATACCTTAAATAAAAACTACACAATGGAGTTACAAAAATGGATTGACAAAGGTTATGACCTTATGATTGATTTTGGACCGAAAGTCATAGCAGCAGTTGCTATCTGGATTATTGGCTCATGGGTTATTAAATCGCTCGTTAAAGGAATGAGAAAGGCTATGGATAAGAGAGATCATGACCCAAGTCTTAAAAAATTCTTATTGAACCTTTTAGGTTGGATATTAAAGATTGTATTAATTGTAGTTGTATTAGGAACAGTTGGTATAGAAACCACATCCTTCGCAGCATTATTAGCGGCAGCTGGCTTGGCTGTTGGTTTAGCATTACAAGGATCATTAGCTAATTTTGCTGGAGGTGTTTTATTAATGATTTTTAAACCAATAAAAATCGGAGACCTTATTGAAGCTCAAGGTGAAATTGGTGTTGTCAAAGAAATTGAAATTTTCACAACCAAACTTACCGGACTTTCCAACAGGGAAATCATTATTCCAAATGCTGCCCTTTCTAATGGAAACATCATTAATTATACGACTGAGGGAACTCGAAGAGTAGATTTGGTATTTGGTGTTGGGTACGATTCTGATATCAAGCAAGCAAAAGAAGTGTTTAGTCAAGTTTTGGCTTCAAACCCAAAAGTATTGAAAGACCCAGCTCCAACTATTGCGGTTTCTGAATTGGCTGATAGCTCTATTAATTTTGTAGTAAGACCTTGGTGCAATGCAGAAGACTATTGGGATGTTTACTTTAGTGTGACCGAACAAACAAAAGAAGCACTAGACGCTGCTGGTATAGAAATTCCTTATCCACATGCAGTCGAAATTCGGAAGTAAGCTTAAGACTTCGGTTTTAAAGCAATAAAATCTTTTAAATAAAAAGGCTCAAAATAGGCGACATCTTCGGTGTCGCTTTTTTTATACTTATCATATGCCAAAATACTCATTTCATTAGCTGATGGTAGTTTATTATCGATAAAAATAGCATTAGCATGTTTGATAAGTTGTTTTGTCTTTTCAACACCATTCCCAATAAAGTATACTTTTCCTTTGCTTAAATAAACTTCAAAAGATTGTTCATTTAAGATTTGAGCTTCAATTTCCCTATGTAAGTTATAACTACTATCGTAAATAGCCGAGTAGACTTCCAAACGTCTTGCGTCAAGCATAGATACAATCACACCATCTTCAATCTTTAATTGATGAGCTAGTGCTTCAAGTGTAGACACAGAAATTAAAGGAATATTTAGAGCGTAACTTAAGCCTTTAGCTGCAGAAACACCAATACGTAAACCAGTATAAGAGCCCGGGCCTTTACTTACTGCAATGGCATCTATTTGGGTTTTATCTATACTTGCAGTTTTCAAAACTTCATCAATAAAGACATGCAAAGATTCGGCGTGAGAATAGTTGGCACTATTATCTTCTTTTAAGACCAAAGTCTCTCCTTGTTTAGAAAGAGAGACTGAGCAATTTGTTGTAGATGTTTCTATATTTAATATTATAGCCATAGTTGTCTATTGATCATACTTATCAATAATATCTTTAATCACTTCCGAAGTTAATTCGTGATCTGTTAAAGCAGGAAAACCTTCCCAACGGACAACGCCTTTAGGATCAATAAGTACGACATGAGGTATCCCTTGAATACTATAGGCTGTATTTAAAGAAGAATTAGCATCCAAGGCACTAAAATATTCCATTACTGGAGTTTTCATACTTTTTACTTTCTCTTCGGTTTCTTCACTAATACCTATTACAATTATATCATTTTTAAACTCTGTGCTAAAGGCATTCATATGAGGAATAACATTTTTACATGGTTTACACCAAGTTGCCCAAAAATCTAAAAGCACAAATTTCCCTTTGGTATCGGGTTGATCGGTAATCCATTTTATTGAATCTATACTAGGTGCTTTTTGGTTAAGATATGACTTTGCCCACATTTGCTTTTTCTGCGCAAATCCTAAACCACAAACCAAAAATGTAAGCGCAAGTATTAAAGTAAATTTAATCTTCATCGACTGACTCCTCTTTAGTCTTCTTTTTTACTTTCTTTTCAATTTTATCACCAGACTTCAATGTTTTAGAAACAATGTTGTAAGGTCCTGTAATGATTTCATCACCATCATTTAGTCCAGAAATAATTTCAATATTTGTATCATCTTGAATTCCTGTTTTTACTACTCTTAATTTTGCTACACCATTGTCATTAACAAAAACACATTCAAATTTTTCTTCATTCTCTGGTTTAATTTCTTCAGTATCTCGGTTCTTGTAATCTTTCTTAACTGAAGAGGTATCCGTTTTAATTACGATAGCGCTAATTGGTACAGCCACAGATTTTATTCTTCTATCGGTAATCACATCAACAGTAGCAGTCATACCTGGTCTAAAAGGTGAAAAACTTTCTGGTTTACCTTCCATAATATCTTGATACGATTCTTCTAAGATTCTAACCTTAACTTTAAAGTTAGTTACTTGATCTGCTGTTAAAGCACCAGCTGCAGAGTTTGCTATTTCTGTTACAATACCTTTAAATTCCTTTTTTAAGTAAGCATCTACTTCAACAATTGTAGAATCACCAATTTGTACTTTTACAATATCATTTTCATTGACGTCAACCTCAACTTCCATATTATTAAGGTTCGCTACTCTTAAAATTTCGGTACCAGCCATTTGTTGTGTTCCAACTACACGCTCCCCTAATTCTATATTAAGCAACGAGATTGTTCCACTCATTGGCGCATAAATGGTTGTTCTACTCAAATTATCTTTAGCCTCATTAACAGTTGCAGCTGCACTTCGCACACTATAGTATGCTGAGCTTCGTGCCGCTTGAGCAGTCTCGTAAGCAGCGACTGATCTATCCCAATCTGCTTTTGAAATAACACCTCTTTCAAATAATGCTTTATTTCTATCATAATTTGATTTAGCTTCTCTTAGCGATGCTTCAGCTTGGTCTAATCCTGATCTTACGTTTTGATAAGATGCTTCTGATCTACTCACGGCAGATTGTATTAAATCTGGATTAACCTTAACCAAAAGATCTCCTTTTTTTACTTGTTGACCCTCTTTAAATGGCAACTCTATAATTTCTCCAGAGACTTCACTTGAAATTTTCACCTCTACTTCTGGCTGTATTTTTCCAGTTGCAGAAACAGTTTCAACGATGTCTACCAAAGCTACTTTTTTGGCATCAACTTCCTTGAAATTACCTTTTTTACCAAACAGACCCATTTTAGATCCTGCAATTAATGCTATTAGCAACAAGATGATAACAGCTATAATAATTTTTGTTCTTTTAGTCATGGTTTAAAACTTTAATTCTGTTGCAGGAATTCCGAAGTATAGCTCTAGAACCTTCAACTTAAATATGTAATCGTATTTTGCTTGATTGACTTGAATTTTAGCATTGTCATGTCTCAATTTAGATTGACTAAAATCGAATGCATTTGTTAATCCAACATCATAACGCTCTTTAGCATATTCATAAGCCAATTGTTGAGATTCTAAAGATGATAGTGCAGCTTCGTAAGACTTAAACGAACCTTTTGCATCAACATAAGCTTGATATACCGTGGATTCTAAATCCAATTCAGCTTGCTCCAACTGGAATTTACTACGCATTAAATTGACTTTACTACGTTTAATATTTCCCTTAGTTGCAAATCCATTAAAAATAGGAATGTTTAAATTGAGTCCATATCCAATACCATCGTTTTGAGACAACTGATCTATAAATGAATCTGCTCCAACTTCTTGAACTATTGTATTTGGAAATTGAGAAACAACCGATTGACCAGTTCCCTCAACAACACCAATTTGTTGAGTAACTGTTGGGTTATTAGGATCAATTATTTGTGTAAAAGATGTTGTATTTGTATATCGTGTATTATATCCAAAAAAAGCTGAAAGCGTTGGAAGGTTTGCTCCTTTAGCGATTTGAAAATCTTTTTCGGCTATGGATACATTTTGCTCAGCTATTTTTATTTCTGATCGTGTTTCTTTTGATTTTGCTAAAATTTCAGATATATCTTTATCTGCAATACTAGAATCAACAATATCGTATCCTTCATCTTCAATATCAAAATTCTCATAATCCTTAATTAGTAATAACTGTGCTAAACTTATAAGAGAAATAGTGATATTATTTTCGGCATTGATAATCGATTGCTTTTCACTTGCGTCAGTCGCATGTATTTCTAGCAAATCACCTCTTGGTATTGAACCCGCTTCCACCAATTGTTCGGTTCTTTCAATCTGTTCTAGAGTGACTTCATTTTGAGATTTCAAAACTTTTAAGTTGGCTTTATTCAAAATCACTTGAAGATAACCATTGGCTACAAAAAGAGAAATATCGTCTTTCATTTTATCCAAACGATATTGACTTGCCAGTATTGAAATTTTAGCACGTTGTAGCGTTCTAACGTTTCTTAATCCATCAAATAAGGTATATCCAACATTAATGTTTCCACTAGCCGATAAAAAAGTAGTGGTTTGTGCATTATTTGTAACTGGGTTAAAACTAAGTCCGGTGTTTTCAGAAACTCCAGTACCAGCATTTAGACTAGGCATAAAGTTACCCATAGCGGTAAGTCTATCAATATCTGCAACTTCTATATCCAGTTCACTTTGCTTAACTGATATATTATTCTCTAATGCGTATTCGACACATTCAATAAGTGTCCATTTCTTGCTTTGAGCTTGAAAACTCATCGTTATTAAAACGATAAATATGCTAACTATTTTTTTCATAATTATCTATAGGTCTCTTTAAATATTAAAGTGTTACAGTTAAATGTTAAAATTATTATTGATTGAATTTTTGGACGCTTTGTAACTGGTTCCAAACCTTAATCTTAGTGTCTTTGGTTATGCCGTTTTTAACTTCAACAAAAATACCATCACTTATTCCTAATTCTAGGTCTCTTCTCTCAAATTGTTGATCACCAACTTCAATTTCAACAAACGGCTTTTTGGTTTCATCATCATATTGCACTAATGCTTCTTTAATGGCTAAAACGTTTTCAGCTTTATCCAAGATAATGGACGCATTTGCGCTTAATCCTGCTCTAATAAATGTAGAATCAACACTCTTTAAAGAGCCTTTAATTTCAAATTGAATGGCGCCATTCTCTGCAACACCTTTTGGAGCAATATAATCTAGAATAGCATCAAATTTTTGATCCTCAATAGCTCCAACAGTGATTTCAAGTGGTAAGCCTTCTTTGATTTTCCCTACTTCACTCTCATCAACTTTACCTTCAAAAATCATTTGTTTCACATCAGCTAAAGAGGCAATTGAAGTCCCTTCATTAAAGTTATTGGCTTCAATAACTTGGTTACCTGCTTTCACAGGAATATCCAATACCATTCCAGAAACTGTAGCTCTAACTTGGGTTTGTGCAACATTACCTACACCTGAAGTTGTCCCCGTTTTTATAATATCATAATTTTGACGCGATTGTGTAACATCTATTCTTGCTTGCTCTACACGCTGTTTTGCCTGTAAAAAAGTATTATTGACTTGGTCAAACTCATTAGCTGCTACCACACCTTTATCAAATAAATCTTTTTGACGATCATAAACTGTTTTCTGAGTTTTATAATTAATTTCGGCCGTTTGTAATGCATTTCTATTAGACGCAATATTGTTTTTAGCACTCGTTAAATTAGATACATTTGGAATGACTCTAATTTGCGCAATCAAATCGCCTTGCTTTACATATTCACCTGCTTCAATAAACACCTCTTCGATAACACCAGAAATGTTTGATTTAATTAAAACTTCTTCTTTTGGAACAATGCTACCTGTAGCCATAGTTTTTATGACAATGGTTTGCTGAGATGCCTTTTCTGTAGTATAGGTAACAGGATTTTCTTGATTTTTTCCCCACAAATAAATTAAGGCCGCGGCAAAGGCGGTTACGATAACTATTAGTGTAATGACTGTTGTTGTGCGTTTCATTGCTGGTTCTCTTAGTATTTAATTATTTGTTTATTTAGGTCTGTTTGCATTATTCTATTCTAAGTGCATCTACTGGTTTCATTTTTGTAGCGTTATTAGCTGGAATTAAACCTGCCAATAGTCCTGAAACAGTCAATATTGTTAAGGCAATAAAAATAACTTGCATGCCAACACTGGGGTTTATGAAATTCTGGACAGGTCCATTTTTCGATATGGCATAGTTCATTACCCAAATGACAGCTCCCGAAAATGCGACTCCAGTCATTCCTGAAATAATCGTTAGAATTAAACTTTCTTGCAGAATCTGTGTTTTAATAGTCCATGGTGATGCTCCAAGAGCACGCCTTACACCAATCTCTTTGGTACGTTCTTTTACAGAAATGAGCATAATATTACTGATCCCAATAATTCCAGATAATAAAATAAGTGCTCCTACAAAATAACCGACCACGGATAGGATGCTAAAAAGGCCTGACATCTTTTTAAATTCTAAAGACTGATCACGATGTCCTAAAGCACGTTTATCATTGGGGTGGACGTTATGTCTCACTCTAAGAAAACTAAAGATGGCTTCTTTAAGCTCGGTTATGTCATAGGCATCGTAGGCAGTTATAACCATATAATAAATACGGTCTCCTTGATTAAACGCTTGGTTAAAAGTCGTAAACGGAATAATTATAGCATTAGCCTCCTCCTCAGCATCTCCCTGACTATTAGGCTTTTTAAAGGTACCAACAACCATAAAATTAACACCATTTATTTCAATATAGGAGCCAATGACCGTTTCATCCTTATCGTATAAACCTGCAATCACATCGACACCAATAACGCAGACCTTTCGCTTAGCCTCTATATCAGAATAGCTCACAAAGCGACCTTCAAGAATATCCATCGGTTCTTGATTGATATAATTTGGATAATCGCCAAAAATTCCAAAGGCACCAATTTTAGTTCCTCTTATTACATTATTCCCTCCACCACGATAGCCACCAATCTTATTTCTTGGTGAGGCATATTTTATTTCAGGAAATTGGGTTTTCAGGGCTTCAATATCATCTAACTTCAAGCTAAAACGTCTGCGCCTAGGCAAACCTTTATATGCTATTGAAGTGCCTTGCGACCATGTAAGAATAGAATTCGTGGCAAAATTATTAAACTCAACCGTTGCGCCATTCTTTAGACCATTGGTTAAAGCGAGTAGTAAAACCAATATGGTAATACCCCAAAACACACCGAAAGCTGTTAATAAGGTTCTAAACTTATTAGCAGTTAAACTTTCTAATATCTCGTTCCAACGGTCTTTACTAAACATATTATTCGTCTCTTAGTGCTACAATAGGTTTTATTTTTGCAGCGCGATATGCAGGAATAAATCCTGCTAAAGTGCCTGCAGCCACCAATATAAACACGGTGATAAGTGCTGTATTGAAATCTACTTGTGGGTACTTAATAAAATCATTTTCAATTGTTGGCCCTAAAATCTCTAATAACCCAAGGCCTATTATTAGCCCGAATAAGCCAGAGAACATGGTTACAAAAATAGATTCTTGTAAAATCATACCAATAATAGAAAGCGGTTCTGCTCCTAATGCCTTTCTTATACCAATCTCCTTGGTGCGTTCTTTTACGATAATAATCATAATATTACCCACACTTACAATGCCGGCTATGATAGTGCCAATACCTACAAACCAAAAAACAGCCTTTATAATATCGCTGAGTGAGTATATTTTTTGTGCTTTTTCTAGGGTATTTTCAACACGAATAGCAGCCCTATCATTTGGTGCAATAATGTGTTTTGTTCTGATGTCATTCTCAATACTTAAGACTAAATTTTGTGAAAGCGCCACAGCCTCATCAAAATTATCAGACATCGCTACTGTAAAAGACATATCTCTTAGGTTATTACCCCCTTTAAATGCAATTTGAGCTGACGTTAACGGAATAAAGACCTGACTTTCTTCGCGTTCTCCACCTGGATCCGAAAACACACCAATCACTTTAAAATTGATATCAGAAATTGAAACTATCTCGCCTATTGGGCTTTTACCCTTAAATAATTCTGTTTTTGTTTTATTGCTAACGACAATGACTTTTCGCGCTTCATTAATATCTCCTTGATTTAAAAAACGTCCTTCAGTTATGTTGGCATTTGCAATAAATTGGTAGTCTGGATCCACACCTCTAACATAAAAATTTCCGAATTCTTTTTTATAAACTAATTGTGCTCCCCAATTAGAATAACCACCAGATTTGTATTCTAAATAATCGGCGTAGGTATTGGAAATATTATCGAAATCCTCATTTTTTAATTGGATGCGCCTGTTAGGGTTAAGACCTTTGTATTGTTTTGTAGTGCGGCCTGCTCTCACACTTATCTTATTGGTTGCATTACCAGCAAATTGTTCTTTAACTCCGTTTTGAACACCTGTACTAAATCCAAGAAGAACTATAAAGATAAAAATACCAGAAGCCACAGAAATCCCAGTCAAAATGGTTCTCATTTTATTTTTACTCAACGTATCAAATATTTCTTGCCAACGCTCTATATTAAACATGAATTTTTGCTCTAATTTGTTCTACTGGACTATCATCGATAATTATACCATCCTTTAAATTTACAATGCGTTTTGTCATCTGTGCAATGTCTGGTTCATGTGTAACAATAAGAATTGTTTTACCTTCGTCATTTATCCCTTGTATTAAATCCATTACCTCATGTGAGGTTACAGAATCTAAGGCTCCCGTTGGTTCATCAGCCAATAATACTTTAGGCTCACTGGCAAGCGCTCTAGCAATTGCTACACGTTGTTTTTGACCACCGGATAATTCATTTGGCAAATGATGAGACCATTCAGCTAATCCTACTTTTTCTAAATAATGGGCTGCCTTTTCAATGCGCTCTTTACGGGCCATCCCCTGATAATACAAGGGCAAGGCCACATTATCTAAAGCCGATTTATAATTAATTAAATTAAAGGATTGAAAAATGAAGCCTAGAAATCTATTTCTATAACGCGCTGCTACCTTTTCATTAAGATTCTTAATCGGAACACCGTCTAACATGTAGCTTCCTTGATCTGCTTCATCTAACATCCCCAAAATATTTAGTAAAGTAGACTTACCAGATCCTGAAGACCCCATTATGGATACAAGTTCTCCTTCTTTTACATCAAAGTTGATACCTTTTAAAACGTGAAGCGAATTGCTTCCCATTTGATAAGATTTATGTAAATCTTTAATTTGAATCATAGTATGGATGGTTAACTCCACAAAATTAAGTAAATCCCGAACGGGTTTATGCTAAGTATTTGTTAAGAATTACATGTTTGATTAATATGTATAAGACGACTATACACCAAAGTTGTTACATCAAAATCATGTGTTTTATTGGGTGTCTTTTTTAATTCGGAAAAAGTTCCAATAGATTAAAAACCCAACTCCAGCGATTAGGATGTAAGGAACGGCCATTAAGTACATAATCCCATCGTTAACGCCTTCGGCAGTAGATTGCCCTTCTTCACTTTCTAAAACAGCTCTACACATAGCACATTGCGCATTTGCCTGAAGTGCAAAAAGAAAAGCAAATAGTGAAATGGCAATCTTACGTTTCATATATTAAACATAATATGGAGATATCATAATATATACAATTACACCTGTAACGGCTACATATAACCAAATAGGAAAAGTGATTCTTGCAATCTTTTTATGACGTTCAAAGTTATTCGTAATTGCTCTTACATAAGTGATGAGCACAAAAGGAATTACTACTATTGAAAGTAAAATATGTGTCAATAAGATAAAGTAGTACACATATTTAATCGCACCTTCACCACCAAAATTTGTTGATTCACTGGTCATGTGATAAGCCACATACATCGCTAAAAAAGCAACAGATAATGTAATAGCAAATTTCATCAAATTCTCATGAAGTTTACGCTTTCGATTTCTAATTGCCCAAAAAGCGAAAGCCAATACTAACGCTGTAATCGCATTGACAGTTGCGTAAATTGGAGGCAAAAAGGATAAAGGTTCAATGTCGATTCCAAAATCTTGAAGCTTTATTCTCGATAGAATCGCAACGACTACAGGAATGACAATTGCCAAAAGCACAATCCATTTATTATATTTCTTTTCTTCTGCCTTGTCGGCAGACTGGTCGGAAGGATTCTTAATAGTACTCATTCTAACTTAATCTTCTTTTAATAGTTTTGCAATATCTTCTTTTAGCAAGCTAATTTCTTCGGTTTCTCCATCTTCATCTTCTTTTTCTTCTTCACTGATGATACCTTTATAGAAAATTTTAGGGTTTCCGAAATCATCTTTTCTTGAACGCATAAATCCGTTTTTGTCAATAAGTGCAAAATTCCCAGAATGCTCAAAACCACCTTCTACATTTGGGTTTTCCCCTGCATATATATTAAAACCAACGTTTGCTAAGGCATAAACTACCTCTTTATCCCCTGTCATTAAGTGCCAGTTTGGATTATTAATACCATACTTTTCGGCATAAGTTTTTAAGATTTCTTGAGTATCATAATCTGGATTTATGGTAAACGATGCAACTCCAAAATCCTCAAAATCTGAGAACGTATTTTGTATCTGCACCAAGTTTCTATTCATTCTTGGGCAAATTGATGGGCAGGTAGTAAAGAAAAACTCTACCACATATACTTTACCTTCAAAATCTTTATTGGTTATGGTTTTCCCATTTTGATTTACAAATGAAAACGGAGGAACTTTTTTAGGCTCACCATTAATTTCCAAGAACATCAAATCAGACACATAACCTTCAGCATTAATAGATACGTTTTTACTTCTGCTTTCAGTTCTTGTGACATCACCTCCTTTTATTCTATTTATAATTTTTGGAATAAAAATAATTCCAAATACCAAAAGAATAAAAGCGATCCCTATGTAGGAGTAATTTGTTTTTTTAGTGCTCATAATAATTTATTTATCGTTAGCATTTAGGTCTTCAGCACGTCGAGTTGTTGAATCAAAATTCCCTTTACGTTTTTGACGATACTCAGTGAATAAAATCCTGAGATCATCACTCATTTTATTTTTTACTTCGGCAACTTCGATACAATCGTAAGAATACAATGTATAAATTGCTTCTTTCCGTTCTTTCTCTTTATCTTCTCTGTCATCTAGTCGACCACGCTGTTTCACATCTTTATCAACAATAAACACATGATCTGTAAACAAGTTAGCATCTAGGGATTCTTCGGTTTTTAAGCTATTGAAGAGTGTTTTAATATCATTAGGTTCTCCAAAAACATAATGCCAAAAGCGCATATCATCATAATTATTGATTTCCTTTTGAAGCTGCTCTGCTTTACTTTCGGATCCTTTAGGTAATACAATAACAATCTGAAATTTTTTAAAGCCTTTAAATTTATCATACACCAGCTCTTTTAGATTTGAAGCCTCTATAGCGTGGTTAATTGGCTCATTCCCGAGGAAACCCAATATGGTGATGTGTTCTTCAAGTTGGATGTCTTCTTCAGAATTTGATGAAAACAATTGCAAATCGACAACCTTATCATCTACAATATCTAACGGATTATAATTATGCGTAGAGGGATATAAAAACAAAAGAAAGATAACAGGCAGGAAAAACAAAACACCTAAAATTAATTTGGTTTTTAATGGCCTCTTTTTCATAGTAAAATATCTTTTCTTTCGTTCTACAAAAATAAAAAAGACGGTTTAAAAAACCGTCTTTTCATATACTTTATATCTATGGTTCTATGTTAAAAATCTCTTTTAACATATCCGTTAGTGTAAACGCTTTCAATATATCCACCTTCTTGTAATAAAATGAAAATAAGGTAGCAAATTAAGAATACAGCAGTCCAAACTACCATACGCTGTAAGGCTTTCGTTTCATCTCTCATGTGCATGAAATCCCAAGTGATATAATAGGCCTTAACAATCGTTAATACAATGAAGATTAAATTTAAACTCTTCATATAAATGATTGGAGAAAATAAGATATTACCCAATGTTGCCAACAAACCTCCTTCAAAAGGCGTCATTAATGATCCCAGTAAAGCATGTGGTTTGTATATCCCGAGAATAACTTCTATTCCGGTAACAATAGTTAAGAAAACTAATACACCCCAAATTTTTTGAGTGTTAGATTTAAATTTAACCGTACCTCTAAATATTTCTAATTTATGTTCGTGTGCCATGTTATGTTCTATTATATAAAATTTAAACTAGGTAGAAGAATGTAAATACGAATACCCAAACTAAATCGACAAAGTGCCAGTATAAACCAACTTTCTCCACCATTTCGTAACTCCCTCTTCGCTCATAGGTTCCTAAGATAACGTTGAAGAAAATAATGACATTAATTACTACTCCAGAAAACACGTGAAAACCGTGAAACCCTGTAATAAAGAAAAAGAAATCGGCAAATAGCGACGTGCCATATTCATTGACGTGAAGGTTTGCACCTTCAACAACCAATTTGCCATTATTTTTAATTTGCTTTAAAGATTCTTCTCTGGTTAAAACCGTTTTTTCACCTTCTTCATTAATGATTTGAGTTCTCACTAATACGTTTGAATGTGATTCTAATCCTTCATAAACTTCGTCTACTGTGTAAGATGGCAATGTGCCTTCTTCAACAAACCACAAACCGTCTTTACGACCATGCTCTGCTCTTTCCTTTTCTTCAGCTACAACAAAATCTCTTAAGGCTACTCTGTGTCCATCAGTATCGACAAACTGAAGAATATTTCCACCTTTAGTTTGAACTGCTCCATAATCTCCTTTGATAAATGTTCCCCATTCCCAAGCTTGAGAACCAACGAATATCAAACCACCAATGATGGTTAAGAACATGTATATGGTTACTTTGGATTTCTTCATATGATGACCAGCATCAACGGCTAACACCATTGTTACTGACGACATAATTAAAACGAATGTCATAAAAGCCACATAAATCATTGGATAATTTCCATGAAAAAATGGAACGTGTGTAAACACCTCATCCGCTATTGGCCAGGAGTCAATAAACTTAAATCTCGAAAATCCGTAAGCTGCTAAAAATCCAGAAAACGTCAAGGCATCAGACACGATAAAGAACCACATCATCATTTTACCGTAACTTGATTTTAGTGGTTGATTTCCTCCACCCCAAGGTTTGCCTTCTGTTCCAGTATTTGCTACTGTAGTATCCATATAAAGCATTTAGTTGTTAAAAGTTGCACAAAAATAATCATTTTATCTATCTAAAAAAACATCCTTTTCTAAAAATTAGAAACATAGGTCATTACTAGACTATATAGCATGTTCAAGCCTGTCAAAATGATTAAAAAATTAAACTACATATGTTAAAAATAAAAACAAGAATAACCACAGTATATCTACAAAGTGCCAAAAGGTAGCAGAGAGTTGCATCCCTAGCATTTCTGTTGCTGAATATTTTTGTTTAAAATGATTATAAATTACCACTATTATTGAAATCAGTCCAGCTACAACATGCAAAATGTGAGCGAATGCAATGACATAAATGAAACTCATGGTCACATTACTAGTTGGACCTGTTAGATTATAGCCTGAGTCCAAAATTTGTCCAAACCCATAAAATTGACATACAATAAACGTTACACCTAATACAAATGTCACTAGTAACATTAAGGCTGTTAAGCTTCTATTATTATTTTTTAATGCGCGTTTTGCCAACATAAAAGTCACACTACTCATTACAATGATGAAGCAACCAATTAAAAAAGCTTTTGGCATCGTAAAATCGTGCATCCAATCCTCACGTTTTCTACTTACCAAAACAGCACTCGTAAGTCCAGCAAATGACATAATTAATGCCATGATCCCAAACCAAAGCATCATGCGTTTGGCTCTGTCATTTTTTTCTTTTAGCGTTCCTTCGGTTAAATCCATGTTATCTTATAAATTTATCTACAACATATACAATTTGCAGTAATGTAATGTATGACACACTTGAGAGCATCAATTGTTTTGCTGCTTTAGCAGTTCTCTTTTTAAATAATTCAAAGGCGTAATACAACATCATTAAACCTAATATAAAAACTATGATTGCTGCTACAATGGAGAGTTTTAAATCACCCGTCACACCAAATACAGGAACTATAGATATTAATAGTGTCCAAATGGTATACATAATCGTTTGCACAGCTGTTCCTTTATCTCGTTTTCTTGTCGGTAGCATATAAAATCCACCTTTTTCATAATCTTCAAACAAAAACCATCCAATCGCCCAAAAGTGAGGAAATTGCCAAAAAAACTGTAAGGCGAACAATGTTCCAGACTCAATTCCAAAATCATTTCGTGCAGCAACCCAACCTAGCATAAATGGAATCGCTCCAGGAATTGCTCCAACAAAAACAGATAGAGGTGTTTTGGTTTTTAAAGGCGTATACACACAGGTATATAAAAAAATAGAAATCGCTCCATACATCGCCGTTCTTTCATTGATAATATAAAGTACTGTGATTCCTAAGACGGTAAAGATGGTCGCAATTATAAATGCCGAACGCACACTCATTCGTCCAGCCGGAATTGGTCTATTTTTCGTGCGATCCATCAA
Source organism: Psychroserpens sp. (assembly GCF_036960315.1). NCBI lineage: Bacteria > Pseudomonadati > Bacteroidota > Flavobacteriia > Flavobacteriales > Flavobacteriaceae > Psychroserpens > Psychroserpens sp. The sequence continues at coordinate 261,284 of NZ_JBALVR010000006.1, read as the reverse complement.
GGCATCTAAATCTTTCTCAATGATTTGATTAAACGCATTAGAAGCGCCAACCATAAAATAACCGCCAAAAGCTAGTAAAACAAGCGTGTATACATCAACTTCAATTGCTCCAAGTAAATATCCAGCAAGTGCTGAAAACACAACACTAAGCGATAGTCTCATTTTTGTAATTTCCTTGAAATCGGAAATTATAGAAGCCTGTTTAACTGTTGATTTTATAGTACTCAATCCTAGTCCTTTTATTGCGTTTGCAAAGATACTCTGAAAAAAGCTTTTGGACAATTCAAAACATAATTAATTCTAGCATTGTAAGTTTAAGTATATTTATAGGACTCTTGTTTAAAATCACATCACTATGCCATGTATTTCTAAATCTATTCTTATTGCTTTTTTTATCTTCGGAAGTTTTGCCAATGCACAACGTTTTGACAACGTGAAAATTGAAACCATAAAAGTTTCTGACCATGTCTACATGCTTTTAGGCGCTGGAGGAAACATTGGCGTTTCTATTGGTGATGATGGCGTTTTTGTTATTGATGACCAATTTGCGCCTTTAACTGAAAAAATAAACGCAGCTATTAAAGCACTTAGTGATAAAGACATAACCTTTTTGGTAAACACGCATTTCCATGGCGATCATACTGGCGGAAATGAAAACATGCAAAAACTTGGAGCAACCATCATCGCTCATGACAATGTAAGACAGCGTCTAGAAACGACTCCTAAACGTGATGGTTCTATGAAAGTTAAAGCTGCTTTACCAATCATCACCTTTAATGATCAAATGAGTTTATATGTCAATGGCGAAAAAATTGGTGTGTTTCATGTAGAACATGCTCATACGGATGGCGATGCCCTTTTATATTTTACTGAAAGTAATGTTTTACATACTGGAGACACCTATTTTAAAAGTCGCTATCCTTATATCGATTTAAAATCGGGAGGAAGTGTTAATGGTTATATTGAAGCTGTTAAACTCGGACTTCAGCTTGTCGACGATAATACTAAAATTATTCCCGGTCATGGAAGTTTATCTAACAAAGCAGAGTATGCATTGTTTTTAAAAATGTTAGAAGATCTAAAAATGGCTGTACTTGTTGAAATCAAAGCAGGTAAATCTGAAGATGAGGTTGCCAAAAACGAAAGCATCACGAAAACCTATGATGATCTAAACTACGGAACAGGTTTTATCAATTCTGAAAAAATTCGACGAGCGTTTTATTTGAGTTTGAAGCAATAGTGATTAAAAATCATTGTACCAATTAAATAAATCGGTTCTCACACCAACTGTGAACCAAACTGTACTTGTGTCTAATGCAGCAGCAGTATTGGCTTGCGGATTATAATTTCTAAAGGTAATATTAGTAAATAATCTCAGGTTAGTTACAGGGTTAATAATATAACCACCTGCCACATCGGCTTGAAACACATTAGTTGTGTTTCCTTGTCCAACTGTTATACCAGTGTCTGCATTTCTATCAACTTCACTTCTAAAGATATTGCTTCCATAGTTAGCGTTGTCGACACCATCATTAAAATCGAAACCTCGTTTTCCAAAGACAAATTTTGCATCAGCAAACCAACGTTTGTAGGTATAACGACCAATCAAGATTGCTTCACTAAAATTTGCTCCCCAAAGATGTGCCATGGGTTGGTTATTGTGCGCATAATTTAACACAACTGAATTATGTGAATAGGTATATGGTCGCACTCTATTATATTCAAATTGAACCAATAAATTATCTACTTTAAAAGCATCAAAATACTTGACACCTAATTGATAGCCATATTTATTTTTCCAACTCTTGTCACCTCCAGTAATGTCGTTAAGCGAAAATTCATCTAGAATAAATTGTCCGTAAAGATTCACCTTATTATTCCATTTGTATTTTGCTGAGGCGCCTAAAATAGCATTTCCTGCGTCTTGTCCAGTAGAGAACTCTATAGCACGATAAAAAATAATTGGGTTTAGGTAATTAATATCAAAACCTCTGTCGTTATCATTTGTCCACAATACAGATTCAAATAACCCAATATTTAAGCGCTTGGTAACATTCCAGCTTAAGTAATGATTAGCCATATACTTGGTTAAGAATGCGCCATCTTCTGTGACTTCTCCTCTTACATCCTTTAACCACATCCACGTATTGGTGTATTTGATTTTCCAGAATTTAGTGTTCAACTTTAAAAACGGATGCGGACTCGCAGCATCTCCCATTAAAAGCGACCTGTAACCATCACCAATAAAATTCTTACCATGTCCAAATTGGATGTTTATAAATTTAGCTGGTGAGTAAGACAAATAAGCTTCTGCTACTGGATAATCAAACCCATTGTCTTTATAAATTTTAGACAAACCTCTTCCAGGAACAATTGGCTCTCCGCCTTCAGCTGTTAAGCCAAGTGCATATTCATTAAAGTACTGAGCAAAACGACCTTGACTTTCATATATAGACGCCGAGAAATTAAACTTTTTCCCCAATCCACCTTGAATAAAAACACCTCTTGTATTGTTATAAGTTGTACTGAAATCGGCTTCAGTGTCTTTACCAATTTGTAAATCAAAAACAGGATCCGCAGTAAACCAGTAGTCTTCTCCTTGCACTGTGACTAAATGTTCGTTCCAAAGTTTTCGGCTCCACCAACCATCACTGCCTATAACCAAAGATTCTTTCTCCGCCTTAAAATCGTAATATGCTGAAACATCTTCATAAATAAACGGTTTAGAAGCTGTATGACTATTAGTACCTAGACCACTCATTTGTTGGTCGAATCTTGCATAATAATTATGCGTAAACGGAATATTTAACTGACTACTATATTCTTTTTGAGTATAAGCAACGATACTGTCATTTACATTATCATACTCTTTGCTTACATCTGCATTGAGGTCTTCGATATTTTTAATATCCTGTAATGCAATCTCTTCTTTTTTAGTTTGAATTTCCGCAGGATTGATTAAAGGAATGTCGATACCAAGTGAATATTGAAAATATGTAGGTTTGCCATTGTAGCTACCAGGAGTTATTTTCGGCAATGCCTCAAAGATACGTTTGGTTTCTTCTTTTAGTTCATCATAAACAGCATCAATGTATAAAACCGTTATTCGTCCTTCTTTATCAACTTCAAAAAGCACTTGCACTTCCCCTTTATAACTTTCATCATTAACAATCTGAGGTACTTTAAACGCATTAAAAATATGAGAATTGATTTGATTGTTGAAACACATTTTTAATTCTGAAATGGGTTGTGATTCACATCCTGGAAATATTGGTGATTTTTCAAAAGTTGAAATGTCTTGAGCTGACAATAGTCCAAATGTAAATAAGAAAATGAATAAGAAGCTATTCTTCATAGAGCGAGCGCATCATATTAGATGCCGAAAGATACTATTTTTTTCAAAATAGGCGCTCAAAAAAAGCGGTCTAAAAACTCGTTTTAAACCGCCTACTCATATTACCAATATAATGTTACTAATTTACCTTAAACACAATAGGTAAATTGTAAATTACAGAAACTGGCTTATGTCTTTGTTCGCCTGGTTTCATTTTTGGGATTTTATTTGCTAATCGCAGTGCTTCCTTTTCAAGACTAGGATGTGGTGCTCTAGTAAACACTTCTGTTATATTTCCATTTTGATCAATCTTAAATTGAATCTGAATTTTTTGAACACCACTTAAACCGTGTTCAGAAGCTAAATCCGTATTAAATTTTTTCTGAACCAGTCGTCCTAGCTTATCAGACATACATTTAACTCTGTCTTTGTTCGTTTTCTTTTTTTCGCAACCCGGATAAATAGGAACGATTTCGACATTTTTCATATCGAAAATCTCGATAATAGAATCAACAGGATCTACTGGATCTTTAAAAGAACTTAGATCTACAATATCAGTTGGAACTGGAGATGTTACTAAATCAACAACATCCGTAATTTTATAATCATCCACAACAATCTTAAGCTCCTGAGTAATCACTTTTTTCTTCAGCTTTTTAATAGGCTTTGGCTTTGGTGCATCGGGTTCTACAACAAACGTTGGCATGACATATCTGTCGTCTTCAGGACCTAAAGGAATTAAGGTAGCTTGGTCAATTTTTTTAGTTTCAAATTTCATCTCAAAGATGCCATAGGTTCCTAATAAACATAGGATTAAACCAATTTGAAAATACAGCGACGAGTTTTTTTGTAAATTTGCATCGTGCTTGTGTGATTTTTGCACTTCTTTATTGCTCTGACCAGCAATATCGTGCGATTTGTTTAAATCTTTCATAATACGTATTTTAAAATGTTAATATTATGTCAAAATCACAATAAGCATACCAAAGTAAAAATCCCATCTAATTAATTTTAGATGGGATTTTGAAATTATATAATATGCTTATCTATATCTAGTCTTGCACTTGGAATAATATTGGTAAAGAATAAGGTACAATTACAGCCTTACCTCTTTGCTTACCTGGTTTCATTTTTGGTAATAATCCAATAACACGCTTAGCTTCTTTTTCCAATCCTGGATGTGGAGCTCTTGCTTGAATACCTACAATATTACCTGTTTTATCAATTTTGAAAATCACGTTGATTCGTTGTCTTCCAGATAATCCTAAGTCACCTGCTAATTCTGTATTAAATTTTTTGTTTACAAATTTAGCAATCTTATCAGACATACATTGTTTTTTCGCATTGTTGCCTTTTTCTTTTTCACAACCAGGAAAGATTGGAACGTTTTCAATAACCGAGAAAGGAACTTCAATATCTTCTTCCATTTCTTCTACCTCTATCTCTTCAACCTCAACAATTTCTTCTTCTTGATCTGTTTCAGTAGATTCGATTACAGTTTCTTCGATTTCTTTTTCATCTTCCACAATTTCGATTTCCTCTGGCACAACTGGTGGCGGTGGTGGTGGTGGTGGTGGAATTATTTCTTGATTTGTAATAGGAATTTCTTCTTCCTCTAAATCATCTAAATTTAGTTGCCCAATATCGATATCTTCTTTTTCATATGTCTTGAAATTGATAGTCATATAAGTTAAAGCAAGCATCAATACTAGACCTACAGCAAAGTATAGCGAACTATTTCTGCTAATGTCTGCTTTTGTATTTTTTTTAGGTTCCATGTGCAAATAAGATTTTTCTGAATGCTAAATTAACCAATTATTTGTTAAAAAAGCAAGATTCGTTCATTTTAACTTTAGTTTGTTTCTTGACTTTAACAGCAAAACGGCAAAACACACACCCAAAGTATTTGCAAGTGCGTCGTAGGCGTCTAAAGTGCGATGTTCTGTTATTGTATGTTGTAAAATCTCAATAATAATGCCATAAATAATTACAGCTACTGATGAAATTAAAATTGGGCTGGTATATTGTTTTGCTCTACAATAGTTATCCACCAGGATCATAAACATACAATAGGCAATAAAATGGAATATTTTGTCATCAAAAGAAGACCCCAAACTTGGTATGTCTCCAATTTGAACCAAACTTGCAATTGTTAGTGCCAATGCGTAGGCAATAACAATAGGTAGCGCCCATTTTTTAAGCGCCAATAATAGCTTTGTAGTCATCAGCAGATAATAAATCATCTATTTCTGAAGCATCAGAAAACTTAATTTTAATCATCCAACCGCCTCCGTAAGGATCTGTATTTACCTTTTCTGGATCGTCTTCTAAACTTTCATTAAAGGCAACGATTTCACCTGATAATGGTAAGAATAAATCGGAAACTGTTTTAACAGCTTCTACTGTTCCGAAAATTTCTTCAATATCCAAAGTTTCATCAACAGTTTCTACTTCTACGTAAACGATGTCTCCAAGTTCACCTTGTGCGAAATCTGTAATACCAACTGTGGCTGTATCACCTTCAATCTTAATCCATTCGTGGTCTTTGGTGTATTTTAAATCTGATGGTATATTCATCTTGTAAATTAAATGTTATTCTGTAGTTACAAATGTAATTTTTTTAGCCTTTAATTGCTATTTAATTTCCGAAATTGTATCGCAATGTAAATCCAGATCTAATTGTTGTTTGCGGAAATGCTGTAGATATTTCATACTCTGAGAACGTATAGTCAAAATAGAAAATAGCCGTTAGATTTTTACTAAACGCATAATCTGCTGTATACTTCACTCCCCAAATTGTCTGTCCTTGCGTGATTTGGTTATTCTCAATATCGAGATATCTAATAATGGTTTTATTATTTCTCACTGAAATATCTGCTTTCATATTCAAATCACTTTTAATGACCTGCTTTGGGCCAGCAAGCTTAGAACGAATACGTAAGTCTTTAATACGATATCCAAGTCCGAGGATATATTCATTCCCACGAATTTCAGTCAATAGGTTATTATCAAAACTCAGCGATAAAATTCGGTCCTTTTTCATTTCAGCTAGAATCTTAACAGAATTCTTCATCTCAAAATCCAATCTAAATAATGGACTAAATTGTTCTTCTAAGTTGATATTACTAAATATTGTTCCGTTTTTAAAGTTTCCTGATTGGTCTAAAACCTCCGGGTTTTGACTTTCATAATCAACTCCTGGCTGTAATAAGTCTGAGTCTAAATCCAGATTGGTTCTAAACTGATTTATGGTGTAACTCGAACGATAGCCATGTGTAATAGAAAAACGCTTGAACCTCTTTTTAAACCACTTCATTTTCATAAAACCAGTATACTTTAACTGCCAATTAGGAATTGGAATATCTCTAAATGCAGATAGGCTTATCTTATCAGGGTTAGCTCCTTGGTATGCTGCCAAAAACGATGGTAATAATACGGCTTGACTATTCTTCCCAAAGCCTAATGGATAGCCTTCGCCATCTACAGCAAAGTTATCATTTCCATAAAAATTTCTTGCCAATCGTCGTGCTACAGTTAATCGGTTAGCTCTAAAATCTTCAAAAGCAGGAGACTGATTTTCATCACTCGTACTAAATGCTGTTTTTATTAAAGCGGTCGAAATATTAAAGTTTCCGAAGGAATTTGTAATCAAACTATTATAGGTATTACTCAGTCCGTCACCATTTGTATCAGTCGTGTTGAAGTTTTGTGTGGTATTTTTAGAATATACACGTCCACCTGTTAAATCTATATTTAAGTCTTTAATCAACTCAATATCTGCCGAAATATCTAAAATACGATTGGTCGTTTCACTGTACTGCTGGTTAAAATCTGGGAATACAGTCAACCATCCGTTTCTGGCCGCTAAGTCCCTAATATCTTGCTGGCTTCCAAACGTGTAACCTAATGTAGGCTTAAGCGTTCCGATAAATCCAGGAGTACTTAAATAACCCGGTAAGTAAGACCCATTATTTTCAGTATAGTTTATTTGAACACGCTTTACAGCTGTTAGGATATCTATTCCAGCATTAAGAATTTTAGAACCCACTCCTTTTTTACTAGCAGTTGCAGCAGCAGTCCCTTTGGCTACTATAGGTTTACCATCTTTATCTAAAGCACCTGGCGTTGTTACTCTACGACTTCTTGCCGATGATTTAGTATTCTTTTTAGTTAAACCAATATGCTTATATAGGGTTTCTAGATTGAACGTCGAGTTGATATTATGCGTATTTGCATTTTGAATCGAGTTTCCTAAATTATATGTGGTAAACGATCCATCATCATTTTCTATGGGTAGATTCGTATTTAAATCAGATCCCTTTTGCCATTGGAAGTCACCAGTATATGAATACGTCGCTCGCATAAAACTCAAGGTTGGAATTTTATATAAAGGCAACTCATAATTAATCTGCAACTGTTGGTTTTGAATATTAGGATCACCTAAATCGAAGAAGCCATCCCAAACATCAAGATTAGAATCTTGTCTCCCGTTAATTACATCATCTACAAAATAGTTTCTTACGATATTTGTATTGGCAGCCGTAAAGTTTAAACTCAAAGCTTTAGTCAAATTATAATTGATGGCATATTGCGTATTGAAATTGTAGTTTCTTCGGAATAATTCTTCCAACCCAATATTATCACCGGTTAAATCAACTTCTCTAAATTTCTGCTTATTAAACTGACGAAGAATATCAGTATTTATTGAAAAACTTGTTGGAATTGGGTTAAAGTTGAAATCTTTAAGAATCTTCCAGTACTTCCCAGTGAATAATGAATCATTCTTTTTAAAGGGTTCAATAGTCATAGGCTCAAAACTGTAGTTGTAGTTAACTCCAGCTCTTACTTGCTGACTCAAAGCATTCTCTATTTCAAAATCGCGATGCTCTTCCTTATTATAAGAATAATTGAAAGTCAAGTTTTCTACATCATAGAAACGTGGTTTGGCGTCTCCTGTTCTATTTTTTCTAACACCTATAAAGTTGATACTTTTACGTTTGGTATAATCCTCAGACTGGATTCTAATCGTTTCACGTTCTTCGTTGGAATTGGCAGCATCTAGTCGCGCATCCAATTTAATATCTCTATAAAATTGATCGTACTCTGGAGTTATAGTTTGTTCTCCTATGGCATAATTAAATGGGAGTTGAATTCCCCATTTTTTTGGTAACAACTGTCCTAAATTTAAATTAGTAACAACATCATATTGTTCGACATCTTCTCGACTACGTTCGTTAGGACGTTGCTCAACCGATCCAAAACCGATAGTACTTTTTCTTCCTGTTGCACTCACATTAGCGAAATCGGCAAAATTAGCATCCATTGCGGCAACTGCTGCCCAACCACCTTCATTATCTAAATCTGCTAATCGCAATTCATTAAACCAAACTTCTCCACAAACATCTCCTCCATTTTGACCAGAGTTTTTAACTCCAACCATTAATACTCTAACGTCACCAAAGTTTGGATTACCCTTAATAGCAACTCTTTGAATTTTTTCTACACCAATTGGAGGATAGGGGTCAAACTCATCAACCTCTGTAAGTTGACTACCAACAAGGTCATAAAATGTAGGATCTATGTTTGCTAATGTTCCGTTAGCAATCCCTAAAGATTTAATTTGTTCCAGTATGTCCAATTCGATGCCTATCTCATTCGCTTCAGGCCAAACGGTTTCAGCAGAAGCCTGTCCAGAAGATACTTGTAATGGCACTTCTATTTGATAATAGTTTTGTGTAAAATCATTACCCATACGAATAAATCCTACTAGATCGCCATCGTTGAGTGTTCCTACATCACCTTCTTCAGCATGAATAAACATACGCAGTTTATTATACTGACGCATATCTACATTGATATTTTTAAAGACACCTCTAGAATCTTCTACTTCTAAACCACAAGCCTCAATTTGTAAAGATTGCTCATTTTGTCTAATAATATTATTGTTGTTGTTTAATTGCTCCAATACGACACCTGGAGGCAATACATAATTTCCGTCATTTTGTTGAAGACCTACAACTCCAACAGTAAATTCAGTGTTGTCATTTTCGTTGTTTGGATCATCATCAAGTGTCAATTTATAACGTCTCCAATCACTACGAACCAAATCTAAGGTTGCAAAACGAAGTGTTGTGGTTTCAACAAAATCTGTTAAGAATAAACGTGCAAAACGTACCGATCTAATATCGGTGATACCACCAACAGCTTCAGTTGGTTCAGAAATTGGAATTCTAAATTGATAATACGTAACAGTAGCCGATTGACCATTTGGTAAAGTTACTATACGTTCTTTTACATCGTTAATTTGAGGATTACTTTCATTTAGCGTGTTCTCATCAATATCTACTTCATATTGGAAATAACTATCAATAGTATTCATCGTGTTATCTCTGTTGATATCCTCAACATCCGGCTGTGGAGTAGATCCACGGTTGGTGTCGGTAAACACATCTGGTGAATTCCCTTGCTGACCATTATATTTTTTATAGCGATCAAAAATGTTACCTTCTGTATTTAAGTAATAGGTGTAGTTATCTTTTGCTGGATCTTCTCCAAAAACACCTCCAAACTGTGCTAGTTCTTCTGCATCGTCATAACCATCATAACCAACATCTTGGTTATCACGTTCTGCTCCTCCTGATGAGAAGGTGTAAATTAAAGATTGATTTCGAGGTACAACTGTTTGATAAGAAGTTATTGGTAATAATGGTGTAATATCACCATCTTCTGGCAATCCATTTTCATATTGTTTTTTACCATCCTTTAATACATCTTCGGAAATATTACCCAAATTGATAAATAGCTTACCAGGTTGACTCGTTCCGGCAGGATTATTCATAAACGGATCCATTAACCAGAATTCGATGTATTCGACATTGGCTTGTTCAAAATCGGTAGACGTAATTTGTCTCGTAATACCTGCCCAACTATCGTTAGGGTTTAAGTTATCACCAGCAGCAGCTGTTTCAAAATTATAAGGTCCTCTTTCGGTTGGATAATACGTTAAATCTAAAGTATTGATTACTGTACTCTGTCCTTGGGCAATGTCCAATTGTGGAAACACTTCGTCTATAAATACACGTCTTGTGTACAAATCTGAAACATCTTCGTCGCTAATATCACCTGGACGTTGATTGCTATAGAAAATCGGATCAATAGTGTACCAGTTTAATAAGGCTCTATCAAATCCGTTTTGAATTCCGTTTTCATCCTCTCCACCAAAACCTGCGTATATTTCACCTAAGCTTCTTGGTCTACTTGATAAAAACCATGATTGTGGTGACAATAAATCTATAGCGCCTTGAGTTCCTTCAAAATCATCTACATAAGCCGTAGCTTCATTATTAAAGTCGGTTCCTTTTGGTGCTCCAGGTGCTAAATACGCAAATTCACCTCTAACTGAAAGGTTTGAAGGTGCATCCGTATCTATATTTGGTAACTTGTTTACTAATCTTGTGAAAAATGGAACTTCGGTAGAGAAATTCCCATTTATACCAAAAATTGTATTATTAATTGGTTCGGAATTAAAATTGGCTTTTTGAGTAATCGGTCTTTCGTTTAAGTTGAGTAATGTTGCTCCTAAAACAAAATTTTCATTAAACTGATGCTCGACATTAACTCCTGTAAAACGTCTTGTTTGTTGTCCAAATACGGCGTTATTTTCTACGGAAACATTGATAGGTATATTTGACGATTTTAATGCTTCATCAATAATAAATACACGACCAATTTGATAGTTCACAGTATAGTCTTGACCTTCAACTAAAGTTCTTCCTCCAGCTGTAACAACAACAGAACCTCTAGGCACATTAAAAGCTCCTAATGGAATACCATCACCTCCTGAAGCTTTATATCGTCCTTTAATTTGGAATTTATTTTTCTCTGCTTCGTCCAATGCAGCTGTCTTAGTCTGCTTGTAAAGTATATCGAAAACATATTTCTCTTGGTTAAGGTTTGTATAGGTTTCTAATTCGTAATCTGCATCATTATTTGCACTACCATCGTCATCAAGAATATCAAAGAGGTAACGACCAAAAGGTTCTGCTTTGGTGAAAATGATTTTTCCGTTTTGGGTTAATACCGTTAATCCTGGAACAAAATCAAAAAACCCATCACCTCCTGCTTGCGGATCATTATTAAAATTCAATCGGTCTAAATGAAATAATCGAATTAAAGGTGTGTCTATAATTTCACCATCATCGGTATTATCAAAAGGTGTGTTATTGGCAAATTCCGGAAATGTTGTTCCTTCAACTGGACCAATATAATTTAAAGGTGAAGCCTCAGTATAAAAGATGTTTAATCTGAAATCTTCTCTATCAATCTGAAATGCGCCGGTATCATAGATATTCTTCATCATTAAGTCCCAAATAGGTTGATTCACATCAGTAATCGGACTCTTTAACATTTTTACTACCAAACTTTGTGTAGAACCTTCAACAATAACAAAGCTATCGTTAATCCCATCTGCATTGACATCTGGACCGTTATCTATTGTTCCGTCGCCATTCACATCAGAATCGGTATTATCATTAATGCCATCTCCATCTGAATCGGTGCCATTATCGGCAATACCATCTCCATTGATATCAACATCTGCAACGTTGGGAATCCCATCGTTATCATCGTCATTATTTGTAGCTGTAGAATTAACACCATCGTTAGCAAACTCACCTACTTGAAACACTTCGCCTCCAATGGTATATTGAAATGCAACTGCCAAAATCTCGTCATTAAGTAATCTCTGATTCAAGGAGATGTAACCTAACTGTTGACTCAGCACATAATCTCTTCCTTGTTGCAGTTTTCGAGCATTTTCTAATTTCCCGAAGTCAAAACCTTCGTTAACAGGTGTCAAAATACCTTGCTCTGCCGTTGTAATATCTCTAACTGCTGGAGATAAAAACGAACCACCTTGACCAATATTATTAGGATTAAAGGCATTGTTCTTATTATCTGGAAATTGTGACCCTAAAGGACTTATAAATCCGCCAGGCGCAACACCACCATTAAGTCCGAAAGTCTCGAATTCTCCAATATCTTGAAGTGCTACAATGTTTCTTACATTATCGGTTTGGTTACTTCGATTGGTCACCCAAACTTCAACTCTTGTAATTTGAATATTGTTAGCGATGTAAGGATATCGTAACATCGATTCATCATAAGTATCTCTAAAATATTGTGCTAAGAAATAGTGTCTATTTTCGTCATAATCTCTTGCAAAGAACTCAAACTCCTCTACAGTTCCACCACCTTGTGCAACTACAGATTGTGATTGAGATCGTTGTTCAGAAAAAATTGCGGTCACTCTTGTTTTACCAAATTGTAATTCGGTTTTTACACCAAATAAACTTTGCGCACCAGTTATTAATGAACTGTTTAGCGGCATGCTTACGTTACCAACTTCTATTTTTCTTACGATATCATCTTCGGTTGGTGTGTATTCTAGTTTTACCAAATTCTGAAAATCAAAAGTAGATTCGGTATCGTAATTAGCAGTAACCTGCAAACGTGTTCCTACTTTACCTAATAAACTCACACTAATACGTTGATCAAAATCGAATGTAAAATTACTCCGGTTTCTTGGTGAGAAGGTTGGGTTATCTTGTTTTGTAAATAGAATACCTAAGTCAACTTCTGCAGAACCTTGTGGAATTACTTCAATAGTATTCCCTCCAAAAATCGTTTCGAAAAGCCCAGAATTCACATAAAATTCGGGCAATAGATTTTTTTGATCTTCCTCAGAACCTTCTTTTTGTCCGGCTGCAGCATCAATTTTTTGTTTATAATATAAACGCTGTCTCTCTTCGAGAATAAGTTTTTGATATTCAGCTGGAGTTAAAATTAGCGGATAGTTAATACTAAAGTCACCTACTTTTTCTGTGTAGATATATCTATCAGTTGTAGGATCGTAAGTGTATTTAGAAACAATACTTTGAGGATTTGGTATTACTATTTTCCCTAGTGAAAAACCTGTCTTAGTACTATCTTGGGCATGCCCAAGACCGCTAACCATTACAAAAGCAAGGAAAAATATTAGTCGATATGATTTTGATAAAGTAAAGTTAGTTGTAATCAAATTTTATAAATTTTTTAAAGCTTCCTTAATAATTGTTTCTACTGTTGCATCTGGCTGTTGAGACACAATTCTATCCACAATTCGTTCGGATTGTTTTTTCACAAATCCTAAAACTTCTAAAGCAGATAACGCTTCACCTTTGTTGGTATTGTTTTTATTAACAGAAACTTCGTCAATATCGTATACTTTTAGCACTTTATCCTTTAAATCTAGTATAACACGTGCTGCAGTTTTAGCTCCAATCCCCTTTATAGATTGAATTAACGCAACATCACCATGAGCAATACCTTCTTTAACCTGTTGAGGAGTTAATGACGATAACATCGTACGTGCAGTATTAGCTCCAATGCCACTAACAGAAATTAAAAGTCTAAAAATTTCACGTTCAACCAACGAAGAAAAACCAAACAAGGTATGAGAATCTTCGCGCACGATCATGTGCGAATAGAGTTTGAGTGCTTCTCTATCGGGAATTTGTGAAAACGTATGTAATGATATGTTTAAAAGATAACCAACACCGTTGCAATCAATAACAACATCTGTTGCATTCTTTTCCACCAATTTTCCTTGAATGTGCGTAATCATTTACTCTCTTGGGTTAAAAACTCAAATGTAATAAAATTATTTACATTACAAAGACGAATAGCGGTCTAAAGCAGTAGCACGATTAGCTATTGTTTTTCTCCTTTTGCTGAGCATCAATAACAGCAATGGCTGTCATATTTACAATTTCATCCACGCTAGCGTCCAACTGAAGGATATGAACCGGTTTTTTCATTCCCATCATAATAGGTCCAATGGAGTCAGCTTTATTCAGTTCTTTTAAGAGTTTATAGGTGATATTTGCCGATTCCAAATTCGGGAAAATAAGCGTATTTACCTTACGTCCTGCTAATTTTGAAAACGGAAAAATATCTTGAAGCATCTCTTTATTTAATGCAAAATCGGTTTGGAGTTCACCATCTACTACTAGATTTGGGTGTCTTCTGTGAAGATATTCGACAGCTTCCCTAACCTTCAATGCTGTTTGATTTTTTGAAGACCCAAAATTAGAATAGGAAATCATTGCCATCACAGGTTCCATTCCAAACATTTTAACAACACCTGCTGTCATTTGGGCAATTTTCGTCAAATCGCTTGCAGACGGATTAATATTTATAGACGTATCGCTTAAAAACATTGGTCCACGTTGCGTCATCATCACATTGGTAGTTGCCGCTCTAGTAGAACCTGGCGCCAAACCTATAAGTTCTAACATTGGCTTAACGACTAATGGATAACTTCTAGAGTATCCAGAGATTAAAGCATCTGCATCACCTTCGTTAACCATCATTGCAGCAAAATAATTACGCTCGCGCATTACTTTTTCTGCGGAAAACAAGGTCACCCCTTTACGTTTACTCTGTTCCCAATAGACTTTAGCATACTTATTTTTACGGGCTTCTTCTTCGTCAGATTTTGGGTCGATGATTTCTACATCTTCTTCAAATTCTAACTCTTCCATGAGCGCTAAAATCGTATCTCTACGTCCCAATAAAATTGGAATAGCAATACCTTCTTCGAAAACAATTTGAGCTGCTTTTAAGACATCGAGTTGATCTGCTTCAGCAAAAACAACACGTTTAGGGTTTAATTTTGCACGATTGAGTAGCAACCTCACAATCTTGTTATCAGAACCTAAACGTTCTAATAAGTCATCTTTATATTTTTCCCAATCTTCTATTGGCTCTTTAGCCACACCACTCTCCATAGCTGCTTTAGCTACTGCTGGAGGTACTTCGGCAATAAGTCTTGGATCAAATGGTTTTGGTATGATATAATCTTTCCCGAAGGTCAAACGCGTTTCACCATAAGCAATATTAACCTGTTCAGGAACTGGTTCTTTCGCCAAATCTGCTAAAGCGCGAACTGCAGCCATTTTCATGGCTTCATTAATTTTTGTTGCTCTTACATCGAGTGCACCTCTAAAAATAAATGGGAACCCGAGTACATTATTTACTTGATTCGGATGATCACTTCGCCCTGTTGCCATGATAATATCATCTCGCGTATCCACTGCTAGTTGATATTTTATTTCAGGATCTGGGTTAGCCATTGCAAATACAATCGGATTTATTGCCATGGACCTTAACATCTCAGGACTTACCAAATCTGGCATTGATAAACCAATAAAAACATCAGCATTTGCCATAGCTTCATCAAGCGTATCTATTTTTCGATGCGTAGCAAATTCAGATTTCTCTGTTGTTAAATTTTCACGATCATCTCTAATCACACCTTTGCTATCTAGCATCACCATGTTTTTACGATTAGCACCACAAGCTTGGTACAATCGTGAACATGAAATTGCTGCTGCTCCTGCGCCACTTATAACAATCTTAACCTCTCCAATCTTCTTTTCAGCGATTTCTAAAGCATTTAATAAGGCTGCGGCAGAAATAATTGCTGTTCCATGTTGGTCATCGTGCATTACTGGAATGTCTAACTCCTCTTTTAGACGGCGTTCTATTTCAAAAGCCTCTGGAGCTTTTATGTCTTCTAGATTTATACCACCAAAAGTTGGAGCAATCATCTTCACCGTTTGTATAAACTCCTCGATATTTTCTGTATCGACTTCAATATCAAACACATCAATATCGGCAAAGATTTTAAAGAGTAAGCCTTTCCCTTCCATTACTGGTTTAGAAGCTTCAGGACCAATATTTCCCAGACCTAAAACTGCTGTTCCGTTAGAAATTACGGCAACTAAGTTTCCTTTGGCTGTGTATTTATAAGCATTGTTTTTGTCTTTTTCAATTTCAAGACAAGGTTCAGCAACTCCTGGAGAATACGCTAAAGATAAATCTCTTTGGGATGCATATTTTTTTGTTGGAACCACCTGAATCTTTCCAGGTGTTGGTTTTGCGTGATAAACTAAGGCCTCTCTACGTTTACTTTGCTTGCTCATATACTTTGTGAATTAATCAATTCGTAACTATACCTGCTTACAAACCGAATTACAAATGTAAGTGTTTTATGAGTAAGGTTTATAGAAAAAAGCCTAGAGACTGGAAGTATCTCTTCGGAAATATTAATCTTTTAAAAACGTAACATTTCGTTGTAAACCTTCAAACTTAGTCCGTTTTACTGCGGAATTCTTAAACACCTTATTAAAGGTATCTTTAGTGATTTCTTCCCAATCTTTTTTCGTCATAGAGAGTAAATCAGGGTGTGGGTTGAATAATGGTTCATTATGAGCTTTTGAAAAGCGGTTCCACGGACATACATCCTGACACACATCACAGCCAAACATCCAATCATCAAATTGTCCTTTAAATTCTGAAGGGATATTCTCTTTTAACTCGATAGTGAAATACGAAATACATTTACTGCCATCAACGACATAGGGCTCTGTAATCGCTTGTGTTGGGCAAGCATCAATGCATGCTGTGCAAGTTCCGCAATGATCGGTCGTTGCATGGTCATAGTCTAATTCTAAATCGATAATGAGTTCTGCAATAAAATAGAAGGATCCTATTTGTTGTGTTAAGAGGTTACTATGTTTACCAATCCACCCTAAACCAGATTTAGCTGCCCAAGCTTTGTCCAAAACAGGAGCTGAATCTACAAACGCACGACCATGAACATCACCAATTTCATCTTGAATAGAATGAAGTAATTCCTTTAGTTTATCCTTAATGACAAAATGATAATCGGTTCCGTAAGCATATTTAGACAACTTATAACTTTCAGTATTTTGAACTTCTGAAGGATGATAATTTAGTAATAAAGACACCACACTTTTAGAACCTTCAACTAGTTTTGTTGGATCGAGTCGTTTATCAAAATGGTTTTCCATATAACGCATTTCACCATGCGCATTGTTCTTCAACCATTTCTCAAGTCTTGGCGCTTCTTCTTCTAAGAATTGTGCTTTACTAATTGCACAAGATAAAAAGCCAAGACGCTTGGCTTCGGATTTAATAAATTGGGAGTATTGCGTTTTGTTCACGCTCAAATTTAAAACATCTAAAGTATATTTTAGTGTTTTATCAGCATCAAAAATAGAATCAATTACTCACAACCCATATCCTGAGATGATACAGTATCTGCATTTGGAAAACAATTCCCCGAAGGTAACTCTTCAGGAACATAGCGTTGCAGGTTGCTATCATAAAGCGCATTTTCTAGAAAAGCGGTAATCGCATCAATTTCCTCATCAGTTAAATTAAGAGGCGTAAACAAAGTCGACAATTGAGCGGATGGTACATCTTGATTTTCTACGACAGCATTGTTTTTGTAGCGAATCACATCTTCAATGGTTTGAAAACTTCCACCATGACCAAAGAATGTGACATCTTTTAAATTATATAACTGAGGCGTTTTAAATTTATAATCATCATCAGGGTTACCTGTAAAGCCTCCACGACCACGTTTTGTAGCATCGTCAATTGTAGTAAGGATATTTTCTCCAGCCAGATCTTTCATTCCGAGGGCATGAAAATCCATAGCGTTTAAAGCTGGCCCTGAATGACATGAAAAACATTTAGCATCATCAAAAAAGAGCAGAGCTCCTTCCGTTTCTTGTTCGTTCATTGCTGACAAATTTCCGTTTAACCACTGCTGAAAAGGTGCTTGATTTGGTAATAATGTACGTTCATAAGCCGCAATAGCTAATGCTGCATTTAATTTTGAATAGCGCTCGGAAGCATCCACATTTGGAAAGGCTTCATCAAACATATCTTTGTATTCAGAATTTAAAATAAAGTCTTCATCAATCACCATTCTATGTACATCTAAACCTGCAATGGCTTGAGTTTCGACACCTTCAAAACCTAAATTATTTGTTTCTTTTGGTGTTCCAACTGTCCAATTGGCTTCTGTGCCTTCGTTTGTACCAGTAGCACCGAATTGCCCATTCCAGAGCATGACATCTTGGTAGGCGACATTAAGTACGCTTGGTGTTCTAATAGGTTGCACATCTAAATCAGTTTCTAAATACAATGCATTTTTAAATCGGCCTTCTCCATTGATACCAAAACCCATTCCGCCTTCTCCAATCCCTTGTAAAATGCCACTTTGGAAACCCGCTTTAGCATGATGACAACTTGCACAAGAATAGGTTTGCATTCCTTCATCCATATTGGCATTCATTCCTAAACCTGTTTCATGAAACAGTAATTTACCTAAGGTTACTTTGGCTTCTGTAAGTGGATTATTAGCGTCATTGGGAATCAGATTAAAATCTGTGGCCAATGGTTGAATTAATACGTCCTTAGATCCATAAAGTTCAACGATTCTATTTTCGAGGATATCTTGCGATGGAATTACTACATAGTTATCATCATCTGATGTACATGACATAAATAAAGCCGTAGCACCAACAACAATATATGTTGAGAATTGTAAGTTTTTCATTTTGATTGGTTTAATAAGATTTAGAAAAGTAAACCAAAATATAAAATTGAATAAATAAACTAGATAAAAACCCGGTTTTTTAGTTCAGATAATAGTCTGAAAGATGAAGTGTTAATTTTTAAGGATTAAAGAAAGCCTCAAGATCTAATCTCGTTTTTCAAATCTAAGCATCGCATTTTTTGGCTTCAACGTAATTAAAGGTGTGATATCTATTTCCTTAAAGTGTAATCTAGCAGTAACTCGATCAAAAAACACCCTCTTTACTACCTTCTTGAATAGGAACGTAGCATCTCTAAATGAAATGCTACGTTTTTATTTATTATTAATTTGCAGGATGCATAGCAACTTGTATATTAGCACAATACCCTACTACATCAGAGTCTGGATGTAACATTGGCCCTGAAGGAAAACCAGAAGTACAACCACCATCAATAGTTTCTATCTGCTCAGGCATCATTCCTTGCTGAACTGGTCCATGAGTACGTAATGCCATATGAACTTCAGCTGTTAGAGGGTTATTAAAAATATCGCCAACGCTTAAATGTGTAGAAAAATTACCTTTCCCACTTGGATTTGCAATTAGACCATCAGCATAAGTAACAAGTATTGGTGGACCTCCCATATCCCCAAAGATTACAAACCACAAAGTATAGACATTTCCGGGTATTAAATTTTCAGTTTTAAAATTTACCATAATTTTATTTTTCTTTCGATGCAGGGTTGATGAAGCTCCTTCAATTTCATTTCCGTCGAGATCCACAATTGGAATTGTTGATTTTTTTGCTGAAGATTTACTTTCAACCGATTGTTCTGATATTTCACTTTCTATTATTGGTTCTTTACTACAAGAGAATAAAGCCATAATAATTAATAGCGAAATAAGTTTTAATGAATTTTTCATAATATGTTTGAGTTAGATTAATATGTATTACCCCAATAATCACTTTCAGATAACACCAATTAATTGTGGTCTGTTAATTTACAGGTGCGTGAATTGCAGCTAATATATCACCACATTCACCTACCTCGTCGGGAATATTTCCAGTAAAAACACCTAATTGGACAGCGCAACCTCCGTTGTATGAGTTAATTTGTTCATCGACTACACCTGGAACGGCAGGTCCATGACTACGTAATACAGCATGAACTTCGGCTCCGAATGCATTGCCAGATTGTAAACCACCTGCAGGCGGAAGACCAAAAAGAGAATTTATTGATCCTGAATCATCCCCAACGCTTAGATGGGCTGAAAAGTTCCCTTTACCACTGTTTCCAATCACATGACCAGTAGCATAAAGCACTTCAACAGCTACTTGATCTGCAATTCCAAAATCGGTATCAAGACACGCATTTGGAACTCCACAATTTCCCGGATTATTCCATATTACCCACCATAACGTATAGGCATACCCTGGAGTTAAATTTTCAACTTTGAAATTTATGGTAACTCCATTTTTACTTCTATGTAATGTTGACGTTCCAGACTCTTCTCCATTATGCGGATACACTATTGATGTTGAAGAATGATTCCTTGCTTTTAATAAAGATTCGCTATCCGTAGCAGAATCTGTAAGTGGTTCATTGCTGCATGAGACCATCACAAACGCAAGGCAAAGACTTAATTGAATTAAAATTTTGGTTTTCATAATATTTGATTTTAAAGATTAAACATTTTATGTTATAAAGCATTAGTGCTTTAATTGCAATTCTTAGAGTTTACTTCATTTATGGTCGCGCTTCTAAAATTAAATTGAACGGTGTTTCTGTAGCACGTCTAAAATGATTGAAACCAGCATCTAGCGCCACGTTTCTTAGACGTTGTTCGCCTGCTTGGGCACCTAATGCCAAACCGACTTCCTGGCTCATAGAACTTGGCGTACATAGCAGCGTTGAAAAGGAGTAAAACACTCTGCCGACAGGGTTTATATTCTCTTTTAAAGTATCGTTAGCAAAGGGCTCTACAATCATACAAGTGCCGTCGGGTTTCAGTGCTTTTTTTACATGAGCGCAAGCACCAATAGGGTCTCCCATATCGTGCAAACAATCAAAAAACGTAATAAGGTCATAATCACTATCAGGAAAGTCTTTCGCTGTTGCTACTTTAAAGGAAATATTATCTAGACCAGATGCTTTTGCATTTAAAGTGGCATGATCTATAGAGCCTTGATGAAAATCGAAACCAATAAACTCGGAATTAGGAAATGCTTTAGCCATAATCATTGTGGAGGCGGCATGACCACATCCAACATCGGCGACTTTAGCCCCTTTTTGTAATTTTTCTACCACGCCATCTAGAGCAGGCAACCAAGTTTGAACCAAGTTCGTCGCGTATGACGGTCTAAAGAATTTTTCTGTACCGCAGAATAAACAACTGTGATGGTCGCCCCAGGACACACCATCTCCAGATTTAAACGCTTTTTCCATAATTGGCACATCATGATACATTGATGATATCGCGTAATAAGCTCCTGTCATTAATACAGGACTATCCGAATTACTGAATACAAAAGCTTGTTCTGGTGATAAGGAAAATGTTTCTTTGGTATCATCATATTCTATATAACCCGAAGCTGCATGTGCAGATAACCATTCTCTTAAATACCTTTCATTTACTCCAGCCGCTTCTGCAAGCTCCACTGAGGTAGCGCTGCCTTTAGCTTCCATGGCTTTATAAATTCCTAGTTTATCACCTATAATAATAAGAGGTCCAATAGCGGCTGCTCCCATTTCGGTAACCATTTTTCCTAATAAGGTATTCAGTTTGTTTTCGTTGATTTCCATCATTTCCATGATTTCCATGATTTCCATGATTTTAAATATCAAGATTAATTAACGAAGGCAAGCTAACAATAGTCAGAAGAGCTGACTTTCACTATGTTACAATTATATAGACCTATTTATGCAGGTTCATAAAAGACTAGCATTATATTGTCTAAAAAAAATGAAAATGAAATTAAAGTACTGACCTATAGCTATTTGTGTATTGCGCTAGGTGTGTGACCAAATTCTTCTTTAAACGCTCTACTAAACCATGATGGATCATTAAAACCGACTTGATAAGCAATTTCTGAAATAGATTTATCGGTAGTTTGAATAAGGTCTTTTGCTTTTTCTAAACGTACAGAACGAATAAAAACAGCTGTAGATTTCCCTGTTATAGCTTTAAGTTTTCTATAAATTTGAGATTCACTTAGTTGCATTTTTTGCGCAACGTGCCTAGAACCAAGGTTAGGATTATCAATATTATTTTGGATAACAAGTATCACTTTTTGAAGAAATTTTGTTTCAGGTGTAGCATCCTTAGATTCTAATATTTGAGAGAATTTATTTTTAGCTAAAGCTTGGCTTATTCGTTTACGTAACAAAATAAGTTGGTCTAAACGCGTGAGTAATTCCGCTTTTAAAAAGGGCTTAGTTAAATAAGCATCTGCGCCATGTTGCAACCCTTTTAATCTATCCTTTCCAGATGTTTTCGCGGTTAGCATAATTACTGGAATGTGATCGGTACGTTCGTCCGTTTTCAATATTTCACAAACTTCAAAACCATTTCGTCCTGGCATCATGATATCAGAGAGAATAACATCTGGGATTTTTTCGAACGCCATTTCTAATCCTAAATCGCCATTATTAGCAAATAGACAATGGTATTTATTTTGTAGGCATAATTTCAAATAATAAGCAACATCTTTATTGTCTTCAATGATTAAGGCCTTTGGCAAATTGACATCGTTATCAAAAAGCTGCAACGACCATTCTTCCTCTTCATTTACGTCCTCCACAAAATTAACGGAGTCTGCCGTAAGTATTTTTGTAGTTGTTGATGCATTTCGAGTTATAGGAATTGTTACGGTAAACTCTGTACCCTTTCTTTCAATACTTTTTACGACAATAGCACCTTTCATAAGCATTACCAGCTCTTTAGTCAACGCTAAGCCAATTCCCGTACCTTTACCTACTTTCGAAAATGAATTTTCTACTTGGTAAAATCTGTCAAAAATATGAGGCAATGCTTTTTCAGGAATACCTACTCCATAATCTTTGACTTTAATAATAATACATTCATCTTCATTAATAGTCCCGTTTTTTACGTGAAAAATAATTCTCTCGCCATCAGGAGAATATTTAATGGCATTTGAGAGTAAGTTAGATATTATGATTTGCAACTTTCCATCATCGAAATCCATATTGAAACTCTCGGTCTCAAAATACATGGTAATATCTATATTGGATGTTTTAGCCAAAGATTGAAAACTCTCACAGATGTATCTCAAAAAAGGCACAATATCTGCATGAATTAAATTTAATTCCATAGTACCACTTTCTGCTTTGCTAAGTCCTAATAGTTGATTAACAAGCTGGAGTAAATCCTTACCATTACGTTCAATTATACCCATCCCTTCATTTGCGGTCTTATAGTCTTGCACTTTAAGGTCATCTTTAATAGTATCCGCTAAACCTAATATTACGGTGAGTGGTGTTCTAAATTCATGTGTGATATTAGTATACAAATTACTTTTTAATGTATTGAGGTCTTTTAGCTTATTACGCTCTGCAACAGCTAATTTTTTAGACAGTTGAAAACTATAAAACAAATAAGACAGACTCCCTAAAATAAGGGCATACAAAGCATAAGCCCACCAAGTAGCCCATGGTGGGGGCAAAATCTTTAATGTCATTTCTAAAGGTGGTTGATTCCATTGTTTGCCGCGTGAAAATCCATTAACTTGAAGTGTATAATCTCCTGATGGAAGGTTTAAAAATTGAATTTCTGTAGTGGCAAGCATATTCCATTCGTCATTTGGTAATAGCTTATAGCCATATGCTATGTTTTTTTGAAGACGGTAATCTATAGCGGAAAATTGCAGATAAAATGGGAACTGTTTTTGCTTAAACTCTAACTCTTTTGTCTGGAAAAGCAAATTTGAAAGCACATTATTAGAATTAGAAGGCTTAACTATTTTGTCTTTTATTTTTAATTGAGAAAAATAAAGCGGTTTTGGATTGTCTACACTAATAAGGTCCTCGGGATGAAAATAGGTAAGACCTCCAATACCTCCCATATATATCACCCCATCTACATCTTTAAACTTAGCATGAATATCAAACTCTTTACTTTGTATACCATCTGCCAGATTGTATTGTGAAAATTTTTCGCTTTCTGGATTAAATTTAATAAGACCGTCATTTGTACCTAGCCAAAGGTTACCATAATTATCATCTTGAATACTATAAACTACTGCATTTGGAAATTGGTCCTGCACAGTCCATGATTCAAATTCATTATTTCCTAAAAAAAGGTTCAAGCCATGCCTAGTAGCAACCCAAACACGTTCTTTCTTATCAATTACAACATCATAAACGGAATTATGAGACATTGCTTTTTTTGAGTCCGCGTTTCTGAAGAAATTCTCAAACTTCGGGTTTTCATAATTCCCATTAGTAAAACTGAGTTTAGACAAGCCTCCTTGTGTACCTATTAAAATATTATTTTCTTTATCTACCCTTATGCAAGCTGCAAAATCATTTTTAAGAGAATTCTGATTACTTCTTTCGTTTCGGTATCGAATTATTTTAGTCGTCTTATTGCTATCCATTTCGAGTCTAAAAACACCATGACCATACGTAGCACCCCAAAGGTTGTTTTCTTTATCTAAGGCCAAATCCTTCAAGAAATCTCCATTTATAGTGTTTATATTCTCTGGGTCATGATGAAAAGTCACAAATTTTGGATTGTTAGGATTAAAATCATTTAGATCTAACAAATTAAGACCTCTTGTAGTCGCCAACCACATCCTTTGATTTTTTTCATCTTTGATAATTGCTCTAACGACAGAACCAGAGATACTGGTTGGATTATTTTCATCTCCTGTCAAATAATAGACCTTGTCATTTCTTATTAAGTTAAGTCCTCCATCTGAAGTCCCAACCCATAAATCTTCTCCATCCTTAAAAATGGAAAATATAACATTATCATTAAGCAAGTGCTTTCCCCGTTTGTCTTTAGATATATTATTAAAATAGGATTGGCTAAAATCTACTAAGTTTAAATAATTGGCTGTGCCAACAAGTAATTCATTATTAGAAAGTTTTTGTAATGCTTGAACCGTATTATTACTCAATCCATTATTATCGTTTCCTAGATATTGAATCTTATTTAATACTTTTTTTTGATTCCAATCAAAAAGGTAAAGACCATTTCCTGTGGCAATCCAAACCGTTTCAGAATCTTGTTGCAAAAACGCAAGGACATGCTTAGTTTTGAAAAGACCTGACTCTTCAAGCTCAATTAAATCTGTTTTCTTGGTCTTAAAATCATATATAAAGAAGCCATAATCACTTCCAATAAGCAGATGTCGTCCAGTGTTATATAACGACTGTACATTTCCTTTTACTCGTATTTCAGTGCTGTTTTGAAATGTTTCTTTATTTTTTAAATCAAATTTATATATGCTTCCCTCAAAACCTCCTACCCATAAACTCCCGTGTTGATCATATAACAGCGCGCTTAATGGTTGATTATGTAAATAACTCGTTTGTTCATAAGTATCATCATTATACTCCAATCTGTGTAACCCAGAAATTCGTGATGCTACCCAAATACCTCCATTACTATCTTGTGCTAACCCAGAAATAATCTCATTGTGATCACTTGTGTTTTCTAATTTAATTCGGCGAAAAACAGCTTTGTTTATATCGTATTTATTTAACCCATTACCTATTGTTCCAACCCAAATATCCCCATTGTTATCTTCAAGTAATTTATTGGTAAGGTTCCCTGAAATTGTTGTAGAATCCGATTCGCTGTGTTTAAAATATTTAAACTCATTGCCATCAAATCTATTCAATCCATCTTGTGTAGCAATCCATACAAACCCAAATTTATCAAGTAAAAGATCATTTGTTGAAACTTGGGATAAACCATCTTCTAAGGTAAATTGCTTAATTCTAAATGCATCCTTATTAGATTGAGCTAGAGCTGAAGAAGAAAATAAGGTAATTAAGCAAAAGTATAGTGCAACAAAAATTTGCCACGGGTTTCTAAAATTAAAAATTCCACAATGAATAATCACTTTACAATTGGTTGGTTTGCTTAAAGTTAGTGATTTTTTAACGGATGGTTTTTAATAAGCTTACTTATAGAGCTTAACGTTTTCTGAACCTTAAAAACGCATTTTTAGGTTTCAACGTAATTAAGGGAGTGATATCTATCTCATCAAATTCTGGATATATTTTGAATTTTGAAATCAGTTCGGTCACAGCTATAATCATTTCAAACATCGCAAAGTTATTTCCA
Source organism: Psychroserpens sp. (assembly GCF_036960315.1). Lineage (NCBI taxonomy): Bacteria > Pseudomonadati > Bacteroidota > Flavobacteriia > Flavobacteriales > Flavobacteriaceae > Psychroserpens > Psychroserpens sp. The sequence goes on along the minus strand of NZ_JBALVR010000006.1, from coordinate 235,181 downwards.
ATACATTTTCTTGGCCCAGCACCAAAAGGGAAATATTGTGATGAGAATTTACGACTACCATCAGCAAATCGCTCTGGCATAAATGCATTAGGTTGTTCCCATAATTCTGGGTGGCGATGCATTTCATACACTGAAAACAACAAATTAGAACCTGCTTCAAAATGCATATCGTTGAAACTATCGTCTTCAACATTCACACGATCTATAAAATATGCTGGTGGATATAATCGCATCGATTCTTCAAGTACTTGTTGACAAACTTTAGACGTTGAAATTCGAGTCATTACATCGGCATCATCGCCTCCTAAGTTTAGCCATTCTTCATAAATCTTGTCTTGCCATTCAGGATGTTTCGCCAATAACTGAAATGAAAAGGTTAATGCGTTAGAAGTGGTTTCATGTCCAGCCGTAAAAATGATTAAGATTTCATCGATCAATTGCTCTTCAGTCATTCCTTTACCATCATCATATCTGGTCTCTAAAAGCATATCTAGCAGATCGCCATAACGTTTCCCTGAGGCTTTTCTTTCTTCAACAATCCCTTTTAGAATCGTTCGTGCTTCTTTTGAAAGATTTAAATATTTATCTAACGTTCCACTTATTTTAAACCACCACCCTAAATAAGGTTGACGTAATTCTCTAACTAACATTCTTTGATTCGCTTCCGTTATAAACTGAAGCCTTTCCATATCTTTTGCTTTTGCTGCTTTAGTGAATAATGACTTTACAACCGTTTGAAATGCCAAATCATTAACAATAGGAAAAAGGTCAATCGATTTATTAGTTGCTATAGTTGCAAATTCTGAAACAATGGTGTCTTGCATTCCGCTTAACAAATTTTCCAGTTGCCTTTTATGAAAAGCAGGCTGCATCATTTTGCGTTGCTTCTTCCATTTCTCGCCTTCAGAAGTTAATAAACCTTCACCAACATATTTGGCTAGATCTACTGTTTGAATTTTGGATTTAACGTAGTTTTTTTGATTTTTCTGAAGTACATATTGTGCTAATGCCGTATCTCTTGAAAAAAATATTTCAGTATTAAACCCAACTTTTAATCGGAATGTATCCCCTTTATCATTAAAGTTTTGACGATGAAAAGGCAATGGGTTTTTAAGAATCTCTAGCGAATGCTTTATGAATTTATTTAAAGGAACTGTAGGTATGTCTTTGTTTGTATCCATTGCTATTTGTCTCCTATATTCGTGAAATGAGATTCTGAAATAATACTTCGACTCCACTCAGTATGACAGTTCAGAGTGACGTGGGCTTTTTTAAAATAATCCGCCTTGACTTGGACCCTTAATTTTTCCTAAATGCTTATAAGCTAGTTCCGTAACTTCTCGGCCACGAGGTGTACGCATGATGAAGCCTTGTTGAATTAAAAAGGGTTCGTAAACTTCTTCTATGGTTTCGGCACTTTCACTAACAGCTGTTGCAATAGTTGTAATACCCACTGGACCACCTTTAAATTTCTCGATGATAGTCTCTAAGATCTTATTATCCATTTCATCCAAACCATGAGCATCAACATTAAGCGCTTCCAGTGCAAACTTTGCTATCTTTATATCAATACTTCCGTTTCCTTTTATTTGGGCGAAATCACGAACGCGACGTAATAAAGCATTGGCAATTCTAGGTGTTCCACGACTACGTCCTGCAATCTCAACAGCAGCTTCCATAGAAGTTGGTACATTTAAAATAGATGCACTTCGTTGAACAATTGTGGTTAGTAATTCGGTGTTATAATATTGAAGTCGGCTTTGAATCCCAAAACGTGCACGCATTGGAGATGTCAAAAGTCCTGAACGTGTCGTAGCTCCAACTAAGGTAAACGGATTTAAATTGAGTTGAACAGTTCTTGCATTAGGTCCAGACTCAATCATAATATCGATTTTATAGTCTTCCATAGCTGAGTACAAATACTCTTCAACAATGGGACTCAAACGATGAATTTCATCTATAAACAAGACATCACGTTCATCTAAATTAGTAAGTAGACCAGCTAAGTCTCCCGGTTTATCCAATACAGGTCCAGAAGTGACTTTTATACCAACATTAAGTTCACTTGCTAAAATATGAGCTAAAGTCGTTTTTCCTAGTCCTGGAGGACCATGAAATAAGGTGTGATCTAAAGCTTCGTCTCGACCATTAGCTGCTTGAACAAAGATTTGAAGATTTTCTAACACTTGATCCTGACCTGTGAAATCATCAAAGGATAAGGGTCTTAGTTTTTTTTCGACTTCTTGTTCTTCTGGAGAAAAGTTATCGTCTGTTGGATCTAGGTTGTTGTTCATCTAACACAAATATAAACAAAAAGCCTTTCGATAGTTACGAAAGGCTTTTCAATATTTTATATCCAAATTTTAATGTTGTAATTCTTCCTCACCATCCTTTAAAGGGACATTCTGAGGCACGAAATCATCATCATGTCCTGGCTTACTATAGTCATAAGCCCAACGGTGAACGTGAGGTATTTCTCCTTCCCAGTTTCCGTGGATATGCTTAATAGGAGCAGTCCACTCTAGGGTATTTGATCTCCATGGATTTTGCACCGTCTTTTTTCCGAAGAAAATAGAGTAGAAGAAATTCCATAAGAATACCAATTGGAAAATACCACCTACAATTGCGAATATTGTAATAACAACATTAGCATTAGCTGTATCGTCAAATAACGGGAAATTAGAGTTTGTATAATAACGTCTTGGTAAACCTGCCATACCTATAAAGTGCATTGGGAAGAAAACTCCGTAAGCACATATTGCAGTTACCCAGAAGTGTAAATAACCAAGGTTTTTATTTAGCATACGACCAAACATTTTAGGGAACCAATGATAGATTCCGGCAAACATTCCATAAAGAGCAGAGATTCCCATTACTAGGTGGAAATGCGCTACAACGAAATACGTATCATGAACGTTAATATCTAAAGCACTATCACCTAAAATAATACCTGTTAAACCACCTGTAATAAATGTAGATACTAATCCGATAGAGAATAGCATTGCTGGGTTCATCTGGAGGTTACCCTTCCAGAGGGTGGTAATATAGTTGAAAGCTTTTACTGCGGAAGGAATTGCAATCAATAAGGTTGTAAATGTAAATACAGATCCTAAGAATGGATTCATTCCTGAAATAAACATATGGTGACCCCAAACGATTGTCGATAAGAATGCAATAGCTAAAATTGACATGACCATCGCTCGATAACCGAAAATTGGTTTACGAGAGTTTGTGGCTATAATTTCGGAAGTAATACCTAATGCTGGTAATAATACAATATATACTTCAGGGTGACCTAAGAACCAAAATAAGTGTTCAAATAATACTGGAGAACCTCCTTGATAATGTAATACTTCACCTTGAATAAATATATCTGATAAGAAGAATGATGTTCCAAAACTTCTATCCATTATTAATAATAATGCAGCGGATAATAATACTGGGAATGATACCACACCAATAATAGCTGTTACAAAGAACGCCCAAATGGTTAATGGTAATCTAGTCATAGACATTCCTTTTGTACGTAAATTGATTACGGTTACAATATAGTTAAGAGACCCTAATAAAGACGACGCAATAAATATGGCCATAGATACTAACCATAAGGTCATACCCATACCAGAACCACCTTGAGCCATTGGTAAGGCACTTAAAGGCGGATAAATTGTCCAACCTGCTGCTGCTGGTCCAGCTTCAACAAATAAGGAAATAACCATAACAACACTTGACAAGAAAAACATCCAGTAAGACACCATATTTAAGAAACCAGAAGCCATATCTCGTGCTCCAATTTGCAATGGAATTAATAGGTTACTAAAAGTACCACTCAATCCTGCCGTCAATACAAAGAATACCATAATGGTACCATGAATCGTTACTAAAGCCAAATAAATATCGGCATCCATAACACCTCCAGGAGCCCATTTCCCTAGTAATGCTTCAAAAAGCACATTAGGTTCCTCTGGCCATGCAATTTGCATACGAAACATTATTGACATCAAAACTCCAATAACTCCCATTATAGTACCAGTAATTAGGTACTGCTTGGCAATCATTTTATGATCTTGACTAAATATATATTTAGTAACAAAAGTCTCTTTATGATGATGTCCGTGATCGTCGTGTGCGTGAGTATCTGCGTGTGCTGACATAATCTATTTTCTTTTTAAATCTTTTTAGTTAGTTAAAGAATTCTTGAATAATTTTTGCTCTTTAATCCAAGCATCATATTCTTCTTGAGTTTCTACAATAATCTTCATCTGCATGTTGTAGTGTGATTTTCCACAAATTTTATTACATAACAATAAATAATCAAACTCATATGTTACTTCTTGTCCTCTAGCTTCAATCTCATCTCTCTTTTGCACTCTTAATGCGTTAATGTTCGCTACTTTTTCAACGATATCAGGATTCTGACGCATTTCTGCAGTTGTTACAGTTGGTGTAAAACCAAACTGAGTAATCATACCAGGAACACAATTCATTTGTGCTCTAAAGTGTGGCATATAAGCCGAGTGCAAAACATCTTGAGAACGCATTTTAAATAACACAGGTCGACCAACAGGTAAGTGTAATTCAGTCGTAATCATATCATCTTGAGCATAAGGATCAGATTCATCTAGACCTAAAATGTTAGCACGATCAATATCAATTAATCGAACATTAGCCATCCCTAAAACATTATCTTCTCCTGAATAGCGTGCTTTCCAGTTAAACTGTTGAGCATATAGTTCAACAACTAGTGTATCCTCAGTTTCCTCAACATTCATAATACTTGTCCATGTGAATAGACCATAAATGATTAAACCTGCCAACACCACAACTGGAATAAAAGTCCAAATGGCTTCAAGTGTATTATTATCTGCATAGAATAATGCTTTACGACCTTTTTCACCTTTGTACTTGAAAGCAAAGTAGTGTAATAAAAATTGAGTAATCGTTTGCACTATGAAAATAAGAGCCATAGAGATAATCATTAAATTATCTAAACCTGGTCCATGTTCCGATGCAGAATTAGACGTTAACGGCAAGTCTCCTAAATACCAAAAACTCGCAATGGTAATGGCATAGATGAAGACCAAGAATCCCATCATTAAATAGCCATTAATTTTATTGTCTTTATCTGTAGCGACTTGACTGTTTGATGATCCTACTTGAGCTAAATCAAATATCTTGACCATTTGCCAAATGGCAACACCTATGAAAAGTACTATTACAATTGTTAAAAAAGCAGTCATTGTTGTTTCTGTTCTTTATATATTTTATTAATAATGGAAATGTTCACTTTCTTTGATGAAAGGATTACGCTCTTGTGTCAATGGTGCTTTTGTTAAAGCGGTAAAGACAATAAATATAAATAATCCTGCAAAAAGTAGCATTGAACTTATTTCTGGAATTCCAATTGACCATTGATCTCCAACAGTAGCTGGCATAATCATATTAAATATGTCGATATAGTGACCACATAAAATAACGATACCTGCCATAATAACGAACCAAGGAATACGTTTGTAATCGCTATTCATTAATACTAGTAATGGAAACACAAAGTTCATGGCTACCATTCCTAAGAAAGGTAATTGGTAATCTTGGAATCGTGTCACAAAATAGGTGACTTCCTCGGGAATATTAGAGTACCAAATCAACATAAATTGAGAGAACCATAAGTAGGTCCAGAAAATACTAAACGCAAACATGAATTTAGCTAAATCGTGTATATGACTATCATTCACTTTAGGTAAATACCCTTTAGACTTTAAATAAATAGTAATCATTGCAATTACGGTAATACCACATACCATCATTCCGGCAAGCACATACCATCCAAATAATGTTGAGAACCAGTGAGGATCAACACTCATAATCCAATCCCAAGACATCATCGATTCAGTATATAAAAAGAATACTAAGAATGCTGCTGAGATACGGAATGTCTTTTTAAAGTTTTTGTTGTCACTTGCTTTATCTTGAGCAATTGAAAATTTACGAGAAAAGTATCTGTAAAGAAACCATCCACCAATAAATATCAATCCTCTTAAAATGAACATCCAAATATTTAACCAGCCTTTTTTACCAGCGACTAACTTATCATAATGTTCACTTGCTGGATCTACCATATCTGGATCCATCCAAACAAAAATATTGTTATGTCCTATAAAGTGAGATAATGCTGCTATCCCTAAAACGATTAAAGCTCCTGGCAACATGTATGCCGTAATACCTTCCATGACTCTTAATAGTAATGGAGACCAACCCGCTTGTGCCGCATATTGAACTGCATAAAATGCTAATACACCAAGTGCAATCATAAAGAAGAAAAATGCTGCAATATATAATGCAGACCAAGGCCTATTATGCATTGAGTGCATCACATGGTTAACATGTTTTGTGTGTTCATCAACCTCAGCACGTGAATCATGACTTTCGGTTTTTGCAAGGTTATCTCCATGAGCTTCTTCAGTATCATCAACTTTAGCTTCGTCATGGCCCGCTGCTTCTCCATGCCCATCACCATGATCAGATTCGCTAGCCAACATAGTCTCTACTGCCGCAAAATCTTTGTTAGATGTGAAAAAACCATAAGCAACACCAATGGTTCCTAATATCATTAGGCCAATTGCAACTGATTTTAATTTACTTGAAAATGTATACATATCTATATATAATCTTTATCTATCTTATTTTTCTAAGTCTGCTTTTAGCTTCAACACATAATCAACAACTTGCCAACGTTCTTCTTCATTAAGTTGATTCGCATAAGAACCCATTGCATTTTTTCCGTAGTAGATCGTGTGGTAGATACTACCTGCTGTAATCGCTCGACCTGCATCATCATAACTAGGTATCCCTAATATTTTTTCATTCTTTACTAAAGTACCTTGACCATTACCCTTCTTACCATGGCAAATTCCACAGTAGATATCATATAATGGAGCAGCTCTCTCAGCATCTATTTGCATAGAATCTAACGGGCTTACTAATGACGCTTTTGCTAAGTCGTAACCTTCAGTTGTATTTTCAATTTCAAAAGGCATATGATCACCTCTAGGAATTGAACCTTCTGCAGGCAATTGAGCTTCAACACCTCCTGGAAAAGCATCAGATTCTTGGTAAGCTTCATAAGATACCGGCTCATACATGTTAGGCATGAATTGGTAATTAGGTCTTGTATCCTTTTTACAGGCTACAACACTTGCAAATACCATTAATACTATTGCTATTTTAATTAAGCTTTTCATATTTATCGTTTAATGCGCTTTATCAATTAAATTAATTTCTACTGCTCCAGTTTCTTTCAACAAATCTGTCAATTCATCTTCATTTCCATGAACTGGGATTTCCATTAAAAAGTGGTCATCAGTTGTTCTTGGGTCTGGGTTTTCAGCTTTTTTAAATGGCCACATTCTACTTCTTAAATAAAATGTGATTACCATTAAGTGAGCTGCGAAAAACACAGTTAACTCAAACATAATTGGTACAAATGCAGGCATATTCTCGATGTAGCTAAAACTTGGTTTACCACCAATATCTTGAGGCCAATCTTCAATCATAATGAAATTCATCATTACAATTGCTACAGTTAAACCAATACATCCATATATAAATGATGCAATAGCTATTCTTGTAGGAGCTAATCCCATCGCTTTGTCTAGTCCGTGAACTGGAAAAGGCGTATAAATCTCTTCAATATGATGATGTGCAGACTTCACCTTTTTAACGGCTGCCATTAAAACATCATCATCTGTATAAATAGCGTGAATTACTTTTGAAGCTTCCATATGCTACTTTTAGTTTTTTGTTTCTTTATTATTTTTGACTGAAGTTCTTTCATCTGAACCAGTACCTACTAAACTATCTCCACGATCTCTTATTTTCTTGTAACGTTCTCCCGAAGATTTCAAGATGGTTTTTACTTCTGCTTGAGCAATCACAGGGAATGTTCTCGCATACAATAAGAATAATACGAAGAAGAAACCAATCGTTCCAATGAAAATTCCAATATCAACAAATGTTGGTGAAAACATTGTCCAAGACGATGGCAAGTAATCTCTGTGTAATGATGTTACGATAATTACGAAACGCTCAAACCACATTCCAACGTTTACAACGATAGAGATAAAGAATGAGAACATAATGCTCGTTCTTAATTTTTTAAACCACATAAACTGAGGTGAGAATACATTACATGACATCATCATCCAGTAAGCCCAAGCGTAAGGACCTGTTGCTCTGTTTAAGAATGCATATTGTTCGTACTCAACTCCAGAATACCATGCGATAAATAACTCAGTAATATATGCTACACCGACTATAGAACCCGTAAGCATAATAACGATGTTCATTAATTCGATGTGTTGTACTGTAATATAATCTTCTAAGTTACACACCTTTCTCATGATAATAAGAAGTGTGTTTACCATTGCAAATCCTGAGAAAATCGCTCCAGCAACAAAGTACGGAGGGAAGATTGTTGTATGCCAACCAGGAATTACAGAGGTTGCGAAATCAAACGATACAATCGTATGTACTGAAAGCACTAATGGTGTTGCTAAACCTGCAAGTACCAAAGATACTTCCTCAAAACGTTGCCAATCTTTAGCACGTCCTGACCATCCGAAACTTAATAAAGAATAGATTTTCTTTTGGAAAGGTTTCACTGCTCTATCACGAATCATCGCGAAATCAGGTAATAAACCAGTCCACCAGAATACTAATGAAACTGATAAATATGTAGAAATCGCAAATACATCCCAAAGTAATGGGGAGTTAAAGTTTACCCAAAGTGACCCAAACTGGTTTGGAATAGGTAGTACCCAGTATCCTAACCATGGACGACCCATGTGTATAATTGGAAACAACCCTGCTTGAATTACTGAGAAAATTGTCATTGCTTCTGCAGAACGGTTAATCGCCATTCTCCATTTTTGACGGAAAAGTAATAGTACAGCAGAAATCAAAGTTCCTGCATGACCAATACCAACCCACCAAACGAAGTTAGTAATATCCCAAGCCCAACCAACGGTTTTGTTCAAACCCCAAGTTCCAATACCTGTAGAAATTGTATAGATAATACACCCAATTCCCCAAAGGAATGCGACAAGTGCGATTGAAAACACAATCCACCAAGCTTTGTTTGCTTTTCCTTCAACAGGAGCTGCCACATCTACCGATACATCGTGATATGATTTTTCTCCTGTAACTAAGGGTCTTCTAATAGGTGCTTCGTAATGAGACGCCATAATCTATTATAATTGTTTCTTAATTAATTTTTTATGCTTCTGTTGTATTTCTCACTTTAGTATGATACTGAACATTAGGTTTAGTACCAACACCTTCTAATAAGTGATACATACGATCATCTTCTTTAAGTTTTGCAACTTGACTGCCTTTATCATTGATATCTCCAAATGACATAGCTCCACTACTACAAGCTGCAGAACAAGCTGTTTGGAATTCACCATCTTTAATCACACGTCCATCACGTTTTGCATCTAGGATTGTTTTTTGTGTCATTTGAATACACATCGAACATTTTTCCATCACCCCACGAGAACGTACTGTTACATCTGGATTTAATACCATACGACCTAAGTCATCATTCATGTGGTAATCAAACTCATCATTTTGATTGTATAAGAACCAGTTGAAACGACGGACTTTATACGGACAGTTATTCGCACAGTAACGCGTACCTACACAACGGTTATACGCCATGTGGTTTTGCCCTTGACGACCATGTGATGTTGCTGCCACTGGACATACAGTTTCACAAGGTGCGTGGTTACAATGCTGACACATTACTGGTTGGAACGCTACTTGTGGATTATCAGCTGGATGTTCTAATTCAGCAAATCCACTTAATGAACCTTTATCTCCAGTAAGTCCAGAAAATTCATCTTTTTTGGTGTCATCTTCAGCGAATGTATCTTCTGAAGAATAATATCTATCAATACGTAACCAATGCAGATCACGACTACGTCTAATTTCTTCTTTACCAACAACTGGTACATTGTTTTCAGCATGACATGCAATCACACACGCACCACAACCTGTACAAGAATTCAAGTCGATAGACAAGTTAAAGTGATGTCCAATTGAACGATCAAACTCATCCCATAAATCAACCTCTGGAGAAGTAATAGCTACTTCCTCATGGTTTAATGATACCGTTGGTATTCTATTCCAACCGTTTTTACGATCTTGACTATCGTAAGTATTAAATATCTCTAATGTTGTTTCCTTAATGATATCTCCACGACCCATTAATGTATTTTGCAACTGAACACATGCAAATTCATGAGCTCCTGAAGCTTTACTAATAGAAACGCTTTGTGCTGTATTGAAATTCTGGTATAATACATATGCATTAACACCAGTCATCATTTCATCTTTCAAACCTGCCGATCTACCATATCCTAAAGATAATCCTATAGATCCTTTAGCTTGTCCTGGTTGAATAATTACAGGTACATTTTTAAGTGGAATTCCGTTTACTTCTAAATCTGCATAACTACCATTTAAGGCTCCTGTTGCTACATGTTCATTAATTAAATTTAATGAAGTTGCATCTGCAGTAGAGATTGTTAAGTAGTTATCCCAAGATGTTCTTGTAATTGGATCTGGAAACTCTTGCAACCATGGATTATTTGCTTGTTGACCGTCACCCATACCAACTTTAGTATATAATGACAATTCCATTCCTTCAGATTTCGAAGAAGATGCTAATGCTCTTGCCGCACTTCCTGCTGAAGCTACTGTTGGCACAACTGCCGCGAATAAATCATCGACAACATTTGTTCCTTCTGATGTTGTATCTACTGTTTCCGTAGCAATACTACCAACATATACACCATCTTGTAAGGCTTTATTAAAAGAAGAACCTGTTAGGATTCCTGTTCCCCAAGTTTCCTTTATGTATTCACGATAGTTTTTACTATTTCCAGTCCATAATAATAATGCTTCTTGAAACTGACGCGTATCAAACAACGTACGAATTGTCGGTTGCATTAAACTATAATGTCCTTTCTTAAGCTCAACATCTCCCCAAGACTCTAAGTAATGAGGTGCAGCAGCAATATATTGTGCTCTTGTAGATGTTTCATCAGCTTTCATAGAGAAAGCGATAGATAATTCTGTTTTTTCAAGACCTTCAGCAAAATCAGCCGCATTTGGTAATGTATACATTGGGTTAACACCACTCATGATGATCCCGCCTACACGTCCAGCTTTCATATCTGCAACTAATTTAGTTACAGATGCGTTATTACCTTGTCTTGTTAAAATAGGTGTAGAAGCATCAAATGCTTTACTTCCTAACGATTCGTTGATAGCTAATGCCACAGTTTGCGCATTGACTTCTTGAATTCCAGTAACTAAAATACCGTTACTTCCTGCTCTTTTTAATTCTGTAGCCGCTTTTTGAACAGCAGCATTTATATATTCTGGTAAATCTGTAGAAGCAGATCCTCCTACAACTAAACTATATAATTTAGCTAATACTTGTTTTTGCTGACTTGGTGTTAAAGGCACACGCTTGTCTGCGTTAGCACCAGTTAACGACATATTTGATTCAAACTGAATATGGCGAGACATTTTTCCGTTCTTCGGAACACGTCCTTTCGCATATCCAGAATCAAATCCACCACCTTGCCAATCTCCTAAGAAATCTGCTCCAACTGAAACAATAGTCGTTGCTTTAGAGAAATCATAACCAGCTAATCCACGCGTATTATATTTCGCTTCAAAAGCATCTAATGCAGCAGATTCTGAAACAGCATCATAAATGACATGACGTACATTTCCGTATTTAGATTTGAATTCTGAAATTAATTTAGACGTAGACGGACTAGCATAAGTTTGTGTTAATAACACAATCTCTTTACCAGCAGTCATCAAATCTGTTAATTTCTGATTGGTTTCAGTATCAAAAGTTTCCCAAGAAATAGCAGCATCGCCTTTCATTGGGCCTTTAGCTCTTAGGCTATCGTATAATCCTAAAACAGAAGCGTTAACTCTTGCATTAGCACCACTATGTGTTTTTGCTAAGTTGTTGTTTTCAATTTTGATAGGACGACCTTCACGCGTCTTTACTAAAACACTTGCGAAATCAAAACCATTTGCAATAGTTGTTGCATAATAGTTAGCAACACCAGGAACAATAGATTCCGGCTGTACAACATAAGGAATCGACTTAATTACTGGCCCTTCACAAGCTGCAAGTGATGCAGCAGCAGTACTAAAACCTACGTACTTCAAAAAGTCACGACGCGTCGTAGAAGAAGATTCTAATGATTCTTTATTTCCTAAGAATTCACCAGTTGGAATCTCTTCAACAAATTCATTTTGTTTTAGCGTCTCAACAATAGAGCTGTTCTCGTTTAGCTCTTCAACACTTTTCCAGTATTTCTTGTTTGATGACATATTATATAATTGAATTACTTCTTATTATTATTAATTAATGGTGACACTTACCACATTCTAATCCACCCATTTGAGCAGCTGTAAGTTGGTCTACACCATATTTTTTAGATAATTGCTCATGTATTTTTGTGTAATACGCATTACCTTCAACTTTTACATTTGTTTCTCTATGACAGTTAATACACCAACCCATTGTTAATGGTGCATGCTGATACATCACTTCCATTTCTTCAACAGGACCATGACATGTTTGACATTGTATACCTGCAACCTCAACATGTTGCGAGTGATTGAAGTAAGCAAAATCTGGAAGATTATGAATTCTCACCCATTTCACCGGATTTGTGTCTCCTGTATATTTTTGATCTGCATCACTCCATCCAGCAGCTGCATATAACTTCTGAATTTCAGCATCATAAAATGCCTTGTCATACTTCTCTGATGTTTCTCCATTGTATTCGTAAATCGACTTGTGACAGTTCATACAAATATTCAATGAAGGAATACCTGAATGCTTACTCACTCTTGCTGAAGAGTGACAGTATTTACAATCGATACCATTATCTCCTGCATGTACTTTGTGAGAGAAATGAATTGGTTGAACTGGCTGATACCCTTGATCAACCCCTAATTGCATCGTATAACCATATATAAAATAAGCACTTGCTAACAAGAAGAAGATTGCAGTTACTAAAACCAAAAATTGATTTTGAACAAAAGCTTTCCAGATTGGAAGACTCTTATCTTTTGAAGCTGCTTCAATACCTTTTTCTTCAGCAAAACGATCTAATGTTTTTCTAACTAATACTAAAGCAATTGCTAATAAGGCAAATAATATCGCTAGAGCACCTAAGATTAATTTGTTTGAAATTCCGCCTTGATCACCATCCTTAATCTCAGTTTCTGGACCAGAAACTTCTTTTACAGGTGGATCAGTAGCTGTATATGCTAAAATATCTGCAATATCTTGGTCTTCTAATTGCGGGAATGCTGTCATTGCAGTTCCGTTGTACTCATTGAAAATCTGATTAGCATAAGCATCACCAGATTTCACCATTCCTGCACTATTTCTAATCCAAGCACTAAGCCACTCTCTGTCCAATCCCTGCTCTTCGTCTAAACGGGTTTCTACATAACGTAGTGCTGGTCCAGTCATTTTCTTGTCTAATTGATGACAAGACGCACAGTTGGTATTAAATAAAGTTTTTCCTTTTGCAGGATCGCCTTCTTGGGCAGTAAGTGAAGTGGAAAACGTAAGTAAAATAACCAATCCTAAGTAAGGAATCTTTGAGGCTAAATGTCGGTAAATCACCTGTATCATATTGTTAGTTGAATTATCTTCTAAACTTTGGTATGATTTTTTCATTATTGCTATTGAAAAAACGTTTGTAAAATGTCATGCAAAAATAATACTTATAGACCATTTTAGAAATGTTACAGAACTGTTAATTGATAATTTATAAGGATTCTAAATAATAATTTAGCATCGAAAATAGTTATTATTTTAAACTATTAAAACAACACTTAAAAAAAAACGTTTTCTTTGTATCAAATTTCAAAAATTATGAAAGCAAACACATTAAAAATATCAATGATTTCACTAGCGTTCTTTGCGTTTGCACATTCTACATTTGCTCAAGACGGTGTAGTCACAATCGATCAAGATAGTGACATCTCAAAACTACTAGAATACAAGAAAGATGTAAAAACTGCAGATTTATATAAAATACAATTAGATTTTGGGTCTCGCTCAAAAGCGATGGCACTAGAACAAACATTTATAAACACATTTTCACAATGGCCAACTGATGTCGTTTATGAAACACCAAATTATAAAGTTTGGGTAGGTAATTTTAGTACACGATTAGAAGCAGACATTGCACTTTTAAAAATCAAGAAGAAATTTTCAAAAGCTATGGTTTTTGAACCTAAAAAAGATAATTAGAAATTCAACTAATTCATGCTATAAAAAAAAGCGACTCTAGGAGTCGCTTTTTTTATTTCTTATTGTGATTATTTGAGTTTCTTTTTTACCTCAACTTCTTGGAAGGCTTCTAGAACATCATCTATTTGAATGTCGTTATAGTTTTTCATCTGGACACCACAATCATAACCTTTTGCAACTTCTTTCGCATCATCTTTAAATCGTTTCAACGATGATAATTCTCCTGTGTGAATTACAACACCATCTCTAATTAAACGAATTCCAGAGTTTCTGTAAATTTTCCCGTCAGTCACCATACATCCTGCAATCGTACCAATTTTAGAAATTTTGAATGTCTCTCTAATTTCAGCAGTACCAGTAATCTCTTCTTTAAGCTCTGGAGATAACATACCTTCCATCGCATCTTTAAGATCATTAATCGCATCATAAATAATCGAGTACATTCTGATATCGATTTCTTCCTTATCCGCAATTTGACGCGCATTACCCATTGGTCTCACGTTAAATCCGATAATAATCGCATCAGAAGCAGTTGCTAGTAACACATCACTTTCAGTAATAGCACCAACACCTTTATGTATAATATTAACTTGTATTTCTTCTGTAGATAATTTCTGGAACGAATCTGTTAATGCTTCCACAGAACCATCCACATCACCTTTAAGGATGATATTTAATTCTTGGAAATCACCAAGTGCAATACGACGTCCAATTTCATCTAGTGTAATATGACGTTGTGTTCTAACCGATTGCTCACGTTGTAACTGTGTACGTTTTGCAGCAATTTGTTTTGCTTCACGCTCATCCTCAAAGACACTGAATTTGTCACCTGCTTGAGGCGCTCCATCCAATCCTAGAATTGATACAGGCGTTGAAGGTCCAGCTACTTTAACTTCATTTCCACGCTCATCTTGCATGGCCTTAACTTTTCCACTGTTTTTACCAGCAAGCACATAATCTCCTACTCGAAGCGTTCCTGCTTGAACTAAAATAGTAGATACATATCCACGACCTTTATCTAAGAAAGCTTCTACAACTGTACCAGTTGCATTTTTATTTGGATTAGCTTTCAGCTCTAATAATTCGGCTTCAAGCAATACTTTTTCTAATAACTCTTTAATACCTGTTCCATTTTTAGCCGAAATATCATGGGACTGGATTTTCCCACCCCAATCTTCAACTAATAAATTCATTTGTGCTAATCCTTCTTTTACTTTTTCAGGATTTGCTCCAACTTTATCAATTTTATTTATCGCAAAAACAATTGGCACTTCTGCTGCTTGAGCATGCGCAATTGCTTCTTTAGTTTGTGGCATGATAGAATCATCCGCAGCAACTACAATAATTGCTAAATCGGTAACTTGAGCACCACGAGCACGCATGGCTGTAAAGGCCTCGTGACCTGGCGTATCTAAGAATGCTATTTTTTGTCCGTTATCTAACTGAACACCATAAGCACCAATATGCTGTGTGATTCCACCAGATTCTCCTGCGATTACATTTTCATTACGTATATAATCTAACAAAGACGTTTTACCATGATCAACGTGACCCATAACCGTAATAATTGGGGCACGAGTTACTAAATCTTCTGGTTTATCTACTATTTCTTCAATAGATTCTTCAATATCAGCAGTTACAAAATCAACGTTATAACCAAACTCATCTGCTACTACAGATAATGTTTCGGCATCTAAACGTTGGTTCATAGTAACCATCATACCAAGCGACATACAAGCTGAAATAATATCGGTAACAGACACATTCATCATTGTAGCAACTTCATTTGCTGTTACAAACTCTGTTACTTTCAGAATCTTACTTTCTGCATCTTCAATCTTTTGATCGATTTCGGTCTGCTCTCTATGTTGTTCCCTTTTTTCTCTACGGTATTTAGCTCCTTTTCCTTTACTAGATTTACCTTGAAGTTTCTCTAGTGTTTCACGTACTTGTTTTTGTACTTCTTCTGCACTTGGCTCTGCTTTAACAGTAGTTGTTCGTTTACCTACTTGGCTTTTGCCTTTATAACCACCTCTCTGGTTTCCACCTGGACTTCCTCCTCTGGTAGTCGATCTATTATCTCCACCTGGAGTAGGCCCTTTACTAATTCGGCGTCTTTTCTTTTTATTATCTGAATCTGAAGCCGGCTTCTTTTCCTCCTTCTTCTTCTTGGGCTTATTGAATTTTGATAAATCAATTTTATCGCCTGCAATTTTTGGACCTGAAAGTTTCTTGTATTGTGTTTTTAAAGTTTCTTCAACTGGCCCAGCATCAGCTTCAGGTTTTACTTCAGCTACTTCTTTAGGCGTCTCTTTAGAAGTTTCCTTTTTAGGAGCATCTTTAGAAGCTTCCTTTTTAGGAGCATCTTTAGAGGTTTCCTTTTTAGGAGCCTCTTTAGAACTTTCTTTTTTAGGAGCCTCTTTAGGAGTTTCCTTTTTAGCTACTGGTTCTTCTTTTTCTTCAACAACTTTTTTAACCGGTTCTTTTTTCGGCACTTCTTTTACCTCAGGCGCTTCTTTCACCTCAGGTATTTCTTCGACTTTGGCCTTTTCTCTCGGTTTTTCTAGGTCGATTTTCCCAACTTGCTTAGGACCACTAAGTTCAGCTTTGGCCTTAACAACTTCACGGTTCTTTGCTTCTTTTAGAGCTTTCTCTTCCAATTCACGCTCACGTTGCTCACGGAGCTCTTCCTTTTCTTTTAGTTTTGCTTCACTAACCTCCAAAGAAGCTACTTTTTTATTAGCGTCGGTTTGAAATTCGTTGGAAAGAACAGAATAAACCTCTTCTGATATTTTCGTATTAGGGCTCTTCTCTATTTCGACACCCTTTGATTCTAGAAAATCAACGGCACGATCTATAGAGATGTTAAGTTCCCTTAATACTTTATTTAATCTAGTTTGAGCCATAAATTGCTTGTAATATAACTTAAAAATCTTTTATACCAAATTAACATTATTGTGTTAATCAGGTATTATTCTTCGAATTCTTCTTTTAGAATTCTAATAACATCTAATATTGTTTCTTCTTCTAAATCGGTACGTTTTACAAGATCAACAATATCTTGTTCTAATATACTTTTTGCAGTATCTAAACCTGCTTTACTGAATTCATCAATAATCCAGCCTTCTATTTCATCTGTGAATTCAGATAATTCTACATCCTCTTCAGCACCTTCTCTAAACACATCTATTTCGTAACCTGTCAATTTACCTGCTAATCTAATGTTGTGACCACCTCTACCAATGGCTTTAGATACTTCTTCTGGTTTTAATAAAACCTCAGCACGCTTAGTTTCTTCGTTTAATTTAATAGATGTTACTCTTGCAGGACTTAATGCTCTTGTAATAAATAATTGGAGGTTATTAGTATAGTTAATAACATCGATATTTTCATTACCCAATTCACGAACAATACCGTGAATTCTAGATCCTTTCATTCCAACACATGCACCTACTGGATCAATTCTATCATCATAAGAATCTACAGCAACTTTCGCTTTTTCACCTGGAATTCTCACTACATTTTTAATGGTAATTAAACCATCAAATACTTCAGGAATTTCTTGCTCAAACAATTTCTCTAAAAACGCTGGAGACGTTCTAGACATAATAATTGCTGGCTTATTTCCTTTTAGTTCAACACTTTCTATAATCCCTCTTACATTCTCACCTTTTCTAAAAAAGTCTGATGGTATTTGTTTATCCTTTGGAAGGATAATCTCATTACCATCATCATCCAATAAAATAATCGCTCTGTGACGAATATGGTGAACTTCAGCCGAATAAATCTCGCCTTCAAGCTCTTTAAACTGCTTGTATATGTTTGTATTATCGTGTTCGTGTATCTTAGATATTAAGTTTTGACGTAATGCTAAAATTGAACGTCTACCTAAATCTACTAGTTTCACCTCTTCAGCTACATCCTCACCTACTTCAAAATCTGGTTCTATTTTTTGCGCTTCTGATAATGCAATCTCTTGATTTGGCTCTTCAACCTCATCATCTGCTACTACAATTCTATTTCTCCAAATTTCTAAATCTCCTTTATCTGGATTTATAATGATATCAAAATTGTCATCATCCCCATATTTCTTTTTCAATGCATTTCTTAATACATCTTCTAAAATCGCCATTAGTGTTACACGATCGATTAATTTTTCGTCTTTAAATTCTGAAAACGAATCAATTAATGCAATATTTTCCATAACTATTATGAATTAAAATTTTATTACAACTTGAGCTTTTGAAATCGCATCATACGAAATTTCAGCTTGCTTTTTTACGGTTACTTTACCTTTACCAACTGGCTTAGGCTCTCTTGCTTTCCACTCTAAAAGAATCTTTTCCTCATTAGCTTGGGTAAGCGTTCCTTCGATAGTTTCATTCTCTATAGTTTTCACACTTAGTGTTCTACCTAGATTCTTTTTATACTGCCTATATTTTGTTAAAGGTGCTGTTGCGCCGGCAGATAACACTTCTAGCGAAAAATCTTGTTCTTCTCTATCTAGGTTATGTTCGATAGCTCGACTTACAAACATGCAATCTTCTACCAAAACACCCTTATCACCATCTATGACTACTTTTATTGTATTATCAGCTAACACATCAAAATCGATTATAAATAGGTCCTCTCGTTGGTTTAACGCTTCGTCTAATAATTTCTTAACAGTACCCTTGAACATTTTTAAGTATAAAAAGAGCGGACTTTCCGTCCGCTCATTATTCTTTTTTCTTCAAACAACGCTGCAAATATACAACATTTTAATTGATTTCTACAAATACGTTTACTTTCGATTTTTATTATTAAATTTATGTACTTGAATTTAAACCCATCCGTATGAAAAAAATACTCGTTCCCACCGATTTTTCAATAGAAGCAGAAAACGCACTAAAAGTCGCTTCACAAATCGCTAAAAAACACGGCAGTGAGATTTATTTATTGCACATGTTAGAAATTCCGATGCAGGAAATAGATGCGGTTAGTAGTCATGCTGATGTACCAGAAATTATGTTTTTTATGAAAATGGCGCATCAAAAGTTTAAAGAAATTATGGACAGCGACTATTTAGAAGGACTTACAGTTCATGAAATTGTAAAACCTGATGGCTCTTTCAACGGCATCACGGAGATCTGCAAGGAGCATGATATTTCAATGATAACCATGGGGTCTCATGGTGCAAGTGGCCTAAAGGAAATGTTTATTGGTTCTAATGCCGAGAAGGTAGTTCGTTCTTCTGATGTTCCGGTTTTGGTTATTAAAAATGATTATGAAGATTTTAGTATTGATGATATTGTATTTGCATCAGACTTTAAAAATGACAATAGAGAAACCTATCGTCAGGCTACCGATTTAGCAACAGCTTTTGACGCACAAATACATTTGCTAATGGTTAATACGGCTAGCAATTTTACAACAACCGAAAAGGCCAATGATAGAATCAATACCTTTATTGAGGATTATAGCTTTAAAAATTTTACGATAAATATCTATAATGATGAATCTGTTGAAAAAGGAATTCTAAATTTCTCTAAACTTATAGATGCAGATTTAATAGGTGTTAGTACACATGGCAGACAAGGCATTGCTCATTTCTTCAACGGAAGCATAAGTGAAGACTTAGTAAATCATGCAAAAAGGCCTGTAATAACATTCAAGATTTAAGTAAGAAATGATTAAAAAAGAAAAAGTCCTTACGTTAATAGTAAGGACTTTTTAGTTTTTGTTGGCCCACTAGGTTTCGAACCTAGACTCTTCTGCACCAAAAACAGACGTGTTGCCAGTTACACCATGGGCCAATTTCTTAAAGAGGGTGCAAATTTAAAACAAAGTTTCATTTGAACAAACAATTTTTTATAAAAAAATCAAAAAATGGTAACCTTTACTTAAAATGAGTAGTGCTTTTGATATTTATTGTTAATTTCGCTCGCATTAAATAGACTTGTTTTATGACACATTTCAACTTCAAGAAATGGAATACCATTTTAGGATGGTTTGCTTTTACCGTAGCGTTAATCACGTTCGGACTAACTATAGAACCTACAGTTAGCTTTTGGGATGCAGGAGAATATATCCTCACCTCATCAAAATTACAAGTAGGTCATCCACCAGGAGCACCTTTATTTCAAATGTTAGGCGCATTTTTCTCAATGTTTGCTTTGGAACCTGCCCAAATTGGCGCAATGCTCAATATGATGAGTGCCGTTTCTAGTGCATTTACCATTTTATTTATGTTCTGGACCATTAGTCTTTTAATGTTAAAAGTCACTGCAATTTCTAATCCTAGAAAAGAAAACTCAGAGGATACCTCTAAGGTTCCTTTATCAAAAAATCAATATATAGCCATATTAGGAAGTGCTTTAGTAGGAAGTCTAGCATTCACATTCACAGATTCATTTTGGTTTAATGCCGTTGAAACCGAAGTGTATGCTATGGCAACACTTATCATGTCTATTCTCTTTTATTTAGGGTTGCGTTGGGAACAAGATATGCACGAACCTAGAGGACACAGATGGTTAATATTAATTGCATTTGTAATCGGGCTATCGTTTGGTGTTCACTTTATGGGCTTATTAACCATTCCAGCTTTAGGCTTAATCTATTATTTTAAAAACTATAAAACGATCACTGTAACCAATTTCATTCTTGCTAATGTTATTGCGGCAGCCATACTATTATTTATTTTCAAATTACTACTACCAAATGCATTACGCCTTTTTAGTACTTTGGAAATTTTCTTTGTCAATACTATTGGACTTCCATTTAATTCTGGATCTATTATCGCAGGACTGCTCGTTATTGCTGCGTTCTATTTCGGGTTAAAATATACGAGAGAGAAAGGTTACAAATACGCTAACACCTTAACGCTTTGCCTTATATTTATTTTTATTGGTTTTTCATCATGGGTAATGTTACCTATTCGAGCAAATGCCAATGTAATCATCAACGAAAATAATCCATCAAGTGCCAGAGAATTATTAGCCTATTATAACTTAGAACAGTATCCAGAAACACACTTGTTTTATGGTCCATTATTTACCGAACAATATACTGGCTTGGATGAAAACAACCCTTATATAGATGAC
The DNA here is from genome assembly GCF_036960315.1 of Psychroserpens sp. Lineage (NCBI taxonomy): Bacteria > Pseudomonadati > Bacteroidota > Flavobacteriia > Flavobacteriales > Flavobacteriaceae > Psychroserpens > Psychroserpens sp. The sequence continues at coordinate 213,731 of NZ_JBALVR010000006.1, read as the reverse complement.
AAACCTAAATATGAAAAAGATTATGACAAAGGTGAATATATCATTGTAAACGAATGGAAAAACGCTAAACAAAATTATAACGCAACACAAGCTGCTATCTTACCTAGGATGTGGAGCTTTGAGCACGCCGAAAATTATATGATGTTTACTGGCTTACTTGATTTTAAAATCAAGCCCGAATACCGGATGGAGAATCAGGTGCGTGACATTGTCAATAATTTTAGGAGTGAAGTTGCTCAAGGAAAAATTGATTATGAAGAATATAATGACTTTCTAAAACAATTTGGCCGTGACTTTTTAGATATTGAAAAGCCTTCCTTTGGTGACAACCTTTATTATATGGTAGATTACCAATTAGGCTATATGTATTGGCGTTATTTTATGTGGAATTTCTCCGGAAGACAAGACGACATTCAAGGAAGATATGATGATTTACATGGAAACTGGATTAGCGGAATTGACCCTATCGACAAATGGCATTTAGGTATCTCACAGAACAATCTCCCAAGTGACGTTAAAAATAATAAGGCCAGAAATACGTATTATATGTTACCTCTAATTTTAGGTATCATCGGGTTTTTATTTGTACTCTCAAGAGACCCTAAACGCTTTTGGGTATTGCTCGTATTTTTCTTATTTACTGGATTAGCCATACAATTTTATACCAATGTACGCCCTTTCGAACCTCGAGAGCGCGATTACTCAGTTGTTGGTTCCTTCTATGTTTTTGCTATATGGATTGGTTTTGGGGTCTATGCTATTTTTGATTTACTTCGGAAATATACCAGCTCCAAGTTCTTGGCTCCTGTTGTTACAGTAGTTTGTTTGGTTTTAGTTCCTGGAATTCTAGCTGCTGAAAATTGGGATGATCATGACCGATCTGAAAAATATACCGCTCAAGCCATGGCTCGAAAATATCTCGAATCTTGTGCGCCCAATTCTATATTGTTCACTATTGGTGACAACGATAGTTTCCCGTTGTGGTATTTACAGGAAATTGAAGGCGTAAGAACAGACGTTCGTGTGATCAACACCAGTCTATTCCAAACCGATTGGTACATCGATCAGATGAAGCGTAAAGCCTATGACAGTGATCCTATTCCGTCGCAATTAACACATGAGCAATATAGATTTGGAACTCGTGATTATATATCTAAATTCGAGCTTACCGAGGATCCAATGCTAATCAAAGACTTTATGGATTTCATTTCTAATGATGACCCTAAATATAGCCTCAAATATGGCATGGAACGAAGAGGTGAAGATCCCACTGGTTATCCAAAACAATTATTAGATGCTAACTATTTACCTACAAGTAATATTAGAGTCCCTGTTGATAAAGCTACAGTATTAAAAAACGGAGTCGTACAACCAAAAGATGCCGACAAAATCGAACCGTTTATTGATCTCAATATTTCGAGTAGTGGATTGTACAAAAATCGTTTATTGATGCTAGATATTATTGCCAACAACAATTGGGAGCGCCCAATTTATTTTACAGGTGGTGCTTTTAGCGATGAAGATTATATATGGATGAAAGATTATTTACAACTAGATGGTCTTTGCTATAAACTCGTACCAATAAAAACAGCCGTTGATAGAGCTAATCCTTTTGATATGGGACGTGTAGACTCTGATTTGATGTATAACAAAGTTATATCTTGGGATTGGGGAAATAGTGGTAGTGACCATATTTACCATGATGTTGAAACACGTAAAAACGGAATCACATATAGAGGGAACCTTGCCAGACTTATTGAACAATTAATCAATGAGGAACAATATGACAAAGCCGAAAAAATAGCTGATATCGCCATGGAGAATATGCCAGTAGATAAATTTGGTTATTACACTTTATTGGAACCTTACATTAGTGGCTACTACGAAATCGACAAGAAGGACAAAGCTAGAAAACTATACACAGATGTGTCGAGAAAATATCAAGAAAGCCTATCCTATTGGAGCGAACTTTCCATTAAAAATCAAACGCGCTACCTTGACGAAATAGTAACAGATATCGAACGCTATAGAAGCCTTGTAGATTTATTAGTCATCTATAATGATAAGGAATTTGCTCTGCAAGAAACTGAGAAGTTTAACAACTACCTTAAGCTCTTTAAGCATTTTATTGGAGAAGATGAAACTGAGGCAGAACCACAAAGAGAAGACAGAGATATTCCAAAAGATACCATTGATAGTATCTTAGGCATCCAACAATAGTGAATTTTAAAAGCTCATAATGGGCACTTAGTTAAAAACGACCATTAGCAAATATTAAACAGTAGGTTATTAATAAAATTATTTAGATGAAAATAGCTCCTGTAAAAACACCCGCAGTTGCTAAAAAAATGTTCCCAAACTATGTTTGGGACATCGCAACTACCAAAAAGGAATTGTTTTTGACTTTTGATGATGGTCCAACACCAGACATCACCAACTGGACAATAGAAACGCTTAAACAATACAATGCAAAGGCTACCTTTTTCTGTATTGGAGCCAATATCGAAAAGCATCCAGCCATCTTTAAAAATATTATCAATGATGGTCACACCATTGGGAATCACACACAACATCACGTTAAAGGCTGGAAAACGAAAACCAAAAATTACTTAAAAGAAGTCGCTAAAACCCAAGATATTATCAACGCTCATATCACTCCTGGGAAGTCAAAAATTTTCCGCCCTCCTTACGGTCAAATAAAACCAAAGCAAGGTAAAAAACTAATAGATTTGGGTTATCAAATTATCATGTGGGATGTGTTGTCTTTTGATTGGGATCAAGATCTTTCCGAAGAAAAGTGTTTAGAAAATGTCATTTCTAAAAGTAAAGCAGGAAGTATTATCGTGTTTCACGATAGTGTAAAAGCCGCTAAGAATATGATGTATGTGCTTCCGAAGGTGTTAGAAACATTTAGTAAAAAGGGGTATGAGTTTAAATCTCTATCCTAAATATTTTTGTCTGGCTTAGATATACTCTTGCACGATACCAATCAAAGTGTTGGCATCTTGTTCTCCACTATGACGCCATTTCATTTCGCCATTTAAGTAAATAATAAGTGTTGGTAAGCCTTTAACGCGAAGAGCTTCGGCTAATTCCTTGTTTTTATCGACATCAATTTTGATGACTTTTGCCTTGTCACCAAGAGCTGCAGCTACATCACGCATTACTGGATGCATTGCTGTAGATTGCTCATTCCATTCTGTAAAAAAATCTAACAGAACAGGGATATCAACATCTATAAGTTCTCCAAATTTTGACATGTGTTTAAACTTTTGAATCAAATATGTTATTACAAACCTACATAAATTTTTTGTACTACTTCAAATTATCTATTGTAGTAGGTTCACTCTGACATATTTATAAAAATAAACAATTTAATAGTAAATATAACATTTCCACGATATTAAGCATTATTTGAACCCTTTTTAAGTGTAATTACAGTCACTTCAGGCCAAATGCCAACACGCCCAGGATATGCTAAATACCCAAATCCTCTATTAACGTTAATATGTTGCCCCAATTGCTCATACATTCCAGCCCAATGTTTGTATCGCCATTTTACTGGACTCCACTTAATCCAACCTGGAATTTCAATACCAAACTGCATACCATGAGTATGTCCACTTAGTGTTAAGTGAAAATGATAGTCATCATGAATAACACACTCTTCCCAATGACTAGGATCATGGCTCATTAAAACCTTGAAATCTTTTGAATCAATATCTTCACTGGCTTTCCTTAGGTCACCTGCTTTTTTAAATCCGCCCTTTCCCCAGTTCTCAACACCTACTAAAGCGATTCGCTGACCATCCCTTTCTATAAATCTACTTTCATTAAGTAATAAGTCGTAACCCATTTCTTTTTGAATCTGTTTTAGATGCTCTAGATTTTTTTCTTTATCAGAAGGGGTATTCCAATCTACATAATCACCATAATCATGATTTCCTAAAACAGAAAATACACCATCTTTTGCCTTCAAACTTCCAAAAAGGTCCTTCCAAGGTAACATTTCAGTCGCTTTATTATTAACCAAATCTCCTGTAAATAAAATCACATCAGATTTTTGCTCGTTAACAAGATCTACACCATATTTAATCTTTTCATGATTGTCAAAACTTCCTGAGTGTATATCACTAATTTGCGTAATACGGTAACCATCAAAGGCGTCTGGTAAATCTTCAAAATGAAGTTCATATTCCAAAACTCTAAATCTGTATTTCCCTCTATACATTCCGTAGAGCAATGATGTAAATGGAATTGCAGCCAAGCCCAAAGCGACCTGACTTATAAATTTTCGCCTGGACGGTATATCAAAAACCTCTTTAGTCACTAATTTATCATACAACCCAAAAACAACTCTTATAATATCTTCGGCAAATAAAACAGGTACTATCACCAAATTTAAAGACATAAAAGCCAATAGAAACCCAAAAGCGTAACTTTTTCCAGGGGTAAGAACTCGTCCTTCACCAGATGTTATTTGATAAATAAAGTTCCCTGCAATAATCACAGCAACTGCTATAAATAGATAATGTAACCAACTCGATTTGGTCACTGTTTTAATAGCTTGATATCCGTAAAATGAAAAAATACTGTAGATTAAAATGAATATAATCCAACGCACCATAAAATGAAGTTTTATCAAAGATAAGTCATTTTAAAAAAGGAACTTATTACTTAAATTACATTTAACGATATGTTAAGAGATTATTCCAAATATGTCAATCGCGCTTCACCCCTCTTTTTGTGTATTATATTGTTGAAAATTTTAACCGCAACTAGGCAATGCTTAAAAATTTTACCTTGTACTAAATCAAATATAGCACACAAAAAATTCAATCACATATCTCAAACAGTCTCTAAGATTTAGTATCTTTTCATTCGATTTAAATAAGCTTCTATGAAACCTCTTTTGTCTATTGTTTTAACAACCTTAATACTAATAAGTTGTAAAACAGATCCTCAAATAGAAATCGCAAAAAAAGACAAACCACTTATCGAATATGTCAATCCATTTATTGGAACTGGGGGACATGGTCATACCTATCCTGGAGCAACAATGCCGTTTGGAATGATGCAATTAAGTCCAGATACTCGACTTGATGGTTGGGATGGTTGTTCTGGCTATCACTACAGCGACTCGTATATCTACGGATTTTCACATACGCATCTTAGTGGAACAGGTGTTAGCGATTATGGAGATATCCTTTTGATGCCTACTAATGCCATTAATTTTAATAACGGAAGCAATGAAAAAGCTGGTTATCGTGCACATTTTTCGCATGATAATGAGATTGCACAGCCAGGCTATTACAAAGTACATCTAGATTCTACTGAAATTGAAGTTGAACTTACAGTTTCAAAACGAAGTGGGATTCATAAATACCAATATCCTTCGGGAAATAATCAGTACATGATTTTTGATTTAGATCATCGTGATCAGATTTTGGATTATAAAATTAAGAAAGTCAACGATTCAACAATTTCAGGATTTAGACATTCTAAAGCTTGGGCAACAGATCAACGCTTATTCTACACCATTCAATTTTCGAAATCAATAAAAAACATCACTTACGAAGAGAACGGAACACCAATCTCTAAAAACTACAAATACCAAAGTAAAAAGGCTGCCATTGAATTTGAGAATCCAAACAACGATCCTATTTACGTTAAAATAGGAATTTCAGCAGTTGATGAAGCTGGAGCTACTAAAAATCTTAAACAAGAAATAGGAAACAAAACATTTGATCAAGTTAAGAAAGAAGCTCAAGACATTTGGGAAACACAACTGGATAAAATTGTCGTCGAATCTCAAAACAATGATTACAAGACCAACTTTTATAGCGCATTATATCATACGATGTTGGCTCCAAATCTTTACCAAGATGTAGATGGTCGCTATCGTGGCATGGATTTAGAAATTCACGAAACCAAAGATTTTGAGTACTACACTGTCTTCTCACTTTGGGATACCTATCGTGCTGCACATCCATTGTATACGATTATTGAACAGGACAGAACTAACGATTTCATTAATACATTCCTAGCCAAATATGACGAAGGCGGAATTATGCCAATTTGGGATCTTTCAGCTTGCTACACGGGTTGTATGATTGGCTATCACGCCGTTCCTGTGATTTCCGATGCTTATCTAAAAGGAATTACCAATTATGATGCAGAAAAAGCTTTTGAAGCTATGAAACATTCGGCGACTAGAGATAAACTCGGGCTCAAATCTTACAAAGAATTTGGCTTCATTCCTGTGGAAGAAGAAAGCGAATCGGTTTCCAAAACACTCGAGTATGCCTATGATGACTGGACCATTGCGCAAATGGCTAAAGCTATGGGAAAAGATGAAGATTATAAATTGTATTCTGAAAGAGCGCAGTATTATAAAAACATATACGATCCCGAAAGTAAATTCATGCGTGGACGTTTTCGTAACAGTTGGTTTGCACCTTTTGATCCTTATGAAGTCAATTTCAACTACACAGAAGCTAACTCATGGCAGTACAGCTTTTATGTGCCACAAGACGTTTCAGGATTCATGAATTTGTTAGGTGGAAAAGATAAGCTCGAAGCACAGTTAGATGAATTATTTATTGCCGAAGCTGAAACTTCTGGTCGCAATCAAGTTGATATTACAGGACTAATTGGACAATACGCTCATGGAAATGAGCCAAGTCACCATATGGCTTATCTCTATAATTTCGTTAACAGACCTCACAAAACTCAAGAGAAAGTGCATCAGATATTAACCGAATTATATACCAATGAACCTGATGGTATTTCCGGAAATGAAGATTGCGGACAAATGAGTGCATGGTACGTGTTTTCATCAATGGGGTTCTATCCTGTAACACCTGGCAGTAATGACTATATAATCGGCACACCTTTGTTTGATAAAGCCACAATAAACCTAGAAAACGGAAAACAATTTACCATCCTTGCCCAAAATTTGAGTGACAAAAATATATATGTTGAATATGCATACCTCAACGGAAAAACGCTTGATAAGACATTCATTGCTCATGAAGACATCATTTCTGGTGGGATTCTAGAATTCCGAATGACAGATAATCCAGCGGTTTGGGGAAGTCGTGATGGACAAGAACCAAGAACTGAAATTGATGAACATGTTATTGTTCCAGTGCCATTTATAGCTAAAGGCAATGTCGCATTCAAAGGAGAAACAGAAGTTAGCCTTGGAACAGTACAATCTGAAACAGAAATCTTTTACAGTCTTGATAATTCTGAATTTAAACGATATACTGCTCCTTTTACTATTTCCGAAGCCATGACATTAAAAGTCTATGCCGCTGATAGTAATGGAAATAAAAGTGCAACTATTGAAACCAAATTCTACAAAATTGATCCAAACCTTTCCATTAAGCTGGACACCAAATATGCGAATCAATACAATGCTGGTGGCAACGATGCACTTATAGATGGAATTCTAGGAACTCAAGATTTTAGAACCGGAACCTGGCAAGGCTATTGGGATGAAGATTTAATCACAACAGTTGACATGGGAAGCGTAAAACAAATTAGCAACATATACATCAACTTTTTACAAGATCAAGGCGCTTGGATTTTTTATCCTACGGAAGTAGAATGCCTCGTTTCAAAAGATGGCAAACAGTTTACATCTATTGAAACCATTAAGATTGATGCAGCCAAGCGAAATGAGGAAGTGCTTATAAAAAACATATCTTTTAATGTGTCTTCAGAAAGTTATCGCTACGCAAAAATCATCGCTAAAAAAATGGGAGAATTACCAACTTGGCATTTGGGCTATCCACATGATGGAAGAAGCTGGATATTTGTCGATGAAATTTCAATCAAATAGACATATTAAATTATATTTAGACAACTAATTAACTCACACATGACAAATCAAAACAACAAATCTGCATTAACCACTCTAGTAACGGTCTTCTTTTTCTGGGGATTTATTGCTGCCTCAAATGGTGTTTTTATTCCATTTTGTAAGACCTATTTTAATATAGACCAATTTCAATCACAGTTGGTAGACTTTGCATTCTATGGTGCCTATTATATTGGAGCTCTATTATTGTTTATCATATCAAGCTCTATTAAAAAAGACATTATCAATTTTTGGGGCTACAAAAAAGGAATTATTTATGGTTTACTCCTATCTGCTATTGGTGCGTTTGTGATGTATCCGGCTACAGCCGGTGCAGAACAAGGTCAAACCAGTATTTTCTATTTTGTGCTTATTGCTTTGTTTATTGTTGGTTTAGGGTTTTCATTACAACAAACTACAGCTAATCCATTTGCTATTGCTTTAGGTGATCCAAAAACAGGATCGCATCGATTGAATTTAGCAGGCGGAATTAACTCTTTTGGAACAACCATTGGACCAATAGTAGTTGCCTTTATTATTTTTGGTTCTGCACCTTTATCTAGCGAGGAATTAGCTCTAATGATAAAAAATAATGATATTAAATTAACCACTGTTCAAGCATTATATATTGGTGTTGGTGTCTTATTTTTATTAGCAGCAGCCTTGTTTCATTTTTCGAAAAAATTACCTGCTTTAAAATCCGACACTGCTTTTGAGCCAGCTAATAAAGCTAAGAACTTACTTATCATTTTAACTGTAATTATTATTGGATGCTTTGGTTATATTTTTAGTACTTATACTGGTAACGAAGTAGTTTCTGAAGCATTAGAAAACAAACGTCTCACCTTTTTAATTATAGCTTTAGCTGCTGTTGTAGGTTGTTTATTGTTTGCGTATTCAAGTTCTGCAAAAAAGCCTGAAGGTTGGGGAGCAATGAAATACCCGCAATTGGTCTTGGGTATGCTAGCTATATTTACATATGTTGGTGTAGAAGTAACTGTTGGTAGTAATTTAGGTGAATTACTTAAAAAAGCTGTAGATGGAACCAATTTAAACGAATTAGGATTACCAACACTTAACGATGCACAGCTTGCTCCATTTATCTCTTTATATTGGGGAGGATTAATGATTGGTCGTTGGGTTGGTGCGATTACTGTTTTTAACCCAAGTAAAGGGTTAAAAAAGTGGCTGCTTATCATTGTGCCTTACGTCGCTTTTGGAGTTATACTATTAGTTAATTTTGGTGAATATTCGGCTAACCAAATACTGTTCTTTGCAATCTGTGTAGCTGTTCAAATTGGAGGATTCTTTTTAGCTAAAGACAATCCTGTTAAAACACTTAAAATATTTAGTCTTTTGGGTGTTATAGCTATGATAGTTGGTTTGTTAGCTACGGGCAACGTAGCGCTTTTCGCATTTTTATCTGGTGGTTTATTCTGCTCTATCATGTGGCCATGTATATTCACATTAAGTATTGCTGGATTAGGCAAATACACTTCTCAAGGCTCTGCCTTTTTAATTATGATGATTTTAGGAGGCGCTATCATTCCTCCTTTACAAGGAAAATTAGCTGATGTATTTGGAATTCAGCCTTCATATATCATTGCTGTATTATGTTTTGCATATTTATTATTTTACACATTTAGAACCAAATCAATTTTAGATAAACAAGGTGTTACTTATTAATTGAATTATGAAAAGAAGGAACTTTTTAAAAAACGCATCCTTAACAGGAGTTGGACTAGCAGTAGGAAACTCACTTGTAGGTTGCGCTGAAGGAACATCAGATAAGATTGTAGAAAAATCATCCGTCGCTAATGCTATGGACGACAATGAAAAAGCATCATTACCATTAGTTATTGCGACTTGGCATGTGATTGACGCTACTGCCAAAGCCATGGAAGTTTTACAAGCTGGAGGCAATGCTCTTGACGCTGTAGAACAAGGTTGCAGAGTTGAAGAAGCTAACGAAAAAGGCCAATCGGTTGGTAAAGGTGGATTACCTGATCGCGATGGCAATGTCACTTTAGATGCCTGTATTATGGACAAACATGGCAACTGTGGTTCGGTGGTCTATCTTCAGGATATTACACATGCGGTTTCGGTAGCTCGGAAAGTGATGGAAGACACACCTCATGTTATGCTCGCAGGTGAAGGCGCTAAACAATTTGCGGTTTCCAATGGTTTTGAACCTGAAGATTTATTAACTGATGCTTCAAAAGAAGCTTGGGAAAAATGGAAAATAGAAGCGGAGTATAAACCTATCATCAATATCGAAAACCATGATACGATTGGCATGTTAGCCATTGATAAAAATGGTGATATTTCAGGTGCTTGCACAACAAGCGGATTAGCCTATAAAATGGGTGGCCGTGTTGGGGATTCTCCAATTATTGGTTCTGGGTTATTTGTCGATAATGAAATTGGTGCTTGTGTTGCAACAGGATTAGGAGAGGAAGTCGTAAAAACCGTTGGTAGCTTTTTGGTAGTTGAATTGATGCGCCAAGGCAAATCACCTCAAGAAGCATGTGAAGAAGCGATTAGTAGAATTGTGAACAAACCGAATAGTAACTACAAAAACTTTCAGGTTGGTTACATTGCAGTGAACAAAAAAGGAGAAACAGGAAGCTACTCCGTACATCAATGGTTTAGCATGACCAAATTTCAAGATGGTGTTAATGAACAGATTCAATCAGATTATTTCAATAAAGCTTAAAACCACTTAATCGTTAAATCTACAATCTTCTGTTTAAAGTTGTTATAAGGAGGCATTAATAAATCGACGGCACCCATAGTATGCTGCTTTAAAACCGAGCGTTGGTTAACAAACTCTAAAAACCCGAAATAGCCATGTGATTTACCAATACCACTATTATTGCTACCTCCAAAAGGCAAGTTGTGATTTAAAAATTGTAATAGATTATGATTAATACAGGTGCTACCAGCTCTTGTATCGTTTAAAATTTCAGTCACGCGCTTTCTGTTTTTACTAAATATATAAAGCGCCAATGGCTTTTCTTTCGAATTAACATAATCAATAACCTGTTGAGAAGATGTATAGGTTTTTACAGGAAGTATAGGTCCGAAAATTTCATTTTGCATCAATTCGCTCTCTTCAGAAACATCAAACACTAAGGTTGGTTCTATATAATTATCTTTTTCTTCGGAAGCTCCGCCACATGCAATGGTTGCATTACGGGACTTAGCATCTTCTAAATACCCTTTTAAACGATTGAAATGTTTTTGATTCACAATTCTTCCGAAGGACTTAGATTCTGAAGGGTTTTCAGAATAAAACTCAGTCAAGTGCTTTTTAAAACTCGTATTAAATGCTTCTTTTATCGATTCATTGACTAACACATAATCTGGTGCAATACATGTTTGACCAGCATTTAAGAACTTTCCGAAGATAATTTTCTTCACAGCGTTATCTATATTATAGGTGTCATCAATAATAACAGGAGACTTACCCCCTAACTCTAATGTCACAGAAGTCAAATGTTGTGAAGCTGCTTTCATCACAATCTTTCCTACTTGGGGTGAACCCGTAAAAAAGATATGGTTAAAAGGTAGTTTCAATAATTCTTGCGATACCTCAACTTCACCTTCAATTAAAGCGACTTCGTTGTCATTAAACAGTGTGCTTACAATCTTGAGCATCACCTTAGAGGTGTGAGGTGTCATTTCACTTGGTTTTAAAATAACAGTATTACCTGCAGCAATTGCAGAAACCAAAGGACCAAAAGTTAAGTTTACCGGAAAATTCCAAGGAGATATAATTAAGCAAACACCTTTAGGTTCATTTATTATCCATGATGAACTCCCTAACATTGCTATAGGTGTATCTACCTTTTGCCGCTTTAACCAAGACTTTAAATTTCGCTTTGCAAAATTAATCTCATCAACTACTGGATAGATTTCAGTGAGGTCTGTTTCAAGATGTGGTTTTTTAAAATCACTGTATAAAGCGTCTCTTATCTCTTGCTTAAAAGTTTTCTCTAAAGCTGTTTTTAAGCTGTTCAACTTTTTAAGACGCTCTTTATAATTGGTCTTACCAATAGCGAATTGATTTGATTTTTGCTTCTCAAACAATTCAAAATACCTGTTATCTGAATAATCTATCATTTAATCCTTGACGTTTTTATTGGGCTGCGAGCCATTTTTGTGTATTTCGTCGATGTTTTTCGCGAACGCTTTCATCTTAACTAAAAAGCGCCCTCTTTATCTAATATATTCATTTTCATCTTTAATGTTGCGTTTCTTTGACTTGAGTTTAATAACAAAACCCTCTACGATTATGAAAAAAGTATTAACAATTTTAGCCTTTACATTATTACCTCTCCTTTCGATGGGACAGGATACTAATGTAGATATCAAAAATAACGATACTGTAGAAACTGTAATCGAAAATAAGGAAGAAACTCAAACAATTAAGAAAGAAACAACAACTAGTTCTGTAATGAAAGCTAAGGCATTAAGAATAAACAGAAAGAAAAGTTCTGAAATTATTAGTATTAAAGCATACAGAAAAAGTTTACAGATAAAAGTAAAGACAATTAAGCTTTGCTAATCCGTTATAAATAAATAAAAAAAATCCGAAACTCACGTTTCGGATTTTTTTATGCTTTATTTAAAGTTAGTTATGAAAATGTCAGCTCTCCTCTGGCCTCTCTCTCTTTAAATTCTTTCACTAAGTCAAGAGCATCTGGAATCACATCACTACACAATATAATTAATGAACCTTTAACTGCATTTTTTACAGCAAAAGTAATCGCTTCTTTTTCCGAAGGAATAATCGTAGTTTTTTTGTTAGGATCCTTCATCTTAATACCATCAGTTAGCATTTTAATGAGCTCTTCTTCTGTTTTTCCTCGTAAGCGTTTATCTTGACGGATGATAATTTCATCAAACATTTCGGCAGCAATCGCTCCCATTTCGTTATTATCTTCGACACGTCTATCTCCAATTCCTGCAATAATTCCAACTTTTACAGTAGCATCTAATTCATCTGTAAATTTCTGTAAGGCACGCATTCCTGCTGCATTATGAGCATAATCTAACAAAATATTAAAGTCCTTAAATTCAAATAAGTTTAAACGTCCTGGAGTTTGTGCCGCTGAGGGAATAAAGGTTTCCAAGGCTGCTTTCATATCTTCAATACTAATGCCCTGAACATGAGCAGCAAGCACAGCTCCTAGTACATTTTGAATCATAAATTTAGCTTTACCACCATAAGTCAGCGGAATATGTTCTGCCTTCATAATACGCATTTTCCATTGGCCTCTACAGATGGTAACATAACCACTTTCATATACAGCAGTAATCCCATTTAGACGTTGTAATGCTTTTACTCTAGGGTTATTTTCATCCATAGAAAATAAGGCAACATTACACTCTAAATTACGTCGCATATTATAAACCAAATCATCATCGGCATTTAATATTGCATAACCATCTGGTAATACTGTTTCTGGCACAACTGCTTTAACTTTCGCTAATTGCTCTATGGTATTAATTCCTTTTAAACCTAAATGATCTGCAGCAACATTAGTAACTACAGCAACATCACATTTTTTAAATCCTAATCCAGCACGTAATAAACCACCTCTAGCGCATTCTAAAACTGCAAAGTTCACCGTTGGATCTTTGAGTACAAACTCAGTACTTGCTGGTCCTGTACAATCGCCTGTCATCAATAATCTATTTTGAATATATACACCATCACTTGTTGTATAACCGACACGATAACCTTTCATTTTTGCTATATGCGCAATAAGACGCGTTGTTGTTGTTTTTCCGTTAGTTCCAGAAGTCGCAATAATAGGAATACGTCCAGTATCGCCTTTTTGCGGAAATAATTTATCAATTACAGGAGCAGCAACATTACGTGGTAATCCTGTTGTTGGTGCTAAATGCATTCTAAATCCAGGTCCAGCATTAACTTCAAGGACTGCACCTCCAGTTTCAGATAAAGGCTTAGAAATATCTGTGGTCATGATATCAATTCCGCAAATATCTAAGTCTATAATTTTCGAAATACGCTCTGCCATACTAACATTTGCAGGATGTATTATATCTGTAATATCTTCGGCAGTCCCTCCCGTACTTAAGTTCGCTGTATCTTTTAAAATGAGACGTTCTCCTTTAGCAATAATAGAATCTAGGCTATAACCTTCATCCTTAATAATGGTTTGTGTCAACTCGTTTGTGGTAATCTTAGTCAGCACATTTTCATGGCCAAAACCACGACGCGGATCACTATTTACTTTATCTATAAGTTCTTGAACCGTTGATTTTCCATCACCAATAACATGTGCAGGAGTTCTTATTGCACCAGCGACTAATACATTATTAATAACTAACAGCCTATAATCTTCACCTGTTATAAACTTTTCTACGATAATGGCACCACTGCGTGAACTCTCTTTGGCATGTCTAAAAGCGACTAATGCATCATCATAATTTTGTATGTCAACTGTAATTCCTCTTCCATGATTACCATCAACTGGTTTTATTACTAATGGGTAACCTACATAACGACACGCTTCTTCTAAACTGCGTTCGCGACGAATAATATCACCACGAGGCACAGCAACTTCAGCTTGTTCTAATAGGTATTTTGTATCTTCTTTATCGCATGCTAATTCTACACCAATACTACTGGTTTCACTAGTTACAGTAGCTTGAATTCGTTTTTGATTGGCTCCATATCCTAACTGACATAATGAGTATTTATTTAATCTAATCCACGGAATTCCTCTTGCTTCGGCTTCTTCTACAATAGATCCTGTACTTGGACCTAATCGATCTGCCTCCCGCAATTCTCGCATTTCTTGGATGTCTTCAGATAAGTCATAAACTTCTCCACTAATTAAAGCTTCACAAATTCTTACCGAAGCCTTTGCAGCATAACGTCCAACCGATTCTTCCATATAGGCAAAAACGACATTATAAACACCTTCTTCACCAAAACCTCTTGTTCTTCCGAAGCCAACATCCATACCTGCGAGAGTTTGTACTTCTAAAGCAATATGCTCAATAATATGACCCATCCAAGTACCTTCTTCTACACGTTGAAAAAAACCACCTGGCTCTCCAACCGAACAGCGATGATCAAACATACCAGGAAACATAGCCTTAAGGCGATCGTAAAAACCATCGACTTTATTTGATGGTCGCTCCTCCATTTCTTGAAGATCTAAAACCATTACAATTAATTTATGTCGTCTAATAGACCAATAATTTGGTCCTCTCATTGCGTTGATACTTCGTATGTCCATATGGTTAATTTTATAAGTGAAAGATTATAAATATAACATTTTTCAAAAGAAAAATTAGTTTATTTTTGCCCAATATTCAAACTACAGGACAGATTTTATGCAGAAGATTAAAGGAACACTTATTCCTATTGGAGGAAATGAAGATAAAGGCCTAGAAGACAATGAAATGCACACCTTAGAGTTTATTGACGAAGGTATTTTATATCATGTTGTCAAAGAAGCTGGCGGTGTAAATTCAAAAATTGTTGTCATCCCTACAGCGTCTAGTATTCCTAAGGAGGTCGGGGATAGCTACCTATCGGCTTTCAAAACATTAGGATGTAACGATGTAACGGTATTGGATATTAGAAGCAAAGAGGATTCTGAAAAACAAGAATCGATTTCGCTTATCAAATCTGCAGATTGTATCATGTTTTCTGGTGGTAATCAATCTAAAATTACTGATAAAATTGGTGGTACAACAATTCATGATATTCTAGTAGAACGCTACAAAAACAACGAAGGTTTTGTAATTGCTGGTACAAGTGCAGGAGCTATGGCTATGTCTAACGAAATGATTGCTGGCGGAAGTGCTGCCGAATCATTTATAAAAGGAGCCGTTGCTATGTATAGAGGATTAAGCTTAATTCCAAGTTTGATTATCGATACCCACTTTATCAAACGTGGGCGTTTTGGCAGACAAAGTGAAGCCATTGCTAAACACCCTGATTTAGTTGGTTTCGGACTTGCAGAAGACACAGGTCTTATTATCAAAAACGGTAATGATTGTACAGTTATTGGCTCTGGAATGGTCATTGTTTTTGACGGAAGCAAATTAACGCACAACAATGAAAAAATACTCCAAGAAGGTACACCTATGACCATGGCAAATCTTACTGTTCATGTGCTTTCAAATGGAGATCAATACAATATTAAAAACAGAAAAGTGTCGGTTCTTCCAATAGAAGCCCCTTTCATCTAAAGCTTATTTATAAATAGCGATGTCTTCATTCCCTTCGGAAGTTTTACTCGCGCGATACATTCCTTCGGTATTAAAGGGCATTGCTATATTTCCTTTTGAATCAACAGCAATTAAACCGCCATCTCCACCTATCTCAAGAATACGTTTATGAATCACTTCTTCGGAAGCGGCTTTCAGACTCATTCCTTTATGTTCCATTAAACAGGCCACATCATAAGCGACGACACCTCGAATAAAAAACTCACCACTTCCAGTACATGAAATCGCACAGGTCTTATTATTGGCATAATTTCCAGAACCAACCATTGGTGAATCACCAACGCGTCCCCATTTTTTATTGGTCATTCCTCCTGTAGATGTTGCTGCTGCGATATTGCCATCTTGATCACAAGCGACTGCCCCAACAGTTCCAAACTTCGAATCTTTTTTTGTAGAATGATCCAACTGAAAACTATCCGTATCCTTTATTTCCAACCATTGTTTATGTCTAAACTCATCATAGAAATACGTTGCATCCTCTAATTTATAATCGAGTTCGTTAGCAAACTGCATCGCACCTTCACCTGCTAAAAACACATGTTCACTTTTTTCCATCACATCACGAGCTAAACTCACTGGGTTTTTAATTCCAGTAATCAAACTTACAGCACCAGCATTTAAGGTTTTACCTTCCATAATACAAGCATCCATTTCGTGAGATTCGGTTGCTGTAAATACAGACCCTTTTCCCGCATTAAATAATGGAGAATCTTCTAGAGTTTTAACAGCAAGTTCTACAGCATCTACAGCAGTTTTACCTTCTTTCAAAAGATTATAACCTGCATCTAAAGCTGCTTTTAAATCGTGTTTATATCTAGCTTCCAATTCGGGAGTCATCATCCCTTTGACTAAAGTTCCAGCGCCGCCGTGAATCGCAATCGAAAAATTTTTCATTCTATCATTTTTTTACTTATGCCTCGCTCGGCATACAGGTCGGAAATTTACAAATTGTAGTTCAATTTGTTCCATATAAACGCATAACTTTTCGTAGCTTTATAGACTTCAAAAAATCACTCAATATCATTTTTTGTTTAGGTTAGCGGACAAGCAAAATGATGATTTTTTCAGCTTATACGAAAAAGAAAAATATAGCATAGCCATAGTTACGGTATATTTTTATTTTAATGTAGAAATGAAAAAAGAGCTTTTTACGAAGCTTTACTTAAATAAATAATGATATAACATGTCAGACCAAAAACGACTATTTCTTGTTGATGCTTACGCACTTATTTTCCGTGGGTATTACGCTTTTATAAAAAACCCTAGAATTAATTCTAAAGGTGAAGATACGTCAGCCATTATGGGCTTTATGAACTCCTTGTTGGATGTCATCAAACGCGAGCGACCAGATCATTTAGCGGTTTGTTTTGATAAAGGCGGAAGTGCAGATCGTGTAGAAATGTATCAGGAATATAAAGCCAATCGGGATGCAACACCAGAAGGTATTAAGACGGCTGTTCCCTATATCCTCGAAATATTAAAAGCCATGCACATTCCAATCATGGTAAAAGAAGGTTATGAAGCCGATGATGTGATCGGAACCTTAGCGAAAAAAGCAGAAAAAGAAGGCTACAAAACCTTTATGGTCACACCTGATAAGGATTTTGCGCAACTCGTTTCTGAAAATATCTTCATGTACAGACCTATGTTTGGAGGTGGATATGAAACTTGGGGAATTCCAGAAGTACAGAAGAAATTTGAAGTCACAGATCCATTACAAGTCATTGATTTTTTAGGAATGATGGGAGATGCTTCTGATAATATTCCCGGACTTCCAGGCGTTGGAGAAAAAACAGCTAAGAAATTTTTAGCAGCTTATGGAAGCATGGAAAATTTGTTAGCAAATACCCATGAGCTCAAAGGCAAAATGAAAGAAAAGATTGAGGCTAATGGTGAGCTCGGAATTCTCTCAAAGAAACTGGCTACCATTATGTTGGATGTTCCTGTAGAATTTAATTTTGATGATTTTGAATTAGAGCAACCTGATATTCCTAAAGTCACAGAAATTTTTCAAGAATTAGAATTCAGACGTTTAATTGACAATTTTAATAAAACATTTTCTGCGGAAGCGACTGCGCCTAAAACTGAAACAACTCAAGCATCTAATGCTAAACCTACAGAAGAGAAGTCTAAACCGACACCTATAGAACAGAAATCTGCTGGTGCAGGACAATTTTCATTGTTTGGAGGAGATACTACAGAAGCAACTGAAACGGTCTCAGAACACACTAGAAAAACTGCTGAAAATACATCACATTTCTATCAAAGTATCGCTTCAGGAATGGCAACCAAACTGTTTGTCAAAAACCTAATGAATCAAACGTCAGTATGTTTTGACACAGAAACCACTGGACTCAATCCATTAACAGCCGAACTCGTTGGTATCGCCTTTTCATGGGAAACAGGGAAAGGTTATTATGTACCATTTCCAGAGGACAAAACGGAAGCCCAAGAACTTATCGAAGTCTTTCGTCCGTTTTTTGAAAATAAAAACATTGAAAAGATTGGTCAGAATTTAAAGTACGATATCAAGGTCTTAGCAAAATACAATATAGAGGTCAAAGGCAAACTCTTTGACACCATGTTAGCACATTATTTGATTAATCCGGATATGCGTCATAATATGGATGTGTTGGCGGAAACCTATCTCAATTATACACCAATTTCTATTGTAGAGCTCATTGGTAAAAAAGGAAAGAACCAGTTGTCGATGCGTGACGTTCCGTTGGAAAAACAAACGGAGTACGCTGTTGAAGATGCTGATATCACTTTACAGCTCAAAGAGCATTTCGAAAAAGAACTGAGGGATGCCAATACTAAAAAGCTATTTGATGAGATTGAACTTCCGTTATTGCGTGTGTTAGCGGCTATGGAATTGGAAGGTATTAATCTCGATAAAGACTTTTTAAATTCGCTTTCTGAACAACTCAATACTGACATCGAAGATCTTGAAAAAGCGATCTATGAAGCTGCAGGCGAGGAATTCAATATCGCATCGCCAAAGCAATTAGGGATCATTTTATTTGAAAAATTAAAATTAGTTGATAAGCCGAAAAAGACCAAAACCGGACAATATGCTACTGGTGAAGACATCTTATCGTATTTAGCGAAAGAGCATGAGATTATTCGTGATATTTTAGAATATCGCGGACTAGCAAAACTAAAAAGCACCTATGTCGATGCTTTACCGCTTCAGGTGGAAGACATTACTGGTCGCGTACATACCGATTATATGCAAACTGTTGCAGCAACTGGACGACTGAGTAGTAATAATCCGAATTTACAGAACATTCCTATTCGTACCGAACGTGGTCGCCAGGTTAGAAAAGCCTTTGTACCAAGAAATGAAGAGTACACTTTGCTTGCTGCCGATTATTCGCAAATAGAACTGCGTATTATAGCCGCTTTAAGTCAAGAGGAAACCATGATTGAAGCCTTTAAAAATGGTGAAGATATCCACGCATCAACCGCTTCTAAAGTATTTGGTGTGCCACTTACTGAAGTCACTCGTGAGCAACGTGGCAATGCTAAAACGGTCAACTTCGGAATCATTTATGGTGTGTCTGCTTTTGGATTGAGCAATCAAACCGACTTATCACGTGGTGAAGCCAAAGAATTGATTGACACTTATTATGAAACCTATCCAAAATTGCGCGCGTACATGAGTGAGCAAGTTGATTTTGCACGAGACAATGGTTATGTACAAACGGTTTTAGGACGTCGTCGTTATTTAAAAGACATCAACTCTCGTAATGCCATCGTTCGTGGTGCTGCAGAACGAAATGCAGTGAATGCTCCTATTCAAGGGAGTGCAGCAGATATCATTAAAGTTGCCATGATTAATATTTATGACAAATTGCAAGCAGGCGATTTTAAAACGAAGATGCTCTTACAAGTACATGATGAATTGGTCTTTGATGTCTACAAACCCGAACTCGAGACCATGAAAACCCTCATCAAAACCGAGATGGAAAATGCTTATATACTAGACGTTCCTTTAGATGTTGAAATGGATATTGGTGATAATTGGTTGGAGGCGCATTAACGTAATTTAGATGAAAACAATTCCTGTCACTTGTGCAATCATTCATTTTGATGATAAAATTTTAGCAGTTCAAAGAAGTGAAACCATGAAGCTTCCTTTGAAGTGGGAATTTGCAGGTGGCAAAATAGAATCTGAAGAATCTGAAATTGAGTGTATTAAAAGAGAGATATTTGAAGAATTAAACATAAAAATTGAAATAAAAAAAAGATTAACTCCAGTAGTTCATGAGTATCCAAACTTCAAAATTCAATTAATTCCTTTTACTGCCGAATATCTTTCTGGAGAATTGAAATTAAGAGAGCATTGCAACTTCATATTAGCTGACAAAAAAGAATTAATGGGTTTAGATTGGGCTGAAGCAGACTTGCCTATTTTAAATGAGTTTGTTGGAGTTTCTATTTAATCTGATGGTACAACTCGTCTATCTCAATTTCTTTTAAATACAGTTCTTAATTAAATTATTCCCTAATTTAGCATCAGCAAAACACACCACATGCTAAACACCATCAAATCTTGGTTTAATTTCGAAATCCTAGAACTTAAAAAACTCAACGGTTACGAGAACATAAATTATCTACTAAAAACCGATAGCGCTAAATTCATTTTTAAGACATACAAGTATTCAGAAGACATGATGGCTTTAATTGAAGCTGAGAATTCTGTATTAAATGCGTTAGAAAACGAGAACACGTTTCCACAACCTATTGCTTTTAAAGATGGTAGCTTTCTTAAAATAGCAGAAATAAACAATACCAAAACCATTTGTAGAGTACTCACTTTTTTAGAGGGTGATTTTTTAGGTGATATTAAACATACCCCTCATTTAATAGAATCTATAGGCAGGTTTACAGCACAGCTAGATCTTCAGCTTTCAAAACTAAATAACTATGTTTTAAAAGCAAGAGTATGGGAATGGGATTTACAATATCTAAGCCTAAATAAAAAATACATATATGCAATTGAAGACGCTAGCGATAGACACTTGGTGTCTTATTTCTTTCAGCAATTCGACTTGCACGTGGCACCTATACTTCCTGAATTACGAAAATCTATCATCCATAACGATGTTAACGAATGGAATACCTTAGTTAAAAACAATACCGTTTCTGGACTCATCGATTTTGGCGATTTAGCACATTCGCCATTAATTAATGAACTTGCTATAGCCATAGCCTATGCCTGTTATGATAAAGATGATCCTTTGCCATGGGCGATTCATGTCATAAAAGGCTATCACAACGTACTTCCTTTGGAAGAAAAAGAATTAGAGATTCTGTATTATTTGATTGCAGGACGCTTGTGCACGAGTTTATGTAATGCGGCACATTCCAAAAAAATAAATCCTAAAAATAGTTATGCTTCCAGTAGTGAAAAAAACGCATTGAGCATGCTGCACCATTGGATAAAAATTAATCCTATACATGCAAAAAGCGAGTTCTTAAAGGCTGCCAATTTCCGGAGTGAAACACCAAAACCTATAAGCGATGTCATAGCAAAGCGTCATAAGGTGTCGAGTCCTATACTATCGTTAAGTTATGATTATCCTATTTACATGACAGGCGCTGCGTTTCAATATATGTACGATGCCTATGGAAATACGTTTTTGGATGCTTATAATAACATTCCGCATATTGGACATGCGCATCCTGAAATCACAAAGATAGCCTCGCAACAAATGGCAACCTTAAACACCAATACCAGATATGTATTTGATGCCTACTCAGAATACGCAGAAGCCTTATTGTCGAAATTCCCAGAAGAATTAGATACGGTGTTCTTTGTGAATTCAGGAAGTGCTGCGAGTGATTTAGCAATTCGGTTAGCACATACTCATACAAAACACGACACCATTATGGTCATGGAGCATGGCTATCATGGCAATACGCAAACGTCTATTGATATTAGTCATTATAAGTACAATAATAAGAAAGGTCAAGGGCAGAAAAATCATATTATAGAAACTGCAATTCCAGATACCTACAGAGGTCAATACACGACAAATGATGGCTCCGCTGGAAAAGCCTATGCTAAAGCTGCGATACAACAAATTGAAAATAGCGACACGCCAATTGCTGCTTTTATTACCGAACCGATTGTTGGTTGTGGCGGACAAGTACCTTTAGCAAAAGGGTATTTAAAGGACGTTTATCCAGCGATTAGAAACCAAGGTGGTATTTGTATAAGTGATGAAGTGCAGACAGGTTTCGGACGTTTAGGCGATCATTTTTGGGGATTTGAAGCACAAGACGTTGTTCCAGATGTAGTGATTTTAGGTAAACCAATCGCCAATGGGCATCCCATGGGAGCTCTTGTTACGACTAAAGCCATTGCTGAATCGTTTAGTAAAGGTGTTGAATTTTTTAGCTCTTTTGGTGGTAATCCAGTCTCTTGCAAAATAGCATTAACTGTTTTAAAAGACATTGAAGCTGGCCAGTTACAGCAACATGCTAAAGTTGTTGGTGATTATTACCAATCACTATTCAAAAAACTAAAAGCAGAATACTCTTGTATTGGTGATGTTCGAGGTTCTGGATTATTTATTGGCATAGAAATCGTCAAAGAAAACTCCATAGAACCCAATACCGAATTAGCCCATCATATTAAAAACGAATTACGAAACCGATTTATTCTAATAAGTACAGATGGCCCACATGATAGTGTGATTAAAACAAAACCGCCTTTGTGTTTCACAAAAGAAAATGCGAAACTCGTGGTGGATACTATAGCATCTGTGTTGGAAGGGTATTATGAAAAGGAGGTTTAAGTTGTCTTCGGGAAGGTGAATGCTTGGAAATGTTGTCGTTTATAGTTTCATTGATATTTCTGACTACTCGGACACCCCTCATGAGCTGTGCTCGCAACCTTCAAAACAAAAAATATTTTGTTTCTCGCCTATCCTCAAGGGGGTTTTAGGGGTGTAATCTACCTCCTCTTCTTCTTAGACCGAAACTTCGCCTTATCCTTCCGTTGATTAAAAGGAATAGCATCATTATAGGTGTTCTTTGCCTCACCAGTCGGTTTGTTTTTACGCCACTTTTCGTCTTTTTCGGGAAGTAATACTTTTAATAAATCTTCGCGTCCTAATCTATTTAAGGTCTTTTTAATCCACGCTTTATTTTCTTCTTTATACCAAAAGAAAAAACGATGTTGCTCATCTTTTTCTTGTCGTGTAATAGGCGTATTTACTTTTTTAAGCGTGTAAGGATGATAACCACTATAATAAATTACCGTTGCAACCGTCATAGGCGTTGGTGTAAAGCCTTGTACTTGCTCTAACTGGAAACCCATATCTTTCGTTTCGGCAGCAAGGTTTGCCATGTCTTCAACTTCGCAAGCAGGATGATTCGAAATAAAATATGGTATCAATTGAAGCTTCAATCCTTTTGCGATATTAATCTTATCAAAACGTTCTTTAAACTTATGAAAGTATTTAAACGATGGTTTACGCATCAGTTTTAACACAGGATCACTCGTATGCTCTGGTGCGACTTTTAGTCGTCCAGAGACATGCTTAGTCATCACTTCTTCTGTATAATCGTCTAACTCTTTAGGATCCGCATTTTTATTAAACTCTGGCACCAACATATCGTGACGAATACCAGAACCTATAAAAGACTTCTTCACTTTTGGATGACTATCAACTGCTTTATATAAATCTGTTAAAGGCTTGTGAGACGTATCTAAATTACTGCATATGACTGGCGAAATACAACTAGGCGCAACACACTTGTCGCAGATAGACTGTACCTTCCCTTTCATTTTATACATGTTGGCACTTGGTCCACCAATATCAGATAAGTAACCTTTAAAATCTGGCATATTGGCAACGGTATCGACTTCACGTAATACAGATTCCTGACTTCGAGAGGCTATAAATTTTCCTTGATGTGCAGAAATGGTACAAAAGCTACAACCTCCAAAACAGCCTCTATGAATGTTGATAGAAAACTTAATCATTTCATAAGCAGGAATTGGTCCACGCTTATTATATTTTGGATGTGGCATTCTTGTATAAGGCAACTCAAAAGAGGCATCAATTTCATCTTCCGTCATGGTAGGACATGGCGGATTAATCATCAAGGTCTTATCGCCAACTTTCTGAAAAATACGTCTGGCGGCTAACTTATTAGATTCTTGTTCTATAACCTTAAAGTTAGAAGCATATTTTTTCTTGTCACTTAAACAGACTTCATGAGAGGCGATTTCAACATCTTCCCAATTACTATTTTTAGGAATTTTCGCATCGGCATTCAATAACACGGCTGTTTGTTTAACCGTTGTAATACTAGAAAACGGAACCCCTTTTTGCATCAAACGTACAATTTCACGAAGCGGTTGCTCTCCCATACCGTAAACTAACATGTCCGCTTTAGAACTTTCTAAAATGGTTGGCATTAGGGTATCACTCCAAAAATCATAATGGGTAACACGACGTAAAGACGCTTCAATACCTCCAATTAAAATTGGTGTATCTGGCCATTTTTCTTTTAAAATATTCGAGTACACAGTTGTTGCGTAATCTGGTCTAAAACCAATATCTCCATTTGGCGTATAGGCGTCTTTATCTCTACGCTTTTTATTAGCATTATAGTTGCTAAGCATAGGATCCATACAACCTCCGGTGACTCCAAAAAATAATTTTGGCGCACCAAGCTTTTCAAAATCTTGAAGATTATCAGTAACACAAGGTTGCGGAACAATGGCTACACGCAATCCATAACTTTCTAAAATACGGCCAATTACAGCAGGACCAAACGAAGGATGATCCACATAAGCATCACCACTAAATAGGATAACGTCAAGCGCATCCCAACCGCGTATTTTAACCTCTTTGTTTGTGGTAGGTAACCAACTTGAAAGTCTTAATTCATCCATCAGACTGCAAAAATAGTCAAAAATAGGTGCTTACACATCATTAGTCCATTATTTTGGGCGTTACCCAAGGGTCGCGCTTTCCGTTGCAAGTCCTCACGCTCCCAATAAAAATTGGTTTCGCTGTGGGCTTTTCATTACAATCGCTAACGCAGTTAGCAGTTAGCAGTTAGCAGTTAGCAGTTAGCAGTTAGCAGTTAGCAGTTAGCAGTTAGCAGTTAGCAGTTAGCAAAAATGAAAAGGAACATTGGGAAGAACAAAACATAGCAGAAGTTCATGACCCAAATCAATTCAAGGAATTGAACGCCAAGGCGAAGAATAGATGAAGAAAAGCTCCGAAAGCAGGAGAACTTTGTTCGACACGGAGTTTTCAAATTGGTTTTCAGTTTTTTCTAAACTGAAAAATTCCTTGGCTTGGTCTTGAATTTTTGGTTCGTTTTGTTTCAAGACAAAATGAACATAAAAAGAGCTTCAACAAATGCCTCAAATGCTTTGCATTCACGATTTCAATAATTTAAAATCAATGAGTAATCCCTAACGCAAGCCAATGCATAAACAATTAAACGCATCAACAAATCAACATTTTTCCGCTACAAATCCAAACCCTTCAAACTTTCAACACGATTTCTAACTAAGAAATCATCAATCGTTTCAAAGTGTTCAATCACACGTTGTTCTTTAAACTCAAATACCTTTTTAGAAAGGCCTTGTAGAAAATCACGATCGTGAGAGACTAGTATAAGTGTACCATCAAAATTTTGGAGTGCTTCCTTAAGGACATCTTTAGATTTTAAATCAAGATGATTTGTTGGCTCATCGAGAATGAGCAAGTTCACTGGATCAAGCAATAACTTAACCATAGCCAATCTGGTTTTTTCTCCACCAGACAGTACACTTACCTTTTTATCAATTTCATCGCCTTTAAACATAAAACGACCAAGTATGTTTTTAATTTGTGTTCGCACATCACCTTTAGCAACCTCATCAACAGTTTGAAAAATAGTGAGGCTTTCATCTAGCAAAGCTGCTTGGTTTTGAGCAAAATACCCCACCTTCACATTGTGACCTAAGCTACAGGTTCCGTCGACATCAATTTCGCCTAAAATGGCTTTGATCATCGTCGATTTCCCTTCTCCATTTCGTCCTACAAAACACACCTTCTCTCCTCTAGAAATAGACATATTTGCATCTTTAAACACCACAAGTTCACCATAGGATTTAGACACCTCTTTTACAGTTACAGGATAATCACCTGAACGTTGCGTTGGTGGAAAACGTAATTTTAAAGCAGAGGTATCCACATCATCGATCTCTATAGGTTCCAATTTTTCTAGCATACGCTCTCTAGAAGTGACTTGATTGGTTTTTGAATATGTCCCCTTAAAACGCTCAATAAATTGCATATTATCAGCAATAAATTTTTGCTGTTCTTGATAGGCTTTGATTTGATGTGTTCGACGGTCTTCTCGCAATTGTAAGTAATGTGAATACTTCGCTTTATAATCGTAAATCCGTCCCATCGTTACTTCAATAGTCCGATTGGTGATATTATCAATAAAGGCGCGATCATGCGAAATAACGACGACTGCATTGGCTTTATTGACCAAAAAATCTTCTAACCAAATCACCGATTCAATATCGATATGATTGGTAGGCTCATCTAATAATATTAAATCTGGTTTTTGTAATAGAATCTTTGCGAGTTCAATTCGCATACGATAACCGCCAGAAAACTCATTGGTTTGTCTTGTGAAATCAGTTTGCTTAAACCCTAAACCTTTGAGTGCCTTTTCAACTTCGGCATCGTAATTCACCTCTTCTAAGGCATAAAAGGTCTCACCCAAATCTGAAACACGTTCAATAATTCTCATGTACTCATCAGACTCATAATCGGTTCTGGTTTCGAGCTGCTTGTTAAGACCTTCCATCTCATCACGCATAGCAAATACATGACGAAAAGCTTTTGAGGCTTCATCAAAAACGGTTGTATTATCTTCAGTTAATAAATGCTGAGGCAAATAGGCAATAATAGCATCTTTAGGTGTTCTCACGTTTCCGCGAGTCGCCTTCTGAACACCAGCAATAATTTTCATCATTGTGGATTTTCCTGCACCATTCTTTCCCATTAATGCGATTTTATCATCTGCATTAATCGTAAATGATACATCACGAAAAAGGGAGTGACCACTAAATTCTACTGCTAAATTATCTACTGAAATCATCTTTCAAATTTTAAAGCAGCAAAACTAATGAAAGTGCTAAACAGAATGGTACAAATGGCAAAATATCTGAATTGGTTTTAAAAACAGAACTTTAGAAGTTGATATTTTCGAAGCTATTAAAGTACAAGTCGATATGTCACTTACCTTAAAAATTATCGTATTTTAGTCATGAATTTTTTTTTGAGTTTCAACTAAACCAATCCAGATGAGCCACAGCGCAAACGACCCTCTCAATTTACGTAGTATTTTTTCATTTAAATCTTTACTCTTAAAAACGATTGGCGCCTTATGTGCTACAGTTGCCATCAAAGGATTTATGATTCCGAATCATTTTTTAGATGGTGGCATTTTAGGGATTTCTATCCTTGTTCACGAATTTTATCATATTGATGTTACCTCAATTTTAATAGGTCTCAACTTACCTTTTGTATTTATTGGCTATAAAAAAATTGGAAAAAACTTTGCCATAAACACTTTAGTCTCCTTAATCTTGCTAGGAGTTTTTATGACCTTTCTACCTGTACCAACAGTAACTAAAGATTACTTTCTCGTTGCTGCATTTGGTGGTGTTTTTGTAGGATTAGGGATTGGGTTTGTCATTAGAGGTGGTGGTGTTATTGATGGTTTAGAGGTTGTGGCAGGCTTTACTAATAAAAAGTTTGGATTAACAGTCACCGAAATCATTATGGCCATAAACACATCAATATTTTTAATTATAGCCATATTCTTGGGGCTAGAAAAAGCCATGTACTCTATATTGACCTATTTTACAGCTTTAAAGGTATCTGATTATGTGGTTGACGGTTTTGAAAAACTCATTTCCTTGACCATAATCTCTCCTAACCATGAACTCGTTAAAGATATAGTCGTTAACCAGTTTAACAAACCTGTGACCATCTTAAAAGGTGAACGCGGGAATTTACCAGGTAGCTATAATGTAAAACACGATTGTGATATTATCGTCACTATTGTAACTCGACTAGAAGTCCATAAAATGCGAAAGGCCATTAGGGAATCAGATCCAAAAGCCTTTATGTATGTCGAAAACATCAACGAAGTTAATGGAGGTGTCATTAGTAAAAAATCAGATCATTTTTGAAAACGCCATTCCATAAAATATACAATGATATCGTCAAAATTTTAGACGATAACCTACCGAAACACCTCGCGTATCACAATGTCAATCATACCTTATACGTGCTAGATAAGGCTGAATACATCGCGAAAAAAGAAAACATTAAAAAAGCAGACATACAACTCTTGAGAGTTGCTGCTTTATATCACGATATCGGCTTTGTGAAATCACATGTTGAACACGAAAAAGAAGGTTGCAACATTGCTAAGCGTCAATTAAAAACATATGGATATTCCGAAGATGATATCGCTACCGTTTGCGGAATGATTATGGCAACTAGGATTCCGCAAAACCCTAAAAACAAACTAGAGGAGATCTTGGCAGATGCCGATTTAGAGTATTTGGCAACGGCTCAGTTTTGGGAAATTGGTGCTTCATTGTATCAAGAGCTATGTCACTATAACTCAAGTTTAACCATAACTAAATGGAATCACATTCAAATTGATTTCATTAAAAACCATACATTTCATACGAGGTATTGCAAACACTACAAAACCTTCAGAAAACTTAAAAATTTGGAGCTTCTTAAGTCTAATATGCGATAGATTTTGGTTTGCACAGTAGACGATGTTCCAACATCTGGTTCAAATTCTTTGTAATCTTTAGTCTACACAACAACTTTCCAATCTGGTTCATAAAGCTGTTCATCAATAGTTGGTGATTCTAAATCACTAATAAAAGTTATTATAAGGACTTCTATTTAGAGTCTTTATAATAGTAAAACCTACCGTTTCAGAAATTTTAAACGAATAAGTTAAATATCAATTAAATAGGGAAATAAAATAATTATAGAGTTCCCAGAAATATTGCCTAAATAGGGTTTGTTAATCAAATATTTAATCGTAAATTTGCAAACTCTTTTCGAGAGAGAAATGTTTAACCTACCTATCGAGAATAGGTAATTAATATTAATAAGTGTGGACACAATAAGCTACAAAACGATTTCAGCAAACAAAGCTACTGTTAATAAAGAGTGGGTTTTAGTTGACGCTGCAGATCAAACGCTAGGTCGTTTATGCTCTAAAGTAGCAATACTTTTAAGAGGTAAACACAAGCCTAACTTCACACCACATGTTGATTGCGGAGATAATGTAATTATTATCAATGCTGAAAAAATCAACTTATCGGGAAACAAGTGGAATGACAAAACGTACATTCGTCACACAGGTTATCCAGGTGGTCAAAGAAGTTTAACTGCGACTGAATTGTTTGGAAAAGATCCAGCAAGAATCGTAGAAAAATCAGTAAAAGGAATGCTCCCTAAAAACAAATTAGGCGCAGAGTTATTCCGTAATTTAAATGTTGTTGTTGGTTCGGCTCATACACATGAAGCTCAAAAACCAAAAGCAATTGACTTAAACAAAGTTAACTAATGGAAGTAATGCACAAAATCGGTCGTAGAAAGACGGCTGTTGCTCGTGTGTACCTTGCTAAAGGAAAAGGCAAGATCACGGTAAACAAAAAAGACATGGCGGCTTATTTTACTACTGCAACATTGCAGTATAAAGTAAACCAACCTTTAGTCATGACTAACAACGATGGCAACTTTGATATTACAGTAAACGTTTTTGGTGGTGGCATTACAGGCCAAGCTGAAGCGATCCGTTTAGCATTATCTCGCGCTATGTGTGAGCTTGATGCAGAAAACAGACTAATATTAAAGCCAGAAGGATTATTAACAAGAGACCCTCGTATGGTTGAACGTAAGAAGTTCGGTCAGAAGAAAGCAAGGAAGAAATTCCAGTTCTCTAAACGTTAATCCTATTCTTTTTTATTATTCTGAATTTTCTTCGGAATATAAAAAAAATTCCAAAGCTGTTCTGGTCAATCATCAGAACAGCTTTAAATTAAAACCGCTGAGAATTTTTCAGCAAACATTAAAAATCCTGAAACGAGTTCAGGTACAAGTTTAGCATCTAAATGATTAAGGCGAGCTAAAGCAACCACTTAATCATTGCTAATTTAACAGAACGTAAACAATTACAAAATGCAAAAAGTAGAAGTAAAAGACTTACTTGAAGCAGGTGTACACTTTGGTCACTTGACAAGAAAATGGGATCCAAACATGGCTCCTTACATTTATATGGAACGTAATGGTATCCATATCATCAACCTATACAAGACACAAGCAAAAATTGAAGAGACTTCTGAAGCATTGCACAAGATTGCAGCTTCTGGAAAGAAAATCTTATTTGTTGCTACAAAAAAACAAGCTAAAGACATCGTTGCTGAAAAAGCAGGTAATGTAAACATGCCTTACATTACTGAAAGATGGCCTGGTGGAATGTTAACCAACTTCGTAACCATCAGAAAAGCCGTTAAGAAAATGGCTATGATTGATCGTATGAAAAAAGATGGTACATTCAACTCTCTATCTAAGAAAGAACGTTTACAAGTCGATCGTCAAAGAGCTAAATTAGAAAAGAATTTAGGTTCTATTTCTGATATGACACGTTTACCTGGAGCATTATTTGTTGTAGATATCAAACGTGAGCACATCGCTATTAAAGAAGCACAGAAATTAAACATTCCAATCTTCGCAATGGTAGATACAAACTCTGATCCTCGTGAAGTAGATTACTTAATTCCATCTAATGATGATGCTTCTAAGTCTATTGACTGCATTATGTCTGCAGTAGCGGCAGCAGTTGCTGATGGTTTAGCTGAAAGAAAATCAGAGAAAGCTGAAAAAGATGCTAAAAGTGAAAAATCACCAGAAGCAGAAAAAGAAGTGAAAACTGAAGCAGCAGTTGAAGCAGCAGTTGAAGCAACAGTTGAAGCAACAGTTGAAGCAGTAGTTGAAACAACAGTTGAGGCCAAAGCAGAAACAAAGGTTGAAGCAAAGGTTGAAGCAAAAGCTGAGAAAAAAACTGAAGTAGTTGCACCAGTAGTAGCAGCTAACGAAGAAGAATAAATTAACAAATACTCAATATAGATAAGTCGTTTAATTGTTTTCTTCACGAAATATAAATTAAACGACTTTTTTAAATTTTATAACACAATGGAAAATACTGTAAAAATTACAGCAGCAGAAGTAAATAAATTAAGACAAGCCACTGGAGCTGGTATGATGGATTGTAAAAACGCCTTAGTTGAAGCTGGAGGCGATTTTGATAAAGCCATTGAAGTACTTCGTAAAAAAGGACAAAAAGTTGCAGAAAAAAGAGCCGACAGAGATTCTTCTGAAGGAGCTGCAATCGCAAAAATTAATGCAGAGAACACTTCTGGTATTGCTATCGTATTAGGATGTGAAACAGATTTCGTTGGAAAAAACGACAACTTCGTAACATTAGCTAACGCATTAGCAGATATCGCCTTAACTTGTAATACAAAAGAGGAGTTTTTAGCTGCTGATTTCGGTGGAATGACTGTTGCAGAAAAATTAATAGAACAAACTGGAGTAATTGGTGAGAAATTAGATATTACTGCTTTTGAAAAGTTAGATGCACCTTATGTTGGACAATATGTTCACATTAACAAGATTGCTGCTTTAGTAGGATTATCTGCAAAAGTGGATAACGTTGAAACTTTAGTGAAAGATGTTGCTATGCAAGTCGCTTCTATGGGAGCAACAACATTATCATACAAAGATTTTGATCCTGCTTTTATCGCTTCGGAAACTGAAGCTAGAATTGCAGTGATTGAAAAAGATAATATTGAATTAGGACGTTTAGGTAAAACTTTAAAAAATGTACCTACTTACATCTCTATGGCGCAGTTAACTCCAGAAGTAATTGCTCAAGCTGAAGACGCTGCAAAAGCAGAATTAACAGCTGAAGGTAAGCCAGAACAAATATGGGACAGAATTTTACCAGGTAAAATGGAGCGTTTCATTTCTGATAACACCACTTTAGACCAAGAACAATGTTTATTGGATCAAAAGTTTATCAAAGATGAGAAGCAAACTGTTGCTAGGTATGTAGCGTCTAATGGTGACGTTGCTGTTACAGGATTTAAACGTGCTACACTAGGATAATCTATTTATTCTTTCATATAAAACTAAACCTCTCACTACCTGAGAGGTTTTTTTATGAACTCATTTCAAATTCTACTTTTCTAAATTACAATAATGATTATATTTGCTAAACTATCATCGCAATTATGAAATAAGCCATAGCTGCTAATTTGAATAAAAGACAAATTTTAATATAGAGAATTGCATTCGATTATTAAAAGCAATAGACACGAACAAATGAAATATAAAAGAATCCTACTGAAATTATCTGGTGAAGCGCTAATGGGATCTCGCCAATATGGTATTGACCCAGAACGTTTATCAGAATATGCTAAGGACATCAAGGAAATTACAGATTTAGGGGTAGAAGTCGCCATTGTAATTGGGGGTGGAAATATTTTTAGAGGAGTCGCTGGTGCAATGGCAGGTATGGATCGTGTTCAAGGGGACCACATGGGCATGTTAGCTACTGTTATTAATGGCTTAGCATTACAAAATGCCCTAGAAGATGCTGATGTTAAAACACGATTACAAACAGCCATACAAATTAACGAGGTTGCAGAACCTTTCATTAGACGGAAAGCAATGAGTCATCTCAGAAAAGGACGTGTTGTCATTTTTGGTGGAGGAACAGGAAATCCTTATTTCACTACAGATTCTGCTGCTGTGTTAAGGGCAATTGAGATTGAAGCTGATGTGATTTTAAAAGGCACTCGAGTTGATGGTATTTACACTGCAGATCCAGAAAAAGATATAAATGCTGTAAAGTTTGATCATATTACTTTTGACGATGTTTTAAGAAAAGGACTCAAAGTCATGGACACCACCGCGTTTACATTAAGCCAGGAAAACAACCTTCCTATTATCGTATTTGACATGAATAAAAAAGGAAATTTACTAAAGGTTGTTTCCGGCGAAAACATTGGAACAAAGGTTAATTTATAACTTTGGCTTATTTTTTGGTAAGATATTTACAAATTAAAGTTTTTAAATAATGAACGAAGACATAAAATTTATTTTAGATGCGACTCAAGAAGCAATGGATGGCGCTTTAAAACACCTAGAAAAACAACTTGCAAATATTAGGGCTGGTAAAGCAAGTCCTGCAATGCTAGGAAGTGTAATGGTTGATTATTATGGTTCTCAAACACCATTATCACAAGTCGCCAATGTAAACACACCAGATGGTAGAACAATTACAGTTCAACCATGGGAAAAAAATATGCTTCAAGAAATTGAACGTGGTATTATGTTTGCAAATTTAGGTTTCAACCCAATGAACAATGGAGAAACCATCATCATTAACGTTCCCCCTTTAACTGAAGAACGCAGGCGTGACCTATCAAAACAAGCTAAAGCTGAAACTGAAGATGCCAAAATTGGTGTAAGAAACGCAAGAAAAGAAGCTAACAAAGACATCAAAGACCTTGATGATGCTTCTGAAGATCAACAAAAAAATGCAGAAATTGACGTGCAACAAATGACTGACAAGTACGTTAAAAAGATAGACGATATTTATGATGTCAAGGAAAAAGAAATCATGACAGTATAACTCTCAAAAAGCGACCAACCAAATGTCGCTTTTTTTATTAATTCATTTATTCAACTATTAAATGCATAAGATTTGTTGCTTAATTCTATTGACACTATTCACTTATGCATCGCATTCTCAAACGCCTAATCAGGAAAATGATTCCACTAAAGTTAAGAACGATTCATTAAACAAAAGAGAATTTTTAAAGCAATTAGGCAATGGGTTTTATCCAACCAAAATTTTAAACATAGATTTAAAATATTTAGTAAAATACAACCAATATGAAGGTCTAAGAACTGGACTTGGTGGAGAAACAAATGATGGCTTTTCAAAAAAATACAGTATCGATTCTTACGTGGTTTACGGATTTAAAGACCATCGATTCAAATACAAAATTGGTGGTGGATTTAGAGTTAGTGAGTCTACAAGCACTTGGATAAACCTCTCTTACACAGATGATTTACAAGAAACTGGAAGTTCTACATTTTTAACCGACAAACGATTTTTCTCTTTTTTTGAACCTCGTTTATTAAATATTGACCTCTTTCACAAACACATTACAAAAGCCGTTACACTTGAACACAAATTCTCTAATCATTTGCTTTCGGAAATGGAATTAGCGGTTAGTAAAATAGATCCAACCTATGAATATCTATTTAATGTAAATGGTGAATCGTTTGGGAATTTTGATGTCAGTACGGCAAAAATAGCATTGCAATGGAGTCCTTTTAGTGATTTTGAAGTTGATAAAGGTAAAGTTAATGAAACTAAAAATGGTTATCCAAAATTCACTTTACAGTTCACCCAAAGTTACAGAGATGTTCTAAATGGAGATTTCAATTTCTTTAAAACCGACTTCAGAACGATTCACCGATTTAGATACAACGAAGATGTTTTTACCGAAGCAATTCTTACAAGTGGTATTGCTACAGGACAAACACCTTTAACACATTTGTACCATGCATATCCCAATAACATTACAAAAGAAACTATTTTACAGCGCTTCTCTGTTGCTGGAATCAATAGTTTTGAAACCATGTATTTTAATGAATTTTTCTCAGACAGGTACGCAACGCTTCAACTTAAACATTTTGTAAAACCCTTCAAAATCACCGAACGTTATAGACCACAATTGGTCCTTATTTCAAGATTTGCTCTTGGTGATATGCAAGATATTGAACGCCATGAAAATATCAGTTTTGGAACTTTATCAAAAGGCTATTCAGAAGCAGGATTTGAATTGAATAAATTACTCTTGGGTTTCGGTTTGAGTTTCGCTTATCGATATGGAGGTTATCATCTACCTTCAATAGCAGATAATATTGCTGCAAAGTTTACTTTTAATGTGAGTTTATAAGACAATATATCGTTAAATTTTATCAGTTATCCTCGGGTTTTTTCTACCTTTGCGCTTCGTTTACAAAGCAAATGTTTAAACTGTTTACAAAGAATTTTTGGGAAGTTGTTGCGCGACTAATTTTGCGTAATAAAATCGGCATTTTGGTGGTCATAGTTTTGGCAACCCTTTTCTTTAGTACGCAATGGAAAAACATGCGTTTTACCTATACCGAAGCCAATTTACTTCCAGACGAGCATGAGGTCAATGTCACTTATAATGAATTTCTCGATATTTTTGGTGAAGAAGGCAACTTAATCATTCTTGGTGTTAAGGATTCTACGCTTTTTACAGTGGAAAAGTTAAACGCTTGGAATCAACTTTCCGAAGATTTTAAAGCTTACGACGAAATTGAAACTGTAGTGTCTATTAACGACTTGCAAAAACTTATAAAGAATACCGACGAAGAGCGTTTCGATTTGGTGCCTTTTATCAAAGACTCTATAAGCTCCCAAGAGCAGATTAAAACACTACAAGAGGAGTTATTTAAACAGTATCCATTCTATGATAATTTCTTGTTCAATACCGAAACAGGAACGATTAGAACCGCTATCTATCTCAAAAAAGAAATAGTAAATACATCGGCTAGGAAAGATTTTATCATGTTAACGCTTGATGAAAACATCAAGAATTTTGAAGCTGCCAATAATTTGGATGTTCGCGTTTCAGGAATGCCTTACATACGGACCTTAAACTCCCAAAATATTGTAGATGAAATCGGACTCTTTATTGGGTTAGCTTTAGGTGTTACCTCACTGATTTTCTTTTTATTTTTTAGATCCTTTAGAGCGACAATTATTTCGCTCATCGTTGTCTGTGTTGGTGTGATGTGGACCTTCGGGATTTTAGGATTGCTCAATTATGAAATTACAGTTCTTACAGCATTAATTCCGCCTCTTATAATTGTGATAGGAATTCCTAACTGTATTTTCCTCATCAATAAATACCAGCATGAAGTAAAACTTCATGGCAATAAAGTAAAATCACTTCAGCGTGTCATTACCAAAATTGGTAATGCCACCTTGATGACCAATGTGACAACCGCTTCTGGTTTTGCCACTTTTATTTTAACTGAAAGTCAACTATTAAAGGAGTTTGGTATCGTTGCATCGTTGAGTATTCTGGCGATTTTCATACTGTGTTTACTGGTGATACCAATCATCTATACGTTTTTACCTTATCCGCAAGAGCGTCATTTAGAACATTTAAACAAACGTTGGATTGGTGGTTTTGTCAATTGGATCGAACGTATGGTGAGAGAGAAAAAAATCTCCATTTATGTAACCTCTCTTGTACTCATTATTGTTAGTATTATAGGAATTTATAAGATTGAAATTTCTGGAAGTCTTATTGAAGATATGCCAAAAGAGGAAGCCTTTTTTAAAGACATTCGATTCTTTGAAGAAGAATTTGATGGAATTATGCCTCTAGAGATTATGGTGGATACCAAACATAAAAAAGGGGTCATGAAGTTGAGTACGCTCAAAAAAATGGAGCAGATTGAAGACCTCATTGACGAAATACCTGAGTTATCTCGTCCAATTTCCGTAGTGAGTTTGGTGAAATACAGCAAGCAAGCATATTATAATGGGAATCCTAAATATTATCAATTGCCGACAAGTCAAGAAAATAGTTTCATTTTATCCTATGCCAAAAACTCATCATCTGATGTTGATTTATTGCAAAATTTTGTAGATAGTACAGGTCAATATGCCCGTATAACGACGTTTATGAAAGATATTGGCACAAAAAAAATGGAACGTATTCAAGAGGATCTTCAAAATAAAATAGATAAAGTATTCAAGCCTGCCGAACGTTACAATGTGACCATGACTGGAAAAGCATTGGTATTTCAAAAAGGAACCAAATACTTAGTCAAAAACTTAGCGATATCACTGTCGTTAGCCATATTATTGATCTCCATATTCATGGCGTATATGTTTAGATCCGTAAGAATGATTATCGTATCACTAATTCCAAATGTTCTTCCACTTGTGATTACTGCAGGATTAATGGGCTACTTAGGTGTCCCTATTAAACCTTCAACAATTTTGGTGTTTAGTATTGCCTTCGGAATTTCGGTAGACGATACCATTCACTTTTTGGCAAAATACAGACAAGAACTGCAAGCTAACCACTGGAAAATACGTAAATCGGTTTACGCTGCATTACGCGAAACTGGTGTGAGTATGTTCTATACATCAATCGTATTGTTCTTTGGTTTTATCGTATTTACAACATCAAGTTTTGGAGGAACAGTCGCATTAGGAGCATTGGTTTCAGCTACTTTATTGTTTGCAATGTTATCAAATTTACTATTGCTTCCGTCATTATTACTATCACTTGAGCGCAGCATTGCGAATAAGGAAGTGATGCGAGAGCCATCGATAAATATTATTCCGGTTGAGGATGACGATTCCGTAGATGATCATTCCGAAGAAGACATAAATTCATAAACATTTATATTTGCATAAAATTTTAAACTAATGAGCTATACCGTTTCACAGTTATTAACACAAGATATTACACTTCAACCTATAGAAATTAAAGGTTGGGTAAGAACCTTTAGAGCCAATCGTTTTATTGCCTTAAATGATGGTTCTACGATACATAATATTCAGTGTGTTGTTGATTTTGAAAATACAGATGAAGCATTACTCAAACGTATTACTACAGGTGCTGCTGTTCATATTAAGGGCGAATTGGTAGAAAGCCAAGGAAAAGGTCAAAAGGTAGAGATACAAGTCTCTTCTATTGACATTCTTGGTGATTCTGATCCTGATGAGTACCCGATTCAACCTAAAAAACACACGTTTGAATTCTTACGTGAAAATGCACATTTGCGTACGCGTACAAATACATTTAGTGCAGTGATGCGACTACGTTCGTCTTTATCATTTGCTGTTCACAAGTATTTTAATGACAACGGATTTTACAACATGCACACACCAATCATTACAGGAAGTGATGCTGAAGGTGCAGGTGAAATATTTAGAGTAAGTGCTCTTGATGCTAAAAACCCGCCTTTAGATGACGACGGAAATATAGATTATAAAAAGGATTTTTTTGGAAAAGAAACCAATCTCACCGTTTCTGGTCAATTAGAAGCCGAAACCTTTGCGATGTCTTTAGGTAAGGTATATACCTTTGGACCAACGTTTAGAGCTGAAAATTCCAACACGACTCGTCACTTATCAGAATTCTGGATGATAGAACCTGAGGTAGCCTTTATGGACTTAAGCGGAAATATGGACTTAGCTGAAGATTTTATGAAATCGGTATTAAGTTATGTGCTTAAAAACAATCGTGAAGATTTAGAGTTTTTAGAAACCCGTTTACTGGACGAAGAAAAAACTAAGCCTCAAGTAGAACGTTCTGAAATGAGTTTAATTGAAAAAATTAAATTCGTTGTCGACAACAATTTCAAGCGTGTAAGCTACACTGAAGCAATAGATATTTTGCGAAACTGTAAGCCTAACAAGAAAAAGAAATTCAATTATATCATTGAAGAATGGGGAGCCGATTTACAAAGTGAACATGAACGTTTCTTAGTCGAAAAGCACTTTAAATGTCCCGTAATCTTATTTGATTATCCTGCGAATATTAAAGCCTTTTATATGCGTTTAAACGAACCTGATAATCAAGGTCGAGAAACAGTTAGAGCAATGGATATCCTATTTCCAGGTATTGGGGAAATGGTAGGAGGATCTCAGCGAGAGGAACGTTTAGATGTTTTAAAAGAAAAAATGAAAGCTTTAGATATTTCTGAAGAAGAGTTATCGTGGTACTTAGATTTACGTAAATATGGTACTGCTGTGCATTCTGGTTTTGGACTAGGTTTTGAACGTTTAGTCATGTTCGCAACAGGAATGGGTAATATTAGAGACGTAATTCCTTATCCTAGAACACCACAAAATGCCGAGTTTTAACTTCGACTTCACTCAGTTACCACATTTTGAGTAGTCTTTTAAATTATTCTTAAAAGCCATTGTTTTTATAAGCGTATATCAATAGTTTTTTTAACTTTACTTTAAAGGAAAACATAGCATGCTCAAACAATATTTACAGTTTAAGTTATCACAAAAGTTGTCACCGCAACAAATTCAGCTTATGAAGTTGATACAGTTGCCTACGCAAGCATTTGAGCAACGTATAAAACAAGAGCTAGAAGAAAATCCTGCACTAGATACTGGTAAAGAAGATAAGGATGATGACACATTTGACGAGTTTGATAATTCGGAAGATGATTATAACGATAATGATGAAATCAACACTGAAGACATCAACATTGACGAATATTTAAGTGATGATGAAGTCCCCGAATATCGGACTCAAACTAGTAATTACAGTGCTGATGACGAAGAAAAAGTAATGCCATATGCTGCAGGCACCTCTTTTACCCAGCATTTACGGAATCAATTAAACACCTTCAGACTTGATGATGAAGAACGAGAAATCGCTGAATTTTTAGTCGGAAGTGTTGATGAAAGTGGTTATATACGCCGTTCACTAAGCGATATTATGGATGATTTGGCATTCACTCAAAATGTCTTTACTACAGAAGAATCTATCGAAAAGGTACTCCACATTGTACATCAGTTAGATCCAGCAGGAGTTGGCGCTCGAAACCTTCAGGAGTGTTTAAGTATTCAATTGCATAGAAAAGAAAAACATCCGGATGTAGAACTCGCTTGTAATATTATCGATAAAGCTTTTGATCAATTCACCAAAAAGCACTACAAAAAATTACTTCAAAAGTTTGATATTACTGAAGTTCAGCTTAGAGATGGCATAGAAGAAATTGAGCGTTTGAACCCTAAACCAGGAGGTTCTTATGCTGGAAATAATAAAATGGTAGAACATGTGGTTCCAGATTTTGCTATCAAAATTGTAGATGGTGATTTGGAATTGACACTAAACGGAAGAAATGCTCCAGAGCTTCACGTATCTCGTGAATACAACGATATGATGAAGGGGTATAAGGAATCTAAAGACAAGAGTAGATCGCAAAAAGACGCGGTGATGTTTATCAAGCAGAAGTTAGATGCCGCCAAATGGTTTATAGAAGCTATTAAACAACGCCAGCAGACCCTTTTTGTAACCATGAGTGCTATTATGCATTATCAAAAGAAATTCTTCCTTACAGGTGATGAACGCAATTTAAAGCCAATGATCTTAAAAGATATTGCAGATGAAATCAACATGGATGTCTCTACAGTATCTCGTGTAGCGAATAGTAAATATGTAGATACGCCTTATGGAACAAAACTCATCAAAGAATTCTTTAGTGAATCGATGACCAACGATCAAGGTGAAGAAGTTTCTACGCGCGAAATCAAGAAAATACTGGAAATCGTTATTGAAGAGGAAAACAAGAAAAAACCATTAACCGACGAAAAATTAGCGACCATTCTTAAAGAAAAAGG
Organism: Psychroserpens sp.; assembly: GCF_036960315.1. Taxonomy (NCBI): domain Bacteria; kingdom Pseudomonadati; phylum Bacteroidota; class Flavobacteriia; order Flavobacteriales; family Flavobacteriaceae; genus Psychroserpens; species Psychroserpens sp. The sequence goes on along the minus strand of NZ_JBALVR010000006.1, from coordinate 172,999 downwards.
TTATCCTATTGCACGTCGAACCGTTGCAAAATATCGTGAGCAATTAGATATTCCTGTGGCAAGATTGAGGAAAAAGATATAATGAACCAAATCCTTAAAAGCATATCATATATTTTTCATCCATTATTGATGCCATTACTTGGTGTGGTGTTCTATTTTTCAAAAACACCTCGTTTTATTCCAGAGCCTGCGATGAAAGCTAAAGTGTTCTCGATTGCGATTCTCACTATTGTTTTACCTATCCTTCTCTTTTACTTATTAAAAACGTTGAATAAAGTAGAATCCTTTCATCTAGAAACGGTTGAAGAGCGAAGAATTCCATTGTTTATTAATGGTTCAATAATCATACTTGTATTAGTTCGTGTATTACCCATCAACGAAATACCAGAACTCTACTTCTTCTTTATTGGTATTCTTATATCTACAGTTACTTGTTTGATGTTAGCCTTTGCTAAGTTTAAAGCCAGTATTCATATGATTGCTTCTGCAGGATTTTTCATGTTTGCAGTGGCTGTGGCTATTCATTTTAAAATCAATATCAATGGTACTATTGCACTAATGTGTATTGTTATTGGTGCCATAGCAACCTCTAGATTACATCTTAAAGCACATACGCCTATTGAATTAGCAACAGGGTTTTTTGTGGGTCTAATCCCTCAACTTGTTCTGCTAAATTATTGGATGTAGTTTATAATTAAAGGATATAAAATATCAAACCTATTTTGATGGCATTCATTTCGACAGCTTGGCCAGTACTCGCGACTTTGGCATTGGAATCAAAGAGATTACTAAGCGCATAATAGAAATGAAAATTCACAGTAGAATAACCTGCACTTAGTGTTAATCCGTATTGAAGTTTATTAAAGTCATCGATATTGGACAGCTTAATATCCTCAGGTCGTCCTCTAAATTTAGAAGAATTATGAACAACATATCCAATCTTCAATCCACCGTAAATACGCCAAAAATCATAATCAGTTTCGGTTGAAGTTCGCCATCTAAACTCAATTGGAACTTCTAGAATGTATGTCGTAAACTTATTTTTACTAAATGAGACGTCATCATTTAACAGCTCATAATTGTATCCTCCATTGTCTTCAGTGATTAACAACTTCTGATTATAAGAGTTCGTAGAGAGACCCAAACCAATTCCAATCGCCATGTTACGCTTTTCATTGATTGGCATATCTCTAATGTACCCAAGATGAAATCCGCTTGAAAAACCACTCTGATTAACATCATCAGGTTTATTTCCGAGTAAATTATAGGTGATAGAGAGATAAAATTGGTCTTCCCTATACTTTTTATCTACAACTTTGATACTATCGTTTTCATTAGATGCTGCAATAGGATTATTTTTCTCTTGGGAGAAGGCATTAAAAACTGGAAGTGACAAAAAAAAGTAAAGTATCAGATGCTTCATACTACAAATATAACTCAATAGTTAATAGAATATTTTGGTTTATTGTACAAAAAAAGCATCCCATAGGGATGCTTTTATATAATTTATAAGAACAATAATTAATTTTCTAAAGCACTACCAGTACCTACAGTATAATTAATTTTCAGCGCGTTAGCTTTTCTAAGTTCTTGTTTAATATCACCAACAATACCCATATTAGAGTCTCTATCAACTTTAAGTGACACAGTCATGTATGGGATTAATGCCTCTTCTCTCAACGCAGCTCTTTCTGCATTAATGAATGCTTGAATATCACTAATTTCAGCAAACTTATCGTTGAGTTGGACTCTTGCTTCTGTACCATATCGCTTTGCATATCCTGGAGCAGGTTTTCCCGCATAGATATAACTAATAGGGTTTTTCTTTTCCAATTTTTCAACTTGATCCGCAAGCGGTAATCTGTTAAGAATCTTAAGTTCATCCTCTCTCATTACAGTTACAACCATAAAGAAAAACAATAGCATAAAAACAATATCAGGTAATGATGCTGTATTTACAGCTGGTAATGCGTTGTCTTTTTTACTTTTAAATTTAGACATATTGTCGTGTTTTTATTTATTGAACTTCAGAAAGTTTTTCAGGATATTCCGTTCTAATTTGATCAATAAGTTCTTTTAACTTATCCTTATTACCAATAAACTCAGCATCCTTGTATTCTTTCTCCATCTTAACGAAATCCATATTGCTAAAACCTCTTTGAGGCCCTATTTTATTTGCTCTCCTGTTACGAAGTTCATTATATGCAGCAACCAACTCATTCTGAACAGAAATGTAAGCAGAATAAGAAGTCTCTCTTTCATTTTTCAATGAAATAATTGCTTTGTCAGGATTATCAGAAGACCTTGGGTTCTTTTCACCATTGCAATAGTTACAAGACCCATCTCCACCATTATCTAAAAACTCAATGGCAGCAGCTCTTAAATCTTTAAGCTCCATCAATTCATCTTCTACTAACAGTTGATCTTTGCTGTTCAACAATACAGTAAAGATGTTTTTTTGCTTGATAACGACCTCATCATCGTTTGGCGGCTCCATTGGAGGCAGCTTACGGTTTATCCCAGAATCTTTTGGAATAGTAGTTGTTACCAAGAAAAATATAAGAAGTAAGAATGCTATGTCTGCCATAGAACCTGCATTAACTTCTGGTGCTGATCGTTTTGCCATAATTAATTTATTTACTAAGCATCTTTTTAACTCCGAAGAACAGCATTAAACCTCCTGCTAACAAAATTAAAATATAGAATGATTTTATTGCGCCTTCAATCATTTGAGACTGAGCTGCAGTTAGTGTTGAACCGTCACTTAATAATCTCTCCTCTCCAGAAGAAATGAGAAATCCTACAAGTAAAATTGCTGCAAATACACCAAATGATAATAGTGCTTTCTTTAGTTTATCTGGATGACTTACTAGGTTCACCAAGCTAAACATAACAGTAGCTATAGTTGCTATTGCTAAAACTATGTAAGCTAGTGTTATAAATGCAGATAAAATACCTTGGTTGGCTGCATCTGCCTTTATAGCTTCATCACCAATCGTGATGACTCTTACTAAAAAGAATACCGCGATTAGACCAATTACTAAAGCAACAATTTTGATTATTTTTTGAATATTCATGTTATGTTTGATTTAATAATTTGGTTATTACTTCTTATGTCTTACTAATAAATCCATTAAAGTTATTGAAGCATCTTCCATATCGTTTACAATACTATCAATTTTAGCAATGATATAGTTGTAAAAGATTTGAAGAATAATCGCCACGATAAGACCAAATACAGTTGTTAATAAGGCAATTTTAATACCACCTGCTACTAATGAAGGATTCATATCACCTGCAGCTTGAATTTTATCAAAAGCATCAATCATTCCTAGTACTGTTCCCATGAAACCAAGCATTGGTGCTAATGCGATAAATAACGAAATCCAAGACACATTCTTTTCTAATTGTCCCATTTGAACACCACCATAAGCCACAACAGCTTTTTCAGCAGCATCTAAATCATCGTCTGCTCTATCTAATCCTTGATAAAAAATAGAGGCAACAGGTCCTTTTGTATTTCTACAAACTTCTTTTGCTGCTTCAATTCCACCAGAGTTAAGTGCGTCCTCAACATTTTGAGTCAACTTCTTAGTGTTTGTAGTTGCAAGATTTAGATAGATAATTCTTTCAATAGCAATCGCTAATCCAAGAATTAAACATAGTAATACAATTCCCATAAAAAATGGACCACCTTCAATAAAACGCTCTTTTACTTGTTGGGTGAAAGATTTGTCTTCAGTGGCAGTAGCTACTGCTTCTGATTCTTGAAATGATGTGGTAACTGCTGTAGTTGCCGTTTCTACTGTATAAGCATTTGTACTTGCGTTAACAGTACCGAAAGCCATTATACATACTATGGCTAAGATAGAAAATAGTCTTTTCATCGTTCTTGTTCTTAATTTTATTAGTTAAAGTGTTAAAGATATAAAAAAAATGTAATTATTAAATAAAAATCCTAATTGAGTCGCAAGGTTTAACAGTTGTTAGACACAATTAGTGATTTTTATAATGACGAATTTAAATAAAATGTTTTGGATTTCTTCGTCGAATGAAAAAAATCTTATTACTATTTATATAAATCTATATATAGATGAGTAGAATGATTTTTCTTTGGAAATTTTAAAGCTCTGAAAATCAGCATAACATTTATAATAATGCAGGTCAATCGCTCTTCTCTGTAAGATTTAATTAATTAACCATACATTTCCGTCCGTCCTATAAAACTATGTTCGTAATACACGGCATTAGCAAACTAGTGTTTGCTTATTAAAAAACATGGGCAGATTTGTCGAAGCTTGCTTCAGCAAATCTGCCCATGTTTTTTAATGTATTCGCAGAGAGGAAGGGATTCGAACCCTCGATACCGTGAAGTATACACGCTTTCCAAGCGTGCGCCTTAAGCCACTCGGCCACCTCTCTAATTTTTAGTTTGCAAATATACAGAATTAAGTCAATTCTCCTCGCAAGGATGTTTCAAAAATTGTCTTGAAGGTTTTAAACGACACTTGCTCGCCTAACATAAACATAAGTTTCGCCAATGCAGCTTCTGTAGTCATATCTTTACCAGAAATAACACCAATTGATTTTAATTGAGTACTCGTTTCATATTGTCCCATAAGCACGCTACCTCCCGAGCATTGGGTAACGTTAATAATTGGGACACCTCGTTTTATGGTTTGCTTTAGCATCTCTATAAACCAATCTTCTGTAGTAGAATTTCCTGCACCATAAGTTTCTAAGACAATACCTTTTACATGTGCTATATTAAACAGTGGTTCTAAAACCAATCTAGATATTCCTGGAAACAACTTGATAAGTAATATATCGTTTTCGAATGCTTTATGAACAATCAATTTTTTTCTCAAATTAGGCTTATATAGATCATCATACTCCACTTTTAAATGTACTCCAGATTCTGCTAAATGCGGATAATTTAAAGACTCAAATGCTTCAAAATGCTCAGCATTAATCTTAGTCGTCCGATTTCCGCGGTATAATTTATATTCAAAATACAATCCTACTTCTTTAATTACTGGCTTGCCTCCTTTTTGTAAAGACGCCATTTGGATTGATGTAATTAAATTTTCTTTGGCATCTGTTCTCAAATCACCAATTGGCAATTGCGACCCTGTAAATATAATAGGCTTAGCCAAATTCTCAAACATAAAGCTTAAGGCCGAAGCAGAATAGCTCATTGTATCGCTTCCGTGAAGTATCACAAATCCGTCAAAAGCATCATAATTAGTCTCAATAATTTCAGCTATTTGAATCCAATATTTAGGATTCATATTACTGGAGTCTATTGGATCATCAAAAGAAATCGTTTCAATATTACAGTCCAATAACTTAAGTTCTGGAATATTTTTCAACAAGTTTTTAAAATCAAACGCTTTAAGCGCTCCAGACTCAGGGTGCTTTATCATCCCTATAGTTCCTCCTGTATAAACTAATAATATGTTGGGTTGTGTTGCAGACATGTTTATATTCCGAATATCTCCTTGGAGTTTTGAGTGGTAATTTCGGCAATTTTTTCTTCGGAAACATCATATATCTCAGCTAATTTTTCCAAAACCCTGATGATATAAGCACTTTCATTACGCTTTCCTCTATAAGGTTTTGGTGCCAAATAAGGTGAATCGGTTTCTAATACAATATGTTTTAAATCAATGTCTTTCAAAAACTGATCTATTTTTCCGTTTTTAAATGTGGCTACGCCTCCAATTCCTAATTTCATGTTATAAGATATGGCTTGATGTGCTTGTTCTATCGTTCCGGTGAAACAATGAAAAATTCCGAAGAGCTTTTCATCATTTACTTCATCTAATACCTCAAAAATTTCATCAAATGCCTCTCTACAATGTATCACAATTGGCAAATCATATTGTTTTGCTAAATTGATTTGATGTTTAAAGGCTTCTTTCTGAATTTCTAAGGTTGACGTATCCCAATACAAATCAATCCCGATTTCTCCCACGGCATAAAAGTGACGCTTTGCCAATAGAGCCTCAACATGTTGCAGCTCTTCTTTGTAATTTTCTTTAACCGAAGTTGGGTGCAAACCCATCATCAAAAATACATACTCGGGAAAATCTGCTTCTAGTTTCAGCATTGCGTCTGTATAACTAGAATCTATTGCTGGAATAAAAAAGCGAGACACCTTTTGAGAAATGGCACGCTCAATCATGGCGCTTCTATCTTCATCAAAAGCTTCACTATATAAATGTGTATGTGTATCTGTAATTATCATAGTGCAAAAATAATCGAATTATAGAATTATATTTACTGAAAATGAATGTTATGGAAACTTTACAGGAATACTTATTAAATAAAGGCTATATAAAAGTGAAATTAAAGTTGACTAAGACGAACCATTTCGAGATAAAAGCCACTATAAATGGTGTCAAAGGGCTTTTTATTTTAGACACAGGTGCATCGAGTTCTTGTGTCGGTTTTGAAGCCGTCGAAACCTTTAAACTCACGGCTCAAGATTCTAAAATAAAAGCAGCTGGTGCTGGCGCCATAAATATGCTGACACAAGTTTCTAAAAAAAATACACTAAAAATTGGCAAATGGAAAAAAGATAAAGTCGCCTTGATTTTATTTAATCTAACACATGTCAATACGGCCTTAACAACTCACAATGCTCAACCCGTAGATGGTATTATTGGCGCAGATATTCTTAAAAAATCAAAAGCCATAATAGATTATGAAATGAAATACTTGTATTTAAAATTGTAAGAAATATCTATAGATTGATAAAATCGCTTTATCTTTATAACTAAACCCCTCAGACAAATAGCCCAATGTCTACGTCAATTATTATAGCAGACGATCATCCTCTAATTCTTAAAGGTCTCAATGACTTTCTCTTAGAGAAGAATTTTAATGTCATTGCAAGTGCGAAAAACGGAAAAGAAGCGTTCACACTCATTCATGCCCACGAACCGGATATTGCTATTTTAGATATTCAAATGCCAATACTTACTGGTTTACAGGTTGCAGAAAAATGTAAAGCTGAAGGTTTAAACACAAAAATTATCATTATCACTTTTGAAAAGAGCGAAGAGATTTATAACAAAGCGAAATCCTTAGGTATTTATGGATACATTCTAAAAGAGTTTGCTATTGCCGAAATAGAGCATTGTATTGCTTCAGTGCTTCAAGAAAAAACTTACTTCAGTCCAGAACTCATTGAGTATTTAGAAATAAAAGAAACGCCTGAAGCATTAAAAACTTTAACCGATACCGAAATGAAGGTATTTAAACTTATTGCACAAAATAAAACGGCAAAAGAGATTGGTCATGACTTATTTATCTCAGATCGTACTGTCGAAAAGCATAAAAGTCATATACGCATAAAGCTCAGGTTGGAATCAAAGGCAAATAGTATCGTTTTATATGCAAAAAAACATGAACGGTTTCTGTCAGAATATACCTAGAACTGCATATTGACTCTATTGGTTTTAATACTGATCTTTGTTTCAGCTATTAAAAACAGGTAAATATACCTATTGACTTGACTTGTTTAAATTAAGATATTTACACATCTATTAATTTCTAAGGGAGAATTTAATTTATTTAAAACTCGGGTTCTATATAGGCCCGAGTTTTTTTCATTTAATTCTAAATACAGGTAGATATACGTATTGTTTGGTATGGATTTAATCCCGAACTTTGCAATGCTATTAATCAATTTCCTTTTTTTAAAGGATTAAAGCTCTAAATCAAAATTGATTTAGAGCTTTTTTGTTTCTACACATCAAAACTTTAACGTTTTAAAACTGAAATATACGTAGAACTACGTATTGTTTGGTATGTATTTAATCCCGAACTTTGCAATGCTATTAATCAATTTCCTTTTTTTTTAAAGGATTAAAGCTCTAAGTCAAAATTGATTTAGAGCTTTTTTGTTTCTACACATCAAAACTTTAACGTTCTAAAACCGAAATATACGTAGAACTACGTATTGTTTGGTGTTAATAAAAAGCCGAATTTTACACCAGAGTTATTAAGATTAGAGGGATTTTTTTAGAGTAACTCTATTAATTATTAGGGAATATAAGGCTCTGAGCCTCTTAACACAAGCTCAGAGTTTTATTAAATAGAAAACAAAGTATTTAAAAACATATTAAAATGGAAACGACGAAACACAAACAAAGCCTCATAAACAAACTGTTTATTGTAGGCTTAATCTTTAGTGCCATTTTAATCATATCAATTAATATTCTTGTCAATTTTTATTAGTTATTAGTTAGTTATTTTTTATTAGGAAGAAAAGCGCAATTCAAATTTTGAATTGCGCTTTTTTTTAGTATACAAAATGTTGAGTAGATTACATCTCTAATGCTCTCTTCACATCATTATTCATTAATAATTCTGTTGGGTTTTCTAAAGCCTCTTTTACAGCTACCAAAAAGCCTACACTTTCTTTTCCATCAATTATTCTATGATCATAAGATAATGCCACAAACATAATTGGTCTAATTTCCACATGACCATTAATAGCAACTGGACGCTCAACAATATTGTGCATGCCTAGAATTCCACTTTGTGGTGGATTGATAATTGGAGTTGACAGCATACTTCCAAAGACACCGCCATTAGAAATGGTAAATGTTCCTCCAGTCATTTCATCAACTGTAATTTGACCATCACGAGCACGTATAGCTAAACGCTTCACTTCAGATTCAACACCTCTAAAACTTAAATTTTCGGCATTTCTAATGACAGGCACCATTAATCCTTTAGGACCTGATACTGCAATCGATATATCTACAAAATCATAGCTTAACATTTCCTTTCCGTCAATCATTGAGTTAACTGTAGGATACATTTTTAGTGCACGAACAACTGCTAAGGTAAAGAAACTCATAAACCCAAGGCCTACACCATGTTTGGCTTTAAAGTCTTCTTTATATTGTTTACGTAATTCAAAAATAGGCGACATATCAACTTCGTTAAATGTTGTTAACATCGCTGTTGTATTCTTAGCTTCTACCAAACGCTCAGCTACTTTACGACGTAACATTGACATTTTACTATGTGACGATCCACGATTTCCACCTGTAGGCGTTCCCATAGATGGTATTGCATTCACAGCATCATCTTTAGTAATACGCCCATCTTTTCCTGATCCAGAAACAGATGATGTTTGTATTCCTTTTTCATCTAATATTTTCTTAGCTGCAGGACTAGCTGTTCCTGTAGCATACGTTTTGTTTTCTGCTGCTGGTTTAGGCGCGTCGGTTTTAGGTGCTTCTTCTTTTTTCTCTTCTTTTGCTGGTGCAGTATCTCCGCCTTGAGGTTTTGCTGCACTTGTATCAATCAAACACACAACTGCTCCTACAGCAACAGCATCACCTTCTTCAGCCTTAAACGTAATTGTTCCACTAGCTTCAGCAGGTAATTCTAATGTCGCTTTATCACTATCAACTTCTGCAATAGCTTGGTCTTTTTCAACATAATCTCCATCTGCAACTAACCATTCTGCAATTTCTACTTCTGTGATAGATTCTCCTGGTGAAGGAACTTTCATTTCTAAAATCATCGTTCTGCAATTTTATTTTTAAGCGTTTATATTTTTTATAAAATCTTCCTTAATGGGAAGGTAATCTTCGTAATTCTAGCGCTGGTTATTTTTTGTTTTATCAAACACATAATCGATTACACCTTGATGACGTTTTTTAGAACGCACACTACTTCCTGCTGCAGGTGCTCCATAAGGTCTTCGTGTTGCTGCTCTAAACGTTTTTGCTTCATCTAAATGCATTAACATATGACTATAAGCTCCCATATTTCTTGGTTCTTCTTGAGCCCAAACAATATCGTCGGCATTTTTATATTTAGCAATCGCTTCTTTAATCTGTTTTTCAGGCAATGGGAACAACTGCTCAACTCTAACTAATGCAACATCATCTCTTTTTAGTTCTGTACGTTGCTCTAATAAATCGTAATAGAATTTACCTGTAACGAATACTACTGTTTTTACATCATCAGCTTCAACAACAGCATCATCAATAGTCATTTGAAAACTTCCGTTAGCAAATTCGTCTACAGTAGACACTACCAGTGGATGACGCAATAAACTCTTAGGTGTAAATATAATTAAAGGCTTTCTAAACTCTGCTTTCATTTGTTTACGAAGCAAGTGATACATGTTTGCAGGTGTTGTACAGTCCATCACATACATATTATCTTTTGCACATAATTGTAAGTAACGTTCCATACGAGCAGACGAATGCTCTGCGCCTTGACCTTCATAACCATGAGGTAATAACATTACTAATCCGTTTTGCAATTTCCATTTATCTTCAGCTGCGGAAATGTACTGGTCTAACATAATTTGAGCACCATTCCCGAAATCTCCAAACTGCGCTTCCCAAATCACTAATGTTTTTGGACTAGCCATGGCGTAACCATAATCAAAACCAACGACACCATATTCTGAAAGCAATGAATTATAGATGTAGAAATTTCCTTGGTTCTCACTAATTTGATTCAGTAATAAAATTTCTTCTTCACTATCTTCTACTTTCACAACAGCATGTCTGTGAGAAAATGTACCACGCTCTACATCTTGACCAGAAAAACGAACATCGAAACCTTCTTCTAATAAGGTACCATAAGCCAAATGCTCAGCCATTGACCAATCTAGTTTGTCTTCATCAAACATCTTTTGACGTGACTGCACCAAACGTTCTATTTTTCGGATGAATTTTTTATCCTCAGGTAAGTTTGAAATCACTTTTGCGATTTTAGCCAAACCATCTTTAGGATACGTCGTATCAATTGGTTGAAGCATTTTATCTTCAATTGCTGTTTGAAAATCCACCCATTCATTTTCCATAAATGGTGTAATAACAGTCTTATCTGTTTTTCTAGAATCTTCAAGATTCGCTTCGAGCTTATCCTTGTATTGTTTTTCTAATTGCGCTACATAACCGCCATCGATAACACCTTCTGCTAATAATTTTTCAGCATAGATATCTCTTGGGTTTTTATGTTTTGAAATCGCTTTATATAATTTTGGTTGAGTGAAACGAGGCTCGTCGCCTTCATTATGACCATATTTTCTGTAACCTAATAAATCAATAAACACATCCCGTTTAAATTTCATTCTAAAATGAAGCGCAAACAACATCGCGTGCACTACAGCTTCAGCATCATCTGAATTAACGTGTAATACTGGAGATAACGTGACTTTTCCAACATCTGTACAATACGTACTCGAACGACCATCGAGATAATTGGTTGTAAATCCTATTTGATTATTGACAACAATATGAATGGTTCCATTCGTCTTATAACCATCCAGTTGTGCCATCTGAACCAATTCATAAACCAAGCCTTGACCAGAAATGGCCGCATCACCATGCACTATAATAGGTAAGACCTGAGAAGGATCGTCACTGTATTTATCGTCTTGCTTTGCTCTTACTATGCCTTCCACAACTGCACCAACAGTTTCAAGATGTGAAGGGTTTGGAGCAATATTTAAATTGATTTCTTTTCCATGGTCACTTATTCGATTACTGGTCCAACCTAAGTGATATTTTACATCACCATCAAACACTTTTTCTTCATAATCTTTTCCATCAAATTCACTAAAGATATCTTCGGCGGATTTTCCGAAGATATTCGTCAAGGTACTTAAACGACCACGATGTGCCATACCCATAACGAATTCCTTCACCCCATGAACAGATGCATTTTCTATAAGTGTATCTAAAGCGGGAATCAAAGACTCATTCCCTTCTAATGAAAATCGCTTTTGGCCAACATATTTGGTATGCAAAAAGCTTTCAAAAGACACTGCTTCATTTAATTTTTTAAGAATGTGTCGCTTTTGCTCAGCAGAAAACTGTGGCTGATTATCATTAACATTAAGTTTATTTTGAATCCATTGAATCTCTAGTGGGTTCCTAATGTACATATACTCTACACCGATAGAATCACAATAGATAATTTCTAAATGTCTAATGATTTCTCTTAAAGTTTGTTTGCCAACTCCTAAGGTTTCACCTGCATTGAATTCTGTATCTAAATCAGTTTGAGATAAACCAAAGGTTTCAACCTCTAAAGTTGGTCTATATTTTCTTCTGTCACGGACGGGATTTGTTTTGGTAAATAAATGGCCACGAATTCTATAGCCATCAATCAATTTTACAACCTGAAATTCTTTTTGTACGTGCTCAGGAATTTGCGTAGAAACACCTTCTACAATATCTCCCTCCATTCCATAGCTTTCGCTACCAAAATCGTAACCTTGAAAAAAGGCTCTCCAACTTGGTTCTACAGAATCGGGGTTTTTTTGGTATTGTTCGTATAAATCAGCAAAGTGTGCTGTATGTGCTGCGTTTAAAAAGGAATATTTATCCATTATTTGGTGTAAGTCGTTTTCGCTTCAACAAAATTTAAACAAAAATACAACATTTACTAAAAACAGGTGTGTTTTTGATATATTTATGAATGTAATTTAACGCAAACTTTGGATTATGAAATGTTCTCAGCTTTTTAAAGTAAAAACCATGGTTTTTATTACTCTTTTTATGGGTTTTTCAATCGCCTCATTTTCTCAAATTCGTGATGATAGTGACAACGTTAACACTTTTTGGAAAAACGTACGCTTAGGAGGAGGTATTGGTTTAAGTTTTGGAGACGGGTTTTTTAGTGGCACCTTAGCACCAAGTGCCATTTATCAATTTAATCCGGATTTTGCCTTAGGCTTAGGTCTCAACGGCTCCTATAACAGCCTAAAAAATAGTTACAACTCTACCATATTAGGGGCAAGTGCAATTAGTTTGTATAGCCCAATTCCAGAACTTCAGGTCTCTGTAGAATTTGAGGAATTAAATGTCAATCAGGAATTTGAAAATACTGTTTATGAAGATCGTAATTATTGGGTACCAGCGCTTTTTGTCGGATTAGGTTATCGGACAAACAACATCACATTTGGAATGCGTTATGATTTACTTTTTGATAGAGATAAAAGTGTTTATGCAGATCCTTGGGTGCCTTTTGTGAGGGTATTTTTCTAGAGTATCTAACTTTTATAATGGCTTTTAAACCACACTTTTTGCCATTCGCGTTGTAGTACTAAAAAGGTAACCTGTTCAGATAATTGTAAAGTATCACTCCCATCTAATTGCTTAATTTTTTCTTCGGAAACATCAACTATATAAAGTAAATTCAGATATTCAGAAAACTTCTCTTGAATGAGTTTATAAATCACTTCATGAAGCAGGTATTTGAGATTTGATGGTAATATGTCTTCTTCAAAATCAAGATCAATATTGGCTAGAAGAAAGTCTTTATTAATTTGTTTGATAAGCTTTGGGTAGAGCTCTAAATTTTCAGCTTCGGCTATTAAATCTGTAAAAGTAGTTGGTAATTTAGACACTTCTATTCATTAAATTGTTTCCAAATGCTCTAAGTGCTTCTTTATTCTCTTCAGAAATCTTTATAGATTCTAATACTGAAAACGCTTTTTGAGTATAGTTTTCTATTTCGGTTTTAGTCGCTTCGGCAGAACCGCTTGAGGCAAATAATTGTTTTACAGTTTCTATTTTATCTGAAGCATCCGTTGGATTTACACCATATAAATGTTCTAATTGACGTCTATCTGTTGCATCTGAAAATTCAAGTGCTTTAAGATAAAGGTAGGTTTTTTTGTTTTCGATAATATCTCCCCCAACCTGCTTCCCAAAGGTTTCAGGATCACCAAATACATCCAAATAATCATCTTGCAACTGAAATGCAATACCTAAATTTTTTCCGAAGTTGTAAATAGAGCTTTGACAGTCTTCAGAGGCATTAGCAACAATGGCTCCCATTTTCATAGCTGCACCAACCAAAACTGCAGTTTTGTATTCTATCATTTTTAAATACTCTGGAATTGTCACATCATCTCGCGTCTCAAAATCAACATCATACTGTTGACCTTCACACACCTCCAAAGCCGTTTTACTAAATAACTTTGCCAAATCCTGAAACTGTTTTGGTTCATAATTCTCAAACAATTGGTAAGCCATAATAAGCATGGCGTCTCCAGAAAGTATCCCTGTATTCACATCCCATTTTTCATGAACAGTTGTTTTACCTCTTCGCAAAGGCGCGTCATCCATAATATCGTCATGAACCAAAGAAAAATTATGAAACACCTCAACACTTAAAGCAGCATCTAGTGCTCTTTTGTAATCACCACCAAAGATTTCAGCAGTCATAAGCGTTAAAATTGGTCTTAAGCGCTTACCACCAAGTTCTAATATATAATGAATAGGGTCATAAAGTGTGTTTGGTTCTTTTGGCTCTATGTAAGCTTCTAGATATTTTACAAACGTGTCTTGATAAGATGGGATATGTTGCATTGCACAAAAATAATGCAAATCACTAAACCTGCAACTAGACTTTAACGTAATGTTAAAAAATCATTAAAACTTTGGAAACTATTATTGTTTTTAAAGTTTCCTGTTGTACATTTGCCCTCACGTTATGAGAGAAAAAATTATACATAAATCGGCCGAATTGTTTTTAAACCTAGGTTTTAAAAGCGTAACCATGGACGATATTGCCAATGAAATGGGGATTTCAAAGAAAACGATTTATGTCCATTTTAAAAACAAAACCAAATTAGTCGAAGCTGTTACATTTAACTTATTCGACACCATTTGCGATGGCATAGATGATATTTATGACAATACCACAAACCCAATTGAAGAGCTATACGCTATCAAAATGTTTGTAATGCATCATCTAAAAAACGAAAAATCTTCACCTCAATATCAGTTAAAGAAATATTATCCTCAAATATATAGTGTCTTAAAAATTAAGCAGTTTGAAAAAATGCACCAATCGGTTAAAGAGAGTCTTCAACAAGGTGTTGATACTGGCGTTTTTAGAAATTCAATAGATGTAGATTTTATTTCGAGAATGTACTTTACTGGTATGACAGGTATTAAAGACAATATGTTTTTCCCTCCAGAACGCTATCAAATGGATTACCTCATGGAAAGCTATTTGGAATATCATTTACGTGCTATTGTATCTGAGAAAGGTATGACAATACTTAACAATTTTATAAAAAATCAATCATAAATAGAATGAAACAAATTTCATTAATTCTGATACTCTTATGTTTTAGTTTTGGATTTTCCCAAGACACACCAATAAGTTTCAGCTTACAAGAAGCCATAGACTATGCACTAGAAAATAACAGGCAAGCTAAAAACGCAGGACGCGATATCGATGCTGCGGAACAACAAAAACGAGAAACAACAGCAATAGGTTTACCTCAAATTAATGCAAACATAGATTATCAAAACTTTTTAAAGCAACAAGTATCACTACTTCCTGCTTCAGCTTTTGATCCAATCGGAGGCATAAGACAACTAGAAGATTATTATGATTTAGATGCGTTACAAACTCAAGACTTGCCGTCAGCTCCTGAAGGTTTCATCCCTGTAACATTTGGCACTAAGCAAACTATAAATGCCAACGTTACTTTAAGTCAATTAATTTTTGACGGCTCATATCTCGTTGGATTACAATCTGCAAAGGTGTTTTTAGACATTTCCAAAAACGCCAAAACTAAAACTGATTTGGAGGTTAGAAAAGTTGTTATAAATGCTTACGGAAATGTATTACTTGCTCAAGAAAGTGTAAGTATTTTAGAAAGCAACATTACTGTTCTAGAAAAAAATCTTTACGAAACCCAAAAAATATATGAAAATGGATTAGCTGAAGAGGAAAATGTAGAGCAATTACAAATCACATTATCTGGTGTTAAAAGTAACCTCAACAATACCAATAGATTAAAAACATTAGCGGTTCAAATGTTGAATATAACTCTAGGCGTAGATATATACAATACAACACAATTAACAGATGATTTAGAAACACTGACTGCTGAGCAAATATCAATTGAATTATTAAGTGCCGATGAAAGTATTGAAAACACAATTGACTATGTCATAGCAGAAAATGACAAAACATCAAAAGAGCTATTAGTAAAACTTGAAAAAAGTAAAGCCCTCCCAAGTCTTAATGGCTTTTTAACAGGTGGTTACAATGGAAATAGTGACTCATTCACATTTGCTCAAAGTAACCAACAATGGTTTGGTTCTGCTTTAGTAGGTGTAAATCTTACTATTCCAATTTTTAGTTCTGGCAAACGGAGTGCCGCAACACAACGCGCCAAAATAAATCTTGAAAAGGCTGAAACAGATTTAATTGAAACAGAACAAATAATTAGACTTCAAATGGCCACTGCTAAAAGTGATTACCAATTTGCTGTTGAAGACTACGATAACAAAAAGAACAATCTCTCACTTGCAGAGCGAATTGAAAAAAAAAATCAAACTAAATTTTTTGAAGGTATCAGTTCTAGTTTCGAACTCAGACAAGCACAAACCCAATTGTATTCAGCGCAACAAGAATTGCTTCAAGCAATGCTAGATGTGGTCAACTCGAAAGCTGAATTAGAAACAGTATTAAACTCACCAATCAACAATTAAACATATTATCAAATGAAACATATTATATACATATCATTAATCGCTCTTGTCTTATTTTCCTGCGGAAATAATAAAATTCAAAGTGTAGAAGATATCATTGCGTCTAATGACCTAGAACAAATTCGTCAAAAGAAAACCGACCTTGATACTGAACAACAAGCGTTGGTAGAACAGTTGAAACAACTGAGTTCTAAAATTAAAGAATTAGACCCTCAAGAGAAAATTCCTTTAATCACAACCTTTACAGCAAAAGAAAGTGTATTCACACACTATGTAGAATTACAAGGAAATGTGGATACCAAGAAAAACTTAGTCATCTACCCAGAATACTCAGGGATTATGATCAATGTCTTTGTAATAGAAGGACAAAAAGTATCAAAAGGTCAAACGCTAGCAAAAATTGATGATGGTGGACTAAGCCAACAGGTAGCTCAACTGCAAATTCAAGCCGATTTAGCGAAAACCACATTCGAGCGTCAAAAGCGCCTTTGGGATCAAAATATTGGAAGTGAAATTCAGTTTTTACAAGCCAAGTCAACATACGAAGCACAACAAAAAGCGGTGAGTCAATTACAACAGCAAGTTGCACGAACCGTTGTAAGAGCACCTTTTTCTGGAACTATAGATGATGTGATTACTGAACAAGGAAGTGTTGTTGCTCCAGGCCAAACACAATTATTTCGAATAGTAAATCTTGATAAGATGTATATTGAAACTGATGTCCCAGAAAACTACATTACTAATGTTACTGAAGGTAAAATAGTAGAAGTAGAATTTCCAGTATTAGGCACAAGCATGCAAGCTAAAGTACGTCAGGCAGGAAGTTTCATTAATCCTGCAAATAGAACATTCAAAGTTGAAGTCACTATTCCAAATAAGGATAAAAACATAAAGCCTAACCTAACGGCTAAACTGAAAATTAACGACTATACAAATGAAAAAGCGATTTTAATTCCGTTAAGTATCATTTCAGAAAATGCTAAAGGTGAACAATACGTATATGCAATTACTGATAAGTCTAATAATAAAGCTATAGCAAAACGTTCAATTATTACTACGGGGAAAACACAAGGTGATTATATAGAGGTCTTATCTGGTTTATCAAATAATGATGAGATTATACAAGAAGGTGCACGAAGTGTAAAAGACGGTCAAGACGTTAAGATTCTTGATCTTGAAATCAATGAATCTACTAAAGCTTAAAGACCAATGACCACAAAAGATAAAAAGAAGAAAAAAGTAGATAAAGAATT
Organism: Psychroserpens sp.; assembly: GCF_036960315.1. Taxonomy (NCBI): domain Bacteria; kingdom Pseudomonadati; phylum Bacteroidota; class Flavobacteriia; order Flavobacteriales; family Flavobacteriaceae; genus Psychroserpens; species Psychroserpens sp. The sequence continues at coordinate 155,232 of NZ_JBALVR010000006.1, read as the reverse complement.
CATACTGTCATCGTGGGCAATTAACAACAAAACTACGATGTATGTTTTGATTACTCTTATTTTGATTTTGGGTGCAAGTGCTTACTTTAGTATGCCTCGTGAGAGCTTCCCAGAGATCAAGGAAACTAAAATTTATATCAGTTCGGTATATCCTGGAAACACCGCTGAGGATATCGAAAAGCTCATCACAGACCCAATTGAAGACAAGTTGAAAACGGTGAGTAATGTGGTTGAGATCACCTCAACATCACAGGAAGATTATTCCATTGTCATTGTTGAGTTTGATGAGAATATTTCTGTAGACGCCGCAAAGCAAAAAGTTAAAGACGAAGTAGACTCAGAAACAGCTAGTGAAGATTGGCCAATATTTAATGGTGCCAAAGTAGAACCGAATATATTCGACCTAAGTATGTCTGAAGAGATTCCAATTCTTAACATTAATATCTCTGGAGATTATCCTGTAGATAAGCTAAAAGAATATGGCGAATATCTTGAAGATGAAATTGAAAGTTTATTAGAAATTAAACAGGTAGACATAAGAGGTGCTCAAGAAAAGGAAGTTGAAGTTGCTGTAGACATTTATAAAATGATGGCTGCAAAAGTGAGCTTTAATGACATTATTCAAACCATTACCAATGAAAACATGACCATGTCTGCAGGGAACCTGATTTCTAGTGGACAACGTCGTACAATTAGAATTATTGGTGAAATTGAAGACCCTAAAGAGTTGGAAAATTTTGTTGTAAAAAACGAACGCGATAACCCTATTTACCTCAAAGATATTGCCAAAGTCACCTTTAAAGATGAAGACAAAACCACCTATGCAAGAGAATTTGGTCATCCAGTAGTCATGTTGGATGTTAAAAAACGTTCTGGTGAAAACATGGTGGATGCAGCTGAAAAAATTCGAGCTATGGTTGCAACGGCTCTGGTGGATGTGTTTCCTGCAGACTTAAAAGTCACTATTGCCAACGATCAATCTGAGAAAACTATTGGTCAAGTCGACGATTTAGTAAACAATATCATCTTCGGAATCATATTAGTAGTCACCGTTTTAATGTTCTTCTTAGGATTTAAAAACGCGTTATTTGTTGGTTTTGCAATTCCAATGTCGATGTTCATGTCATTGATGATTCTAAATCTTATGGGCTATACCATGAATACCATGATTCTCTTCGGGTTAATTATGGGACTAGGAATGCTCGTTGATAATGGTATTGTTGTGGTTGAAAACGTCTATCGCTTGATGGAAAAAGAAGGCATGAGTCGTATTGAAGCCGCTAAAAAAGGTATTGGAGAAATTGCATTTCCAATTATTATCTCAACATTAACTACAGTTGCTGCCTTTGTACCATTAGGACTTTGGCCAGGCGTTATGGGTCAGTTTATGATCTATTTCCCAATAACACTTTCAGTCGTTTTAGGATCGTCTTTATTTGTTGCCATTTTCTTTAATTCTGTATTAGTCTCTCAATTCATGACCATTGAAGATAAAGAAATGCCAATGAAGCAAATGATTAAAATTTCGGTGATACTAGTAGTTATAGGATTATTGATTTTAGTATTTGGAGGCGCTTATAAAGGTTTAGGTAGCGTAATGGTATTTACAGCTATTTTACTTTGGGCATATCGTTTATTTCTTAGGAAATGGGCTAATAATTTTCAATCCAAATCATTACCGAAATGGGAACGTTTTTATGAAAAAATTCTACGTGGTGCTTTAGGCGGAAAACGTCCAGTTCTTATTACCATTGGAACCGTAGTTTTACTATTTATTGCCTTTGGAAGTTTTGGTGCATCTGTTGCTAGCCAGCGGACAAAAGTGGAATTCTTCCCAGACAACACACCTAATCAAATTATTGCATATATCGAATATCCTGAAGGAACAGATATCAAAAAAACCAATGCAATAACGAAAGATATTGAACAACGAGTTTACAACATCATTAATGAAGATTCGTATTTAAATGGTGGTTATAATTTCTTAACCGAAAGTGCCGTTTCTCAAGTTGGTGAAGGCGCAGGAAATCCACAAACCGATGGTGGATCTGCTGCTGAAATGCCGCATCGTGGAAAAATCACAGCAACTATGCGTGAGTATAAATTCCGTGAAGGTGCCGATAGTAATGGCCTTTTGAAAAAAGTTCAAGATGCCTTAGATGGTGTATATCCAGGTGTCGCTATTTCTGTAGAAAAAGATGCTGTTGGTCCTCCAGCTGGATATCCAATAAATATTGAGTTAGAAGGTAAAGACTATGAAGGTCTTATTGCAACTGCAGAGAAAATGCGTGACTTCATTAACACCAAAAACATTCAAGGCATTGAGGAGTTAAAGGTTGATGTAAATCGTTCAAAGCCATCAATGCAAGTTAATGTAGATCGTAAAAAAGCAGGTGAACTTGGTATTACTTCTGGTCAAGTTGGTCAGCAACTACGTAATTCTATTTTTGGAGCTAAAGCCGGAATTTATAAAGAAGATGGTGAAGATTATGACATTTATGTACGTTTTAATGAAGAGAATCGTTATAATAAAAGTGCGATTTTCAATCAGAAAATAACGTTTAGAGATATGGCTTCAGGTCAAATTAAAGAAGTTCCTGTATCTGCTATAGCAAGTCAAAGTAACACTTCTGGGTTTAGTGCTATCAAACATAAGGATGTAGAACGTGTGGTTACAGTGTATTCTGCCCTAGCTGCTGGATATACAGATGCTGGAGCGATTGTTGCCGAAATCCAGAACGAGATGACATCTTTTAACGATAAACCAGATGATGTTACAATTGATTATACTGGTCAAATTGAAGAACAGACTAAGCAAATGGAGTTTTTAATGTCTGCCTTTTTTATTGGTCTTGGATTAATTTTCTTCTTGCTAATATTTCAGTTTAATTCTGTGTCAAAACCAGCTATTATCATGTTGGCTATTTTCTTAAGCCTCATAGGTGTATTTGGCGGTTTAATTATCACAGGAAAAGCATTCGTGATTATGATGACCATGATGGGAATTATATCACTTGCTGGTATTGTAGTTAACAATGGTGTGGTACTCTTAGATTACACGCAATTACTTGTAGATAGAAAGAAATTAAAAAGAGATCTTGACGAAGACGAGTATTTAGAAAAAGAAGATTTATTAGACGCGATTGTTAAAGGAGGAAAAGCGCGTTTACGTCCAGTTTTACTTACAGCAATTACGACTATTTTGGGATTAATTCCTTTAGCTACTGGTTTAAACATCAACTTCTTTACATTATTTAGTGAATTTGATCCCAATATCTATGTTGGAGGTGACAACGTGATTTTTTGGGGACCATTAGCATGGACAGTAATCTACGGATTATTTATCGCAACCTTCCTAACGTTAATTGTTGTTCCCATTCTATTTTTCTTAGTAACACGACTTAAAATGTGGATGAAAGGTGCAAATAGATCAGAAGAAACACTTCCTCAAGAAACATTTAATATAGATAAAAGAATTGAAGGTCAATTCTAACAGAATACTTTGATGTCATATCAAAGTATGATAAACCTTTTGGGTATTAAAAAAGGTTTGATTAATAGCAGAAAAAGCCTCAACAATTGTTGAGGCTTTTTTAAATATTTAATGAAATTCCTTATTGTCCTTCGTTTTGAGGTATTGGGAATTTAGTTACAACTCCATCTCCTGGGCGATCTATTGTAATTTCAGCAATTAACCTGTTATATCTTCTTAAATCAATCCAACGATGACCTTCTGCGAAAAGAGAATAACGTCTTTCATATAACAATCGATCTTCATCTACGCCTCCTGGTGCAACATCCCCTAAACCAGCAGCACTTCTAACAACATTAATTGCCATTTCAGCATCACTAGGACTAGACATCATATTTGCTTCAGCATACAATAATATCAGTTCTTCATTTCTTATCATTCCTACGGGATCAGAACTAGATTGGTAGATATAAACATCATGCGTACCAGGTGTTAAATCAGCTATATTCAAAGGACCATCTGTTCTTAAAACTGCTTTACCTAACCTAGTGTCTCCAGCCTCAGCAGAATTAACAAAATCTGGATGAGCAATTCTAGCATTAGCCGCAGTAGAATTCAAAGCAAAAAACAATTGGTTTAAAGCATCACCTCCGCCAGCTGAAAATTGAAAATACGCTCCAGTATTCAAATCACCATTAAAATCCATAAAAGAATCTGCAAGTGCGGTTAACACTAAATTATAGTCTCCTTGATAAGCTGCTGCTCTAGCTGTTAGTGCTCTATTAAATTCTAAATAAGAAACCCCAAGTGTATTAGGAGCAACATCTCCACCACTTGCCAAATCCGTTGCCGCTGTATTCAGCAAATTTATGATTGTGGATAATGCATCATCATAACTCTCAAAAGGTCCTAAGTTTTCAGAATCCGCTACATCAGTTCTTATACCGTTGTCATCTAACATGGTTAAAATCGTTAGCAATTCATGAGCTTTAATAGTATTGGCAAACCCTCTTATTGCAGCTTTTTCTGCGTCTGTAAATGCCTCCGTTGTATTTTCCAAGCCTTGTAATAATAGATTACATTGTTTAACCACGGCATATCTCCCTGCATAAGGTGTTGTTATATAAAACGCGTTGTCATCCAACGTTCCTGTCATTAAATCTCCTGTCCATCTTGGGTCAGAACTTTGGTGTCTCCAATAGTCACGTCCAACTACCGACATTGCATCTCTTTGAGTATGAAGCCGATCTCTCATGTCTGCCAAAATACCTGATACTACTTGAGGTAATTCAGGCCTAGATAAGCCTTCAGAAATAGAGTTAGTTTGTGGACCATTTAAATTCCTTCCATCTTCAATACTACAAGAGTACACAACCAATAAGATCAAGACGAATAGTATTGCTTTTATTTTATTTAAAGTTTTCATATTATTCTGTTTTTTTATTAAAGTCCAATTGACACATGAAACATAAATCTCTTAGAGGATGGAAATGGTGCCACTTCAATTCCGACTCCTGCAGCTGCTGAACCAAAATTTGACACTTCTGGATCATAACTATTATAATCAAATATGTTTATCAAATTTTTTCCAGATAATCCGATTTTCACGTCGGTTACATTTCCTTTGAATAGTTTTTCGATAGTTTTCGACGGTATCGCATAGTATAATCCAATCTCTCTTAGTTTCAAATATGAAGCATCCTCAACGAATGGTTCTGCATTTCCGCCTAAGAAAGCTCCAATTCTATAATCTCCATTATTTAGAGCTCCTGAAGGATCTAAATTTGTAGCATCATAATCTGCACTAGTACCTCCAAAATCAGAAAGTAATCTACTTAAATTCACATTATCGCCACCTTTTTTCCAATGCCATAGGAATGATAAAGTGAAATCCTTATACCTGAAATCATTAACAAATGTCATTTGGAAATCTGGTTCTGCATCACCTAAAACAACTACATTACCATTTGAATCATTACCTACAATTTGTGTAGCGCTTTTACCTTCTTCAATTCTAAATGTTCCTAATCCAGTACCAAATCCTTGAGTATCAAAAGAATTTACAGTAAGCTCCGTGATTTCTGATTTATTTCTGAACCAGCTAATACTTGTATTCCATGAAAAGTCTTCCGTATCAAATACCTTAGCGTTTAAGCCTATTTCATGTCCTGTATTCTCTAAAGATCCTGCATTTGCCCATCTAAAACTAAACCCAGAAGAAGGCTCATTATCGGCTTGAAGAATTAAATCTTCTACTTTTTTATTATAATACGAATACTCTAAAGTAATTCTGTTATTAAACAAACCCGCATCTAGACCAACTTCAAATTCTTTTTGTCGTTCTGGTTGTATTGAAGGATCACCCAAAGTGGTTGGTGTAATAATCCCAACGTTACCACCTATTATTGAATTAGTATAGGTTGTAAACAATGCTCCATTAGGAGCAAAATTTCCGGCTTCACCATACGCAGCTCTAAGTTTAAATTGATTTACATTATCGAAAGACCAGAATCCAAAATTCTGAAGGTTAAATGCAACCGAAGCTTTTGGATAATAGAAGAATTCGTTAGCATCACCATTGTTAGACGATTTGTCTCCTCTTAACCCAAGCGTTGCAATAATCTTATCTTGATAATTAACCTCTTCTTGTACAAAGAATCCCATATCTTCTTGTTCCAATCTAAATTGATCTACTCCAACATTAGCAGCTTGATCTACGTTTGTTTCAGAAGCAATCAATCCTCTTGAAGTTACTCGAACTGTATTCTGTGAGAATTGTTCATTCGTAACACCCGCTTGAGTAGTAAAATCAACATTATCGTTCATGTTAAACTTATGAACTAAAAATGCTGAAAAATTGTTATCCGTATTAAGTGTTGTTCCATCAGAAGATAAACCATCCACACCACCAACAGCTGGATTCATGAATTGTAAATCTCTTGGGAAAAACACTGTGGTCTTAAGCGTATAAGTATCAATACCAGCTCTCAAGATCATTTTTAATTTATGCTTATCGTTTGTGAATAGATTAACATCCAAAGAACCTCCAGCGATCAAACGACTTGTAAATTCATTATTGGTCATCACATCTCGTGTATGAATTTGGTTTGAAGAGTTTGCAGGATGATCAGGATAATTTCCGTTGGAATCAGGAAATAAGTCATCCCATGGTCTTGTAAATAATAATGACACTCCTATAGTAGTATTTGTATTATCATTATTAAAAAACCCTCTATCAGAACTAGATCTAATATAATTACTCGTAACAGAGAATTTAATATTATCATTTATTTTATGATCTACATTTAATCTAAATGATTTTTTTTCTGCACCAGTTCTTTTAACAATCCCATCTTCTTCATTATTAGTGAAAGACCCGAAAAATGAAGTTTTTTCATTCCCCCCAGATAGGCTAATATTTGTATTAGAAATAAATCCTTTTTCACCATAAATTTCATCTTCATAATTCCTTAAAGTTCCGGCGTTTTGAGCTGCTGTATATAAATCACCTTCGCCATATACACTTTCAGCCAAATTAGCATTCCAATTTCTTTGTCCAAGTAGATTAACTGCCTCATTCCATCCAACGGCCTGAGAAAATCTAATTTTGGTTTTACCTTGTTTCCCTTTTTTTGTTGTAATAATAACAACTCCAGCAGCAGCACGAGATCCATAAATTGCAGAAGCAGATGCTCCTTTTAAAATCTCAATGGTTGCAATATCGTCTGGATTAATATCCGCAATTCTGTTTGAAGCATTATCCTGAGAATCTGTTGATGAGGCACCTCCTCCGGCAGCGTTTGAAACATCATTTAAACCACCGGCAAACACGCTATTATTATTAACATAAACACCGTCAATAATATAAAGTGGTTGACCGTTTCCATTAATAGAAGTCACCCCTCTTAATTTAACAGAAAATCCTCCACCTGGTGCGCCTGATGCAGCCGTAATTTGGGCTCCTACAAACTTACCAGCTAAAGCTCCATCTAACGTTTGGGATGGTGTGCGACCATTTAATTCTTCAGCTGACACAGATGCCACAGCATTTGCAGAGTTACTCCGTTTTACTGAAGTTGCTAAACCTGTAATAACAACTTCATCTAAAGCCATAGCGGATTCTTTTAAAGTAATATTCACTTCTCTTGCTTCAGTTAATGTTTCTTCAACAGTCTCAAAGCCTAAAGACGAAATAACAAGCGTTGCTGGAAAATTATCTACGTTTAGAGAGAAGTTTCCATCAAAATCTGTTGTTGCTCCAGTTGATGTTCCCTTTATAATGACATTAGCGCCAGGTAAAGGTTGATTTGTACTTCCATCCATTATCTTACCCGTAACATTCTGACTAAAAGTCAGTAACGGGATTAAAATAAATGAAAACAGAAGCAACTTTAATGATAAAGTGTCGTTCATAATGTTTGTTTTTTGAATTAATATTGTTAAATATCATAATAAAAACTTAAATAACTTGATTATTCTTAATAAAAAAGTAATTAAAATGAAGAAACAATAAAAATTGTATTAATTCATTATGGTTTCTTTATTTTAAAAAAAAAGCCTCGCAACACGCGAGGCCTTTTCAAATTTCACTATTTGATTAGTTATAATTTCAAGTTTAATCTTGCGAACAGATATCTACCTGTATACCCAAACTGAGATGTTCTTCTTGAGTACACAAATTGATCTCCAGATGTCCCTCCTGGTCTATTTTCATCAGGATACACATCTAATAAGTTATTTGCACCTATAGTAATATTCAGATGATCAGTAAACTCATAAGACACTGTTAAATCAGTAACTATCTTACTACCATAAACAGCATCAGCCGAAACAGAATGCTGGTCTACACTTGCAGATCCTGCATAATCATCTGGATCTTCTACCTCTCCAAAAAAGGTATTTCTTAATAAAAAATTCCACTTTTTATAAGATAAATTATTTGATAAACTTGCTTTAGTTCTAGGAATTGCGAGTGTTAAAAACGCTTCTTCTTGAGCATCGAAGAAATTACCGGTTTGCCCAGCAGCAACAACGGCATCAGGCACATTTAATTCTTTGACTTCGGTTTCAGTAAAATTAGCAGCCAAGTCAGAGGTTAGTCTTAACTCATCGGTTAAGTTGGCTCTATGGCTTAATACAATATCTATTCCTGTTGTTTCCGTATCTATAGCATTAACAAAGAAACGAGCACTTGTCGCTCCTGCAGCATTAAATATGGCTTGAACATCAGTATTTGTTCCTGCTCCAAAACTTCCACTATAAACGATGCGATCATCAATATTAATTAAATATCCATCTATACTAAATGTTAAGTTTAAATCTGGTATTTTTCCTGTAAAACCTAAACTAAAGCTTGTAGAAGTTTCTTCTTTTAATTCATCAATCCCTAATAAATCTGCTAATCTACTATCATTCGTAAACGTCCCTTGTTCTAATGGTACATTATTTTGAAAAACAGTACTTGTTCTACTAAAAAATTGTTGATGTAAAGATGGTGCTCTAAACCCGGTATTAATTGCAGATCTAATATTGATATTGTCTGTCAATTTATAACGCGCAGCTAACTTACCATTAATCGTACCGCCAAAGTCTGAGAAGTTTTCATAACGACCTGCAAAGCTCACATAAAACGCTTCACTAAAATCTGCCTCTAAATCTATGTATGCGGCCATACTATTTCTTGTATTATTAGAAGCATTGTTAGGATCAAATCCTCTAAATACCTGAGCTCCGCCACCTAAAGCTACTCCTGTGAAATTATTCCTAACCAGTAATGCATCAGCTGTCGATGCTGTCACAATATCTCCATTAATATCGTAACTAGCATATGAATTAAGCTCTCCTTCTTCTATATAATAATTTTCTACTTTATATTCTGCTCCAATAGCAACATTAAATCCTTCAAAAATATCATCATAAAATCTTGAAGCATCTAAATTAGTTGTGTTTTGAGAAAACCCTATTGTTCCTGCATCAAAAGATCTTTGAGTCCCTGTGCCTAAAGTACCATTACTAGAGTTACCAACAGTATATGCAAAAATGTTTTCTCCAAAGGTGTTAGAAAAATCCACATCCCAATTCTCATTTACTTTCCCTCTAATACCTACAGATAAAGATTTATCTATAATATCACTACCAATACTTGGTAAAAATCCATTAGGAAATGCTGGTGTATTTGCTCTACCATCACCTTGAGCTGGTCTTCTGTAAAACCCAGAAGCTAAACCACTACGGTAAGACAATCCTCCAAATGCGTATAATTCTGCATTTACACTAACAGGAATACTAGAATTAAAGAAAAATTTCCCTTCTCTTAATTTAGAAGTTCCGACTTTAAATCTAAAATCTTCTCGTGTTAATCCTCTAGCAGCTAATTCATCTTCATCTGCATCAAAATCTAAGAGACCTCTAAATGTATCTATATCTGTTTGTTGATTTAAATCTAATCCTGCAATTTGAGATTGAACAGCAGCATCTAAATAAGAAAGTGATTGGGCTGCAGTTTGATAATCAAAAAGGTTCATATCAGCAACATTACCACCATTAGCAGCAAATACTCTTTCTGCCCCATGATAGCCTCTAAATATGTCACCTGCATAATCTTTATTTCTAAGTGCTGGTTCTCTAGTAGATAAAGTTCCTGTAAAATTAATAAAGCCGCCTTTCTCACCTACAGGAATCCCGTAGTTTGCATCAAGTTTAAATTTCTCTCCATCACTCCCGCCTTCAAACTGATTTGAATTTTCACTAAAGTTAGCTCCTGTTGTAACCGTTAAATCTAATTCTCCAGTAGCGTCCTTAAGAATAATATTGATAACACCTGCAATAGCATCAGATCCATATTGTGCAGCTGCACCATCACGCAATACTTCTATTCTTTTAATTGCTGCAGTAGGGATTGCATTCATATCTGTACCTACACTACCAGCTCCAACGGTTCCGTTAACATTTATTAAAGCAGTATTATGCCTTCTCTTCCCATTAATTAAAACCAAAACTTGATCTGGTCCTAATCCTCTTAAAGATGCTGGATCTATATGATCCGTTCCATCTGATACCGTTTGTGTTTGAGAAGTAAAAGATGGTGCTACATAATTCAATATCTCGTTAACAGAGGTTTGAGGTCCTTTATTAGCCAAATCGGCCATATCTATTACATCAATAGCAACTGCCGTGTCAATAGCTGTTCTACTTGGGTTTCTAGAGCCTACCAATACAATTTGATCTAGAGCAACTCCAGATTTCAATGTAACATTCATTTGGTTTCCGGTTACTACAATTTCTTGTGTGTCATACCCAACATAAGAGAAAACAAGAGTGTCTCCATTTTCTGCGCTAACTGAATAGTTTCCATTAAAGTCTGTGGTTGTTCCAGTGGATGTGCCTTTTATAATTACGGACACACCTGGTAATGGTCCAGAATCATCTGTAACTGTACCCGAGACTTCTTGAGCCAGCAGTGATCCTGATGCTGCCATAAAAATTAAAAGCAGTAATGATTTTAAATGTAAAAATTTAATCATAATATTATTTGTTTTGGATTAGTTATAGCTAATATATGTATATTATCGTTTTGTAAACAATAATTCTTTAAAAAAAAATACAATTTTTTGTGTATTTATTGCATTATTGTCAAATAAAATGAAGTATATGTAAAATACAAGCTTGTTTATTAAGAATGTTTATTTCAACACTCTGCAAGTCAAGAGCCAACCTTCTAATAAAACAAGACCATCATAACTAAAAAAGCACTTTTAGAATTAATACTCTGTCCTATTTCACTAAATTTGCAGGATTAAAATTTCGATATGTACAGAAGTCATAATTGTGGTGAATTAAGAGCATCACATATCAATACAGAAGTAACACTTGCAGGTTGGGTTCAAAAATCTCGTGATAAAGGATTTATCGTTTGGGTAGATTTACGTGATCGTTATGGCATGACACAACTAGTGTTTGATGAAGAGCGCACGCCAAAAGACATAATGAAACAAGCGCAAGACTTAGGTCGTGAGTTTGTAATTCAAGTTAAAGGAAACGTTATCGAACGTGCTTCCAAAAACCCTAATATGCCAACAGGCGATATTGAAATTTTAGTTTCTGAATTAACGATACTAAACGAAGCTCAATTACCCCCTTTCACGATTGAAGATGAGACTGATGGCGGAGAAGAATTACGAATGAAATATCGCTATTTAGATATTCGCCGTAATCCAGTAAAAAACAACTTAATCTTTAGACATAAAGTAACTCAAGAAGTGAGAAACTATTTATCTAAGGAAGGCTTTATTGAAATCGAAACTCCTTACTTAATCAAATCTACGCCAGAAGGTGCACGTGATTTTGTGGTGCCATCGCGAATGAATGAAGGTCAGTTTTACGCCTTACCTCAATCGCCTCAAACCTTCAAGCAATTGCTTATGGTTGGTGGAATGGATAAGTATTTTCAGATTGTAAAATGTTTTAGAGATGAAGATTTACGTGCCGATAGACAACCAGAATTTACGCAGATAGACTGCGAAATGGCATTTATCGAGCAAGAAGATATTTTAAATGCATTTGAAGGTTTAACACGTCATTTACTAAAAGAAGTGAATGGTGTTGACATCGAAAAATTTCCGAGAATGCTCTATGATGATGCGATGCGTCTCTACGGAAATGATAAACCAGACATCCGCTTTGGGATGGAATTTGGAGAACTCAACTCCGTAGCACAACATAAAGAATTTAACGTATTTAATTCTGCTGAACTAGTCGTCGGAATCGCAGTTCCTGGCGGAAATAGTTATACCAGAAAAGACATCGATAAATTAATCGATTGGGTAAGGCGTCCACAAGTTGGTGCTTTAGGAATGGTATACTCTAGATGCAATGACGACGGGAGCTATAAATCTTCCGTAGATAAATTCTATGACCAAGACGATTTAGCAAAATGGGCAGAAGTAACTGGCGCAAAAGCTGGTGATTTAATCTGTGTGCTTTCTGGAGATACCAATAAAGTAAGAGCGCAATTGAGTGCCTTACGAATGGAATTAGCAGAACGTTTAGGCTTGAGAGACCCTAAAACATTCGCCCCTCTTTGGGTTATGGATTTCCCCTTGTTAGAATGGGATGAAAACACAAAACGTTACCATGCGATGCATCATCCATTTACATCTCCAAAACCAGGACAATTAGAATTATTGAAAACAAACCCAGGTGATGTTAAAGCTAATGCTTACGATTTAGTACTTAACGGAAATGAGATTGGTGGTGGATCTATTCGTATCCATGATAAAGAAACACAAGCCTTGATGTTTGATTATTTAGGATTTACACCTGAAGAAGCAAAAGCACAATTTGGCTTCCTAATGGATGCCTTCCAATACGGAGCACCTCCTCATGGTGGACTCGCTTTTGGCCTGGATAGATTGGTAGCTATTCTTGGCGGACAAGAAACAATTCGTGATTTTATTGCCTTTCCAAAAAATAACAATGGTCGTGACGTCATGATTGATGCACCTGCGCCTATTGATGATGAACAATTAACAGAGTTAAGTTTAAAACTCAACTTAAAATCATAACTACTAAATCCTGCTTCATGCAGGATTTTTTAGTAGATTTAGTCTATGCCAATCCAAAACTTTATCAAGCGCGTACTCATTTTGCGATATAAATATATCTCGCAAAAAAACTTCGTGTTCTTATTAGCAGTTCTTATTGGTTTATTGTCTGGTTTAGTTTCGGTAACCATAAAAAATATTACGTATGGCATCGAATGGATTCTAGATCATTTGGCTATTGTGTCAAGAAATAGTATTTATTTTATCCTTCCAATAATCGGACTCTGGCTCGTCTATTTATTTGTGAAATATGTTTCAAAGCAAAAAATCGAGCATGGTATTCCTAGCATTCTGTTTTCATTATCCAAAAAGGACGGTTTAATAAAGCGAAGCAAAATCTATTTACCATTAATCACGGCTCCTTTAACGGCTGGGTTTGGAGGTTCGGTTGGGTTACTTGGTCCAGCAATTGCATCAGCATCGGCAGTGAGTTCAAATATTGGTCGGCTGTTTCATGTCGATAGAAAAACAAGAACCTTATTAATTGGCTGTGCAGCTGCAGGAGCTATTGCTTCTATTTTTCAATCACCTATTGCAGCGATTATTTTTGCTATCGAAGTCTTTAGTCTCGATTTAACCTTTGCTTCACTTTTGCCATTGTTGATTGCTTCGGTGTCTTCGGTATTGACCTCTTATTTTTTTGTCGGAAATGGTGTGTTATTCAATTATAATGTATCTCAACCATTTGCATTAAGTGACACCATGTTTTTTATCATTTTAGGTGTTGGAACTGGAATAGCGTCTATCTATTTCTCAAAAATATATTTTGCCGTTTACAAGTTTTTTGAACGGTTTAAAACCAGCGGACAAAAACTCATTGTAGGTGGTTTGGCTATAGGCGTGATGCTTTATTTTATTCCGCCATTGTATGGTGAAGGTTTCGGATTTATCAATGACCTTCTTGACGGAAATCATCTGCACGCTCTAGGGGAAACACCTTTTGACGATTATCTCGATAATATTTGGGTTGTTATCGCTTTACTGATTGGGATTACTGTTTTTAAAGCTGTTGCCATGTCAACCACTTTTGCCGCAGGAGGAGCTGGTGGAATCATTATTCCAACGATGGTTATGGGAAGTGCCTTAGGAAATGTAGCTGCCAAGATTATCAATAATATCGGATTAGGTTTTCAGGTCTCTGAATCAAATTTCACACTCATTGGAATGGCTGGACTAATCGCAGGTGTACTTCATGCGCCTTTAACTGCTATTTTCTTGATTGCTGAAATTACTGGCGGTTACCAATTGTTTGTCCCATTGATGATTACAGTCTCCATGTCGTTCATCATCACCAAAAATGCCATTGAGCATACCATTTACACCAAAGAACTTGCAGAAAAAGGTGAGCTTTTAACACATAATAAAGATCAATCGGTTCTCACTTTAATGAAACTCGATAGCGTTATTGAAAAAGATTTTACCATTCTAAACCCTGAAATGTCGCTTGGTGACATGCTACATCAAGGTGTTTCAAAATCGAGTCGAAACCTATTTCCAGTAGTAAATGAAAACCAATATCTCGTTGGCATTATCTTACTGGATGATATTAGAACTGTGATGTTTGACCAGTCCCTTTATGAGACGACTTCGGTAGAAACATTTATGCATAATCCACCTGAACATATTCATTATGAAACAGATTCAATGAAAATGGTGATGAAAAAATTTCAGGACACTGGAGCGTGGAATCTGCCAGTCATTAAAAATGAAAAATATTACGGATTTGTTTCAAAATCAAAATTGTTAACCGCTTACAGACGCGAATTGATTAATTTTACATCATAAACCCATAATGGGTATTTGACAAAACTCAAAGGTCATGAAGTATATTATTCTTATCACTTTTTTAGCTTCACTTGGAAGTATTTTATGTGGCTACTTTTTAGATGTAGACTATTCTCAAAAACTCATAGGCTTTGGTGTTCTTGGTCTTTTTATGGTGGTTTTTCCACTCTTTGCGTATCATCGTTGGAAAGGGAAGGATATTAAAGACTATATGTTAACCCAAGAAAATCTGGATAAAATGCGAGAAAATCAAAAGAACAAAACCTTTTAAATAAAAAAATATCTGTTTTAAACCATTAATATTCAATAATTTAAAAAATTACACCTTACTAATACATCGCATTATTATAAGTCCTACATTTATAGCTTAATTAACATATTTTTTTATTACCATGACTGGAACAGTTAAATTTTTTAATGATTCAAAAGGATTTGGATTCATTACCAACGAAGAAACAGGAAAAGAAATTTTCGTACACGTATCAAACCTTAATGGTGTTGAGTTACGTGAAGGCGATAATGTAGAGTACAACGAAGAAGAAGGAAGAAAAGGATTGGTTGCGGCTAACGTGCAAGTTCTTTAAGAAGATATACTTTATTACAGTTTCAACGTCTAACGAAAGTTAGGCGTTTTTTTGGGTTTATTTTTTTGGGCGTTACCCAACTGCGTTCGGTCAGGCTCTTGGCAGTCGCTCTTTTCAAGGAGCTCCAACAATGCCTCCATCCTTAACGCTACTTTAAGCTTAATTCAAATTACGTTTCTCAATAAAAAACCGTTTCAATAACGCTGAGGCTTCATCAGCCAAAACGCCTCCAACCATCTTGGTTTTAGGATGTAATTTAGTATGCAGAGCAATACAACCACGCTCTTCATCTCTAGTTCCATAGACAATCTTAGAAATCTGACTCCAATACAAAGCACCTGCACACATCTGGCAAGGCTCTAAGGTTACATAAAGTGTACAATTGGTTAAATACTTTCCGCCTAAAAAATTAGCAGCAGCAGTAATAGCTTGCATTTCCGCATGTGCAGTCACATCATTTAAAAGCTCTGTTAGATTATGTGCTCTTGCAATAATTCTGTCATTAATAACTATAACTGCACCAACAGGAATCTCACCTTTTTCAAAAGCTTCTTCAGCTTCTTGCAAGGCTTTTTTCATAAAATAGGTATCGTCGAAAAGGTTTTCCATAGCTGTAAAAGTAAAAAATTCAAATAGAATTATAGTTATAGAAATCTTTATCAATTATTGTAGCTTTGCTTTATGACTAAATCTATTTTAGACCATATCAATTTCCCTTCTGATTTAAGAGAATTAACTCCAGATGAACTACCTCAACTCGCCAAAGAGTTACGAAAGTTTATCATTAATATTGTCGCTACTAAAGAAGGGCATTTAGGTGCAAGTCTTGGTGTTGTAGAACTCACTCTAGCCTTGCATTATGTTTTTAACACACCTAATGATCAACTCATTTGGGATGTTGGACATCAAGCTTATGGTCATAAAATACTCACTGGCAGAAAAGAGAATTTTCATACCAACAGACAACAAGATGGTATAAGTGGTTTTCCAAAACGTGATGAAAGCGAATATGATGCCTTTGGTGTTGGACATTCATCGACATCCATTTCGGCAGCATTAGGAATGGCTATTGCTTCACAGTTAAAAGGTGAAGACAAACATCATATAGCCGTTATTGGCGATGCATCGATTGCTAGCGGAATGGCTTTTGAAGGGCTTAATCATGCTGGAGTCACCAATGCAAATCTATTAGTAATTTTAAATGATAATGCTATTGGTATCGACCCAAGCGTTGGTGCTTTAAAACAATATCTCACCAATGTTAAAAAAGGGAAAGAAAAGCAAGACAATATCTTTGAAGCTTTAAATTTTGATTATACTGGACCTATTGATGGTCATGATTTATCGGCTTTAATTTCAGAATTGAAACGCTTAAAATCGGTTAAAGGCCCAAAATTTCTGCATGTCATTACCACTAAAGGAAAAGGTTTAAAGCAAGCCGAAGACGATCAGGTTAAGTATCACGCTCCTGGCAAATTTGATTCGGTTACAGGTGATATCCTTCCGAAGAAAACAGAAGGTCAGCCACCTAAGTTTCAAGATGTCTTTGGTTATACCATCGTTGAGTTAGCCAAAAAAAACAAAACCATTGTTGGAATTACACCAGCAATGCCTACAGGAAGCTCATTGAAATATATGATGGCGGAAATTCCAGAACGTGCTTTCGATGTTGGTATTGCAGAACAACATGCAGTGACATTAGCTGCGGGTATGGCAACACAAGGTTTGACTGTGTTTTGTAATATCTATTCTACCTTTTTACAACGTGCTTATGATCAACTGATACACGATGTAGCTTTACAGAACCTTCCCGTGATTTTCTGTTTAGATCGTGCCGGTTTGGTTGGCGAAGATGGCGCAACACATCATGGTGTTTTTGATTTGGCGTATTTGAGGTGTATTCCAAATATGATTATTTGTGCTCCTCGAAATGAAATTGAATTACGAAATATCATGTACACAGCACAATTAGGGTTAGCGCAGCCTATTGCTATTCGTTATCCTAGAGGTCGTGGCAATATATTAGATTGGAAACAACCATTTACTAAGCTTGAGGTTGGAAAAGGGACACAGCTTAAAAAAGGAAAAACACTTGCTATTTTAAGTGTAGGCTCTATAGCTCATAATGTTGTAGAAGCCATTTCAAAATGTGATTATAGTGAAAATATTTCGCACTATGATATGCGCTTTGTAAAACCATTGGATGAAACATTACTTCATTCTATTTTCACTAAATATAAAGACATAGTAACTATTGAAAATGGCGTGACAACAGGAGGTTTTGGAAGTGCTATTCTAGAATTTGCTTCTAAAAACAACTATACGACTCGTATTAAAATACTAGGAATACCTGATACTTTTATTGAACAAGCCTCTATAAAACAACAGCATCAATCTGTTAAGATTGATGCTGAAAGTTTGTGTATTTTATTTAATTCTATTGCTCCTCTTCGTCTATAGTAGCAATATCTGTTTGATTATTTGCATCGTAAACCTGACTACTGGTTTTTTGTGGTTCATGATTACCGTTACTAGTAATGTCATTAATCATCAATAAAAAAGCTAGTGTTACGCAAAAAATCACTGCAGCTCCAAATATATTCTTTTTCATCTGAGTAGGTTTAAAAGATTAGGTTAAACAAATATAATAAATTACCGTTTAAATACAAATTTAATCGATGAAATGCATAAAATAAAATAGAGAACTAAGAAAGCTCCTTTCTTTATCTTTCAAAGATCATATTTCTATTATAAGAACTATCTTAAAAATTCGAATAATTATCAACACTATATCAACAAACTATTAAGCCTAAAGTAGACTTAATATTTAAGTTTGAATTTACAGATGATTCCCTTTAAGTTTTTGATAAGTCAGCATGGCATTACCATCAGACATTTTTGAAACATAGAAACAAACTGACAACAAACTTTCATAAAGATTGTCTGTCTCTAAGTCAATATACTGCTTAATGGACTTTAAAATAAGCTTATCAAAGTTAGATTGTTCTTCGTTTAAATTATTGACCACTGCTTTTGTGAAAATGCTTAAAAGCTCGTTGATGACTTTATAACCCACAATTTCTTTATCAATGACCTCTGTAGATTGATAAACGTTAGCAATACTCAAGGTAAGGATATCTGTTATCTGAGCCTCATAAGCGCTATAATCCATTAACGCCTTAGAAAACTCGCCAGACAATATTGCGTCTTCATGCTCCATAAAAACATCAACAGCCTCACTTATAAGTGTATTTATAGCTAAGGAGCGTAAATAGCTTAATCTATCCTGAGTACTCAGAAGCGCATTATACGTTTTTGTTTGAATAGAATCTCTCACTAAGTTAATCAAGTATTCTAAAGCATATTCTTCTTGTATGAGTCCCAAATTGATGCCATCTTCAAAATCAATGATGGTGTAGCAAATATCATCTGCTGCTTCAACCAAATACACTAATGGATGTCTACAATAGCTTACATCGCCATCGTTTCCTCTTTTCACCAAACCTAACTCATTTGCTATGTCTTTGAATATATCTTTTTCAGTTTGAAAAAAACCATACTTTTTATCAGCAATATGAGATGTTGGTTTCTTAGGAAGCGATTCTTTAGGGTATTTTGTGAATGCACCAAGCGTCCCATAACTCAATCGTAATCCTCCAATACGTCCTTGTCGGCTTTCGGTTAATATTTTGAATCCATTGGCATTACCTTCAAAACTGCATAAATCTTCATATTCTTTCTTGGTTAATTGGTCTTCAAAATAACGACCATCACCAGATTTAAAAAATTCACCTATTGCCTTTTCTCCTGAATGTCCAAAAGGAGGATTTCCTATATCATGAGCTAAGGCTGCAGCGGCTACAATCGCTCCAAAGTCATTAATTTGATAGCCATGAATGTCTTTTAAGTGTGGGTGTTTTTCCAACAAACGCTGACCAACTTTTCGGCCTAATGATCGGCCTACCACACTAACCTCGAGGCTGTGAGTTAAGCGCGTATGGACAAAGTCGGTTTTTGACATTGGCACAACCTGAGTTTTGTCTTGAAGGCTTCTAAATTCCGAAGAAAAAATAATTCGGTCATAATCAACCTCAAAACCTAGTCGTGTTTCGTCTTGTTCTTTTCGTAAGCGTTTATGTGTATCTCCAAATCGTTTCAAGGAGAGTAACTGTTCCCAATTCATAGATGATTTTTAACATCTGCAAGATAGAATATTTCAATGTTAATTTAATGTTTCCCGTTGATAAAAAAAGTCATTTCACATAACACTGAGTTAACGGTTTTATGATTTAGGATTAATACCTAATTAACCTTGACTTTACATTGTGAGCCTTTCTTTGCATCATCATTTAGAATAACACAAAAACTAAGAAAAAAAATATTATGAAAAAATTAGTCTTATCTACATTAATCGCTTCTTCTCTAGTATTTACTAGCTGTTTTAAAGATGACGATACACCTATTATTATTGAGGAAGTTACAATTATCAATAATGGTAACGGAAATGGAAATGGCGAAGAATGTCCTATAATTACAGTTACAGGTGCAATCACAGAAAACACAACTTGGACCAATGATAATATCTATCAATTAAATCAAAAAGTAGTGGTTAATAATGGTGCTACTTTAACTATTGAACCAGGAACAATCATTAAAGGTACTCCAGGAACAGGTTCATTAGCTTCTGCCTTAATTATTGCAAGAGATTCAAAAATCAATGCTGTTGGCACAGCAACACAACCTATCATTTTCACATCAACAAGTGATAATATTTCTTGTGGAGAAAATGCTGGTACAAACTTAGATGAAAATGATAGAGGTCTTTGGGGAGGATTAATAATATTAGGTAATGCGCCTTGCTCATTTTCTGGTAATATTATTGAAGCTCAAATTGAAGGAATTCCTGCGGATGATACATTTGGATTGTATGGTGGATCTGATGCTACTGATAACTCAGGAGTAATACAGTATTTATCTATCCGTCATGGAGGTGCTTTAATTGGAGAAGGTAACGAAATTAATGGCTTAACGCTTGGTGGTGTTGGAAATGGTACAGTTATCAACAACATAGAAGTTGTTGCAAATGTTGATGACGGCATCGAATTTTTTGGAGGAACTGTTAATGCATCTAACTTATTAGTATGGGCTCAAGGTGACGACGCTTTAGATATTGATCAAGCCTACTCAGGTACAATCAATAATGCTGTAGTAGTATTAGGAGATTTCTCTGATCACGCTTTCGAAATTGATGGACCTGAAGGTTCTGCTACCGGTTCATTCACCATACAAAATGTGACTATTCTTGGTAATACTGTAACAGAAAATGGTGAATACGCAGATTATAGAAGTGGCGCTACTGGAACAACAAACAACATATATGCATTTGGATTTAAAGCGTCTTCAGATGTAGAGTTAGATAACGATGGTGTTGCTGCAAACTACAATAATGGAGATTTGGTTTTCGGAACTTGGGAAATCGTATTGCCTTCAGGTGTGACAGATGCCACTAGCGTTTTCGTTAATAAAGCTGAAACTGCTATGGTAACTGGATTTGGTTCTACTGCTTCTGCAGTAACAGAAGGTGCAAATACGGTTGGAGCTACAACTTCTGAGTTAGCCTGGACTTACTCAAACACTGCAGGTGGTTTAGGATTTTAATCAGCTCATCTGTCAACATTAGTTTAACCTTGAAAATAAAAACTACTACTCGTTCAAAATGATGAGTAGTAGTTTAAATCATATTACAATCATGCAAAAAAACTTATACTCATTCCTTTTAATTGTCTTATTTACTATTGGATTCGCTAATGCACAAAAAGGAACAGTAGCTGGAAATGTCATTGACGGTGAGTTTGTAGAACCAATGGCTTTTGCTAATATATTAGTAAAAGGCACAACTACGGGAACCACTTCTGATTTTGACGGAAAGTTTCAATTAGAACTAGAACCCGGAACTTATACCTTAGTATTCTCTTTTGTAGGATATAATACTCAAGAAATAAGTGATGTTATTGTAAAAACTGGAGAGGTTGCTACTTTAGATATTACTTTAGAGACCAATTCATTAGATACAATCATTATTCAAACCACTGTTAAGCGTAATACTGAAAACTCAATCTTAAATTTACAGAAAAAATCTGTGGTTGTTATGGATGGTTTATCTGCACAATCAATTAAAAGCTCAGGTGCGAGTAATCTTGCAAGTGCTGTAAAAAGTGTTCCGGGTGTTTCTATTGAAGGCGGGAAATATGTTTACGTTCGTGGTTTAGGTGACCGATACACAAAATCTATCTTAAACGGAATTGATATCCCAGGACTGGATCCAGACCGAAATACAATTCAAATGGATTTATTTCCAACAAATATTTTAGATAATGTAATTGTATTAAAAACTGCATCGGCAGAATACCCAGCAGATTTTACAGGTGGTATTGTTGATATCATCACAAAAGATTTTCCTACCAAACCAGAATATACACTCTCTTTAGGTATGGGATATAATCCTGATATGCACTTCAATGATAAATACTTAACCTATACTGGAGGTGACACAGATTTCTTAGGGTTTGATGATGGCACAAGAAACCTGCCTATTAACAGATACCAATCAATACCTGGTACTTTTGACAATAGAGTATTATTAACATCCTTAACCAATAGGTTTCAAAAAGAACTTCAAGCAAAACAGGAGCAAAGTAATATGAATTTTGACCTTGGTTTCACTTTAGGAAACCAATATGATGTTGGTGATGATAAAATAGGATATCAGGCGTCATTCTCTTATAAAAATGAAACTACTTTTTATGAAAACAGAAATGATGGAGCTTATGTAAAAAGCTTTAATGATTCATCTGACAAAGAATTGAAATCAGTTCTAGATTCTAGGGGCTCCGAAGGTATAAACAACGTCATACTAAATGGTATGCTAGGCTTAACTTATAAAACTGATAAGTCTAAATACAAAGTTAATTTACTTCATATTCAAAATGGAGAATCAACTGCTGGGTTTTTTGAACAAGACATCTCACAAGATGGTGTAGGGGGTGGTATCGAGCCATTGATTAAAAATTCTCTTACCTATACAGAGCGTTCTATTACAAACTTACTTATTAGTGGCAAATACCGATTAAGTAACAATGAGAATGCTTTTAATTTAGAGTGGAAACTCTCTCCTACTTTTTCTAAGGTTATGGATAAGGCACATAGAATTACGCCATTTCAGGAATCTGGAGAAGGTCAATTCTTTGTAAGTCCATCTGCTTCAACATTCCCAATTCAACTTTGGAGAAACCTTATTGAAGAAAACTGGGCTGGTAGAATTGATTTAGATAAAACTGTAGATTTATTTGGAAGACCGGCTAAACTAAAATTTGGTGGTGCTTATACTTATAAATTTAGAGATTTTAGTATCGATGATTACACCTTTAATATTCAAGGAGATGACTCCTTTATAGCTAATGGGAATGCAGATAACTTATTGGCTTCCGAAAACCTTTGGAATACAACAACAGATTCAGGTACATACTTAGTTTTTGGTGATCAATTTAACGCGATAGATGCCTATGAAGGTGAGCAAAATATTGGTGCAACTTATTTTTCAGCAGAATTTAATGTTTCCGAAAAATTAAAAACTGTTTTAGGTGTTAGAACAGAATTTTTTAAGTCATTCTACACTGGTCAGAATAACGAAAGGCAATTCAATAGAGAAGCTATCTTAGATGAATTTGATATTTTCCCATCTGCTAACGTTATTTATTCTGCTACAGATAATATCAATGTTAGAACGTCATATTCTCGCACAACAGCAAGACCTTCTTTTAAAGAATCATCTGTTGCTCGAATCTTTGACCCTATTACAAATAGATTATTTATTGGTAACATCAACTTAGTACCAACTTACGTGAACAACTTTGATTTAAGATTTGAGCGTTTTGGAGATAACGGACAAATGTTTGCCGTAAGTGGTTTCTATAAAGATTTTAAAGACCCGATAGAACAGTCATTCTTTTTACAAGCACCAACACAACTCACTGTTGCAAACTTGGGGAACGCTAAAGTATATGGTTTAGAATTGGAACTAAGACAACGCCTTGGGTTTATTACTGACGGACTTAGTAAGCTGAAATTTAATGCAAATGTGTCTTTTATCACATCTGAATTAACCATGTCTGAAGCCGAATTTACTAGTAGACAATTAGCTGCTAGAGATGGTGAAAAGGTAGAAAAAGAAAGAGATTTACAAGGCCAGGCACCATTTCTACTTAATTTTGGTCTAGATTATAATGATCAAGATTCAGGTTTTCAAACGGGTTTATTTTATAATGTACAAGGAGAAACGCTTCAGGTTGTTGGTATTGGCTTAGTTCCAGATGTATATACTAAACCGTTTAACAGTTTAAACTTTACATTAAATAAAGCATTTGGAGAAGATAGAAGATCTTCAATCGATATTAAAGTGGCTAATATTTTAAATAGTAAAAGAGAAAGTGATTATGTGTCGTTTGGAGGAGAAGACCAAATATTCTCATTAAGAGAACCAGGCACAGAAATCTCACTAGGATATACGTATAAGTTCTAAACTGAGGCTTGAAATAGTCCACAAACAAAAAGGTTCCTAACGAGAGTTAGGAACCTTTTTTATATGTTGAATTAAAAACTTATTTATTATTTACTGCGAGTTGCACCTTATCTGTCCATTCGCTTACACTGGTTATCTTTGAATCTTTATAATCTACTTCTCTTAATTTATCACCAGACCAAAATAACCACTTACCAACCTTATTTCCATTTTCATAACTAGCAACGGTAACTTTATTTCCAATTAAATCATAACTAGTCCAAACACCATGAAGTTCTCCTTCTTTGTTAAAAGTACCTTGCTGTGCCACAGCTCCATTATCATGATAATAAGTTGCAAAGGTTACATCTCCATCCTTTTTTAGATCAGATTTAGGTTTTTCTTGTGCAAATGTACATGTCACAGTTAACATTAATAAAATGGTGAATATCTTTTTCATTGTTAGTTTGAGTTAAATTAATAAAAGCTTATCAAATTTACATAAAACTTTACAATATCAATACACTTACATAACATTAAATTAACATTGGGCTCTTATCCTATTAATTTTCAGGGTTTTAAATCAACACTAATCATCTTAATAATAAGATAATATTGGCATTACATTAAAGTTACCTTCCATCCTCATATTTGCATTATGTGTTTTAGGACACAATTAGCCTTTCATAAATTTTATTAGTTTTTGTCGACTTAAAATTATGATTTCTAATGAGACTGCTTTTTATAAAAGCAGTCTTTTTTTTTAAAAATACTTCGAAAAGTTAATTATTTGGAAACATTCAGTTAACATTAGAGTTGGTTATTTGCAGCGACAAAAACTAATACTTACAATGAAATCTAAATTTGTACTCGCACTATTATTGTGCATTATATCCTTTGCAAACTCTCAAGAAATTAGTGATACTTCATTTGGCAAAGGGCTCATAAACTTTACAGCAAAAGACAGCTCATTTAGCGTGAAATTTGCTCCACGTTTTCAAGTACGTTCTATTTCTTCATGGAATCATGATGGCGACCAATACGGAAGTCCAGAACACAATTTTATTGTAAGACGCGCACGTTTAAAATTCGATGGCTTTGCATATAGTCCAAAACTTAAATATAAAATTGAGTTAGGTTTATCTAATAGAGATATTTCAGGCGCTAATCAATTTAACAGAAATACACCTCGTTATATTCTTGATGCCGTTATTATGTGGAATTTTTCAGGAAACTGGGAATTATGGGCAGGTCAAACCAAACTTCCTGGTAATGTAGAACGTGTCGTATCTTCAGGAAATTTGCAATTAATAGATCGCTCACTACTTAATAGTCGTTTTAATATTGACCGTGATTTAGGAATTCAATTACGGCATAAAAGCAATCTAGGAGGTCAATTTCTAATGCGTGAAAAATTTGCAATCTCTCAAGGAGAAGGTCGTAACGTCTCAGAAGGAAACGAAGGTGGTTTACAATATACTGCTCGATTAGAATTTTTGCCGTTTGGAACATTTAAATCTAAAGGGGATTATGTTCAAGCAGATTTAAAACGAGAGGAAAAACCAAAATTAATGGTTGGTTTTACATATAATTATAATCAAGACGCCGTTAGAGAAAGAGGGGTTGCTGGTGATTATATGATTAGAACTGATGGTTCAATTTACGAAACAGACCAAACAACAATTTTTGCAGATGCCATGTTTAAATACAACGGGTTTTCTTTTATGGGAGAATATGCAAAACGTACTGCTGATGACGCTGTTGCCACAGAAATAGATGGAACAACTCCAACAGGGGATGTTGTATTAACAGGTAATGCCTTAAACCTTCAAGCTGGGTATTTATTTAAAAGCAATTATGAAGTTGTAGGGCGTTTTACAACTGTTGACTATGAAACTGTAACAGGAACGCTTCCAAGTGAACAATACACTTTAGGAGCTTCAAAATACATCGTAGGTCACAAATTAAAAGTTCAATCGGATATAAGTTATACGACTTTAGATGGAAATGATAATAACATTACGTTTAGATTAGGATTTGATATTCATTTTTAAACGATAAAAACATAACAATTAGGTAACATATTAAAGAGAAACTCTAAAGATATTTGCACACCTTTTTAAATTAAAAGACTATGGATAATATTTATTTATATATGATTATAGCCCTGGCCATTTTAGCAGTAGCTGATTTGGTAGTAGGCGTAAGTAATGATGCAGTAAACTTTTTAAACTCTGCAATCGGTTCAAAAGCGATTTCCTTTAGAACGATTATGATCGTTGCTAGTGTTGGAGTAGCCGTTGGTGCTGTCTTTTCTAGTGGAATGATGGAAGTTGCTCGTAAGGGAATATTTAATCCAAGCGAATTCATGTTCAATGAAAT
This sequence comes from Psychroserpens sp., assembly GCF_036960315.1. Taxonomy (NCBI): domain Bacteria; kingdom Pseudomonadati; phylum Bacteroidota; class Flavobacteriia; order Flavobacteriales; family Flavobacteriaceae; genus Psychroserpens; species Psychroserpens sp. The sequence goes on along the minus strand of NZ_JBALVR010000006.1, from coordinate 128,850 downwards.
CATGATCATCTTTATGGCTGTCATGATTACTGATATTTTATTGCTTGACTTTTTCAATACCATTGGTATGCCCACTTCAACAACAGTATCTATTGTATTTGAGTTATTGGGTGCTGCTGTAGCCATGGCTTTGATAAAAATTGGTCATGATGGTGGAAGTTTTAGTGATGTTGTTGGATATATTAATACATCTAAAGCCTCACAAATTATCTTTGGTATTCTGCTCTCCGTCGTCGTCGCCTTTTCCATAGGTGCATTAGTTCAATGGGTTTCCAGATTACTATTATCAAATAATTTTGAAAAGAAAGCGCCATGGGTTGGTGCCTTATTTGGCGGAGTAGCTCTAACAGCTATTACCTACTTCATCTTTATGAAAGGTTTAAAAGGAACCTCGTATGCAAAAGAATCTTTTGATTTTCTTGGTGGAGGAACCATGAAAGACTTTCTAGAAGACAAAGTATTATTAATTGTTTTGGTGAGTTCAGTGTTTTGGTCACTGTTATCTTATTCATTAATTGCATTTTTAAAAACCAATATTTATAAGCTAATCATCATTGTAGGAACTTTTGCATTGGCTTTAGCTTTTGCTGGAAATGATTTAGTAAACTTTATTGGTGTTCCCATAGCTGCCTTCAATGCATTTGAACAATGGTCACTCTCAGGTTTACCTGCTACAAGCTTCCCAATGGATGTTTTGGCTGAAAAAGTCCCAACCAATAACTTATTGTTATTTGCAGCTGGAATGATTATGGTATTAACACTATGGTTTTCTAGCAAAGCAAAAAATGTGGTTAAAACTTCATTAGATTTGGCTAGTCAAGGTGAAACTAAAGAACGTTTTCAACCTAACTTTTTATCTCGTGGATTTGTAAGAATGGCAGTAGCAATGTCTCAAATGTCATCATATATTTTACCCGAATCTTGGCAAGCAAAAATTGAAAAACAATTTGAACCTTCAGTGATTTCTTTACCAAAAGACAAGAAATATGAATTACCTGCATTTGATTTAGTTCGTGCTGCCGTAAATCTAATGGTTGCAGCTGTACTTATCTCGATTGCAACATCATATAAGCTACCTTTATCCACTACTTACGTAACCTTTATGGTTGCCATGGGAACTTCTTTGGCAGATAGAGCTTGGGGAGCAGAAAGTGCCGTATATAGAGTTGCTGGTGTAATTAATGTAATTGGCGGCTGGTTCTTTACGGCGTTTAGTGCCTTTTGTGCTGCTGCTTTAGTTGCCTACTTATTAAATTTAAATTTACCGGTAATGTTTCCAATATTACTAGTAGTTGCATTTGGGCTTTTACTTAGAAATTACATTTCACATAATAAAAAATCTAAAGAAGTTAAAGCTGAAGACAGTTTAACTAGATCTGAAAGCAGTTCAATTCAAGGCGTGATACATGAAAGTGCAAACAATATTGCCAATGTTGTGAAACGAACGAATAGAATCTACTCAAATTCTATTGTAGGGCTTGCTAGACAAGATTTAGCCTTGCTTAAAAAGAGCAAAAAACAAGTCCTAAAGTTAACCGCAGAGGTTGATGACTTGCGTGATAACGTGTTCTATTTTATTAAAAATTTAGATGATTCTAGCGTAGGCGCAAGTGATTTTTATATTAATATTTTAGGCTATCTGCAGGATATGACACAATCTTTGGAATACATTTCCAAAGTCACATACAAACATATTAACAACAATCATCAGAAACTTAAGTTTAGCCAAATTAAAGAACTTAAAGAACTTGATGATAAATTGGAAATTCTATTTGAAGATACTAAAACTGCATTTAATTCTGAATCTTTCGAAAAAATTGGTGCCATTTTAGATGAAAGAACAGAAGTTTACAACTTAGTAAAAGAAAAAATTAAAAAACAAGTTGCACGTACTAGAACTGAAGAATCAAGTCCTAAAAATACGACACTATATTTTAGTGTTTTATTAGAAACTAAAGATTTAATTAAAGCAACAATGAGTTTGTTAGAAGAATATCACAATGCTCATGACAGTTCAGTTACACCTGCAACAATTAATGTGGTTGATGAAATTGTAGAAAGCCCCATTAAACCAAACGAAGAAAGTAAGTAATTAATAAAAGCTCTCAATAAAAACCCCATTAGATATTGCTATATCTGGATGGGGTTTTTTATAATTTATAATTATTCACCTATTCGACCTATTTCATCTAACTCTTCGAAAGTTCGCTTTTTCGCTTCAAAATTCTTGATATCTACAACATAAGTTTTAGAAATAGAATCATGCCAACCCTTTCCATTTTCACCTAGAAATGAAAATGCTTCAAAGGGAATAATTCTACATAAAGAACGCACTAATATCTCAGTAAATTTAGGCTTAGCACCATCATATAGAACCACCTTAGTATTGGTGATAAACTTCCCTATAGAACGCCCAGTCAAAGTTTCCATAGTTGCATAATATACAATCGTAATCATATATCCGAAAACAAATTCCATGAGGGTACCCGAATAAAAGAAAAAATCAACTACTCCGTTATTACCTGTTAATTCTGAAATAAAACCAAGAACAAAACCAATGGCTGCTCCCATTAAAATTTGCAAAATATAATCAACAACATAATTGGCAAAACGAATCCCTTTATTAGCTAATACATCTGGAGTAACTGTGTATTTAATTCGATTCATAAGTAAGGACCCTGGTTAGTGATTTCAAATATAGTATTCTGAAATTAAAATCAAATAGCTTATTTTAGGGTCTTCTAATTTTATTTATATGAAATATATTACACTCACTTTTGTCGCTTTAATAACTTTTTCATCAGCAATTAGTCAAGAGTTATCTGGTGTCGAACTTCTTGAAAAAGCGATTAATTATCACGATCCTAATGGAAATTGGTCAAGCTTTAAAGGCGAACTTCTGGTGACTATGAAAACCCCTAACAACCCTAATCGGGAGAGTGAAATCACCATTAATTTACCTCGTGAGTATTTCTATGTCAAAGCTAAACGAGACACGATTACTACTGAATATACTGTCGAAAAGGAGGAGTGTTCTATTAAATTAAACGGAATAGACCATCTTTCCGAAGCACAACTCAAAGCGAATAATCTAAGCTGTGACAGAGCCAATATGTACAAAAACTACTATACCTATCTCTACGGGTTACCTATGAAATTGAAAGATCAAAGCACCATGATAGATGATACCGTTATACGTAAAACGTTTAAAGGCAAAGAATACTTAGTCTTAAAAGCCTCTTATGATAAAAGCGTTGGTACAGACGTCTGGTTTTTCTACTTCGACCCTAAAACGTATGCTATGGAAATCTATCAATTTTTTAAAACCGATGACAACGGTAAACTAAAATTGGATAGTGGTGAGTATATTCTTCTAACGGAAACCAAAACCATTAACGACATAAAAATGCCTCAAGATAGAGCTTGGTATTATAATAAAGATGACACCTATTTAGGTACGGATATGTTGAAGGATTAGTCATTCTTGACTAATTTCCGTTTTCTAGTAAAGTATCCTTTTTACCATATAGCAGAGCGGCGACACTAATTAAATTCTTGATAATATCATTAACGTTATCAGCATCGTTAACAAGTGAAGATGCCATATCTACAGTAATCAAGTCTTTTCTTATCACAGCATCTAATTCTAGATTATCTTTGTTTTTATTATCACGGGCCTCTTGCTCAAGTTTTTTTAAGGCTTTATGATACAACTCATTATCTTTTTCAGTTCTAAAGAGATGAATGACGCGTAATACTTTCGCCACTCTTTTTCGCAACTTGTTGTATTCTTTTTGAATGTCCTTGTTTTCCGAATTTAAATACAACGTAATATTTCTGCTCAATTCGTTTATGTCACTAAGAATCTCAACCATTTTTCTATTGGCAACCTTTATTTGACTTATCTGAAGATTTTGTCTTTCGGTTAAATCAAGTCCACTTTGTGCCTTGGTTGCATAATTAATAATCTGTCCGTAAATACTTTTTACTTTCATGATATATTGCTCACGAATATCCAGTTCGAAAAGCACATTAGATTTTTTTATAACTTTTTTGAGTTTTTCATCAGACTTAATATCAGCTCTGTGAATATTCAAAGCATGCGCTACAATTTCAAAAACAGTTTGTTTAAACAAAAATTTTGATTCTTTTTGTAATGCTGAAATCGTTGTTTCAGGATACTTTAAGACAGCTGGTTTTAAAAATTTAGGCTCATCCACCTGCAGTTCTGGTTGCAATTTTTCGGGTACTATTTTTTCTACTAAGTGTGCTATAGGATTGATAAACCAAATCAACACAAACGTATTGATAACATTAAATACAGTGTGAAATAATGATATGGCCACTGGTATTGCAGCTGCAGCTACATATGGTGATTCTGAACCAATCATTTCACTTAACCATCCCACAAACCGTAAAAAAGGATGGAATAAGATAAGCACCCAAATAACGCCTATGATGTTAAATACCAAGTGCGCTCTTGCTGTTCTTTTGGCTTTAAAACTTGCAACAAGAGCTGCTAAATTTGCGGTAATAGTCGTTCCTATATTTTCTCCTAAAACCATGGCTGCAGCGAGTTCAAAAGGTATCCAACCTTCGGCTGTCATAATTAAAGTTAAAGCCATCGTTGCACTTGACGATTGAATGACTACAGTGAGAACTGTACCTATGAGTAAAAATAATAAAACCGAAACAAATCCGAGATCAATATACTGACTTAAAAAAGCCAGAATCTCAGGATTACTTTTTATGTCTGGCATGGCTTCTTTTAAAAACTGAAGACCGATAAAAAGCAAGGCAAATCCAATGATAAAATTCCCCCAATTATCGAAATTCTTTTTTTTAGAAAACGTAAATAAAAAACCAAAGCCAACCAAAGGCAAGGCTATAGCACTCATACTCACTTTAAAACCCAAAAGCGTAATCAACCATGCTGTTATGGTTGTTCCAATATTGGCTCCCATAATCACACTTATAGATTCTACAAGCGTCAATAACCCTGCATTAGAGAAACTTACAACCATCAATGTAGTCGCCGAAGATGATTGAATCACAGAGGTAATAAAAAACCCTGTAATCACGCCAAATACTCTATTGGATGTCATGGAGGCTAGAATAGTACGCAGTCTATTTCCAGCCAGTTTTAAGAGGGCATCACTCATCACCTTCATTCCAAAAAGGAATAAGCCTAAAGCTCCAATGAGCTGTAAAATATCATAAAACCCGTAAGTCATGTATTGCTAATAAAAGTATAAAATAATGCAAATTCTTTGTAAAATCAAATAGATTTACCCACAATCAATTACAAGTAATCTAAAACTTAACCAAAAAGATAGCAAGTCATTAAGAACTGATAAATTATCAAATTAAGAAAAAACAGAAATCAGTAAATAACCCAAAGCGCCTCCAATAATGATTACCCAAATAGGACTAATGTTAGTTTTAAAAGTTAAAAAAACAGCACTTAAACCTATAAGTATTGCTTTCCAATCGCTCAAGGTTTCTTTTGTCATAATCACTAAAACAGCCAGCATTACTGCTACAGCAGCAACATTTACAGCATTTAAAAAATGTCTTAATACTTTAGACTGTTGCATTTTAGGTATAAAGGGATTCAGTATTAAAACAAATAAAAATGACGGTAAAAAAATACCTGCTGTTGCAGCTAGCGCTCCGTAAAATCCAGATAATTGATACCCAATAAAAGTAGATGTCGAGAGTATGGGTCCAGGTGTAAATTGTCCAACAGCAATTGCATCTATGAGTTCTGCTCTGGTTAACCAACCTCTTGTAACTAGCTCTGCATCTAGATAAGCAAACAACACATAACCACTTCCATAAAGTATTGCTCCTACTTTTAAAAACACCCAAAACACGTTAAGCGTTGATACTTTTAAGACTGTTGTACCTAAACCAGATAATAGAAATATAGGTAAAAAGCTATTTGCACTTTTAATTGCTTTATCCTTAAACGAAAAGTACAAGGCCCCTAATATTCCAGCAGATAACAACGCTATAATTTCATTTACGCCTAACAAACTAGCCGCTAATACCAAAAGTCCTAAAACGGCAAGTTCTTTCCCTTTTACGGCTTTCTTTCCTAGCTTAATTATTGCCGAAGCAATAATCGCCAGAACGGCTGGTTTAATACCAAAAATAAAAGGCTCTACCTCTGGTAGTGTTCCATATGAAACATATAAATACGCCAGTATTGCGGTAATTAGTGTTGCTGGAATGATAAAGGATAGGCCTGCAACAAAAAGACCTATTTTCCCAGCGCGTTCATAACCACAATGCATGGTCATTTCAGTAGAGTTAGGTCCAGGAATTAAGTTTGTAGTTCCTATTAAATCTAAAAAGTAATCTCGCGTCATCCATTGTCGCTTGGTCACGATTTCATCTTCCATTATTGCAATATGTGCTGCTGGACCTCCAAATGCAAAACAACCCAATTTAAAAAATACGCAAGCGACTTCTTTAAGGGTGTTTGATTGATTTGTTTTCATATTTTAGAATATGTTTACATATAGAAAAAGTACTCTTTTCAGAGTACTTTTTCTTAACACTTAATGATCAAAATAATCGAGATTTCTTAAGAACCACACATTAAGCAATCATCACCTTCGGCTTCTTTAGCTTGTGTGATTAATGCTTTCATTTCTTCTGCACTCATTGGTTCTACTTCTACAACAGCAGATTCTACTTCTACTTTTTCTGCTGTTTGTTTAGCAAATTTAGCGGCAGTTTCAGCAGCTATTTGTTGTTTTTGAGCAACATTGTCAACTTCTACAGCAACAATTACAGGTTCTGCAACAGGTTCAGCTTTTGCTTCTCTAGTAATGGTAATTTTCTTTGCATCGACAGCACTCTTTGTACGTAAATAGTACATTCCTGTTTTTAATCCGCTTTTCCATGCATAGAAATGCATTGATGTAAGCTTTGCCATTGTAGCTCCTTCTAAGAATAAGTTAAGTGATTGTGACTGATCGATAAAGTAACCTCTTTGACGAGACATGTCTATAATATCCTTCATACTTAGTTCCCAAACCGTTTTGTAGAGCTCTTTAATATCTTGAGGAATATTATCTACAGCCTGTATAGAACCATTTGCACGCATGATTTCATTTTTAAGATCTTCATTCCAAAGACCAAGCTCAACTAAATCTTCTAATAAATGTTTGTTCACAACAATAAACTCACCAGACAATACACGACGGGTATAAATGTTAGACGTATAAGGTTCAAAACATTCATTATTACCAAGAATTTGAGACGTAGATGCAGTTGGCATTGGTGCGACTAATAATGAATTACGAACACCATTCTTAGCAACATCTTTTCTTAATTTATCCCAATCCCAACGACCGCTCAAGGTGTCTTCTTGGATGTTCCATAAGTTATGTTGAAATTGACCTTTGCTTATTGGAGAACCTTCATAAGACTCATAAGGGCCATCATCTTTTGCTTCTTCCATACTAGCAGTTACAGCAGCATAGTATAAGGTTTCAAAAATTTCTTGATTTAAGGTCTTAGCTTCGTCACTAGTAAAAGGCATACGTAGTTTAATAAACGTATCTGCCAAACCTTGAACACCTAAGCCAATTGGCCTGTGTTTTAGATTAGAATATTCAGCTTCAATTACAGGATAATAATTTCTATCAATTACTCTGTTTAAGTTCTTAGTAACACGCTTTGTAATTCTGAATAATTCCTTGTGATCAAACTCACCATTCTTTATAAACATCGGTAAAGCAATAGAAGCTAAATTACAAACAGCAACCTCATCTGGAGCAGTATACTCCATGATTTCTGTACATAAGTTAGACGAACGTATTGTTCCTAAATTTTTCTGGTTAGACTTACGGTTTGCTGCATCTTTATACAACATGTAAGGTGTTCCTGTTTCAATTTGAGATTCTAAGATTTTCTCCCAAAGCTCACGTGCTTTTATAGCTTTACGACCTTTTCCTGCCGTTTCATATTTAGTATATAACGCTTCAAATTCTTCACTGTGTACGTCACATAATCCAGGACATTCATTAGGGCACATTAGCGTCCATGGTCCGTCTTCTTGAACACGTTTCATGAATAAATCTGGCATCCACATAGCGTAGAATAAATCACGAGCACGTAATTCTTCAGCACCATGATTTTTCTTAAGGTCTAAGAAACTCATAATATCTGCATGCCATGGCTCAATATACATAGCGAAGCTTCCTTTACGTTTTCCGCCTCCTTGATCTACATAACGTGCAGTATCGTTAAATACTTTAAGCATTGGTACAATACCATTACTTGTTCCGTTTGTTCCTGCTATATAGCTTCCTGTAGCTCTAACATTGTGAATAGATAAACCTATTCCTCCTGCAGACTGTGAAATTTTAGCAGTTTGTTTTAGTGTATCGTAAATACCGTCAATACTATCATCTTTCACTGTTAAAAGAAAACAAGATGACATTTGAGGTTTTGGAGTACCAGAGTTAAATAATGTTGGTGTAGCATGTGTAAAGTATCTCTTAGACATTAACTCATAGGTCTCAATTGCAGCCTCCAAATCGTTAAGGTGAATACCAATTGATACTCTCATTAACATATGTTGTGGACGCTCTGCAATTTGCCCGTTCAATTTTAAAAGGTATGAACGCTCTAAGGTTTTAAAACCGAAGTAATCATAACCAAAATCACGGTTATAGATAATAGAAGAATCTAATTTATCCTTATTATCCATGATAACTTGATACACCTCATCACTAAGGAGAGGCGCTTTCTTACCATTTCTTGGATTGACGTATGTGTATAAATCTGTCATGACCTCACTAAAGGTCTTTTTTGTGTTTTTATGTAAGTTAGACACCGAAATACGTGCAGCCAATCGTGCATAATCTGGGTGAGCAGTCGTCATTGTTGCGGCTTGCTCAGCAGCCAAATTATCTAATTCACTTGTGGTTACTCCATCATATAAACCATCAATAACTCGCATGGCTACTTTAATTGGATCAACAAGTTCATTAAGTCCATAACACAGTTTACGTACTCTTGCTGTAATCTTGTCGAACATTATTGGCTCTTTTCTTCCGTCTCTTTTTAATACAAACATACTTTACACATTTTTTATTTATTCTGAAGCTACCATTCAGAAAAAGGGTTAGTTAGTTATCATTAATCAGATAGGATACTGATTAACAATGGATTAATTATTGTTTTTTTATACTGAAATTAAAACTGGCAGCTATTTTTATTCTGAAATCCTAAGAGTTCAGAACCGCAAGCCAATTAAAATACTTCTGTCTTTAATTATAAGCTCTAGAAATCGAAATTATCTGAACCGAAATCGTATTTGTTTTCGTCTTCCTCTTTATTAAGAACGCCTGCTTTTTGGTATTCAGACACACGTTTTTCGAAGAAGTTCGTTTTCCCTTGTAGTGAGATCATATCCATGAAATCAAAAGGATTGGCTGTGTTGTACACTTTTTCACATCCTAAATCGGCTAGTAACCCATCGGTTACAAACTCGAGGTATTGTGACATTAATTTAGAATTCATACCAATTAAACTTGCAGGAAGAGATTCTGTAATAAATTCTCTTTCTATGTTTAAGGCGTCCACAAGAATTTCTTTGATACGTTCTTTTGGCACTTTGTTTATTAAGTGGTGTTCGTGTAAGTGTACTGCAAAATCGCAGTGCATTCCTTCATCACGAGATATTAACTCATTAGAGAACGTCAAACCAGGCATAAGACCACGTTTTTTCAACCAAAATATAGAGCAAAACGATCCAGAAAAGAAGATACCTTCTACTGCTGCGAAAGCGATTAAACGCTCAGCAAAACTTGGTGAATCTATCCATTTTAATGCCCAATCTGCCTTCTTTTTGATTGCAGGAAATGTTTCAATAGCATTAAAAAGCATTGCTTTTTCTTTTTCGTCTTTTACGTACGTATCAATTAACAATGAGTAGGTTTCACTGTGAATATTTTCCATCATAATTTGGAAACCATAGAAAAATTTGGCTTCACTATATTGTACTTCATTCACGAAATTTTCAGCTAGATTTTCGTTAACGATGCCATCACTTGCCGCGAAAAACGCTAGAACATGCTTAATAAAGTAACGCTCATCATCGGTTAATTTGGCTGTCCAATCTGTAATGTCTTGATGCAAATCAATCTCTTCTGCCGTCCACATACTAGCTTCAGATTTTTTGTACCATTCCCATAAATCATGGTGTTGGATTGGGAAAATCACGAATCGATTCTTGTTTTCTTGCAAAATTGGTTCTACAACTTGAGACATATTAATTGGTTTTTTTTTAATTAAAAATTAGCTGAAAAATCTAGTGTGATTTAGGACTATCAAAGATTCAAAAATGTATGAGATATTTTACCTTTTTTTACGAAAGTTTTTCAACAAGTTTTTAACAATGAGAATTTGTTAAAAAAATTAAAGATTTGTTAAAAAAAAAGCTATTTAATTGATTATAAACACACTACCCAATTATTGTTTAACACGAAAACGTAAGTATAATCTTATTAAATAGACAGTGACAGGTGATGTTTGCTAGATAACTCAAATAAGAAAAATACATTAGAAATTGAACAAAAAAAGAGAGCTTCATATTGCTCTCTTTTCTCCCTAATAATTAACTAAACTAACTAAAACTATGTACTGATATAAAGTCTTATTACACGAAATTAAGATGTAAAAAAAAGTCAGGGTAAAACCTGACTTTTTCTAATGATTAATAGCATTTAATCAAATAAAAGTGAATCCCCACGATCACTCTATTTTTTTTTTCGTTTGGTCGTATTAATTAAAAATCAAATATGATAAAATATATTCGTCCAAAAGTTCTAATTTGTATAGATGGTTACAAAAAGTGTATAATTGGTAATCCCGAAATGAAGATTATACGCTCAAACCAACTTTAAAACTCATTACACAGGAAATTGTGCTAACTACACATAATACAGACAAGGTATTGTATTATATTCTATATTTGATATTATGATTAAAGCGGTAATAGTTGACGATGAGCCAAAGGCTATTCAAGGGTTATCTTGGGAGCTCACTAATTTCAGCAACGATATAGAAATTATTGAAACCTTTTCCAATCCCGAAGAGGCGATTGTATATCTCAATAATAACTCTCCAGATTGTTTGTTTTTGGATATACAAATGCCAACTATGGATGGTTTTCAGTTTTTAGGAAAACTATCTAATAATGATTTTGCTGTAGTTATCACAACCGCTTACGACGAGTATGCTATCAAAGCTTTGAAGCATGAAGCCATCGATTATTTGTTGAAGCCTATAGATTCTGACGACCTTCAAGAAACTATTCAAAAAATTAAGAAATACAACTCTAGATTAGTAAACTCTACCAAGCTTGAAGAGGTCTTAATGAATTTTAATGAGCGTTTTGACAAAAAGAAGATTACCATTAATACCGATGGGAAATTAATCTTTCTAGACATTGATGATATTTTATTTGTAGAGTCTGATGGTAATTACTGTACGATCGTCACCAACAAACAGCAAAATATTGTCATCACCAAAAAGTTAAAAGAGGTTGATGCTATTTTACCTGAACATTACTTTTTTAGGATTCACAACTCGTTTATCATTAACTTGAGTAAAATAAAAGAGTTTATCAAAAGTGAAGGTTACGTCGTCATGGAATCCAATCACAAAATTCCGGTGGCAAGACAACGTAAATCCGATTTTTTAGAAAAGCTATGATTTGAAATACCCTAAAACACATACAATCCGTAATTATACTAATTATTTATTAGTCATACTTCTCTTTTGTTTTTTTAGCACAAGTATCCTACATGCTCAAGACAATAATAATTCAGAATTTGACAAAGATGTTGCTAGTTTAATGTCTACAAAACCTAAACGTTATGCAAAAATTGACGCTTTAATTAGAAAGCACTCTAGGGACAGTGTCAAAATGAAAACCTTGATTAATTCGTCTAAAAATACTAACTATTTAGAAGGAGAAAGTTATGCACTTAATTCGTTAGGTGTTGTTTATAGAAACGTTTCACTTTACGAGCGATCTATCAAAACGCATGAAACCGCAAAAGTCGTTGCAGATCAAGCCGAGAATCTCGAATTGCAAATTGTGAGTTTAAATAATATTGGTGTCGCTTATCGTAGAATGGATTTGGTAAAACCCGCTCTGGATTTTCATACTAAGGCTTTAGATATTTCACGCTCTATCAAAGACCCTTCGAAAACCGTATCCTACAATATTGCTGTATCTCAAAACAGTATTGGAAATATATATCTCATTTTAGACCAATATGAATTAGCACTTAAACAGTTTGAAAAATCTATAGCAATTGAAAAACAAGCTGGTAATCGATTAGGACTGGCCATTAATTATCAAAATATCGGATATGCATATGAAGCTCAAGGCGACCTCCTAAGTGCACTTCGCAATTATAAATTATCCCTTGAATTTAACGAGCAAATCAATTCTAATTTAGGCCGTGTTATTTGTTATAATAGCATTGGACAAGTTTATATAAAACAAAAAAAATATGTTGATGCTAAAGTGATTATTGAACAAGCATTAATCAAAGCACTAAACATAAACGATCAGTTTTACATCGCAGAGTCTTATATTAATCTTGGATGGGTTCAAAAGGAAATTGGAGATCTTTTATCTTCGGAAGGCAGTCTTAAAAAAGGACTTCAGGTTGCTAAGCAATACAACCTCAACTTATCTATTGTTGAAGCAGACAAGCTTCTTTCAGAATTATACACTGGAACTGAAGACTATCAATCGGCTTTAACGCATTATAAAGAGTCTGTCAAAGTAGAGAAAACCATTAATAACAATCGTAATTTACGATACGTTAATGATGTGATTATTCAGTATGAAAATGAAGCAAAGAACAATGAAATAAAAGCACTTGCTAGTGAAAATCAAATTGTGAGGTTAAAACTAGAGCGCAACAAAAAATTATTCTGGTATTCTATGTTAGCGCTGGCTATTATTAGTGGTATTTTAGTGGCTTTGTATAGAAACCGTCAGCTGAATCAAGAAAAACAAATATTAACTTTAGAGCAGGATATGTTGCGCAGCCAAATGAATCCGCATTTTATATTCAACTCTCTAAACTCTATCAAGCTTTATATCATAAATAATGAGAAAGAAAATGCTGTTTATTATCTCAATAAATTTTCCAAACTCATTAGAAAAATTCTCGTTGCATCTTCGGAAAAAGAGAACTCTTTAGAAGACGAACTCGACACCATGAAACTTTACATGAATATTGAGAATATTAGGTTTTCAAACGAAATTGATTATGAAATCAAAGTTGATGACACCATCAACACTGCAAATATTAGAGTCCCTTCTTTAGTATTACAGCCATTTCTAGAAAATGCTATATGGCACGGACTATCATCTAAGAAAGACGACAAGAAAATTGTGTTACATGTGTACAGAATTCAAGATGATTTTGTAAGTATTTCTATTACAGATAATGGTATTGGCAGAAAAGAATCCAACAAGATTAACCAAGATAAGATTCTAAAGAGAAAATCGGTAGGTATAGCCATTACAAAAGCACGATTAGCAAACTTCTCTAAAGCCTACACCAACGATTATAAAATTGAGATTGAAGATCTACACGACAATAATCAAAAAGCAATCGGCACTAAGGTGATTGTAAAAATTCCGACACGTTCAGTTGTATTACGCACTGCTTAATTCCCAGCACCAAGAACAGACATCATCGAACCATATTTTGAAGCATCAATTGAGAATTCTGTTTTCTCCAAACCTACACATTGCATCGTCATACTGTTCTTAACTTTCTTTTTATCTACATAGACCATTTCCATCATGAGTCCGTTTTCTGAATACCTTTTCATCCACTCAGGATTAAATCCTTTAGGAAGGTTTTTTGAATTGGTTCCAAAAACTTGGTTAAAACTTACAGGAACATCATCTGTCATATAAATAGTGATTTTTACTTTATCGTTTTCACTAACAAAGCCTTCACATTCGTAACCCATTATGGTTTTTGAATCCAACTTTTCGAAGCTATATTCCGAATTATCACTATCTCCTTTAAAGTCGGAAGCTTTGAGTTTTGTTTTTTGCACCACCTTCTTACCCATCATTTCCATAAACATGGCAGTGATATTAAGGTTGCTATCCATAACCATGAACATTTTAGTGTCTGGACTTGATTTGCTCATTTCCGCTGAATCAATACCGAAATACATTCCGCCTTCTTTTAAATAATAGTCAAACGTAATATCCTTTTTTTTGTGGGTCATTTTAAGCTTATAGATATAATCAAAATCATAGCTTGAAGGCAATTCTATTTTGGATATTTTTTGCGAATACCCATTATGAAAAAAGAAAAAAAACGTTAAGCAAAAAGCGAGTTTTGTGATGAGTTGAGTTGTCATTGTTTTTAAAAATTTATGGATTAGTTACCTGTAAATGATCAATTTAAAAAAATAAAGTTATTAAAAATAGACAAAATGTATAGTCTGTTTCAAATTATGTGTTATTGGAAATTATTCAACTATAATTTTTTGAATCTGCTCTCTTTTGCCGGTTATTATTTTCACAACTTGATGTCAATAACCACAGTCGCTTTTTGCTTAAACTGTTTTTCGTTTTTTATGCGTTATTAAATATTATTTAAGGCCTTGCTTCCAATATTAAATTAAAAGGCGTTTCTGTTGCACGTTTAAATCTTGAAAAACCACCTTTAGAAATCACCTCTTTAAGTTGTTTTTCTCCTGCTTGTGCACCTAAAGCCAATCCGACTTCTTGATTTAAAGAGCATGGCGTACAAAGCATTGTAGAAAAGGCATAAAATGCACGTCCCACTGGGTTTAGATTTTCTTCTAAAGTATCTTTTGCAAATGGCTCTACAATCATACACGTACCATCTGGTTTTAAGGCTGCTTTTGCATGCGCACAAGCACCAACTGGATCTCCCATATCATGTAAGCAATCAAAAAATGTGATAAAATCGTAATCTTTTCCTGGGAAATCTTTTGCTGTAGAGACTTCAAAAGAAACATTAGTTAGTCCAGCGTCTTTTGCTCTTTCTTTGGCTTGCTCTATAGATGCCGCATGAAAATCAAAACCAATAAAAGTGGAGTTAGGAAATGCTTTTGCCATAATAATTGTAGACGCCGCATGTCCGCAACCTATATCTGCCACTTTTGCTCCTTTTTCCAATTTTTCAACCACACCTTCCATAGCAGGTAGCCAGCTAGAAATAAGATTGCCTTCATAAGATGGACTAAAGAATTTCTCTGTTCCGCAGAATAAACAAGAATTATGGTCTCCCCAAGACACGCCTTCGCCTGTTTTAAAAGCCTTTTCTATTTTAGGCTCATCGTGATACACTGAAGAAATAGCATAAAAAGCACCTGTCATAAATACCGGACTTTTTCTATTACCAAAAACCATAGATTGTTCTGGCGTCATGAAGAATTTTTGAGTAGAAGCTTCATATTCTACATATCCCGAAGCTGCTTGAGCAGACAACCATTCTCTAACATAGCGCTCAGCAGTATTCGTTTTTTCCGCTAACTCATAAGATGTTAAATGACCAGACTCTGTTAAAGTGGTATACAATCCAAGTTTATCTCCAATTGTTACTAATGGTCCATTGGCAGCTGCTCCCATTTCGGTTACTACTTTACCTAATAAGTCGTGTAATTTGTCTTCGTTTAACTCCATAATTTTCTGTTTTATTGGTTAATAATCTACTTATTAGTACTTTATATTTTAAAAGGTAAACATGGGTCGTAAGATTTTTCTATTTTTACTATTCATGTTTACTTTAAAAAGAAACCAACACTAATATGACAGACAACGCTGTTATTAAAGCCTTAAAAAATAGAGACCCAAATGCTCTAAAACAGATCTATTCAAACAATAGGTTGGCTTTTATGGGTTTTGCTAAAAAATATCCGATTACAGAAGAGGATATTATTGACATCTATCAAGATGCGATTATTGCATTAAGAGATAATGCTGTAAATGGAACT
Organism: Psychroserpens sp.; assembly: GCF_036960315.1. Taxonomy (NCBI): domain Bacteria; kingdom Pseudomonadati; phylum Bacteroidota; class Flavobacteriia; order Flavobacteriales; family Flavobacteriaceae; genus Psychroserpens; species Psychroserpens sp. The sequence goes on along the minus strand of NZ_JBALVR010000006.1, from coordinate 112,809 downwards.
ATTGATAATCTAAAAAGTGAATTAAAAACGTATTTGTTTAGTATTGGTAAGTACATGATTTACAACAAAGTAAAACAACAAAAAAAGATGCATTTAGTAGAAAATCCTACTGATTTTATTGAAAATAAAGATGCATTTACTTTTAATACAAATACCAATGCGTTAACTAATGAACAAAAGCAATTACAAGGAGCTTTTAAAGCATTAGGACAAAAATGTAAGGAGGTCTTGACCTTATTTTATTACAGAGGTTTTGATCTTGAAGAAATTATGAACGAATTAAATTACACAAATAAAGACGTTGTTAAAAGTCAGAAATCACGTTGTATAAAATCCCTAAAAACGATGATTTTTAAAAACTAGTTATGGACAAAAAAGAATTAATAGCACAATATATCACCAAAAATCTTTCCCACGAAGGCCAAAAAGAGTTTGATCATTTAATGGTCACTGATACTGAATTTGCTAAAGAAGTGACGTTTCAAGACAACTTAAAAACTGTTATTGAAAAGGAAGAGCACGATAGTATTAAACTGCAATTACAGGGTTTTGAAGCAGAAGAAAATTCAACTTTTAATTACAAAAACTGGTTCGTCGCAGCAACTGTAGTCGTCCTATTAGGATTGTCTAGTTTCTGGTATTTTAATAGTTCTATTGATACAGAAAAACTTTATGTAGAAAATTTTGAACCTTATAGAAATGTGGTGCAGCCTATTGTAAGAGGTGAAACAAAAACAGATTTAAAAACAAAAGCATTTAGGGCTTACGAAACGAAAAATTATACTGAAGCACTTCAGTATTTTAATCAATTGCTAAAAGAAAAACCCGATGAAACCATTGCATTCTATAAAGCTAACGTCTTATTAAAACTCAATAAAACGGAAGAGGCTATAATTATTTTTAAAAATAATTTAAAAACTCCCGACAGCCTTGATGCTAAAAATAATTGGTATTTGGCTTTAGCATATTTGCAATTAAACGACATTGAAAGCGCTAAACATATTTTAGCCAACTTAAACGCGAATTCTTCGTTTAAAAGTGAGGCTACAAAACGCTTACTTCAACAACTTGATTAATTGTTTTCTAGATAAAAATAGTGCAATAATTGCTAATACAATTAATACAAATAGCCAAATATTTGAGCTAGAATCTATTGCAGATACATCTCCAGAAATCACAAATCCAGACCAATAAAAAGGATGTCTTAAAGTCACATCATCTGTTGTTTCTAGGTATTCTATTTTTGCTTTTTTAAGCGCTTCATCTTTAGAGTTTCCAGCTTTTAAATGTTTATAAAACGATTCCATTAGCTTAGCTGTTTCTTGATCTGGAACTTTCCACAAACTCATTACTGTACTGCTTACTCCAGCATACTGAAATGCCCTGGACATACTCATAACACCTTCACTTTTTTCTAACTTTCCAAATCCCGTTTCACAAGCACTTAAAACAGCCAATTCGGCATTAATTCGTAATGTATAAATATCTGAAGCTGTTAGCACTGAATCTTGAGCAAAAATCAACTTACTATATAATGGATTAACCTCATCTATTTCTGCATGAGTTGCCAAATGTAAAATGGAAGAATTTTGAATAGCCCTTTTAAAATTTTCTACGGTAGCCTGTTCGTCTAAAAACGTATCTCCTTTCATTAATTTAGCTATAGATTCTATTTCTGTTTTACTTGAAAGGAGTGCCTTATTTGTTTTAAATTCTGGCGCAAAACCAATCCAATTAGTGGTGAATTTAAAATCGAAGAAATCTTCTTGTTGGGTTTTTAATAAACTTGCAGAACCCGAATAGCAAATGATATAGTCTTCAATTAAAAAGGCATCTTCTTTCATTAAAGCTTCAAAAGGTAAATGATTTAATTCTTTATCCGGAATTATAATCAATCGCTTTGTATCTAAATTCAATTCTTTCACTAACAGATTGTATAATGCTTTTGATTGTTGAGTAATAGCTCCCCTTTTACTTAATCGTTCTCTATATACTTGTAAAACAGATTGAATTTCTAGAGCTTTTGGAAGCTCCATAAAGCTAATTTCAGCTTTAGATATTGTAAAAACATACACATGATCTTCAGCCAAAAAATATTCGATTACGGTTTCATCATCTTTTAATATTTCGTTTTGAAGTTCTTTAATTCCAATCCCTTTCTCACTATGCTTTAACTGGTAATACTTTGGATGTTCCATTTCAATTTTCGCAAAGAGACTATCTAATGTCGTTCTACAAATGATCTGCTTACTCAACAACTCGTCCATATATTCACGATCTGGCTCCTCAGCATTTTCCTCGTAATAGATTTCTTTTTTTAAAGTCGCTAACTCGTGATTTAGTTTGTTTTCTTTTAGCAATAATAGCTCAGGAACGTTCGCCATTTTTTTAAATCGGACATCTTGTATTCCAGTAACTAAAGCACTGCTTCTATTGAGTTCAGACAACTCAAAAGCTTTTTCAACATACATAAAATCATCAGTTGAATTATATAATATGTAAGATGCTTCAATGGCTTTTGCTACAAAATAATTCATGCTATTATTAACATAAATCTTTGATTTACTAGTTGGATAATCCTTCTTGATTTTGAATATTAGCTGTGTGGCTTCATCAATATTTTGAATGCTTTTTTCGAGAAGTTTCAAGTCTTCTGTCTCGTTATAATAATGTAAAGCGATGTCTAACTCTAATGTTAACGCATCTAAACCATAAAACAAATTAGAGTTAGTCGCATTTGTTTTTATAACTTCAATAATTTGTAATGCGGTTTCACGTTCACCTTTTTTAAAATAGTTCTCTGCTTCAATTACCAATACACTTAAGTGCGTCTCATGATAATTCCCATAAGCATTTATGAATTTCTCTCTTGCAGCTTTTAAAGCTATTATGGCCAAATCATGCTGATTGGTTTCCATATAAATAGTTCCTAATCCAATTTCAGCGTAAGCTTGAATAAGACTATTTTTAATAGACTTTGCAATGGTAATGACTTCCCTATAGTTTTTTTCAGCTTCAGTAAAACGCTTAAGTTCTACTTGACTTTCAGAAATGGACAACAAGCTTTCAGCCGTCCATCTGTGATTGGCTCCATAGGTTTTTCTTCTTATTTCAAGTGCCTTTTTCACATATTCAATACTCTTATTATAATCGCCTTTTAATTCAAAAATATTTGAATACGCTATATATACAAAACTCGTATTTGGGCTGTCTTCTCCATACCTTCTAATAGCAATTTGCAATGCTTTTTCGGCAAACTCTTCTGCTTTTTCTAGGTCATTCTTTTTAAAATAGGTATTTGTAAGTGCCGCATAAATATCTGATAGAAAGCCTACGTCTTCTCCTCTATCTAACAAATCATGATGTGCAGCTTTATTATAAAACTCAATAGCTTTATCATATTCACCTAAATCTTCTTGTACAATTCCTATGTTGTAAGTTGTTATGGCAAGTTGGTAATTATCTGCATTTATATCTTGCTTTATTTTATAAGACGCATTATAGTAATATGATGTACTATCTAATTGGTCTTTAAAATAAAATCCAACACCAATAATATTAAATAAAGCCGCTTTCCGTTCTTGACTTTCTCCATTATTATATGATAATGCTCTTTTTGCTGAACTAATTGAATTATCATAATTTCCTAAATCTATTTCTACACGACTTTTTATTTGGTAAGCATTAGCCAAATATTTTTTAGTTTCTGCTTTTACTTTTAAACGGTTGATTAATGAATCTGTAACAGTAAATGCTTGTTGAAACTCACCTAGAAATTTTAAACTCAAAGCTTTGATAGACATTAATTCTGCATAAATACTGTCATTAGTAATGGCACTATGCTTTAAATAAGACAAAGCTTCATTACAATTGCTTACAGAAGTGTTATAATCGCTTTGAAGGCTGTTTATTTTTGAAATGTAGGATAAACAATTAACTGTATTTAAGTAGTCATTCTGGCCTTGAAATTGTTTTTTGGCCAACTGAAAACTTTCTAAAGCTTGTTGATAGTTTTCAGTTTCATAGGAGTTTAAAGCAGTAATGTAAAAGGACGCATCACTTTGTGAGAAACACACAAATATTGGGCTTAAAAAAAACAAAACTACAAACCTGATTCTCATTTAGTTATAATATTTAATAAATATACTAAATGGAATTCTTTTAAGTAAATAATAAATTAACGATTGAGTTTTTTAGCCACTTTTTCTAACTCCACATACCAATCTTCACCAAACTTACGTATTAGTGCTTCTTTTACGAATTTGTAAACAGGGACTTGTAATTCTTTTCCAAGCGAACAGGCATCATCACAAATTTCCCATTTATCATAATTAACCGCAGAGAATTCTGAGTAATCCTTAACACGAATAGGGTACAAATGACAAGACACAGGTTTCTTCCATGAGATTTCACCTTGATTGTAGGCTTCTTCTATTCCGCAGAGTGCCGTCTTTTTTTCGTCAAAAATCACATATGCGCAATCAGCATTATTAATTAAAGGAGTTTCAAAATCTCCAAAATCTGTTGTGATATGTGTGCCCTGTTTTTCAATAATTTCAATCCCTTCTTGACGCAAAAAAGGTTTCACTTTAGGGTAGATATCTTTAAGAATTTGCACTTCTTGAGCATCAAGAGGCGCACCAGCATCACCATCAATGCAACAAGCACCTTTGCATGCCGATAAATTACACACAAAATCCTTTTCGATAATATCTTCTGAAACTATTGTTTTTCCTAGTTGGAACATGTGATTTTACGCTAAAAATAGAGATGACAAAAATAGTTAAACTTTACGATTATTTAACGTTATAAATCCTTCTTAAAGACTTATTTTTGCCGAAAATTTACAAATCATGGATATTCAATTAAATTTCAAGGAGATCTTAACAACATTTATGGTGTTGTTTGCTGTAATTGATATTATCGGTAACATTCCAATTGTAATCGATCTACGTAAAAAAGCAGGGCATATTCAAAGTGAAAAAGCATCTATAATAGCGGGTATTATTATGATACTCTTTTTATTTCTGGGTAAAACCATTTTATCCTTTTTAGGTGTTGGTGTCAACTCGTTTGCAGTTGCTGGTGCATTTATTTTATTTTTTATAGCTCTAGAAATGATTTTGGGTATCACCTTATACAAACAAGATGAAAATACAGCAATGACTGCATCTGTATTTCCGTTGGCATTCCCGTTAATTGCTGGACCAGGAAGTTTAACAACCTTATTATCACTTAGAGCAGAATATAGAATTGAAAATATTATCATTGCGGTTATACTCAATGTTATTATTATCTTTATCGTATTAAAAACCTCAGCTAAAATTGAGCGTGTTATTGGTCAAAACGGAATCAACATTATCCGTAAAGTGTTTGGTGTGATTTTGTTAGCTATTGCAGTAAAATTATTTGCACACAATATCAAAGCGCTTTTTGAACTGGCTTAATCTGGATTCATGAAATATTTTACCATCATATTTACAATCCTTGCTATGGGACTCATTGCATACAATGTTACCGAGCTTGACTTTGACAATCTATTTGAAGGCGAAAGCATAGTAGCACTCATCACAATTTTTGCAGCCCTTTGTGGCATTGCCTTATTACAGGTGTTACGATTATCTAAACGCGTAGATCAAAAATTAAAAGGACGTCAATAATGTATGATGCTTTAATCATTGGTGGAGGAGCCGCAGGCATGTCTTGTGCTTTGGTTTTAGGTTCGGCAAGACCAAAGCCTTTTGCCGAAGATAAACGCATTGGCATTGTCATGCATCAAAAAACGTCTCATTTACAAAATGCGCTGTTTAATAATGTTTTGGGATTAACGCCTGGAACTTTAGGTGCAGATATTCTTCAAAGTGGAAAAGCGCAACTCAAAGAACTCTATCCTCATGTCGACCAGATAGAAACTGAAAAAGTAAAATCCGTACGGAAATCTCAAAAAGGATTCACCATCATTACTAATAAGAACGTTTACGAATCTAAAATTGTCATCATTGCTGTAGGCTATACTCATTTACTGACTATAAAAGGCCTAGAAGATTATGTAGAACCTCACCCAAGAGCGCTTATTGAAAAAGAGCGCATCTGGTTAAAAAATGACAATCATTTAGTTGCTAACGATTTATATGTTGCTGGAAGTTTAGCCGGTTGGAGAAGTCAGTTTGCGATTGCTTCAGGAAGTGGCGCTCAAGTTGCCACAGATATTCTCACCCTTTGGAATGATGGCAAACAGACCAAAGTTCACGATAAGGCTTAAAACTTAATCTTTATTTTCTTCGGAAATATCAACTTCAAAGCCATCTTTGCCTTGACTTAATAAGATAACCTCTTCGATCATATCATCAGTTTCATTGAGGATTTTTTCGGCAACATTACTTCCGTAGAGTTGCTGTGCCAATTCAGATTTTATAAGGCGTTTCATTTGAGCATGATACGCTACAAATTTAATGTTGCTGCTTTCTTTCAGGTTAACAAAATCCTGAAACTTGATTACCATATCATCGCTAACTTCAAAATTGGCGATAAAATCATTGGCTTCGACGCTTTCGTATACACTTCGGTCTTTGTCTAATTCGGTAAATACAAAATTACTAATGTACTCACGGCGTTTTAAATAGTTCAAGGTTTCATTTTGAACTGTTGTATTTAAAGGCACAAAAACATCTGGAATAATACCGCCTCCACCATACACAACCTTTCCACCAGGAGTTATAAATTTTAGAGAATCTGCAAGCTCAATACTTTCGGCATTTTCAAATTCCCCACTACTCAATCGTTTGTAATAATCGTTATAGTAATCGTTGTTTTTACCGTTATCATAAGGTCGCTGAATAGAGCGTCCTGTTGGTGTATAGTATCTAGAAACCGTTAATCGTACTGCGCTACCATCACCAAGAGACATTTCGCGTTGTACCAACCCCTTTCCATAACTGCGACGGCCAACAATTGTGCCTTTGTCATTATCTTGTAATGCACCTGCCACGATTTCACTTGCCGATGCTGAGCTTTCATTGATAAGAATATAGATATCCCCTTCTTCAAAATCACCATCATCTGTAGCGTAGCTATTTTCGATTTTACCTGATTTGTTTTTGGTAAATAATATGAGTTTATCGTCTTCCAAAAATTCGTCAACAATCAGCTCTGCAATACCTAGGAAACCTCCAGGATTATCACGTAAATCTAAAGCCAATTGTGTAGCGCCTTGATCTTGAAGTCTGTCTAAAGCTCTTTTAAATTCTTTGTAAGTAGACTCAGCAAACCGATTAACTTTTATATAGCCTAACTTATCGGTAAGCATATAAGCAGCATCGACACTTTTTATAGGTACAACATCACGTCTCACTTTAAATTCTAATAACTCATCTTCACCTTTTCTATAGACCGAAAGTTTGACCTTTGAGCCTTTTTCACCCTTTAGTTTTTCAATAATATCTTTGTTGCTCCATTCCCTTCCGAAGATAGAATCACCATCAGCCATTAAAATTCGATCACCAGCTTTGATTCCTGCTTTTTCGCTAGGACCACCTTCCACAGTTCTAATAACTGTTATCGTATCGTTATAGGTATAGAAATTAACACCAAGACCTATAAAATCACCTTTCATATTATTGGTCACACGTTCCAATTCACTTTTAGGAATGTAGGTAGAATGTGGATCGAGATTCTCTAGAATACCATTAACCGTAACATCTACGATACTGTCTGTATTGACATCATCAACATATTCATAATCGATATAATCAATGAGGCGGTTAAGCTTGTCTTTTTTACTATTTGAAGTAAATAAACGATCTGACGTATCGGTGAAATTTAGTTTTCCACCAATAAAAACACCTGCTGCTATAGCAACACCTACAAGGAGTGGTATGTATTTTTTATCGAAAGCCATTTATGCTTTTAAATCTTCTATTAATTCTAATTCTATTCCTGCCTTTTTTAAGAATTGCAATCCAGAATCGTCTTTATAACCTTGATGATACACAACTCTAATAATACCTGCTTGATGTATAAGTTTGCTACATTCCTTACAAGGAGACAACGTAATGTATAAGGTTGAACCTTTACACGATTGCGTTGAAGCTGCAACTTTTAATATCGCATTAGCTTCGGCATGTAAAACATACCATTTTGTGTAATCATTGTCATCTTCACAATAATTTTCAAAACCAGTTGGTGTGCCATTATAGCCATCAGAAATAATCATTCGATCTTTAACGATTAATGCTCCTACTTGCTTGCGCTTACAATGCGAGAGTTTCCCCCATTCTTTGGCTATTCTTAAGTAAGCTTTATCGTATCGTAATTGTTTTTTCTTTGGCATTTATAAAATGTATTAACGCAAAAACTATTCCGTAGAAAAAATCAATAACGTCTGTAATCCGATTATTTTTAATTAAGCTGAAAATCAAATGTAATAATAATTCAAAATGTAACGGTCAAATAATCTGTTAGATAACGTTAAAGTTTTATCAAAATTGAATCATCACATTAAGACAATAAGTCGCTTTTTATGAGTATTGGTAACACAAAACCAACAATAATTGCCGAAGTTACCATAATCCAATCGCGTTTTGAAAATCTAAAAATCGTCTGACAAAGAAAGCTCAAAAACATGACGATGAACGCAACCAGCATCTGACCAGCTTCTATACCTAGTCCAATTTCTAGTAAGGCAAGAAGTTTGGATTCTGAAGTAGAAATCATATGTTCAAATGTGGCCGAGAATCCTAATCCGTGTATCAATCCAAAAAACAAGGTTGCTAAGAAAAGGAGTCCTACGGTTTTTCCATGTGATTTTTTTCCTGAAGTAAACACATTAAAGAGTCCGACAATTAAAATCGTCATCGGAATTAGAAATTCTATCAATTTTGAATTGACGCTAATAATGTTATAGGTTGCTAATGCCAAAGACACACAGTGGCCAAGTGTAAAAACACTAATTAACAGCAACACACGTTTCCAGTCCTTAAATAGATAAGGTACAGAAAGCACTATTAAAAACAAAATGTGATCGTAGGCATTTAAATGGAGCACATGGGAAGCGCCATCTTGAAAATTTGACAGAAAATTGTCTATCATAGGAATTGTAATTTGGGTTGAACCAAAGTTACGGTTTATAATTAATATTAGGAATAATTTTGAATATATAGCGATATATCCATTTTTGAATATGATAATTACAGTAATTTCTGTAGCTTAGTAAATCATTAGCTATTAATCAATTAACGTATGTTTGAATGGGAGAAATGACATATTTTCACAAGTTAAAACAAAGATTTGGTTCTCGAGAAAAAGCAGCTTTAGCGACATCGACTGTACTCATTACTTTAGATTTAATGGGAGGCGGAGGACTCTTTAGCACCTTAGGAGCTGCGTCAGGCATTGGTAATTCGGGACTAGGGAAAATTATTTGCGAAGGTTTAAAAGGCGGATTATCTAATTATTTACCGAGCGTCTTTGAAAGGATTGAAAACACCAAAAAAGCGGAAAAAAATCACACCAATTTCATCTTATTTGTAGAAGCAACTCAAAGATGCTTAGTCTCTGTTAAAGAACTGATTTTACAACACAATGGTCTCGAGTTACCAGCGTCAAGGCTAGGTGAGGGAATAATAGACAAAAGAAAAGAAGTGATTCAAAAACATATAATTGATCCCACATTTAAAGCTTTCGGTTCTGAAAAAATAGCCGAAATATTTACAAAGAATGACCAATTGCATCCTGCTGAATTTATAGAACGAGCATTTGATTTGGCAGTTGATTTTAATTCAATAGAATTGGAAAATTATAAGGACGGGGCTGAAAATATTAAAGAAGCATTTTCCAAGATTTTTAGAGAGACATTCTTAGATGAAATTAGAAAAATAGTATCTAACGACCCAAAATTAAGAGACAGTTATCACACCTTTTTGATGCATCAAATTCTCACAGCAAATGATAGCCTAAAAAAAGATCTTAAGAATCACACTAACGAATTAACCGAATCATTGTTGCTAATTACAAAGGGATCTCAAATCAAGATTGAAGCTCAAAACGACATTCTATTGGATAGAATTGAGCAGTTAGTCAAAATTAATAAATCTAACCTCAAAAAAATCAGGAAGGTATTTGAACAAAACAGTTTACCAAAACTGGACTATGTGATTCCTAATTATAAGCGTAAAAAGGATAAATTATCTTATGATTTAGGGTATTCATATCGAAGTACAAAATTTATTGGACGTGATCAATTAATGTATGAGATGATAGATTTTGTCGACAGTAAATTACCATTCTCATGGACAATGATTAGTGGTAAAGCCGGACAAGGCAAAAGTAGATTTGCTCAGGAAATTTGTGATTTATACTATGCGAAAGGTTGGCACGTTGGCTTTTGTTCTTTTAACAAAGACAACTATAACTGGGGTAATTTAAATACGGCCAAGAATAAAGGCTTACTCATTATAGTAGATTATATTTCTGGAAGAGAAAAAAAAGTACAGAAATTATTAAAAGAGTTAGCCAATGAAACTAGAGGTCAAAAATCAAAAGACCCCAAAGTAAGAGTCATCCTTCTAGAAAGAGAATTCTCGGTCAATTGGTTAGAAAACACCGTACCTTATTTAGATCATGTTAAAGAATGTCTTTATAAAGAACAAAGAATTCCATATGAGCTCAATACACTCACCGAAAAAGATTTATTAAGTCTAATCTCTTATGTTTCAAATTCTCCATTCACTGAAGAGAAGGGCTCAGAAATTATTCAAAAACTACAAGAAATTGATATTGAGATGCGCCCGCTAATTGCTTTCATTATTGGTTTAAAGATAAGAGACAAGGACAAGGACAAGGAAAACGAATTGGAACTCAATACATGGGATAATATTGATCAGCCTTTAAACTATATATTGTTTAGAGAAAAAGACAAATTTTGGGATAAGACTGTCCTTGGGAAAAGAGACACCTTTCTTTTAGAAGCATGCCTATTCATAACGGCATTAGCACAAAAGATTGAGACTAAAAAATTAATAGAAATCGTTCTCAAATATAGCGAGGAGCAGTCGAACCTTAGTCAATCTGAAGTTATCGAATTATATAAAAGATCTTCATACTATTCGAAAAGAAAATGCCACGGATTTCAACCAGATTTAATTGCCGAATATTATATTGTTAGACATTTACAACAGGATAATGAATATGCTCTAGAATACCTAGACGCTACATTTCAATTAGAACCTCTAGAGACGAAAAACATGCTCTTAAAGACATCTCAAAACTTATGGAATCATGATGGCTTTAAAATTGTAGACGAATGGATTGACACTAAATTTATTAACCTAAAACAACTAGAAAAACAAGAACTAAAATATTTAGTCGAACTCTGTTATGATTTGTTTTTATCTCACTCTGAACCATCTTCGTTTAATTTAGCAAAAAGTGAATTATATTTCTATCAAATAGTTGCGTTACATACTGTATTCAAAAAAGAAAAAACCTATGCGAAATACCAAGCAACGGGTGCTAGATATTTCATTTATTATTACTTAAATAATGAAACAAGTATTGAAAAAGCCTTAGAGTTTTTCTCAAATCATATACTTAAATTAAGGTTTGAGAAATATTTTGAAAATAATCTTGAAATTGCTGTAAGTCAATCTATCGCCGCAAAAAATATTATTTATTATTATCTCTTTTTAAATAAAGTTCCAAGTTTAAAAAAAGCTGACGAATTCTACAAATCATTTATTATATCATTAAGAACCGATAATGACAAGTTGTTTTTTAACGCTCGAGATATCGCCCTACAACAAACAATAGCAGCATCTTATTTTATTTATTATTACACAACTGTTGAATCGAAAATCAAAAAGGCAGAAACCTATTTCAATATTTTCATAGTTGAACTCAGAAAAATTAAAACATTTAAAAAAGACAAAGACATTACTTTACAATTTATTAAAGCAACAAGATTCCTAATAGCATATTATACTAAACTCAAAACTTCCAATATATCAATCGCGTTTACTTTATTTGATAACTCCATTTTAAAATTAATAAAAAAGAACACCGATCAAAAAAATAGAGACATCGCAGTTAATGGTGCTTGGGCAATCTATGATATTATTGAACATTGCCACAACGATTTTGTTAAAACAGAAGACAAAAAGTTAATAGAATTATTTGAGTTGTTTAAATCTGTTTATGAAAATAATCCAAATTTAGGAATCACTCAAGATCACGTGAATCAATTAAATACTTGGATTAATAATATTACCGATAGATATAATTTTAAACTCTTACCTCCTTTATGGAATAAAGTTAGTATCCAAAAAGGAAAATATATTTTCGAAACTTTTAGCCATAAAGACATTCTCAGCGATAAGGACATATGGAATCTAGACCCGAAAAAGTCAAAATCTTTATTCGAGTTTTATAACCCATTTAAATCTTTGGAATCTACAACTTTGGGCATAAAAGAGATACAAACAGTTCTTTATAAAGCTTTTGATACAATTCCAAACAGAGAAACTTTTAGAATTTCTCATGTAATTGGTGCAAGGAAATTTAATTTGCCATTTTACAAAGATGGCGCTTGGCTGTTTGAATTACTTTGCCAGAGAGATGATGAACCCTTTACTCAAAACGATGATGCCGAGCATGAATTTAAAACATACGGTTATCTAACATTTATAATTCATGGAGTGGATGAAAAAGTGATTTGGCTAACTGGTAATTCTGATCCAATTCATAGTTTGAACAAATTAATAAAAGGGGAAGGCGAAAATCAAATTGAAACAATAAATATTGCACTAGACAGCAGAGATCTTGCAGAGGAATATTTGAATTTTTTCTGTTCATTTACACATGGAGAAGAAGGTGCATTTACAATAATTAATACACTTGAGGATATTAACTGGATTGACAAAGAAAATTTGGACAAAGGCTATACGCTGGCTGCAATCAATGAAGGCAATACAATTCCTCTTCAAAAGCAAGAAGGTGTATGGGCATGTAGAAAATTGGTAAGATATTCGAATACCTTGTTTTTATCTCAATTTAAAATTTTCGCAAATGGTATGGTTGAAATGTTGGATGATTTACCCATTGATTCCGGATTACCAATACTCAACCAAATATATGTTTACAATTTAAAAAGTCTGAAGTATTCTAAAATAAAAAAAGATAATAAACTTAAGAGTCTAAAAAACTTTGAAAAACTAACATTAAACCAAGCTAAAAAATATAAGTTAGACATTGTTGCTAATTACTTAAAAATGCAAATTCATAAAACCAAAAACTCAATTAAAGAAAATTTTTGGCCTCTTGAAAAAAATGAATCGCAATTAGATATAAGTAGTCCTACATATAATTTGAAGTATAAAAAACTATCACTAAAAAAGGTAGAAGATGTTGTCTTAAATGCCATGCTTTCCAACAATGGTAAGAATGACTTCAAATTGACTAAAATTTTAGGAGGAAGAGAATTCCCTTTACCATTTTACAAAGACGCTTCTCTATTTGAAATCTCATGCGAAAGAGACAATGAATTAAGCGCTAAAAACAATATTGACAAGAACCCTATAGAAAAGTATGGCTACATGACCTTTATTGTTTACGGAAATGATCAAGAAATAGTTTGGTTAGATGGCAAATCAGATTCAATTCATTATATAAATAAATGGGCTCCCATTATTATAAAAAATACTAGTGATGCTAATAAATATTTAAATTTCTTCTGCTCATATTGTCATGGAGATAATGGAGCATTTTCAATAATTGAAAATAGTAGCGACCTACCTTGGATTAATGAGAAAAATCAGAATTTAGATAACGCCCTTTTGATTGCTGCAATAAAAGAATCTAATAAAATAACGATTAAAAAACATGGTGAAAATTGGATATCTAAGAAACTCATTTATTATTCAAGTAGTCTGTTTTTAGCTGATTTCACAATAAAGCCAGATGGATTTGTTGCCATGGATAAAGATATTCCAATCGTACAAGGATTATTTACCTTACATCATTTATATAATGACAATCTAAAAGGTATTACATCTTTGGATAATAAGGACGGAAAGCCTGACCCTGTTAAATTTAAAATAATTAAATATAAAGAAGCTAAAAAAGAGAAATTAAAGTTCATATTAAATTATCTCAAAAGTAAAAAAAACGAGTAACTAACTTCAATGTTTCCTTAAATTATAAATATAAAAGTCTTTAACGCTTCGGTCAAAGCCCTTTTGTACTCAAGCTAAGATTAACTCACTTTGTTAGTTGATCCTACAAAGCGTCGCTTTGAACATTACCATAGAAAACACTACGCTTAATTCCAAAAAAGAAGCGAGCTTCATTTTGAAACTCGCTTGCATTTTCACCGTTTGATGATGTATTCGTACTCAAGGCGGGAATCGAACCCGCACGTCTTGCGACATTGGATTTTGAATCCAACGTGTCTACCAATTCCACCACTTGAGCAATTTCGGACTGCAAAACTATAAAATAATTTATTACAATCAATCAAAAATAGTAGGTTTTATGCTTTTTCAGTCGAAATAAATCCCTAAATTTGCACCTCGTTAAAATAAAGTGTCTTGACAAGACACAAATAATTCATTACCAATGCCAAACGGATCAACAGAAGCAAAAATTTTTGCATGTGGACAAAGTAAAGAACTAGCTGAGAAAATTGCAGTGACTTTTGGCGTGCCTTTAGGGAATGTAATTACATCAACTTATAGCGACGGAGAATTCCAACCTTCTTATGAAGAATCTATAAGAGGAAGACGAGTTTTTATCATCGGCTCTACGCATCCTGGTCCAGAAAACTTAATGGAAATGTTGTTAATGATTGATGCTGCAAAACGCGCATCGGCAAGACACATTACCGCCGTTTTACCATATTTTGGTTGGGCAAGACAAGATCGCAAAGACAAACCTAGAGTACCTATTGCAGCCAAATTGGTAGCGAAGATGCTAGAAGTTGCTGGCGCAACGCGAATCATTACAATGGATTTACATGCAGATCAGATTCAAGGGTTCTTTGAAAAACCTGTCGATCACTTATTTGCATCAACTATATTTTTACCATATTTAAAATCATTAGCATTAGATAATTTAACGATTGCTTCACCAGATATGGGTGGATCAAAACGTGCTTATGCTTATTCGAAAGCTTTAGTTAGTGATGTCGTTATCTGTTACAAACAACGTGCAAAAGCAAATGTGATTTCTCACATGGAATTGATTGGTGATGTTACTGGAAAAAACGTAGTATTAGTTGATGATATGGTGGATACAGCCGGAACATTAACAAAAGCAGCAGATTTAATGATGGAAAAGGGCGCGCTTAGCGTAAGAGCTATTTGTACACATCCAATTTTATCTGGAGATGCTTATAACAAAATTAAAAACTCTAAACTAGAAGAATTAATAGTCACTGACTCTATTCCTCTAAAACAAAAAAGTGATAAAATTAGAGTTTTAAGTTGTGCTGATTTATTTGCAGAAGTAATGCATAACGTGCATTACAACAAATCGATTAGCTCTAAATTTTTAATGTAATTTAATATTAATATAAACACAAACAATGAAATCAATTACAATCAATGGATCTCAAAGAGAAAGCGTAGGCAAGAAATCAACAAAAGCCTTACGTAATGCTGGTCAGGTTCCTTGCGTATTATACGGAGGAGATCAAACCATGCATTTCTCAGCACCAGAATTAGCATTCTCTAAACTTGTATACACGCCAAATGCGCATACAGTTGTGATTGCTATAGAAAATGGAGAAACTTACGATGCCGTTTTACAAGACATCCAGTTTCACCCAGTAACAGATAGAATCTTACACGTAGATTTCTACCGTTTATTCAAAGGCAAAGAAATTGCTATGGATATCCCTGTGCATATTATCGGAACATCTAAAGGTGTTTTAAATGGTGGTATTCTTCGTAAGAATAGACGAAAATTAAGAGTAAAAGCTTTACCTAAAAATTTACCAGATTTCTTAGAAGCAGATATTACATCTCTTAAAATTGGTAGCAAATTATATGTTACAGCATTAGAAGGTGAAACCTACTCAATATTGCATTCAGACAATACTGTTGTCGTTCAAATTAAGACTGCTAGAACAGCTGTTGAAGAAGAAGAAGAAGAAGAAGAATTAGAAGAAGGAGCAGAAGCAACTACTGAAGGAGGAGAAACTCCTGCAGCTGAAGCATCTGAAACTAAAGAATAATAGAGCATATTATTTTTTTTATAATTATAAAAAGCATTCTATTTATTTAGAATGCTTTTTTATTTTTACAAAAACGCTATAGATTATCTGGAAATTTATATGTAATTTATTTAATTGGAATTCGACATCGTTAGATATTGAAAATACACATCCTATGAAAAAATTTCTTATCGTCGGACTAGGCAATATTGGAGACAAGTACGCAAATACAAGACACAATATAGGATTCAAGGTCTTAGAGGCTTTTGCAGAAAAAGAAGACCTTAAATTTGAAACCCAAAAACTTGGAGACATCACCACTTATAAATTTAAGGGGAGAACCTTTATTCTATTAAAACCGAGTACCTACATGAATTTGAGTGGGAAATCGGTACTCTATTGGTTAACTAAAGAGAAGGTTCCTCTAGAAAACTTATTGGTTATTACAGATGATCTTAATCTTCCCTTCGGAAATATTAGACTTAAGACTAAAGGTAGCGACGGTGGACATAACGGCTTAAAGGATATTCAGGACAAACTGCAAACCACCAAATACAACAGGTTTAGATTTGGGATTAGTGACGAATTTAGCAAAGGTAGGCAAGTCGATTATGTGCTAGGAGAATGGGGTGATGACGAATCTCAAAAACTACCCGAACGCCTAGAGAAATCAATAGAGCTTATCAAATCTTTCGGAACGGCGGGTATTAACAATACCATGAATACATTCAACGGAAAATAAAAAAGAGAGACCATTTGGTCTCTCTTTACTTCTATATAGAAATTAGTATTAATACTAATCTATCACTATTTTCTTAGTGGCTTTATTAGTGCCATCGCTAACAGTTACAAGATACATTCCTGATTGGATCGTATTTAATTTCACTGCTTGATTAAAATCAGAATTAGCAGTAAATGAGTTTTCAAAAATTCTTCGACCTCTAATATCAAATACCGAAATTTTAATTGTATCCGAAATTGGATTCTCAAAACGAACATTAAACTCACCATCATTGGGATTTGGATAAACACTAAACGTGAAATCTTCATTATCAAGCACTTCAGTAGATAAGGTATTATCTAAACATAACTCTAAAGTGAATTCTAAAATCGTACCACCATCTGCTCCACCAAAATCATCATCAACTGATAATGTCCATGTTCCTGCAGACGTTTCGCCAAATAGCGTTGATAAATCACCCTCAGGAATAAATATGCCTGTAAATGGAGAACTTCCAGCTGTTATGGATGTAGCGGCTTCTTGGTCAAAAACCGTATTGGTATAATTATCATCACCATCATTACCATTATCAGTTGATAGTTCTACAATTGTTCCTGTAGGACTAATTAAAAAGATATCTAAATCATTATTCCAAGCGTGCTCAATATTAATTGTCACATTCACATCGCTAATTAATTCATTAGTTCCTACATTTATAACTGAAGTATAGTTATCTACTGCATTCCCTGTTTCCAATATGGAAATTGGCACATCACTTGCACTATAAGTATTACATATGATAGTAGGCGTTGTAAAATTAAATACAGATGAAGGACTTGCAACATTACACAAATTGGACGCGGTAACCCTCCAAAAATATGCAGTGCTAACAGACAGCCCACTTACTGTATACAACGTTGTTTGAACAGTTGCACTATCAAAAATCGTTGAAAAGTCTGATTGTGTTGAGATTTCAACAAAATAATCTTGTGTATTAGGACTTCCATTCCACATCAAATCAACATCTGAGTTTGTACCTATAGCACCATTAGAAGGTGACGTTAACACTGCAGGATTCACAGAATTAGTAAATACATTCATTATTAAATCTACCGATTCTGTAGTTCCTCCTGAAGTACCTTCAAAAGTAAATGAATAACTCCCTTGAGCTAATCCGCCAATACCATTAATAGTGACAGTTCCTAGTGTTCCATCTGCTGTTGCTGATGTAGGATTTATGACAGCTGAGGCTCCAGATGGCAACCCAGTAACACTAAATGTAGTAGTGTCAATAAATCCTAAAAATGTATTATAAGTAAAGTTATAAACGGCTGAATTTGGAATACATACATCTAACTCTGTATTGGTAAATGTCGTTGTGAAATCAGGAGTCATAATTGTAAAATCGCTGGAGTTAACGGCATAGAAAATGTTGCTATTCCCTTCAACAATTACCCTCGCCATAGATGTATCACCTCCAGTAAAAGGAACTGTAATATCAGCCGTTCCATTATTCGTTATATCAGAAGCCAAAGTGAATGGAAAAGTCTGTCCGCCATCTATAGATAATAAAATATTGACTGTTGGTGTATTAACTGCTCCTGTATCAGTTCCGGAAACGTCCCAAGTTATAGTTTGTGTTGAACCAGAATACCAACTCACATTAGAGGCTTGAGATGTGACAACAAATGGCCCAGATGTACCATCCACAGTGACTGTCATTACATCAAAATCAGATTGTGGTGTTTGCCCAACACCTCCAGCTTCTGATCGATCTCTAACTGTGAGCGCAAAATTTAAGTCTCTTCCAACAGTTGATACGGTTTCCCATGTTGTATTATCAATAGATTCAAGAGGGTTAGACTCTGTAAGTTGACCATTTAAAACACGTTGCAAAATAGGCATATATCTGTCAGGTGTCGTACTTGGTGGTCTTGATCTCCATAATGGCCCATTTGTTAACGTAGGTGTGAAATCATTTCTAGTCGTATATCCATCATCTATTTGCTCCCAGCAATATGTTAACGCGTCACTTCCATCAGGATCAGTTGCTCCGCCTTTCAAAATAAACGCTGTACCTCTGGGGATTGTATAATTTGCTCCTGCGTCGGTAACTGGTGGATTATTAGAAATAGCTGTTGTGACAGCACAATTATTAGGTGCAGAAGCTACATTATTTAAAATTTGATTGATACTTCCGAAATGGAAATACGGATCACTATGATTTTGAATATCATCAACTCCTGTAATTCCAGCATATCCCATAATTGTAGTTCCACTTCCTGGTTCGAAATTCACAAAATTATTATCGGCAGCTGCATGAGTATGCAGAGCTCCCATTTGGTGACCTATTTCATGAGGTACGTAATCAATATCAAAGAAATCTGCCATATAAGGCCCTCCATCATTATCGAGAAAGCTATGGCGAGACCAACCACTTCCTTTACCTTCAGACATAGGAGGATTAACTGTGTTTTCACAGACACAACCAATGCATCCAGCATTACCGCTGTTTCCACCAAAAGCCAGTAGGTGCCCTAAATCAAAATCCGCTAGACCAACAACTGCAGTTAAATTCGTTTGTAAATCTCCATTTAAATCACCTCCGTAAGGATCTGGAAATGTGGGCGAGTAAATTAAATCAATAGCAGGATCATCAACCGTATCAACAAGCACAAATGTAATTGCCATATCGACTTCAAACACCTCATTGGTTCGGTTTAAGGTAGACACCATTTGAGCCAAAGCATCTGCTCTATTATTCCCATTTCCATTATTGCCATCATCCCAAAAATTTGTATATTCTTGGGTGACTGACATAGCGATTCTAAATGTTCTCAATAATTGGTCATTAGCATCTCTCCTAAGGTTTGCGCTTTCAACAATTCTAGAAGACATGTCGAAATCTTCTGTTAAACACTCAAAAGTTTCTGTCGAATTTTGTCTTGCATTTTTATTATAGATCAAATATTCTCCGTTAGCAACTTTAGTAACGGGTTGAATAAAATAGGCATCTTCACCCGGTTCAGAAATCATAGCATTTAAACCTAATTGTGTCACACTAAACCTAACTCTTGTTCCTGAGTTGTCGACCCTAGATCCCAAATATGTTTTTATGTTTTTATGCTGTTCCGCATTGTCTTCTGAAGAAAAAACTGAAGTTTCTACAATACGATACTGTTGAAGTTTTCCAGATACATCAGGAAAATCAATTATTGTATTCGATTGTCCGTTGGACTCACGCCTTAGTGGAGCGTTTATTAATTTTAATTTAAAATTTTCAATATCAAATTGAAACACACTAAAGTTATTTCTATCTAATTTATTTAGTGAAATATTATCAGTCCCTTTTTTGAAGTTTGTAAGTTGCCAATCTTTATTTTGACCATAGCTAGCTGTTGCTATAAACAACAAAATTGTCACAAAAATTTGTAGCGGTTTTTTTTTCATGATAGCTGTTGAGTTAATTTAAAAATATATGATTAATCGATAAAACAAAAATTTCTTATTTAAGGAATAAAAAAAAGAGGCTAAAATTTAGCCTCTTTTTTTTATTAAATATGTTGTTTATTCTACAACGATCTTCTTAGTTATTTGTCGATCTCCATCTCTAACAGTAACAAGATATAATCCAGATTGAACATTGTTCAATTTCACAGTTTGATTAAAGTCTGAACCGTTCGTATAAGCGTTAGTGAAAATTCGTCGTCCTCTAATATCGTGCACATCAATATTGATAGCATTTCCTGAGTTTGAATTTAATTTCACTGTAAACTCGCCTTCATTTGGATTAGGGAATATTGCAAAATCTTCTAATGCTAAATCATCAACACTTAAAGCTGATTCAGCACATATTTCGATTGACCAATCATTTAAGGTTCCTGTATCACCTGCCCAGAAATCGGCAATTAAAATCGTCCAGTCTCCTTGAGCTTCCAATCCAGTAAATGCGCTTAATGCTTCGCCTGGAGCAAATGTACCAATAGTTGGACTTCCACAAACTAAAGTTCCTGCTTCATCATCAAAAGTAATATCAAAATCGCCATTACTACCACAGTCACCATTAAAAACATCAATGAAGGTAGTTTCATCTGGATGTATGATACGGACAATTAAATCTGATACATAAGTATGAGTAACATCAACATTAATAGTCATACTTTCTATTGTCGCCAAATCAGGAATATTAATAATATGTACTAATAAAGGCTGTCCGGGAGTTCCGCCAGAGCCATCAGCGATAGGTAAAGCTAAATTTTGAGCAGATGCATAGGTATCGCATTGAATAGACGTACACGTATTCTTTAATAGCACGTCTGTAGTTTCAATCTTTGTAGCAGATGTACCAGTAACAGTTATTGTATATTCTCCTTGCGTTGTTGCACCTAAATTACCAATGGTCATCGTGAAATTTCCTGTAGAACTTAAAGATGTTGGACTAAAGGCTACAGTAGCATTCGCAGGAACTCCAGATGCCGAAAATGTTGTGCTTTCACTAAACCCTTGAATGGCTGTAAAAGATAGATCAAATACAGCTTGAGTATCTGTATCTGGGCAACTTAATATAGGACTATTATTAGCAGTTAATGTGAAACCTGGTAAAGCTGGTGTACAAACACCTGGTTTTATTTGCGATGCTATTGAAGCAACCCAAGCATCCATAACTGTAGCTTGTCCTGCACTAAACATATACATGCACGCGTCATTTACATAATCCATATAATTCATGGTTAGTGCGAGTCCTGCGCATCCAGCTACAGTACCAGCTGCTGGGCAACCGTATGTACTAGTTACAACTTCAGGAGTATCTGCAATACCATCACCACCAACACCACAAACTCCTCCTGGTCCATCAACATTAAAAGTATGGTTTAGATTATAAAAATGGCCCAACTCATGAGTTGTAGTTCTTCCTAAGTTATAAGGGAAATTTGGAACAACTCCAGAACCAATGCAACCAGAACCAGAACCAAAAGCTGTAGTGCTAATCGTAACAGCTTGACCTGCTCCTATGCTCCCACCTAATGGTGAAAATCCTAAAACGCCACCAAGAGGTCGCACGACAAAATTCATGTATCCTCCCCAATTGCCATCTATATTATTTCCGCCGCCAAAATCATAACCAATTGTAATAGCTGGCTCGCCTTCTAATAATTCAGGATCTAATCCTACTGGGTGATTAGACACAGCTAAACAAAAAGATATGTTAGCAACTCCAGCGTTTGTTCCTGGATAGAGACCCGCTGCAGCAGTCCAAAGTGAGAAGTCAGAATTGGAAGCCGTATAATCAGCATTTATTATATCGATTTGATTTTGAGCTAATGTTTCTAAGCAATCTCGATCTGCTTCATTAGCAGTAGGAAAATGCACCGCAACTGGTATTTCAATTGTTATTCCACGTCTTTCGCTAAAGTTTTCTTCAGATAAAAATTGTTGGAGTTTAGCCTTAAACTTTTCTTGACCTAGCTCATATTGTTTAGCAAAGTCTGGGTCTTGCATTTGCTGCTCCATATATTCAACCATTCCACAACTTCTATCTTGAGCATATGCAAACGAGCACAACAAAAGTGTAAATGCAAATAATAAGGTTTTTGTTAAAGTAGTTTTTCTATCCATGATTTGATTTTAAATGTTAAGGTTTTGTAAAAATATTTAAAAAAAGTCAAAAAAAGAGCCTGAAGTCAAAGAAATAATACTTTTTAAGGTATTAAAAAACAGAATATCGCACTATCTTAGTAATTGCCTTACATTTCAGAATTATTCATAAATAATAAAGACACACTATATCACCTATTCAAATATTTCTTGACTACTTTCATTTTAAGAGGTCAAATAAGTACTTTTACCAAAAACTAGATATTGAAATCGAAAACCTCAAATAAACAAGATAATGCCGCTTCTGTAATCACCATAGGTACTTTTGATGGTGTGCATGTAGGTCATCAAAAGATTATTGAGCGCTTGGTAAAAACCGGCAAAGACAAACAGCTTAAATCTGTTGTACTTACCTTTTTTCCACATCCTAGAATGGTACTTCAGCCTGATTTTAAAATCCAGCTCTTACATACCATTGAAGAACGTCAAAGTGTGCTTAAACAGTTTGGTTTAGACGAATTAGTTATTAAAGAATTTACCAAAGATTTTGCTAATCTATCTGCTCGTGATTATGTAAAAAGCATTCTTATAGACAAACTTAATGCTAAACACATTATTATAGGTTATGATCATCGCTTCGGAAAAAATAGAACAGCAAACATCGAAGATTTAAAAGCCTTTGGTGAGGAATTTGATTTTACAGTTGAAGAAATTTCAGCACAAGACATCAAAGACGTTGCTGTTAGTTCTACAAAAATACGTCATTCGTTGCTTGATGGTGATATCGAAACGGCTAATTCCTATTTGGGTTACCCATATTTTCTCACAGGAGCTGTCATTAAAGGAAAAGGCATTGGTAAAACCATAAATTTCCCAACAGCTAACATTGATATTGAAAGAGAATTTAAACTCATCCCAAAAAATGGTGTTTATGTTGTGAAATCAGTCATTGATGGGGAAACCGTTTTTGGTATGATGAATATTGGAACCAATCCAACCTTCAATGAAAAAAAACAGTCGATAGAAGTTCACTTTTTTGATATGGATAAGAATCTCTATGATAACATGTTAAAAATTGAAATATTAAAGCGATTGCGTGATGAAGTGAAATTTGAATCTGTTAAGCATTTAACTGTTCAACTCTATTTAGATAAGAAAAATTCGTTGGCTTTTATTCAAAAACATTATGAATAGGTTTCTGTTTAAACATATAGACAATAGTTCTCTTATCGTATTCAGAATGCTATTTGGTGCATTGATTTTTTTAGAAAGTATAGGTGCTATTTTTACAGGTTGGATTAAAAGAACACTTATAGAACCAGAGTTTACTTTCAATTTTATTGGTTTCGATTGGTTGCAAGCTATCCAAGGCGATTGGATGTATATACACTATATACTTATGGGTATTTGCGGACTCCTAGTCATGGTTGGTTACAAGTACAGAATTAGTATGTTGAGCTTTACGCTGCTTTGGTCTGCTACCTATTTCATACAGAAATCATCCTATAATAATCATTATTACTTTTTAATGATTTTGAGTTGTATTATGGTGTTTTTACCTGCCAATACCTATGCTTCAATTGATGCTAAGCAAAATCCAAATATCAAAAAAATATCCATGCCAAATTGGTGTCGTTGGGTATTTATCATTCAATTGTTAATTTTATACACCTATGCGTCCATCGCTAAAATATATCCCGATTGGCTAGACTTGAGTGTGCCTGAGTTACTAATGAAGAGTAAGACCAATTATTTTCTCGTCGGAAATGTGTTGCAAGAGAAATTTATGCATTATTTAATTGCCTATGGTGGCATTTTATTTGACGGACTCATCATTCCTTTGTTGCTTTGGAAACGAACTCGAAAACTTGCCTTTATTGCGTCGATATTCTTTCATTTGTTTAACTCGATTATCTTTCAAGTTGGGATTTTTCCGTATTTATCCTTAGCTTTTGCTGTATTCTTTTTTGAACCTAAAATTATTCAGAAGTTATTTCTAAAACAAAAGCCCTTATATTCCGAAGAACAAATAGACGTTCCAAAATACGCTATCGCATTTAAAACTGTATTTATCATCTACTTTATTATTCAAATTGCACTACCAATGCGACATCATTTTATTGAAGGTAATGTATTGTGGACCGAAGAAGGTCATCGTTTATCATGGAGAATGATGCTACGCTCCAAAAGTGGAAATACGAGTTTTAGAGTCGTTGATAAAGCCACTAATGCTGTTATTCATGTAAAATTAAGCGATTATCTCACCCAAAAACAAATACGATCTGTAAGTGCAAAGCCTGATATGATTTGGCAATTTGCACAACGCTTAAATCTCATTTATGCCAAAAAAGGTAAGGATATACAGGTATTTGTAAGAGCATTTATAAGTGTTAATGGCAAACCTAGCAAGCAACTTATTGATCCAGAAGTTGACCTTACCAATGTAGAATGGAATTATTTTAAGCATCACGACTGGATTTTACCTTCAAATCAAGACGAGAATAACTGACAATTCATTAAATTTGGCGTTTCAAAATATACAAGAACACCATGTTACAAGTTGCATTTATTAGAGAACACAAAGAAGATGTCATCAAACGTTTAGCAAAACGAAATATTGACGCTTCTCAAATGATTGAAGAGGTTATCACACTTGATGAAGCGCGTAAACAGATTCAAACACAATTAGATAATACACTTGCCGAGTCCAATAGTATGTCTAAAGAAATTGGTAATCTTTATAAATCCGGAAAAGCAGCCGAAGCCAATGTGCTAAAAGAAAAAACAGCGCAACTTAAAGAAGCATCTAAAAGCTTAGGTGACCAACTTAATGCAACGGTAGACACGCTTAATAATTTGCTATATAAAATTCCGAATGTGCCTCATGAGAGTGTTCCTAAGGGGAGTTCTGAGGAAGACAACGAAGAAATTTATGCAGAAGGTGATATCCCAAAACTTCATGATGGCGCACTTCCACATTGGGAATTAGCCAAGAAGTATGATATCATTGATTTTGAATTAGGTAATAAAATTACTGGAGCTGGTTTTCCTGTTTACAAAGGAAAAGGTGCCAGATTACAGCGCGCTCTAATCGCTTACTTTTTAGATAAAAATATTGATGCTGGCTATACTGAATATCAGCTCCCTCTTTTAGTAAACGAAGCGTCTTGTTATGGTACAGGTCAATTACCAGACAAAGAAGGACAAATGTACCACGACTCTCGTGACAACTTATATTTAATTCCTACTGCAGAAGTTCCAGGAACTAATGTGTTTAGAGATGTTTTATTAGCTGAAAGCGATTTACCAATAGGTATTACTGGATACACCCCATGTTTTAGACGTGAAGCTGGAAGTTATGGCGCTCATGTGCGTGGATTAAATAGACTACATCAATTTGATAAGGTTGAAATCATTCGCGTTGAGCATCCTGAGAATTCTTATAAAGCTTTTGAGGGTATGATTGATCATGTAAAAAGTATTTTACGCGAGTTAAAATTACCTTATAGAATTTTACGTTTGTGTGCTGGAGATACTGGATTTCCTGCTGCAATGACTTATGATTTTGAAGTATTCTCTACGGCTCAAGACCGTTGGTTAGAAATTTCTAGTGTGTCTAATTTTGAATCTTACCAAGCGAATCGTTTACGTTTACGTTTTAAAAACAGTAACGGTAAAAACGAATTGGCACATACTTTAAACGGAAGCTCATTAGCATTACCAAGAGTTTTAGCTGGTATATTAGAGAACTATCAAACCGAAGATGGCATCAAAATCCCTGAAGTTTTAATTCCGTATACAGGATTCAATAAAATCTAATTTTGTAAGAAATTTACTATTTAATATCGTTTAAATGCTAAAAAAAGACGTTGTTCAACGATTTTTTAGCATTTTCCTTTGTTTTTTAATTTATAATTGTGATGTTAGTAATCCAAATAAGAACTAACCTACTTATAATGAAAAATATTAAACGCTTATTTTTGTTAGTGACATTAATTGTCATGGCAAGTAAAGTTTTTCTCTAAAAGCTGAGAAGACATCAACGACCTTAACGTAAAACAGAATATCTGAATCATTTTGTAAAGAATAGATTAATAGCACATTTATTTTGTTGGTAATGCCTAAACTTACGTTTAGGCATTTTTTTGTGCAGTACCCAAACTAAGTACGTTAAGACGAAATTAAATTGGTATCTATGGAATTAATTATAAAAACATTCACAATATCTAGACATTGCATTTGTTATATTTACACAAACTAATGGCATGAAGCAATTATTTATCGTAGCGTTTTTGTTGGTTTCCGGTTTTGGGTTTTCTCAAAGCGAACAATTAGCTGAAGACTATTTCAAACGAGGAGAGTTTGAAAAAGCCCTCTTGTCGTACCAAAAATTAAACGAAAATAAAAATAGCTCAAAGTACATCAATAAGATCATTGAAACACTTCAGCAGCTAGAACGCTATAGCGAAGCACAAGAGGTGATTTTAAAACGTCTGGAACAAATCAAGTATCCAGGACTTATCGTTGAACTTGGTTATAATTACCAGTTAATGGATAGTATTGACCAAGCCAATAAACACTTTAATGATGCTTTGCTTAAAATTGAAGAAAAACCAAACTACACCTTCGGAATAGCTAAAAAATTTGAAGACCATTCCCTATTAGACCTGGCTTTGGAGGCTTATAAAAAAGGTATGGAAATGGATCCTCAGTTTAATTTCAACTTGCAAATGGCTCGTATTTATGGTGAGCAAGGTAATATCGAACTCCTGTTTTCAAACTATATCGATTATATCGAAGCCAAACCAAGTTTTCAGAGTAACGCCAAACGTGCATTCAGTGATTTCATTTCAGAAAACAAAGACAATGAGAACAATCTTATTTTAAGAAAGCTGCTACTTTTAAAACTACAATCCAATCCAGAACCGTATTGGTATGATTTATTGAGTTGGTTGTACATTCAGCAAAAAGAGTACAATAAAGCCTTCACCCAAGAAAAAGCATTGTATCGTCGAAGTCAGGAAAGTTTGAGTCGTATCTTAGATTTAGCATTGACAACAGTTAAAGAGAAAGAACGCGATATTGCTAATGCAGTTTTTCAGTTTGTTTTAGATAATTCGCAAGATATCGAGACCAGATTAACGGCACATCAATACATTCTCGAGATGGAAATTGAAGATGCAGACAAAAAGCAACGCGATGAAATTGATGAGAAATTCAATAATTTGTTTGAGCAGTATGGTAAATACGAACAAACGATTTCCTTACAAATTGCCTACGGAAATTTTCTCGCCTTCCACAAACATCAACCAAAGATTGCTAGTGATTTTTTAAAAACAAGCCTAGAATTACAACTGTCTGCATTTCAGGAAGCCACCGTGAAATTAAAATTAGGAGACATTCTTGTGTTTCAGGAGCGATTTAATGAAGCTTTGATTTACTACACGCAAATTCAAGCCAATCTCAAAAACAGCACGATTTCTCAAGAAGCGCGATTTAAAGTCGCTAAAACGAGTTACTATAAAGGTGATTTTACTTGGGCAGAATCGCAGTTGAAAATATTAAAGTCATCAACATCACAATTAATTGCCAATGATGCTTTAGAGCTAAAATTGCTCATTTCAGATAATAAAGATGAAGATTCGTTACAAACCGCTTTGAAATTATATTCCAAAGCCGATTTGATGTCCTTTCAAAATAAAAATAATGAAGGTATTGCGCTTCTAGACAAAATTTTAACCGAACATAAAGGCGAAACTATTGAAGATCAAGCTTTGTTTATGCAAGCCAAATTGTTTGAGAGAACCAAGCAAATTGATAAAGCTGTAGCGAGTTACGAATATATCATTGCCAATTACAGAGACGAAATTCTAGCGGATGATGCTTTATATTTCTTAGCCGAACTATACCAAAACGAACTTGCTCAACCAGAAAAAGCTAAAGAACTCTACGAGAAAATTATTTTCGAACACCAAGACAGTATCTACTTTATTGAAGCTCGAAAACGCTTTAGACGATTACGTGGCGATGCAATAAATTAACAAAGAATCTCAGTAGGCAATAGTTTAGGATAATATACTTTTTTTCATCTAACATTTTTCAAATTTTGTTCTAAACAACTCAACACCTAAACAATAATGCAAATCGCCGAAACCACCAGACTCCTCCTTTCCAAAATCACAGTAGACGACGCACCATTTATTCTAGAATTAGTAAATACACCAGGTTGGCTCAAATACATAGGTGACCGCAATATCAAAACTGTTGAAGCGGCAGCTGAACATATAGAAAACAATCAGGTTAAATGCTATGAAAAGCATGGTTTTGGGTATTATAAAATGCAGGTAAAAGCAGAAAGTCTAAGAACTATTGGAACTTGCGGATTACTAAAACGTGACAATTTAGATTATGTCGATATTGGGTTTTCAATGCTTCCAGAATATCATGGCAAAGGTTATGGCTATGAAGCTACTAATGAAATCATGAAACTCGCCAAAAATGAATTTGGTATAAAAAACATCTGTGCTATTACGCTCCCAACAAACAAACCATCCATTAATCTTTTGGAAAAATTAGGCTTATCTTACCAAAAAACAGTAAAACCCTTTGAAGACGACGAAGAACTTCTGTTATTTGCAAAAGATTTATAAGAATTTATCATTCCGCACTTAATGCAGAATCCACAAAAATAATACAATGATTATATACAACGTCACTATAAACATAGACGATACAGCTCATGACCAATGGTTAGATTGGATGAAGAACGAACACATTCCGCAAGTATTAGGAACAGGGAAATTTGAAAAAGCAACCTTATCACAAGTTTTGGTTGAAGAAGACATGGGAGGACAAACCTACTCAATTCAATACCGTTCATATTCTCGAGAAGCTTTAGATGCCTATTACAGAGAGGATGCTGATCGATTACGACAAGAAGGCCTTAAAAAATTTGCAGATAAAATGTTAGCCTTTAGAACCGAGCTTCAAATCATAGATGAATACAACGTAAAATTTAAATAACGTGTCAAAGAACTATCAAGTCAGAGCAAAAAAATATTTAGGTCAGCATTTCTTGACCGACGAATCTATAGCTCAAAAAATAGTAGATAGCTTATCACTTAAAGGCTACAAGCATGTGCTTGAAATAGGCCCAGGAATGGGTGTTTTAACAAAGTACTTACTTAAAAAAGATACGACAACTCATGTTATTGAAATCGACACCGATTCGGTTGCTTTCCTAAAAGCCAATTATCTCAATTTAGCAAATCGTGTTCATGAGCAAGATTTTTTAAAGTACGATTTAACTGAAATTTTTAAAGACGAATCCTTTGCTATTATAGGCAACTTTCCCTATAATATTTCAACACAGATTGTTTTTAAAACCTTGGAAATGCGTGATCAAATCCCAGAGTTCTCAGGGATGTTCCAAAAAGAAGTCGCAGCACGTATTTGCTCAAAAGAAGGCTCTAAAGTGTACGGGATTCTTTCTGTATTGACACAAGCATTTTATGATGCTGAGTATTTATTTACAGTTCCACCAGCGGTTTTCAATCCGCCACCAAAAGTAGATTCTGGTGTATTACGACTCAGAAGAAAAGAAAACGTCACATTGCCAGTTGACGAAAAGCTATTTTTCAGAGTTGTGAAAACAGCATTTCAACAACGCAGAAAAACATTGCGAAACAGTTTAAAAACTTTCAATCTTTCAGATAATTTAAAAGCAAATGTTATATTTGACAAACGTCCAGAACAACTGAGTGTTGATTCTTTTATAGAACTCGCACAACTCATTGAAAACGACGATGAAAATTAGCAAAACCATCAAGTTTGATCGAAGAGAAAGAAAATATCCAATTTGAACTTACCGATGAACTCATTGAGCAAGTAGAGCACTTTGTCACTAATAAAGATGACAATGCCTTAACAACGCTATTAAATGAGTATCACTTTGCTGATGTTGCCGAAATTTTAGATGAACTAAATTTAGAAGATTCGGTTTACGTCATCAAATTGTTAGATTCTGAAACGACCTCTGAAATTCTAACAGAGCTTGATGAAGACATCCGAGAAAAAATCCTTGAAAACTTATCTGCAAAGGAAATTGCAGAAGAGGTCGAAGAGCTAGATACTGATGATGCTGCCGATATTATTGCTGAACTACCCGAAGAACGTCAAGCAGAAGTTATCTCCAATATTGAAGATGACGAGCACAGAGAGGAAATTACTGAGCTCCTAGCTTATGATAAGGATACAGCAGGTAGTTTGATGGCAAAAGAACTGGTTAAAGTGTATGAAATCTGGACTGTCGATGAATGCTTACGCCGCATTAGAGGCCAAGCCGAAGAAGTTACTAGAGTACATTCAATTTATGTCGTCGATAAAGAAGAAAAATTGATTGGTCGTTTATCGCTTAAAGATTTAATTGTCGCCAAAAGCGAGCAAAAAATTGCAGATATCGCCAAAGACAATGTAGACTGGGTTAATGTTGCCGATGATGTTGAAGATGTTGCAAAAGTGATGATCAAATACGATTTGGAAGCCATTCCAGTTGTAGATGATGAGCAAACCCTATTGGGTAGAATTACCATTGATGATATTGTTGATGTCTTAAAAGAAGAAGCCGATAAAGATTACCAATTAGCAGCAGGTATTACACAAGATGTTGAGGCCGATGATAGCATTATCGAACTCACCAGAGCGCGATTACCATGGTTATTCCTTGGTTTAATTGGTGGTGTTGGCGCCTTTTTAATCATGGAGGGTTTCGAAGACGCATTTAAAGGAGAAGCTTTTGTTCTATTCTTTTTTACACCATTAATTGCTGCGATGGCAGGGAATGTAGGAGTACAATCTAGCGCAATTATTGTCCAAGGTCTCGCTAATGATGACGTTAAAGGAAGTGTCAATAGCCGTTTAATAAAAGAGATGCTACTCGCCGCTCTAAACGGAACCATTTTAGCTTTATTTCTATTTCTATTCATCTGGGCAACCAAAGGCGACTTTACGACTGCACTAGCCATTTCAGTGTCACTAATTGCAGTAATCATTGTTGCAGGATTGATTGGTACGTTTGTACCTCTATTTTTAGATAAAAGAGGTATTGATCCTGCTATTGCCACTGGTCCTTTTATTACAACCAGTAATGATATCTTTGGGATACTCATTTATTTCTGGATAGCCAGATTGATTCTTAATATTTAGAGCGTTCCCTTCCAGGTCGCGCTTTCCGTTTCAATATTTTGCAACAGCAAAAGGATTTTCTCTTCAATCCCTAACGCAAAACTTTGTAACTTTAGACAAACAAAAGTCACTTAATTATGAAATCCATAAATATTAAAGAAAAACATGCATTGTTTACCAAGCAATGGCACCCACATCGTATAGCAACCGTAGATAATATGCAAGTCATATTGGCCAAAATAAAAGGCGAATTTGTTTGGCATAGTCATGATGATGAAGACGAGTTATTTCAAGTGATTAAAGGCACACTTTATATGCAATTTAGAGACCGAACAGAAGTCATTAAAGAAGGTGAACTCATCGTAGTCCCAAAAGGTGTAGAACATAATCCATTCACTAAAGATGGTGAAGAAGTACATTTACTGTTATTTGAAAAATTGAACACAGCACACACTGGAAAAGTACAACACGAACGGACACAAACTGAATACCCACAAATATAAAATCAGTAATCGTAAAGCTGAACTGCCACATTGAGCGCAGTCAAAGTGTCTCATAATTATTGTATTTACCAAAAAAATCCTGCCTTAATAGGAAGTACTCATGAAAATCCTTCATCTAGATACCAATCATCCACTACTCATTGAGCAACTCAATGCTCTCGGGTTTACCAATGATGAAGACTATACCGCTTCAAAAGAGGTTATAGAAAGCATAATCCATCAATACGATGGTTTCATTATTCGTAGCCGATTTAAGGTTGATAGACAGTTCATTGATTCCGCAGAAAATCTAAAATTTATTGGTCGCGTTGGAGCGGGGTTAGAAAATATAGATTGCGATTATGCAGTAAAACAAGGCATCAAATTAATTGCTGCTCCAGAAGGCAACCGAAACGCTGTTGGTGAACACAGCCTAGCAATGCTATTGTCTATTTTTAATAAGTTGAATAAAGCCGACAATGAAGTTCGTCAAGGGAAATGGTTGCGTGAAGCAAATCGCGGACTAGAACTCGACGGAAAAACAGTTGGTCTTATTGGTTACGGGAACATGGGGAAAGCCTTTGCTAAAAAACTTAGAGGTTTTGATGTACAAGTACTTTGTTGTGATATAAAACCAAATGTTGGAGATACTAACGCAACACAAGTATCGCTAGAAGAGCTTCAAGAAAAAGCAGATGTATTGAGCCTACATACTCCCGAAACGCCTTTAACAATTAATATGGTAAACACTCAATTTATCAATGGTTTTAAAAAATCGTTTTGGTTAATTAATACGGCTAGAGGGAAAAGTGTCGTTACCCAAGATTTGGTTTCAGCTTTAGAATCTGGTAAAATTCTTGGTGCTGGATTGGATGTATTGGAATACGAAAAGTCATCATTTGAAAATTTATTTTCATCAGAAATGCCAGAGAGTTTCAAGTATCTTATTTCCGCAGAAAATGTGATTTTGACACCTCACGTTGCCGGTTGGACTATTGAAAGTAAAGAAAAATTAGCCCAAACTATCGTAGACAAGATTAAAGCAGAATTTTGTTAACTTTATAGAATCAACATTATTCAGTCAAAATGCAATACGAAGCTACATCACCAGAAGACTATATTAGTCAGCTACCAGAAGAACGTCAGGCTCCAATAAAAAAAATTAGACGAATAATTCTCGATAATCTTCCAGAAGGATTAGAAGAACAGATGAGTTATGGTATGTTAGGGTTTGTAATTCCTCACTCTGTTTATCCAGATGGCTATCATTGTGACACCAAATTACCTCTTCCCTTTATGAACTTGGCATCACAAAAGAATTTTATTGCTATTTACCATATGGGAATGTATGCAAAAAAAGAATTGTACGATTGGTTTGTATCCGAATATCCAAAACATTGTAAATACAAATTGGATATGGGAAAAAGTTGTGTGCGTTTTAAAAAGATTGATGATATTCCATACGATTTAATAGAACAACTTATAGGAAAAATGTCTGTAGACG
Organism: Psychroserpens sp.; assembly: GCF_036960315.1. Taxonomy (NCBI): domain Bacteria; kingdom Pseudomonadati; phylum Bacteroidota; class Flavobacteriia; order Flavobacteriales; family Flavobacteriaceae; genus Psychroserpens; species Psychroserpens sp. The sequence continues at coordinate 79,120 of NZ_JBALVR010000006.1, read as the reverse complement.
AGTGGATAGATATTTATGAAACAGCAATAAAGAAATAATGAAAAAACGAGTTACAGGAATAGGAGGTCTTTTTTTTAAAACAGAAGACCCTAAAGCATCAAAAGATTGGTATAACAAACATTTGGGGTTCAATACCGATGATTATGGGTGTACCTTTTGGTGGAAAGATAAAGAAGGAAATGATTGCTCAACTCAATGGAGTCCATTTAAAGAAGACACCAAATACTTCGGGCCTTCAAAAAAAGACTTTATGTTCAACTATCGTGTTGAAAACTTAAAAGAATTATTAGTAACTTTAAAAGAAGAAGGTGTCGAAATAGTAGGCAAAATGGAGGAACATGACTACGGAAAATTTGGCTGGATACTTGATAATGAAGGCAATAAAATTGAACTTTGGGAACCAGTTGACCAAGCTTTCAAGTAGTATTGTAACAAATTCGTCATTTAAACTACTCATAAATAAACGATTATTATGACTGAAGAAAATAACAGCGACAACAACTTAGAAGACGATTTAAATAACGTTGTAGAATCTCTTGAAGATTCTGTAACCGAAACTTCAGGTGCAATTTCCGACAAATCTAAAGACTTAAAAGAAAACGCAAGCGACGCCTTAAATACTGCAAAAGAAAAGGCTTCCGAATTAGCCGCTGATGCCAAAGAAGTTTTAGGAAATGCAAAAGATAAGGCCACCGAATTTATTAAAGGCGACGGAAAAGAAATGTTCGATAATACTAAAGATAAAGCATCTGAGCTGGCAAGTGACGCAAGTGAAAAGTTAAGTGACTTTGCTGATAGTGCAAAAGAGAAAACTGCAGAGTTTGCTGAAGATGCTAAAGAGACCTTCAATGAGGCCAAAGAAAAAGCTTCTGAATTAGCCAGTGAAGCAGGTGAAAAATTCGAGGAATATGCAGATGTTGCTAAAGAAAAAGCAACAAAGTTTGCTGGAGAAGCTAAAGAAGTGTTAGGCGATGCCGTTGGGAAAGCCTCTGAATTTGCTGATAAAGCAGAAGACAAACTAGAAGATATAGCTGGAGATGCTAAAGAGACATACACAGAAGTCAAAGAAAAGACCAAAGGGTTCTTTCAAAGGCTATTTGGAAAAAATTAATTTTATAAAAGCATTTTTATTAACTTTATACCATAACCATAAACTAAAATATAATGTCTGACGATAACAAAAATTTAGGCGACGATCTTAACGATATGTTGGATGATGCAAAAGACAGTGCAAAACGCGCAGGTGACAAAATAAGTAGTTCTGCCAAAGAATTTTCAGAAGATGCAAAAGAGTTTGCAAGCGACGCTAAAGAAAAAGCAAGTGAGTTTGCAGATGACGCTAAATCCTCTGCAAAAGAATTTTCCGATGGGGCTAAAGAAGTATTTGACAAGGCATCAGGTACTAACAAAAAAATATTAGCAGGGGTTTTAGGTATAATCTTTGGAGGTTTTGGTGTACATAAATTTATTTTAGGCTACAATAAAGAAGGTGGTATTTTATTAGGTATCTGGATACTTGGCGCTGTTTTATCATGTGTAGGCATCGGACTTCTACTCATTTGGATTCCAGGAGTTATTGGACTAATTGAAGGAATTATCTATCTTACAAAATCAGATGAAGAATTTTACAACACTTACCAAGTTGGAAAAAAACCTTGGTTTTAAGCATGTAATTTAAACCAAAGAATTATCCACTTTGGTTTTTTTGTAATGATTATCATCGTAATATTGCGATATTACGATGATAATCATTATATTTACATTCAAATACCAAATTATGGGAGTCACCAAGCGTTTTATTTATACCGAAGGCATTAATGAAGTTGCCAATATTGCAAAAGTATTCGCACATCCTGCTCGTGTAGCTATTCTAAAATACATTAGTGAACAGGAAGGTTGTATTTGCAATGATTTGGTAGATGAAATTGGTTTGTCACAAGCTACTATTTCACAACATTTAAGTGTAATTGGTGATGCCGGTCTATTGAAAGGTCGTTTTGAAGGAAAGAAAAAATGCTATTGCCTCAACTTAGAACGTTTTGAAGAGTTTCAAACTTTATTAAACTCCTTTTTTATTAAAACAACAGCCAATTGCTGCTAGTCAACCCATAATGGGTATTAATTTATCTTACTCAGCTGCAAAAAACTAAATTATATACAACATGAAAACACAAGAACTTTTCTCAATACTAGAACAACATCAAGACAAATCATTACTTTTTGAATATGCTCCTAATAGCTTTGCAGGCGCAAATTATCATATTACCGAAGTCAAACACATCAAGATAGATGCTGTGGATTGTGGTTCTCAAATGGATTCTTGGAATGAAACAATTATCCAACTATGGGAAAGCCCGTTGGAAATCCACAAAACCAAATACATGTCTGTTTTAAAAGCTTTAGGGATTTTAAAAAAAGTAGGGAAAATGAAATCTTATGATTTAGATGCTGAAGTGAAATTTGAATACTCCAACACCTCATTTCATACTGCTCAACTATTTGTAAACGAATTCAAAATTGAAGATAATAAACTCGTCATCCAATTAAGAGTTGAAAAAACAGATTGTAAAGCCAAAGAATTGTGTGGTGTCCCAGAAACGATTGTAAATACTTTAGAGAAAACCAAAGAAAAGGTGGAAGCATGTTGCACTCCTGATGGTAATTGTTGTTAATTTACACTATGAAAAACATACTCGTTCTTTGTACAGGTAATTCATGCAGAAGTCAAATGGCTCATGGATACCTCAACCATTTTACAAAAGGAAATACTGCTATCTATAGTGCCGGAATTGAAACCCACGGCATAAATCCTGGAGCTCTAGCAATTATGAAGGAAGATGCTATTGATATCTCAAATCACACGTCTAATCATGTTGATGAATACTCAGATATTGATTTCGATTACATCATAACCGTTTGTGATCATGCCAACGAAAATTGTCCTTACATTCCAAGTAAAAATGCAATGAGACTTCATCACAATTTTTTTGATCCTTCAAAAGTAATTGGAACAGATGAAGTAAAACATGTTGCATTCTTAAAAGCGAGAAATGAGATCAAGGACTACTTTAGGGTATTCGCTAATCAATATCTTTAGTCTTCACCAAATCCATAATCCAAAGGCAAAGAATCTCCAACACGTTGACGCCCCATATCACCGCCAAAAAGCACATCTGGTATTGGCGCATAATTACCATATTGATCTACTTTAAATTCATTAACCGTAGTTTGTATGATCGATTCAATAACATCTTTGTAAAAGATATCTAATTTCTCTTTTAAAGCTATCGTTTTATGACCATAGTCATCTACATTAGAAATTGTAAAATACCCATACGGATTCACTTTAAATCCTTCAACTCCAAAAATGTAACCTTTCTCTTCTAATTCCTTATTATATAGTGCTCGCATGAAATGCTGAACAGAACCTTTATAGGTATTAACTCTATTTTCGACGATACGTTTCTTTTGTTTAGTATCTAAGTCTTTGTATAAAGAAGTCCCTGTATATTTAACAGATGATGCACCCCAATTACCTATCGTCATTTCAAAATCCACAATCTCAAAACTTATTTCGTACCGCAAATTCCTATTTTTCACAATTATAGGAGTTTTGGACCAAGCCGTTATAGTTCTGTCCCGTTTATTGTAGCGTAGTTTTATATCTTTTTCATTTAAAATCTTACAAGATTGTCCATTTTTAGATTTACCTAAAAATTCTCCTTTAAACTTTTTCATTTTCAACTCTCTAGACATACCATCATCTGCATCAATAATAACCGTATCCAGTTGGTCAAGAGATTCTTTTAAGAAAATTGTTATGCTCGTTTTACTACGATAATCAGCAATAAACACTTTTTCGTAACCCAAATAAGAAACTACTAAAGTAGATTGTACTGCATCTGTAAATTCAATGGAAAACTCTCCTTTATCGTTTGTGGCTGTTCCTATGGTGGTGTTATCGAAATAAATACTAACGGACTCTAGTGGTTCATTGGTTACGATATCTAAAACCTTTCCAGAAAATAGTTGTGCATGAGTTATTGTAACACATAAAAAAAGAAAAAATGAAAGGACTCTATTCTTCACTATGACCCGAAAATTTACGTTCCAACTCAGCTTGAAACTCTTCCATAACAGGTTTTACAGTGCTTTCAGGTAAATCTGCAATCTTAATATACATCAACCCATCAACAGAGTTATTGAATAATGGATCCACATTAAACGCTACCAATTTTGCATTCTGCTTGATATACTTTTTAAGTAAAACAGGTAATCGTAACGCTCCTGGTTCTACTTCATCAATAATCTTATCAAACTTATTTAAATCGGCTTCGGCTTCATCAAAAACAAAGTCTTTATCAGCATCTTTAAGTTTTACTTTAAATTCTTTTTTAGGATGTACATATTGAGCAACATAAGGATCATAATAATGTGATTTCATAAACTCAATCATCAAGGATTTCGAGAAATTTGAAAATTGATTACTAATACTCACACCTCCTATTAGAAATTTATGTTCTGGATAACGTAAGGTTGTATGCACAATACCTTTCCAAAGTAAAAATAAAGGCATTGGTTTTTGTTGGTATTCTTTAATAATGAATGCCCTACCCATTTCTATGGATTCACTCATCATTTTATACAATTCTGGTTCAAATCTAAACAGATCTTGAAGATAAAATCCGTCTATGCCATAGCGTGCATAAATCTTAGATCCCAATCCCATACGATACGCACCTGCCAATTTTTTGCTTTCTCTATCCCATAAAAACATATGATGGTAATAGGTATCAAAACTATCCAAATCTATAGCTTCATTGGTCCCTTCACCAATAGCTCTAAATGTGATTTCACGCAATCTTCCAATTTCATGAAGAATATTAGGAATATGTTCTGCAGGTGTTAAAAACACCTCATAATTCTTACTTTCCAACAATCTAAAGTCACCTTTACGTAATGAATCAACTTCGGCAGCCATTTTCTCTGTACTTACAGAACCAACAATCCGTTTTGGTGGTTTTGCAGGTGGCTTAAGCGTATTGGATATATTATCTAAAATTTTAGATTTATCCTCAAACGCATTAGACAGCATATACGTTTTTCGTCTTATAAATTCTGAAAAGTCAGATAAGGTTTCATGCTCTTTTTGATCATTGACTGAAATCGGTTTCCCAATTCTAACCTTTATGATTCGGTTTTTCTGAGTCAATACTTCTGAAGGTAATTTTGCTGTTCTAAACGTATCGCTAATCTTCGAGAGCTTATAAAACAACTTACTGTTTTTTGCATGGAAATAAATAGGAACTACAGGGACCTCCGCTTTTTTTATCAGTTTCATTGCCGCTTCTTCCCATGGTTTATCAACTACGAGTTTTCCATCTTTATAGGTTGATACTTCTCCTGCTGGAAATACACCTAAAGGATGGCCTTCTCTTAAATGGAGAATAGAATTTTTGAAACCTGCAATACTAGACTTAACATCTTTTCTGTCTTCAAACGGATTGACAGGCATGATATAAGGCTTCAAAGGTTCAATGCGATGCAATAAGAAATTCGCAATGATTTTAAAATCTTTACGTTGTTCAATCATTAATTTCAGAAGTAAAATTCCATCTATACCTCCAAGCGGATGGTTAGAAACTGTGATATAAGCACCATCTTTAGGTAAGCGTTTTAAGTCTTCTTCTGGGATTTCAAATTTTATTTGAAAATCATCTAAAATCGCATTTAGAAACTCCCCATCTTTCAAGTGTTTGTTACGCTTGTACACTTTGTTAATCGTAGATATCTTTAAGACCTTCATCAACAACCAACCAACAAAAGTGCCGAAAAAACCATATTTGTCGACATTAATGGCTTTTGCTACTTCCTTAGCAGTTACTAATCCTAAATCCTGTTGTTTGGTCATAAGTGTAAATGTACTAAATAAACTACTTAGTTACGATTTGTAATGTTTCTTGGGTTAATTGTTTCAATAGCAGTTCTTTGTCCTTTTCTATGGAAGAGATGGCCTGCTTATCATAATGTCTAACAGTATAAAGACTCACATTTTCGTAAGATGTTACCTTAAATTTTGCTTTTAAATGCTGAAGCAATCGATCAAGGTTGTTATAGGTATTATCAAAGCATACTGAAAAGCTAATTGCAGAGTTCTGGATAACATCTACCTTCATTTTATATAAATGAAGTAATTTAAAAATTTCACTGATATTTTCTTCTAAGATATAACTGAAATCCAAAGATGACAACGATATCAATACCTGATTTTTCTTTACGATATAACAAGGAATATTAGGCTCAATCCCCAAACCTTTTCCAACGCGTGTGCCTGCGTCTTTAGGATTCAAAAACGATTTCACAAATAATGGAATTTCCTTCTGCTGAAGTGGCTGTAATGTTTTTGGGTGAATTACAGAAGCACCATAAAACGCCAACTCAATTGCTTCTCTGTACGAAATACTATTGAGCAATTGCGCATTTTCAAAATATCGCGGATCTGCATTTAGGACACCTGGTACATCTTTCCAAATGGTTACGTTTTCAGCATTTATACAGTATGCAAAAATTGCGGCTGTATAATCACTACCTTCTCGGCCTAATGTCGTTGTGAAATTATTAGCATCACTTCCTAAAAATCCTTGAGTAATATTAAGCACCTTAGTATCAAAGTTGGTTTTTATATTGTTTTGTGTTTGTTCCCAATCCACATTTGCACTCCGATAATAATCATCAGTTTTAATAAACTCCCGAACGTCTATCCAGTTGTTTTTCACTCCGATGTCATTAAGATACTCACTTATAATTGTTGTAGATGTCAGTTCTCCAAAACCAATAACCTGATCGTAAACAAAGTTATAATCTGGAGATTTGTTTCGGTTTAAAAAATAATCTAAGTCATCAAAAATGGATGCGACCTTTTTAAAAACAGGGTGTTGCGTATGTTCAAAAAGATCCAACAGAATTTCATTGTGATACTTTTTAACCTCTTGAATCGAGCTTTTCAGCTCTGTTTTATTATCAAAATAGTTTTTGATAACCAATTCTAAGGCATTGGTTATTTTCCCCATTGCTGAGACAATGACAAGTGTTTGTTCGTAACCTACCTGCTCTAATACAGTAGCCAAGTTTTTGATACCTTCGGCATTTTTAACTGATGCGCCACCAAATTTAAATACTCGCATGCTAAATATTTGCTATATAATTTTTAATTGCTTCCTCATTAAGCTGAACCACGTCCCAATCTCTCATGACCTTCGCTCCTTTGCTTTCATAAAATGTTATGGCTGGCTCATTCCAGTCAATTACTTCCCAGCTTACCCGTTTTACTCCTAAACTATGCCCATATTTTACGACTTCATCTAATAGTGCTGTTCCTAAGCCTGTACCTCTTTTTTGTTGACTTATAATCAAATCTTCAAGATGAAGTATAGAGCCTTTCCATGTAGAAAATCTTTTATAAACCAACGCAATTCCTTCGACAACATCATCACATTCGGCAACAAAACAGACAAATTGCTTTGGGTCTTCAAAACCGCCTTTTTCCAAGTCTTCAATTGTAACTTCTACAGCATCTGGTTCTTTTTCAAAAATCGCAAGTTCAACTATGAGTTCTAGTACTCTTGGCAAGTCTTTTTTAGTCGCTTTTCTAATGAAAAATGTCATGCCTTTTCTTTAGGCCAAATATAATCTAAAACTTAACAATTTTATCATATAATAATCATACTATAACGTTGTAGTTGATTAAAAAAATAAGATATTTGCAAAAACAACCGCACTACATGTCAAGAAAAAATCAAACACTAGGTGAATTTATAATAGAAAACCAATCCTCTTTTAAATACACTTCTGGTGAGTTATCACGTCTTATAAATTCCATTCGTTTGGCTGCTAAAGTGGTCAATCACGAAGTTAATAAAGCTGGTTTAGTTGATATAATTGGAGCAGCAGGTGACACGAATATTCAGGGTGAAGACCAACAAAAATTGGATGTTTATGCCAATGAAAAATTCATCCAAACCATGACTAAACGTAATATAGTCTGCGGAATAGCAAGTGAAGAGGAAGACGATTTTATTTCGATTAACAGTCAGGATGAAAACCATCAAAACAAGTATGTGGTATTAATAGACCCATTGGATGGCTCATCAAATATTGATGTGAATGTTTCCGTAGGAACCATTTTTTCCATTTACAGACGTGTAACTCCTGTCGGAACTCCCGTAACCATAGACGATTTTCTTCAAAAGGGAAATCAGCAAGTTGCTGCAGGTTACATCATTTATGGGACTTCAACCATGCTTGTTTACACAACAGGTGATGGCGTTAATGGATTTACCTTAAATCCAGCAATTGGCACCTTTTACTTATCACATCCCGATATGCAGTTCCCAGAAGACGGTAAAATATATTCTGTTAATGAAGGAAACTATAACCACTTTCCGCAAGGCATAAAAAACTACATCAAATACTGCCAGATGGAAGAAGGTAACCGTCCATATACAAGTCGTTATATTGGATCTTTGGTATCTGATGTCCACAGAAATATGATTAAAGGTGGTATTTATATGTATCCAAAAAGCTCTAAAAACTCAAATGGAAAACTACGTTTACTTTATGAATGTAATCCAATGGCATTTATAGCAGAACAAGCTAACGGTAAAGCTATTGATGGATTTACCAGAATTATGGATATCGAACCTACCGAATTACATCAACGCGTCCCTTTTATCTGCGGAAGCAAAAACATGGTAGAAAAAGCTGAAGAATTTATGCGTGAGGCATAAAAAAAGCAACCCTAAAGGTTGCTTTTTTTATGCCTAAAATTTTTATTGATTCATTGTTTTCATACGCTCAATAAAATCGTCTAAGTCTACTTCGTAATGAACTAAGGTTAAAGCCTTATCGGTAATATACTTTACATTGTCTTGATTGAAACCTAGACCAATGCATAATTTTTCTAGCAAACGCACCTGAGCTTCACCCTCAATATGATCTGCCCAAACCATACGTGCCAAATCGTAAAGACGTCCTAATCGGGTATCGTAAGATAATGGTGGGTTTATTGGGTGACTTTGATAGTCCTTTAAAATCGTTTTATATTCGGTTTCTGTAATATCTAAACGCGTTGCTAAACGGTCTAAAAAGGCTTTTTCAGCTTCATTAATAATTCCATCACTCATCGCAACTCTAACGATTGCCGCAAAATGATCTTCATTACGTTTTTGAAATCCGCTTTCGAATAATTCTGAAAATGACATATATTTTGTTGTTTAAGTGCCACAAAGATAGTTTTATTAATACATTTTAACAATACGCAATAGCACAAAAATTTTATATTTGTACAAAATAAAATGCCTTGAGTAAATCCATTCTCTCGCAAACGTATGCACAGGTTTTGCAATCGCAAAATCTGCAGACTACTATTGCCCAAACTAAGGCAAAACTACATCTAAAAGGCCTCATTGGCTCTTCGCTTTCTCTAGTAATAACCGAAGCATTTAAATCTTCTGAATTACCATTCTTACTTATATTTAATGATAAAGAAGAAGCTGCTTTTTACCTTAACGATTTAGAAGTTTTGCTCAATGATAAAGATGTTCTTTTTTATCCAGGAAGTTATCGTAGACCTTATCAAATTGAAGAAACCGATAACGCCAATGTGCTGTTAAGAGCTGAAGTTTTAAACCGCATTAATTCACGCAAAAAACCTGCCATCATTGTCACCTATCCTGATGCGCTTTTTGAAAAAGTGGTCACACGTCGTGAACTCGAAAAAAACACACTTAAAATCGCTGTTGGTGATGACCTCTCTATAGATTTCGTCAATGAAGTTTTATTTGAATACCAGTTTAAACGTGTGGATTTCGTAACCGAACCTGGAGAGTTTTCAGTACGTGGTGGTATTGTAGATGTGTTTTCGTTTTCGCATGATGAGCCTTATCGTATCGAGTTCTTCGGAGATGATGTGGATAGTATTAGAACTTTTGATGTTGAAACACAACTCTCTACAGAACAAATCAAAAAGATTGGTATTATACCAAATGTTGCCAATAAATTTTTAGAAGAAAACAGACAAAGCTTCTTAAAATATATAGCACAAAAAACAGTGGTGTTTTCAAAAAACACCGACTTACTCTTTTCGAGAATTGATGATTTCTTCGGAAAAGCAGAAGAGACATTTAAAACATTGGCTTCAGAATTAAAACACTCTAAACCTGAAGAACTGTTTTGTGATTCAGAAGTATTGAAACGCCAATTGCTCGATTTTAGTTTAGTTGAGTTTGGTACAACCAGCCTATTTTCCGAAGAAAAAATTGAATTTAACACGGCTCCTCAACCATCGTTTAATAAACAATTCAACTTATTAATTGAAGATTTAAATACCAATCACGACAAAGGGTATACAAACTATATTGTTTGTGCAAGCGAACAACAAGCCAAGCGTTTTCATGATATTTTCGAGGACGTAGAAGAAGAGGTTCATTATCAAACTATTGTCGTATCCCTATATCAAGGTTTTATCGATCACGACCGAAAAATTACCTGTTATACAGATCATCAAATCTTTGAGCGTTATCATAAATTTCATCTTAAAAATGGCTATGCCAAAAAGCAAGCTATTACACTCAAAGAGCTTACCAATTTAGATGTTGGTGATTACGTGACGCATATAGATCATGGTATTGGAAAATTTGGCGGACTACAAAAAATTGACGTTGAAGGCAAAAAACAAGAAGCAATTAAATTGGTCTATGGTGAGCGTGATGTCCTCTATTTGAGCATTCACTCGCTTCATAAAATCACAAAGTTTAATGGCAAAGATGGAAAGCCTCCAAAAATTTACAAACTTGGAAGCAAAGCATGGAAAACACTTAAGCAAAAAACAAAATCACGTGTCAAAGAGATTGCCTTTAATTTGATTAAAGTCTACGCCAAGCGTAAACTCGAAAAAGGCTATCAATATAAACCAGATAGTTACCTTCAGCATGAATTGGAAGCTTCTTTTATTTATGAAGATACACCTGATCAAATCACGTCTACTGCAGATATTAAAGCCGATATGGAAAGTGAACGGCCAATGGATCGTCTCGTATGTGGTGATGTAGGTTTTGGTAAAACTGAAGTCGCTATTCGAGCCGCTTTTAAAGCTGTTGATAATGGCAAACAGGTCGCTATTTTAGTTCCTACAACAATATTAGCTTATCAGCACCATAAAACATTTACTGAGCGTCTCAAAGATTTCCCAGTAACTGTCGATTATCTCAACCGTTTTAGAACTGCAAAGGAAAAACGTATCACTCTTGAAAAACTTGAAAAAGGACATGTCGATATTATTATTGGCACACACCAACTCGTTAACAAAAATGTGAAATTTAAAGACATCGGTTTACTCGTTGTTGATGAGGAACAAAAGTTTGGTGTGGCTGTAAAAGAGAAATTAAAAACACTAAAGGATAATGTTGATGTCCTAACACTAACTGCAACGCCAATCCCAAGAACCTTGCAATTTAGTTTGATGGCTGCTAGAGATTTATCTGTCATTACAACTGCGCCTCCAAACCGTTACCCTATTGAGAGTCATGTGATACGCTTTAATGAAGAAATAATTAGAGATGCCGTAACTTATGAGATTCAGCGTGGCGGACAAGTATTTTTCATTCATAACCGAATCGAAAACATCAAAGAAGTAGCAGGGATGATACAACGTTTAGTTCCTGATGCTAAGATTGGTATTGGTCATGGACAACTTGATGGTAAAAAACTAGAGCAACTTATGCTTGCTTATATGAATGGTGAATTTGATGTGTTGGTGAGTACAACCATTGTAGAAAGTGGATTAGATGTCCCAAATGCAAATACTATTTTTATTAATAATGCCAATAATTTCGGGTTAAGTGATTTACATCAAATGCGTGGTCGTGTTGGTCGAAGTAATAAAAAAGCCTTCTGTTATTTTATTACTCCTGAATATTCTGCAATGACTAATGATGCCAGAAAACGTATAACTGCTTTAGAGCAATTTACCGAATTGGGAAGTGGTTTCAAGATTGCAATGAAAGATTTGGAAATTCGTGGTGCTGGTGATTTACTAGGCGGAGAACAAAGTGGTTTCATTAATGATATTGGATTTGATACCTATCAAAAAATTCTGAATGAAGCCATTGACGAACTCAAAGAAAATGAATTTAAGGACTTATATAAAGACGACGGAAAAGAGAGAGACTACGTCAAAGACATAACCATTGATACCGATTTTGAATTGCTCTTCCCTGATGATTATGTCAATAGTATTACCGAACGTCTTAATCTCTATACCAAACTCAACACCTTAAAAACTGAAGACGAATTACAAACCTTTGAAACAGAAATCATCGACCGTTTTGGCGAACTGCCAATTCAGGTTGTTGATCTACTCAATAGTGTGCGAATTAAATGGATTGCTACCAAAATTGGGCTCGAAAAAATTATCATGAAAAAAGGTCGATTTGTTGGTTATTTCATCAACGATCAAAAGAGTGCATTTTATCAAAGTGAGAATTTCACTAAGGTATTACAATATGTGCAATCGCGACCAAATGACTGTAAAATGAAAGAAAAACAAACTAGAAATGGCTTGCGTTTACTATTAACTTTTGAGCATATCAAGTCGGTTAAACAAGCATTGATCAGACTTCAGGAGATATGAAAGATTCACATCTAAGACATGTGCTTTGGCTCACCCTTGCTACTATTCTTATTAGTACTTCTGGAGCCTTAGGTAAGTATATTGATATGCCTATTGTTGTCATCATTTGGTGGCGATGTGCTTTAGCCTCCATTTTCCTGTTTGCGTATTGCAAGTTCAAAAAGGTAAGGCTTAAATTCAATTCTAAAAAGGAAGGACTAACGCTATTTATCACTGCGCTTTTTTTGGGCGCACATTGGATCACTTATTTCCATGCGCTAAAAGTCTCTAATGTTGCGATTGGAATGTTATCACTTTTCACATTTCCTGTCTTTACCGCTATTCTTGAACCCCTATTTGCAAAAGTGAAATTTGACCCTATTCATTTACTCCTTGGAGGTTTAGTGTTGCTAGGTGTTTATTTTTTAGCTCCAGATTTTGATTTAGAAAGTGCCCAATTAAAAGGAGTGTTTTGGGGTATTATTTCTGCTATTTGCTATGCCATAAGAACGTTAATGTTAAAGCAGCCTATTTCTGTATATAATGGTAGTATGTTGATGTTCTATCAAGTATTAGGACTAACAGTCGTTTTAGTACCTGTGCTATTTTTAAAAGACACGTCTGGTATAACAACGCAATATCCTTTTGTCATTATATTAGCCTTAGTTACCACAGCGATTGGCCACACCTTATTTGTGAGTAGCTTAAAATATTTCAAAGTGAGTACAGCAAGCATCATTTCTAGTACACAACCTGTTTTTGGGATTATCATTGCCTTTTTATTTTTAAATGAAATTCCAACTTGGAATACCTTTTTAGGCGGAACATTAATTATATCGACAGTCGTTATTGAAAGTATACGCTCGAAAGGAAAAAAATCCTGATATTTGGCTTGATATTTGAAATTGAAAATGTGTTTAAAATAAATTAAATACCAATGAAAAAACTTTTACTAGTAGTCGCTCTTATTCCAACCTTCATTTTTGCTCAAAATAGCATTAGTGGCGTGTTTTCTCCTGCTGAAGAATACACCATTGCGTTTTTATACCATGCAACGCCAACTGGAGCAGAATACGTCGATAGAACCGAGCTTTCTGAAGATGGTAGCTTTAGAATCGCTTTAGATTCTACTATGAATCCTGGCATTTATAAAATTGTGTATGCGCTGCCTCCTGAAGAAAATAACTTTGATTTTATTTACAACGGAAAAGAATCGGTTGGATTTACATTCAGCCTAAACAACGGGCTAGAATTTACAGATAGTAACGAAAACAAACTTTGGGCTTCCTACATTAAAAGTATGGAAATGGTCAATTTAACGCTTAGTAATTTTTACACTCAGGAAAGCAACGATAAAAAAGCCTATGCTGGTATTATTAAAACCCTAAGCGACACTCAAAAAGCCTATGAAGAGTCTTCAGCAGGGATGCTGAATTCAGCATTTACAAAAGCAAATTCACCATATATTCCTGAAGGTTTTGAAGATTTATCAACCTACTCAAAAAACTTGAAACGCACGTATTTAGATCATGTAGATTTCAGTAATACCTTATTACAAAGCTCAGATTTTCTAGTAGATCGCGTGTTGGCTTATGTCTTCGGAATGACTTCTAATTCTAACGACGAGAACTATAAGAAAGACGTTGATAGCTTAATGACTAGTATTGGAGAAGGGAATATTCATATCAAAACCATTTTATATGAAATGATTTGGAGACGTTTTAAAGACATGGATAATTCTGAAGTTGCCAATTATATTACCGATAAACATCTATTAGAGTTAAGCAAGCAAACCGGTTATGACACGCTCACCGAAGAGTTAGTAGTTTACAAAAACAATGCGATTGGTAACAAAGCAGCGAATTTTGACTTAGCCATCACCAAAGACGGAAAAACGATAACAACAACCTTACACGATTTAGATATCGCGAACAAATACTTAGTGATTTTTTGGAGTAGTACTTGCGGACATTGTTTAGACGAATTACCAAAAGTAAAAGAACTATTGGCAAATCATAAAGACTTAAAAGTAATTGCTTTCGGAATAGAAGATGCTGCTGAGGGCTGGCAAAAGGCCATTGCAAATTATCCGGATTTTATTCATGTGCTCGGTTTAGGAAAATGGGATAACCCAACCTCAAATACATACGGTGTAGAATCGACACCTTCCTTTTTCTTATTAGATGAAGACCAAAAAATTATAGCGAAGCCTTATGATGTTGAGGCGTTGAAGGCTGTGTTGAAATAGAAACAAGTTATAAAACAAATCCAATTATACCAACCTCTACAATACTTCGACACAGTTTGACCTGAAGAAGTCACTTTCCGTAGAGAATTAAAAAAGAAAACGTCCAACTCAAATAAATGAGTTGGACGTTTCTGGAGTCTAAATAACCAACCAAAATTTAGCTCCTTGTATTAACCCTAGGGTTTTCTTTTTTAGCAGTTTTCTGCTTCCGTTTTTTTAACTTTTTTGTGCCATCAATACGATTTCCTGAAGGATTTGCTTCTCTTAAGAATTGTATGTATCCACGACCTGTAAATTCGTAAACGGTTTCTGACGACGGATGAAATAATTCTATCCTTTGATCATTAATAACGCTCAACTCGAAGTATTCATTGTCGAAGAAATCATAATCTAGTGTTAATGTTTTTAAATACATATTATTGCTTATATCTCCAACGCCATAAACACCTGAATAATCCCAGTAGATATTATCAGGGTCTGAGATGTTTACATCTTGAGAGCTTCTAAACTCAGAGTCATTTCCGCCAGCTAAGAATTGTAAATAGTTTTCTTCATCAAATTCATTGATTACTCCCATTTCACTTGTATATGTTTTTTCCCATGCTTCATATTCCTGTAAGAAATAATGAATGTTATCATAGAATACAAAGTCGTAATCAAAGGTGTTTCTTTGGTATCCATTTAAGAAATACGAGGTGTCATTAAACGGGTTGTATAGTTCTATCGTGTTGTTATCTATTTGGTAGACATCAAAGGTTTCATACCCATCAATATCATGGTTTACATCTAATATCATGTTGTAAGCATCATAAGTTCCTACGTCAATTCCGTAACCGTTTCCTTGGTCACCAAAACCAACTAAGTTGTTATTGGCATACAGAACCCCATTTCTAAACGATATCGTAAATGCAATTTGTAAAAACGGTGTTTCACCATTTCCTGTAGTTTGATTGATATCAACATACCATAACTCGTATGAATTCAACAACTGGTTTAAAGAAATTCCAGGTTGATTATCAATGTCATGTATAA
Organism: Psychroserpens sp.; assembly: GCF_036960315.1. Lineage (NCBI taxonomy): Bacteria > Pseudomonadati > Bacteroidota > Flavobacteriia > Flavobacteriales > Flavobacteriaceae > Psychroserpens > Psychroserpens sp. Next base: position 63,173 of record NZ_JBALVR010000006.1, on the reverse strand, counting down.
TCACCTCATCTGTATAACAGGAGGTAAATAATGTTGCTGTTAAAGCAAAACTTAATAGTAGTTTCATCGTTTTCATTTGTCCGTTTTTTATCTAAAGTTAGTATCAAATGGAATTCACAAAACTTTTAAAATCTTATTTCTAAAATTCAGATTCTAAAAGTTTATGCTCATTTCATAATCATTGGTTTTTAGGGTTACTATTTAATAAGATTCAAAACGCGTGCCAAAAACGAAAGTCTATAGGTTTCTCTTCGGAAAACGCACATAAAATGCTTATTTTTGATTATCAATATTGATAATCCATTTATGAGTCAACCTATAAAATACGCGGTTTTTGGTGCAGGAAGTTGGGCAACTGCCATTGTAAAGATGCTTTGCGAAAATTTAGATGAAGTCGGTTGGTATATGCGAAGTGTGTATACAAAAGAGCATTTATTAAAAGAGCAGCACAATCCAAGTTATTTAAGTTCTGTAGAGTTTAAAACTGAACAGCTCAAGTTAAGCAATGATATTAATGAGATTGCAGAATGGGCAGATGTATTGATTTTCGTAATTCCGTCGGCTTTTATGTATTCGGAATTAGAAAAACTCACCTTTGATATTTCGCAAAAAACAATTGTCTCAGCAGTAAAAGGAATTATTCCTGAAACCGGATTATTAGTAGGGGAGCATTTTCATGATATATACCATATTCCGTTTGAAAATGTTGCTGTTATTGCTGGACCATGTCACGCAGAAGAGGTCGCACTTGAACGCTTATCGTATTTAACGATTTCATGTGCAGATGCCGAAAAAGCACAAGCGATTGCAGATACTTTATCTAGCAATTATATCAAAACTAAAATTAGTGATGATATTATTGGTACCGAATATGCAGTCATGCTAAAAAACATTTACGCGATTGCAGCTGGTATTGCTCACGGATTGGGTTATGGTGACAACTTCCAGAGTGTATTGATGAGTAATGCTATTCGTGAAATGAAGCGCTTTATCAAAAAAATGCATAAGATGAAACGAAATATCAACAACTCAGCTTATTTAGGTGATTTACTAGTTACAGGTTACTCTGTGTTTTCTCGAAATAGAATGTTTGGAAACATGATTGGTAAAGGTTACACCGTGAAATCGGCACAAATGGAAATGAGTATGGTTGCCGAAGGGTATTATGCGACTAAAAGTGCTTTTTTACTTAACGAAAAGAATAAAAAGAAAACTCAACTTCCTATAATTAATGCAGTTTACGATATTTTATATGAAGGAAAAGATGCTAAAAAAGTATTTAAAAAATTGACGGATAAGTTGGATTAGTTTAACTGTCATCCTGAACTTGATTCAGGATCTCATCTCAATAGATCCCTCTACTTCTGTTACTTCACCAAAACCCCTTTTAATTGCATTAAAGGAATCGTTTGTAAAGCCTTGGCATTAATCGTATTCTTCCTAAACAGGTACGTTTTGTCTAACATTTGATTACCCTCAAAAAACGTTACTTTAAACTCATTATTAAGTTTGAGCACATCATTTTGCATAAACTCTATTTTAGCATAACTTCTTGCTGGTAATAAGGTTACGGTATGACGCATCACAGGTGTGATTTTATCTTCGGAATATCCTTTTGACACAATCAAAACCGTATCTAAATCGACATCTTTATTATTGATGATATAAGCATTCCAATCATCAGTTTTATATTCGGGATGTTGCTCTTGAACGACTGCAACAATAACGTCTTCTACTTTTGGGATTAGGATGTCTTTTTTCATGGTCACAAAGCTAAGACATTAAGTTTAAACTTAAAATTTAGGCTCTTGATATTCTCACTAAAATAGTCGAACTTCGTTAGGCATTCAAAATCTAAAAACAATCCCATATTATGAGATTCACCTTGATATTCTTCTTTTTCACGCAATTGGTAATTGCACAAGATATCAGTGGAACAATTCTAGATTCTGAAACAAATGAACCCATTGAAAATGTCACTGTTTATTTTGAAAAGGATAACATTGGGACAGTTTCTGATGCCAGCGGAACATTCAGTCTTAAGCTGAGTTCTAAATTCACCAAAACAGATACTTTACAGTTTTCGCTTATAGGTTATCATTCCAAAATGATAGCAGTAACCACATTCACAAAAATTAATAACACCATTTACCTTTCTAAAAAACTAGAGAGTCTTGATCAAGTTGTCGTCAATTCATCTAAAAAACTAAATGCTAGAATAAATTTCAAAACATTGAAATCCTTAAAAACTGGCGTTTCTGCTTTTGGCTCTCAAGTTGTCGGTAATTACATTTACGTGATTAGTGGAAATTCATCATATATTGAAGACTCTGGGAAAAGAGCGCTTATGGCAGTGAACAACTTACCAGAAGCTACGCTTGGTGATCTTATTAAAGAATTAAGACAAAACTTTTCTTTTGAAGACTATACTGACAAACTTCAAATTTATGATATTCAAGACAACAGTTGGTCAGTAGCTGAAACTACATTTAGAAAACGAGCCTATCATAATCTCAATTGCTATGGAAATGAGCTCTATAGTTTAGGTGGAAAACGATTGTCAGTCAACAGAAAAAAGGAATATCTAGATGATAAGATTGAAGTGTATGATATGAATTCTAAACAAATTATAATCGATCACACCAATCCACATCAAGCTGTAAACTTTACATCGCTTACTTATCACGACAATATCATCGTTATGGGAGGTTCAACTTCAAAAAAGGAAAAAGGAAAAAAAGTATATTCAGATGTATCTCATATCTACAATATAACTTCTGGAAATTGGTATGAGCTCCCTAAAATGAAAACGGCTAAGGAAACACAAGGCGTAATTATAGACAACACCATATATCTTATTGGTGGTTATAATGAAAAGGCGTTGAAAGACATAGAATCGTATAATATAACAACTGGAACATGGAACACAGAAGGCGAACTATTCTACGAGATGGAGCGTCCTGCTTTAGCTGTCCATGAACATACCATCTATATGTTTAATGATGGTAAACTATTAACTTATGATACGACAACCGATCTATTAGAAGCCTACAAAATTAATTTAGATCTCGAGCATCCAAAGATGCACTATCATCAAAATAAACTCTATATAATTGGCGGTTATCTATTAAACGACTATTCAAAAGCGGCTTCATCAAATCTATATGTTATAAACCTTGATGAATTTGATAAAACAAAGCCTATAAGCTCAAATAAAATTGACTAGAGTGCACTCTTAAACTGCTCTAAGAAACGCACATCGTTTTCGCTTAGTAAACGAATATCACTAATTTGGTGCAATAGTAATGCAATACGATCGATTCCCATACCAAAAGCAAAACCTGAATATTCTTTAGAATCGATACCACAGTTTTCTAAAACATTAGGATCTACCATACCACAACCCATGATTTCTAACCAACCAGTTCCTTTGGTCATTTTATAATCGGTTTCGGTTTCTAATCCCCAATACACATCTACCTCAGCACTTGGCTCTGTAAATGGGAAATACGATGGACGCAAACGAATTTTAGACTTCCCGAACATTTCGGTAGTAAAATATTGTAAGGTTTGCTTTAAATCGGCAAAACTCACATCCTTATCAATGTACAAACCTTCTACTTGGTGAAAGAAACAGTGTGAACGTGCCGAAATCGCTTCGTTACGAAATACACGACCCGGTGAAATCGTACGAATTGGTGGTTTATTCTCTTCCATATAACGCACTTGTACTGAACTGGTATGCGTACGTAATAATATATCAGGATCTGTTTGAATGAAAAATGTGTCCTGCATATCACGAGCAGGATGGTATTCTGGTAAGTTTAATGCCGTAAAGTTATGCCAATCATCTTCAATTTCTGGACCTTCACTCACATTGAATCCAATGCGAGAAAAGATATCTATAATTTGGTTTTTTACGATAGAAATTGGATGACGCGCACCAATCTCTATAGGTTCGCCAGGACGTGATAAGTCGCCATAGATACCAGCAGTATTTTCTTTGCTTTCTAATTCTTCATTTAAACTCTTAACTTTTTCTTCGGCAGTTTTTTTAAGTTGGTTAATAGTTTGACCAAACTCTTTTTTCTGCTCATTTGCTACATTTTTAAATTCTGCAAAGTATTGTTTCAGAAGTCCTTTAGATCCTAAATATTTGATACGGAATGCCTCAACCTCTTCTTTAGATTGTGATTTAAATGCTTCTGCTTCTGCTATGAGTTCTTTGATCTTATCTATCATATGTCCTAAAAATGAAATGCAAATTTAATGAATTTATCCAAATTCGCGTTAGCGATGGAGGCATTTGTTGAAGCTCTCTAGGTACTTTTTGCCTAGAAGCGACTGCCGAGAGCGCGACCCTTGTGGTAACGCCCAAATTATTAAACTATAAATTCGGTTTCGATAAAATAGTTGACAATGGCATCTTTCATTAAGACACTTTGTTCGCCTGCTTTTAGAGGTGGTAATTCTTCTTTGACCTTGTAATGAGGCCAACCGTCTTCATCTGCAAAATCGAACTCGTAATACCCATAAGGCGATAACAACTTACAAATGGCAATATGCATTAAATCTAGCTTGTGATCTTTTTTGAATTTTCTATCCAACTGTCCCAACTCTTGAACACCAATGAGATAAATAATGGCATCCAAATCTAGAGGATCACCATCTGAAAATCGTGCAGATAACTTTTCTACGACTTGCTCCCAACGTTGCTTTAATTGCTCATCTCTTGCCATATATCAAATTCAAAATTTTAAGATTTCAAAGTTACTAAACTATGTGATGGATTTTAGCGTTATCTATTTAAAATCGTAAAAATTATGTACGTTTGTTAAAACCGATTAACTATGGCATTGATTGATATTATTTTAGGAGCACTTTTATTGTTTGGACTCATACGAGGCTTTATGAAAGGGCTTTTTGTAGAAGTAGCATCTCTAGTCGCACTTGTGGCTGGGGTTTATGGTGCAATTCACTTTAGTGATTTTGCTGCTAAATTTCTGGATAGTAAAGTGGACTGGGATGAAAAATACATTAACATTGTTGCTTTTGCCATTACTTTTGTCATCATTGTTTTAATTATCTCACTTGCAGGAAAAGCGCTAACAAAACTCGCAGATTTTGCTGCACTAGGTATTTTAAACAAATTGCTTGGTGGTGTATTTGGCGCACTAAAAACAGGATTGATTTTAAGCGTAGTGCTTATTGTGTTTGATAATATGAATAATTCTATTCCTTTTGCTGATGAAGAAGACTTAGAAGAGTCCATTCTCTACAAACCTGTAAAAGGATTGGCTCCAATGATTTTTCCAAGTATTTTAAATAAAGGAAAAGACGATCCTAATGAAGACGTATCAGAGGATAACTAACAGGCATAAAAAAATCACCTATTTCCACAGACAGTTTTTATCTCATTGCGAAGATTTTAATCTAGATGATAGATTTCCATAATGTCTTTTAGATACTTTTCAAAATCTATTTTTAAATCAATAAGTTTCCCTGTATGAACATCAAAAACCCAACCATGTACCTTTAAACCTCTATCTCTGTAAGCTTTTTGTACTGCAGCAGTTTTAATCAAATTAACACATTGTTCTTGAACATTGAGTTCTACGAGTCTGTCATACTTTTGTTCTTCGTCTTCGATTGCATTTAGTTCATCACGATGTATTCTATAGACATCTCTAATATTACGTAACCATCCATTAAGCACACCTAAATCAGCCGACTGCATAGCTGCTTTTACTCCTCCACAGGCATAGTGACCACAGACAACAACGTGATTTACTTTTAAATGAGTAACAGCATATTCTACAACAGACATTGCGTTTAGGTCAATTCCTGAAACCATATTGGCTATATTACGATGCACAAAAACATCTCCAGGGCCAAGTCCCATTAAGTCCTCAGCAGTCACTCTACTATCTGAACAACCTATATAAAGCAATTCTGGATTTTGGCCTTTTCCTAATTCTTCAAAGTAATTTGAATTAACAGCTAATTTATCCTTGATCCACTTTTCGTTGTTCTTAAATACATTATCTAAATTCATAATTTTTAGTTCTTAGTTCTCAATATTGAGCGTTTGTTAATGATTATCCTTCATATTTAATTTAATCCAAGACAAGCAGTCTCTGAATGATTTGAAGATATGTTCTTCTGAAATAAAGTCTGGAATTATATCGATACGCTCCATCATGTATCGTGGTTGCTTCAATAAGCTCACAAACAACACCTCGACATCTTTTGTTTTTAATTCTTGAAGCATATCTTCCATCGCATATAAACCAGATTGGTCCATATACTGCATTCTACCCAATCGTAATATGACTGTCTTGGCAGAATCAGGAATTTGTTGTGTTAATGCTTGAAAATCGCTAGTTGAACCAAAGAACAAAGGTCCTTTAAGGTGTTTAATAAATACTTCTTCTTTTAAGTTCTTAGGAAAATCTACTTCATCTGCCCATACCTCTTCTTTTAATGATTTGACATCAGAGCGTTCAGCAGTTAAATCTCCTATTTTCTTCATAAACATTAAAGATGCAATAACCAAACCGATGCCCACTGCATAGATTAAATCCCAAAATGTGGATAGTAACAATACCACAAGCATAATTAATACTTCAGAACTTAATTTAAAAGGCCCTAACTTCATGTCTCTTGGTAAACTAGGAATTGCTTTTAAACCTTTATAATCCATAACACCAATTCCTACTGTGATTAAGATTCCGGCTAATACTGCTGCTGGAATTTTAGAGGCAATAGGTCCTAAGCCTAACAGAATAACTAGCAACATTACACCTGCAATCATTCCTGACAGTTTAGTTTTACCGCCAGAATTAATATTAACTACAGTTCTTATGGTTGCTCCTGCTCCAGGAATACCGCCAAACAAAGCAGCAATACTATTTCCAATACCTTGCCCTACCAATTCTTTGTTAGGGTTGTGTTTGGTCTTCGTCATATTATCTGCAACAACGCTCGTCAATAAAGAATCTATAGCTCCTAAAAGTGCTAATGTTAAAGCTGAAAATATATAAGGTGTGATGCTACCAAAACTAAAATCAGAAAACATCTCGAATTTAGGTATAGGGATTCCGGTTGGGATTTCTTCAATGCGTATATATTTTAAATCAAACCCAACAGCAATGCCAGACATAACGACCAAAGCGACTAAGGAACTTGGCACTTTTTTAGTTATCCGTTTAAACCCAAAGACTATAAAAATCGTCCCTAGAGCTAAGCCAAGTTCTAACCAGTTGACATTTTTAATGGCTCGTGGAATCACTTTTAAAGCCCCTAAAGCTCCAGAAGCTTCTTTGGCTGCTAACGTTTTTGATTCTTGGAGAATATCTTCAGGAGTAATTTTATCAGCTCTATCAATAGTCACCTTAAAATCCTCTAGTACTAAGATCCCTTCTCCAGCTTCTTCTTTTAAGATATTTTCTAACATTACCTCCTCTGCTTGAGGCTTAAATTCCTCAACAAATGCCATATCTTCTTTTGGGTAATACCCTAAGGAAGGTAAGATTTGGGTTATGATAATAATGAGTCCGATAGCAGTCATAAAACCTGAGACTACAGGATACGGTATATATCTAATATATTTACCCAACCCAATTGCACCTAAGCCAATTTGCATTAAACCTGCCAATAAAAATACGGTAAGTATGGCTGGTAACGCTTTAGAAACATCACCATCATTTGCAGCGATAATGCCCGCAACAACAATCATACTCACAGCAGTCATAGGAGCCGTAGGACCGGATATTTGGGTTGGTGTACCTCCAAATAATGCAGCAAAGAAACTTATAAAAATAGCGCCATATAATCCAGCGCTTGGGCCAAGACCAGATGATACACCAAATGCTAAGGCCAATGGTAACGCTACAATTCCAGCGGTAATTCCTCCAAAGGCATCGCCTTTAATGTTAGAAAATAAGTTCTTCATAGTTCAGTTGTTGTGTTAATCTTCTAAGTTAGTTTAATTTTTTAAATTATTAAAAATTGTAAAACCCATCTAATTAAAAATTAATGAAAGCAATTATATTGATTTGATCTCTTCCAGAGGTTTCAAAAAACTGGTTCATATAACCTAATTCTAATCGCAATGCCTTTGAAAATTCATAACCTAAGCCTCCATAGACTCTATTTCTGTCAAAAACGGAAGTTTCGGTATTAAGAAAAATCTCATTGTATACCGAAAGATATAATGGGTTCTTTTTGTCCTCTTTATATTGTAGCGGAATTTTAATTCCTAAGAAATATCTGAAACGCATTTTAAAATCATTTTCAACAAAACGCTGTTCAAATCGATAACGATGACTTAAACCTACCTTACCTACTTTTTGCTTTGTTATAAACTGTTGAAAAATACGATGCTCTTCTATGGACACTTTATCATTAGTATCATCTATATAGTTTTCAGATAAAATATAACCATAACCCAAGAGAATATTATTGTTGTTTTCGGTTAAGTTGTAACCCAAACCCGTACGCAACAATAATTGTTCTAAATCATCAATGGCATCATAATTTCTATACTGAACCTCATTATGAATATTCCATTTAGAATTTAGTTTTTTATTTCCTATATAGATTAACCAATTTCCCAAATTACTATCTTGACTTATTGCATAAAAAGGCAACACTAACGATAACGCTAGTGTTGCAATTAAGTTTTTCTTTTTAATTTTAAATTTCATCACCATTTAGCAAATGATTTTTTAGTAAAACTCAACTATACCTGTATTGATATCATACATAGCACCAACAATTCTAATCTCCTCGTTTTTCTCCATTTCAGATAATATTGGGCTTTCATTATGAATTCTATCTATAGTTAATTGAACGTTCTTCTTAGAGACTGCATCTACAAAATCTACATTTTTAGAGGTTCGCAAACTTTCCTCAGCAGGCTCCGAAACAGCATTTACTGCAGGTGTGATTTTTTCTATTAATTTGGTTAAATTACCCATTTCGGCATGGTCGCAAGCTCCTTTTATTGCTCCACAACTTGTATGGCCTAGTACAACGATTAGTTTTGTTCCGGCCAATTTACAGGCAAACTCCATACTTCCTAAAATATCTTCGTTGACAAAATTACCTGCTATCCTTACACTAAAAATATCACCAAGACCTTGATCGAAAACCAGTTCTGCCGAAACTCTAGAATCTATACAGCTCAATATAGTTGCAAATGGAAATTGCCCATCACTTGTATCATTAACCTGCTCTAACAGATTACGATTTGCTTTTAAATTATTTTCAAATCTCTTATTTCCTTCTACTAAAAATTGTAATGCCTTTTCCGGCGTCATTGTTGTTTGGGTTTCTTTTGTATGTGCTTTCATGTGTTTTGTTTTATATTTATTTATTCCTGTGTTTAATAGATTTGCAACTTATTATGAGCCCGAAACTAATAACGAAACATTTAACTTGCTTACTATTTCTTTTAGCGGTATTTCAATTAAATCATGGGTGTCTTTAGTTGTAACTTTAGCTCTATCAACACATAGTAAATCAATATTATTTTTTAATATATATTTAGAAAGGGTCGTCATTGTATTAGCATTTTGTTCAAACACGTACTCGACAATTTCTTCTCTATTAACAGCAGATTGGTTTACTATTTCTTTTTGACCATTAATGACCTTAAAGGCTTTTAAAGGCTTTTGTGAATGACTAAATATACTTTTGGTTAATTCAGTACTAAAAGACATATTCAAACTATTCAATATACCTAATGATAGTTCTTTGTTTGGCTCTAAGGCATTTTCCTCTGATGCTATCACTATTGCTCCATCATAATTTTTAATAACAAAGTCAGTGACATTATCCCCAATAAAACTAAGTGGTTTAGATTTCCTTTTTCCTAGTATGATAACATCCGGTTTATACGATTGAATATAATCCGCTATCTCACTTTTTACATTGCCAAAAGCATGACTGAAGCCAATAGGAATATCATAATCTTTAGATACTGGTTCTATTAGATTTTGTATGTCACTACCTGTTTCCAAATAAGCCCTATTAATAGTCCTAATCGCAGATAATTGACTTTCTTTTTCTACAACTTCTGTTGGTTTTTTTACATGGAAAAAGCGCAAATCTCCATCAATCATTTTGGCAAGGCTAACACCACTTATTATTGCGTTAACCGTAGTGTCTTTCATATCTGAAAGCACCAATATTTTATATGTGTTATTTTTCATGATATTCCTTTTTTACGCCGTTTTAGGTCTTAATTTAAAAAACTCGATAAAACTATCTGGGTTTTCAACGATTCCTAGTTCTGAAATAAGCTGAATATCAATCTGTCGTTCTTTAGCTTTGAAGGCAAAATCATCTAATATTTCAATAATATCATTATCTAAATATCTTGTTTTACGAACATCTAATTCTAAGTATGTATCTCTTGGTAAACTATCCAATTCTTTCAAAATAGCGCCTTTATTGAAAAATGTCACTTCTTCTGCAAGTGTCATTTTAATTTTATGCTTTCCGTTACTTTTATCTTCAATGTGTAAGAAGTGAGAGTTTTGAAAACTCTTTATCAATATCACCACAATACCAACAACTAATCCCAAGCCTATTCCCCACAGTAGATCTATAAATATGATTCCCAAAACAGTTACAAAAAATGGAATAGATTGTTTCCAACCCATCTCATACATTTTTTTGAATAATGATGGTTTTGCTAATTTAAATCCGACAATAAACAGAATTGCAGCTAGTACAGATAACGGAATCATATTTAATAATCTCGGAATTAAAATCACCGAAATCAATAATAAAAACCCGTGAATAATTGCCGACATTTTACCACGCCCTCCAGATTGGATATTAGCAGAACTTCTAACAATTACCTGAGTAATTGGCAAACCACCAATCATACCCGAAATAATATTACCTGTACCTTGAGCCAATAACTCCCTATTAGTTGGTGTTACATTTTTATGTGGATCGAGTTTATCAGTCGCTTCAACACAAAGTAAAGTTTCTAAACTCGCGACAAGTGCAATCGTAAAAGCAACAATCCAGACTTGAGGGTTTGTTATAGCTGAAAAATTTGGCAAACTAAACTGTCCGAAAAATGACGCAGCATCTCCTGGAATTGGCACACTCACTAAATGTGATTGTTCAATACCTAAAGTATCATGAGACTTTGTGATTAGGAAATAAATAATTCCAACAACAACAGCTACTAAAGGCCCTTGAATTAATTTAAAAACCTTTCCTTTCTTAGACAACACTTTATCCCACAATAATAAAATAGCTAAGCCAACAATTCCAATCATTGTTGAACCTAATTGAATGTGATCAAAAATATTCAATAATTGAGTTATGGTGCTTTCTCCATTTACATTAAATAAGGTAAACGCCTTGTCATAACCAAAAAAATGAGGAATCTGCTTTAGAATAATAATAATCCCAATACCTGTTAACATTCCTTTTATTACCGAAGACGGGAAGTAGTACCCAATAATTCCGGCTTTAAGTATACCAAATATCAGTTGAATAACTCCTCCTAGAACAACGGCAACTAAAAAGTTTTGATAACCTCCTAGAGTTCCTATTGCGGTTAATACAATTGCAGCTAATCCTGCTGCTGGTCCACTAACTCCAATTTTGGAACCGCTTAATCCGCCAACAACAATACCTCCAATAATTCCAGCAATAACTCCCGAAAAAAGAGGTGCTCCACTGGCTAATGCAATACCTAAACATAATGGTAATGCAACAAAAAATACGACTATACTCGCAGGTAAGTCATTTTTAATAGTTTTAAACATGTATAAATTCATTTGTGCTAAAGAAAAACTCGATAGCTAATTTTAATAATTTTTTTAGGACCAAGCTGTCCAAATATTTTAAAAAATTATGAAATGAATTCGGGTGGTGGGGAAATTAAATTAAGATGAGGCTTAGGATATGTTTTAAAAGTATATCCCAAATGCTCTCTATTGTTAGAAGTAATAAAACTCTCTATTTCAATTTCTAAATCGACAACAAATTTTTCAAATTCTTTGTTGTTTTCATTTCCTTTTTCTTCCTCTTCTTCAGAAATATCATAGAAAAAAGAAATATCGATGGTGTCATCTATAGCCATGACTATTGTTGGCGCTGTGACAAGCGACAAAAACATAAGTGAAAATAAAATTGCAATTAAGCTTTTATTCATGGTTGAATTAGAAAGAAGCAAATATAAACTTAGATTCCGGAATTTTTGTTAAAGAATCTTTAAAAATTCTTCACCATTTTAATATCAATACTAGCAACCCAACCTGTTTTACCATCGGAAAGTTTGATTTTTTTCCAGTTAGAAACTGTATCTAACACTTGAACTTTTGTGCCTTCGTGAAGTTTAAAGGCTTCTGAACTTCTTAAATTAGGTTCACTTTTAATTTGTGCTTCTTTAGCAAAGACAATTGCTGGCCGATTATTATCTGCTAATTTATATTTATGAAATGCAAAAGCAAGTGCCACAAATACTAATAGTAAACAGGCTAAACTCGACACAAATGCAAAACGCTTTTTTGAAGTACTATATGAAAAATAATAGACCATGAATAATACCACAAAAAACACAACCAATCCAACAGCCGTTTTAGCCCAATTATCAAAACTCATGGTATTTGTAACAGTTTTGATAAGTCTTGAAAAACCAACTTCTGGGACAATTTCAATATCATCAATCGTCATATTTCTGGCATAGGCAATATTATTTTTGATATCCTTATCATTAGGTTTCAGTAATAATGCCTTTTCATAAAAATAGATACTAGGAGCAATGTGGTTGAGTTTATAATGTGCATTGGCCATATTGAAATACAACGCTGCCGAATGTTGTTCTGTTTCCAAAACAGCCTTATACTTTTCTAAAGCATCGTCAAATTTGCCTTCGTTATATAAGGTATTGGCCTGTTCAAAAACAGTTTCATTTTGTGCAAAAGACAAAGTGCTTATTAGAAACGTAAGTATGTAAATCAGGTGTTTCATCATTACTTTATTTCTTTATCAATAATTGAAATGGTTGACGCCGCTTTTTCATAATCCTGCTGCATTTCTACATTAGTAATTGGTGTATATCTCGCCAACTCACAGTGCTCTAAAATGCTAATAAATTCTATTACTGTAGGCTCGTCAACCTGTCGTTCAATAAGAATCTCTTCTATCTTTTCTTTGCTGAAATCACTAGTTTCAATACGAAGTTTTGCCTTTAAATAATTATGCAATGCTTTTTCTAGAGCAATGTAAAATGCTTCTTTATTTCCCAGGGACTTCTTAGCTTCACTTAGGTAACGTTTCGCCAATCTATCTGCTTTTCTAATTTTATTTCCGAAGACATCTGCATTGCGTTCATCACGTTTTTTACGATAGAACATGGCTAACGGGATTACTAAAAACGGAACCAATAATGAACTCCAGAATCCAGCAGACTTAAAGAAATTGTTTTTCAAAATCGGTTGAAGGTTGGCTTCCGTTTTAACGAATGCAAACTGATCACTATTTAACGTAATTCCTTTTTTATTACTATCAGCTATTGCCAAATTATCATCACCTGAAGAATTATTAATAGGTCCTTCAATAACATCTATAATAATCTCTCCTGAAGACACACGTTTATACGTTTCGGTTTGTAAATCAAAATAGGAGAACGACACACTCGGAATTGGATATTTTCCTCTGTACTGCGGTATAATTGTATAGTTGTCAGATATTGAACCTTGCATTCCGCCCAAATTCGTTCTCACATTTTCATTATGTTCAGGTTCGTAAACCTCTAAAGAACTTGGAAGCGTTAACTTTGGCAATTCAAACAATTTTAGGTTGCCTTTTCCTATTACCTCAACTCTTGCTTGTAAAGATTCTGAAGCATTTAATTCAGATTTTGAAGTAATCACATTAAACTTAAAATCACCAACTGCTCCTGTAAAATCATCTGGTTGACCTTTTTCAGGTAATGGCTTTACATTTAAGGTTCTGCTTCCTGCAGAAACCGTTCGATTCACCTCTGCCATATGTCTTCCGCCAAAAATATTTTTTCGGCGTGTCGGTACTTCAACAGTTAGATCAAGGGTTAAAGGTTCGATTTCTAGCTTACCTGATTTTTGAGGATAGAGAACCGCTTTCTTAAGTACTACATAACGATAGTCTTTGCCTTTGTATTTTCCGTTCTGAATTCTTAAACCTTTAACATCAATTTTCTGACTCCAAAAATCATTATATCTAGGATTATCAACTTCTCTCCAATTACTAACACCTATGTCTGTCGACACATAGAGTTTGTAAACCACTGTAATAGCTTCGTTAAGATATGGATCTGTTTTTGAGACTTCGGCTACCAAATGGATGCTCTCTGAAGCGACACCTTCAACATTATCTGGATCGTTTGGTCGTTTCACAGCATTGGTCACTTCAACAGTAACCGCTTTGGTTTTAAAAATATTTTTTCCAATCTCAATGGTCGCTGAATTGATTTTAATTTTCCCTTTACGCTTTGGTGCTAAAAAATAGCTGTAGGTTTTTGAATAAGAGTGTTTTCCATTAAGCCAAGAGTTACTTACAGACGTATTTGGCCCAGCAACTACGGTAAAATTTGCGAAATCTGGCGGATTAAAATTATCGCCATCCTTATTCATTACGAAATCAATGCGTAAACGTTCATTTACACCAAATTTAGTCTTACTCACTTTAGTTTCAAATTTCACTTGTGCGAAAGTGATACTTGAAGTCAGTAGAATAAAAAGAATAGTTATGTGTTTTAGGGTGTTCATTTAAATGTTAACCGATATCTTTTATTTTACAGTAACAGTGACCATGTTCTTTTCAAGCGTTTTGCTTACAGGTTGCATAATGTAACTTGGACCACTCACCACTTTAAAATCGTTAAACTCTAGAGGTGTAAAACTGTCTTCCTCTGTATTCATTTCAAAATCCATGCGAATAGGTTCGTTTAAACCAACTGCATCTTTATTTATTTTAGTTTCAAAACTGACTTGGGCAGCTACTACACCTGACGATAATATCGTTAGTAGCAATAGGGTTTGTTTTATTAATTTCATGTCGTTTTGATTTTGATTGATATTTATTACCAGTCTTTCTCTGGTTTTGTTTTTGGCCCTTTTTGCTTTTCAGCATTTATTTTTTCTTGAACTTTTTGTTCTTGATTATTCATAGCTTTTAGCAAATTCTTGATTTGCTGAGGTGATAATTGACCAGGTTGAGGCTTAGGTTTTCCTTTTTGCTTCTGGTCATCTTTCTTCTCGCCTTCACCCTGATCTTTATCATCTTTAGGCTTGCCTTCCTCATCCTTTTGGTCATCACCCTCTTTTTTATCTTGATCGCCTTCGTCTTTAGGGTCCTCTTTTTTCTCGTCTTCCTTTTTATCTTCTTTCTTGTCTTCGTCTTCTTTATCCTCGTCTTTTTTATCTTCTTCTTTATCTTTTTCCTGCTGTTGTTGTTCTGCACATATTTTTGCTATTGCCAAATTGTAGCGCGTTTCATCATCAGTAGGATCATTTCGCAATGCGTTTTTATAAGCTTCAACCGCTTCTTTACACAATTCTTCCTTCATCAGGATATTACCAATATTGTGGAAAGCTTTATGTTTTTCAGTTTTAGATGTGGCATTTCCGGCAGCTTCTGTATGACGATATAAAGCCTCTTCATAGTTGGCGTTTTCATAATAGGTGTTCCCCAAATTATAAGAACCTGCAACTACTGATGGTGCTTTTGAGATGGCTTTTCTATATTCCTTTTCTGCGGAAATATAGTTCTCGGCTTCGACCAATTCATTAGCTTCAAAAACATAATTCTTGGCAGTATCAAGCTTCAATTGCTTCTCCTTTTCTTTGTCTTTATCTTGAGCAAAAGACAATGTTGTGAACAAGGCTGTACAAATAATAAAAAGCGTTTTCATTTTAGTTTTTTCTTTAAACACTGTTTCGAGGCAAATTTCCTCCCTTTTTCCGGTATTATAACAACCTACTTTGAAATTATAGGTAGATTCATACTATCCAAACAGCAATATAAAAAACTGTAAGACTGTATATAGTTAAAGATTTTATAAAATATTAATCTTCGATAGTGATTAAAAGTTCTCGTTAAAAAGATTTAGTCGTTTTAACCATCCTGTTTTTCGCTCTAAGAAGAAAATATCTAAGAACAAAAAGAAAAGTCCGAAGCCTAAAAACCATTGGAATTGATCTTTATAATCGGCAAACTCTTTGGCTTCAAATTCGGTTTTATCCATTCGATTTAAAATGTCTTTGATTTCTTCAATAACTTCAGCAGTATTATTTCCTTTAATATAAGCGCCTTTGGCTTCTTTGGCGATATCCTTTAGGGTTTCTTCATTGAGTTTGGTAATAACAGTTTCGCCTTGGTTATCTTTTTTATAATTTAAAAGCACACCGTTTCGTTTGATTGGAATTGGTCCACCTTTCACATCACCAACACCTATGGTAAAAATCCGGATACCTTCTTCGCTTGCTTCTTCTGCCACATTACTTGCTACATTGCTATGATCTTCACCATCGGAAATGATAATCAACACACGGTTAGTTTGTTCTTCGTCATCAAAATAGGTTTTTGATAATTCAATAGCTTCGTTGATTGCTGTTCCTTGTGAAGACAACATATCTGTATTCATTTGGTTTAAGAACATTTTAGCCGAAGCATAATCTGTTGTAATAGGTAATTGCGGAAACGCTTTTCCTGCATAAGCGATAATCCCAACGCGATCACTCGCAAGGTTATTGATAATTTGATTAATTAGTTGTTTCGATTTCTCTAATCGGTTTGGTGCGACATCTTCGGCAAGCATACTTTTTGACACATCTAGGGCAAATACAATATCAACACCTAGACGCTTAACTGTTTCTAGTTTAGTCCCAATTTTTGGATTGACTAATGCGATGGCCAAACATCCAAAAGCTAGACATAGTACCGCAATTTTCAATATGGATTTAAACAACGATTGGTTTGGACTTAATCGTTTTAATAACTTACTCTTGGCAAAACGTTTTTGCGTTCTGTATTTCCAAATTTGAAGTATAACAAATAGTAAGATGATTGCTGGGATAGCCAGCAATATCCAAAACCATACTTTTTCTTCTAGTTGAAAATCAAACATTGTTTGTTGTTTATTCGTTTTTTGCGGAATCGTGGAATTGTTTTACCACGACACCTAAATATTAATTTTCCCAATTACAACTTCTGTCATCGAGCACTAAACTCTATTACACAAAACTTCTAAAAACAGTTAATCTAAGTAAAGCTTCTAAGAGCAATAATGCTAAAGCTATCAGCACCAACGGACGATATTTTTCATCGTAAGTGGTATACTTTATTTCTTCGATATCAGTTTTTTCCAGTTTATTTATTTCGTTATAAATTTCTCTTAATTTCTTGTTATCTGTTGCTCTAAAATACCTGCCACCAGTAACATCAGCTATTTCGTTAAGTAACTCTTCATCAATCTCAACTTGTACTCTTCTATATTGAAAGTTTCCGTTAGGTAAAATCGAATAAGGGGATAATGCCATGCCATTAGTTCCTAAGCCAATCGTGTATACTTTAATTTCATATTCGACCGCTAATTCGCTGGCAATGGTTGGATCTATAAATCCAGAATTATTGACACCATCGGTTAATAAAATGATAATCTTACTCTTAGCTTTACTGTCTTTTAAGCGGTTCACTGAGGTTGCTAAACCCATACCGATTGCTGTTCCGCTTTCTATAATTTCATTGTATTTCACATCTCTAAGGGAACGCAACACGATACCCTTATCGCTAGTAATTGGTGTTTTGGTATAACTTTCTCCTGCATATTCTACAAGACCTATTCTGTCATTTGGTCGTCCTTGTATAAACTCTGCAGCCACTTTTTTTAAGGCTTCCAAACGGTTTGGTAGTAAATCTTTTGCCAACATACTTGCCGATACATCGATTGCCATAACAATATCTATACCCTTGGTAGTTTTGGTTTTAGTGGTCTCATCTGAAGTTCTTGGTCTTGCCAATGCAACGATTAGAAATGCCAAAGCCAATAAACGTAATACAAATAACAATGGACGTAGTTTTGGCAAAATAGAATTCCCAACTTTAAACCCTTTAATGCTTGATATTTTAAGTTCTGCTGTTTGGCGTTTACGTTTTATAACATACCATAGGATTGCCAGTGGCAGTAGTAAAAACAACCAGAAAAACTCTTTATTTAAAAACTCAATTCCTTCAAACATTATTCTTCGATTTTTTTGAGTTCTACAGATTCTAAAACGCGATCCATAATCTGATCTGCATAATCGTCTTGATTATTCCAAATCAAGGCAATTTTTTGCAATACCGATTTGTCATCTGATACAAAAATAAGAATGACATACTCACCACTTCTATACTCATCTTTTACATTTGATGGAAATTCTCCTGTTCCATAGACTTTTAATCCTTCGGCTGCATTTGGCGTAATAAACTGTTCCTGTTTTACTAACAAATTTCTTGCACCATTATTTTCTAATAACTTGATGGTTTCTTCAACCGCCCCATCAACATCAATATCTTCGCCTTCTTTAAGTTGGTATCTCGTCGTACCAACACCTATATTAAATGCGGTATCTATATTTCCGAAAGAGAACGCTGTGTGCTTTACAGTTTGAGTGCTATCTATAGCTTGAACTTCCGTGCGCTCTAGAACCACAGGAGTAGAAATCATAATTGGAGGCACTCCATAATCACTTCTTACCCAGTCGCCTTCCAACAGTTCTTTGGTTTCATTTCCGACAATACTATCTGTTACATAGCTAAAGCCATATTTGAGTCCGAAACCAACATAAGTTGCAATTAGAATCAAAATACTTGCAGATACTGTCAATAAAACCTTTTTTCGCTTTTTCTTGCGCTCTTGTTCTTCTTTGTATTGTTGATTGAGTAATTTCTCTTCTTCAGTAAGCTCAGGCAAAGCCTCTCTCACTTGATCGATCTCAACATCAACAGTATTTCTATCTAATTTTGCGAGTTCAATATCTGGCGCAGACTTAGCGAATTTCACTAAATCGGCACGCTTCAATATCGTTTCAATATTGTTGATATCCTCAGTACTCAAATCGATTTTATTAGCATCGCGAAGCAGACCGAGTCGATCTATTAATTCATCTGTTGTACTTTCTAATGCTCTATCGTACACTTTCTCATCTAGATATTTTCTGATGATAAAGGTTAATTCAGAATAGTAATCTTTTAATTCGGCCTTTTGAAGATAATCGCGTTCATCTAATTTTTGTAAAGCCAATTTCGCCCTATGATAAGGCGGAAGCATGGCAATTTCTTCTTCTTCAGTTAGTGGCTTTTTTCGCCATATAAACCAATACAATAAGAAAGCTGCTAAAGCTAACGGTAATAAGATATAGAGAAGATATTTCCACCAATTGCTCGATGCTTTCTCTACCTCTATCATTGGTTTGATATCGTAAAGGTTCTGTTTAGTTGTATCAATTGCGACTGTATTAACCTCAACGTTTAGCGAATCGGTAAAAAAGGTTTTGGTGCCAATAATTATTTTCTGCTTCGGAATCATGTAGGAACCCGAATCAAACTGTGTTAAGCCATAAGACTTAATTAGCTTAAATTTTGCGTCTTTTTTAGTGGTATCAATCTTGTAAGATTCAATCATCTCCAAAGGCATGAAGGTTTGCCCTTCTGGAAACACAACCAAATCTGTAGTATCAGCTTCTACCTGAATTTTATAGGTAATCTGTTCGCCTATTCTAATTTTAGTGGTGTCTATTGAAGAGGTAACTTGAGCAGTTAAGCATAAAGGCATAAGTAAAAAGGCAATAGCAAATACTGCTAGAACCTTAGCTCTATCATTACTCCTTTTTTTATACAATTCTATTCTCTTCACTTTTAACTTTTAACTTGATTAACCTCTTCTTTTAAAATAGCCCAACAATTTTTTCACATAACTTTCATCTACGCGACAATCGATTGTTCCAGAACCAGATTTCGTAAACGTATCCCTGAAGTACTCTACTTTTTCGTTGTAATATTTGCTATAATTCTGCCTCACGGTTTTGGATGCTGTATTGACTAAAACCAATTCTCCAGACTCTTCATCTTCCATTTGAACCATTCCCAAATTTGGAATAGATTCTTCATGCTTGTCATAGACTCTAATTCCGGTAATATCATGGCGACCAGCTGAAATTTTCAAATTTTGCTTATAGTCATCTGCAATAAAATCGCTAAGCACAAAAACGATAGCTCTCTTTTTCATCACATTAGACAAAAACTTAAGTGCTTCGGAAATATTAGTGAGTTTACTTTTAGGCTTAAACTCTATAAGTTCGCGAATGATTCGTAACACATGCGAGCGTCCTTTTTTTGGTGGAATATAAAGTTCAATATTATCAGAAAACAATATAAGACCAATTTTATCATTATTTTGAGTTGCCGAAAAGGCTAATGTAGCTGCTATTTCGGTAACGATTTCATTTTTAAATTGCTCATCAGTACCAAACAATTCAGATCCTGAAATATCAACCATAAGCATCATGGTCAATTCGCGTTCTTCCTCAAAAACCTTAATAAATGGCTCGTTGTAACGCGCAGTGACATTCCAATCGATATTACGAACATCATCACCAAATTGATACTGACGAACTTCAGAAAAAGTCATACCACGACCTTTGAACGTCGAATGATATTCGCCTCCAAATATATGATTAGACAAACGGCGTGTCTTAATCTCAATTTTTCGTACCTTTTTTAGTAATTCCTTAGTATCCATTTATTTTCGCTTTCGCTCAATTAGTATTAAGTCGTTATTACAAAGTAGCAAGTATTAACTAGTTACTAATCCCTTTGTGCTTTTTACTGATGCGCAGCATCTACTAAGGCACTTCGATTTCATTAACAATCTTATTGATGATGTCTTCAGAGGTGACACTTTCTGCTTCTGCTTCGTAAGTGAGTCCTATTCTGTGACGCAATACATCATGAACTATAGCACGAACATCTTCAGGAATAACATAACCTCTACGTTTGATAAATGCATAACATTTTGCTGCTGTCGCTAAGTTGATACTCCCACGAGGAGACGCTCCAAAAGAAATGAGTGGTTTTAAATCGGCCAGTCCATATTGCTCTGGGTAACGTGTTGCAAAAATGATATCAAGAATATATTTTTCAATTTTCTCATCCATGTAGACTTCTCTAACAACGTCTTGTGCTTTTAAAATTTGAGCTACAGAAACAACAGGATTTACCTTTTCCCAATTGCCCTTAAGGTTCGCTCTCATGATCAATTGCTCTTCTGCTTGTTTAGGATAATCGATAACTGTTTTTAACATAAAACGGTCAATCTGAGCTTCTGGTAATGGGTATGTTCCTTCTTGCTCTATTGGGTTTTGAGTTGCCATTACTAAAAATGGTTTATCTAAGATATAAGTTTCGTCACCAATAGTTACCTGCTTTTCTTGCATGGCTTCCAATAACGCTGATTGTACTTTAGCTGGTGCTCTATTAATCTCATCTGCCAGAACGAAATTTGCAAATATTGGCCCTTTTTTAATAGAAAAATCGTTGATTTTCATATTGTAAATAAGGGTTCCTACAACATCTGCTGGTAATAAATCTGGAGTAAACTGAATTCTACTAAAGCTTCCATCAACTGCTTGAGCTAAGGTATTAATGGCTAAAGTTTTCGCTAGTCCAGGGACACCTTCCAATAAAATATGTCCTCGTCCTAACAATCCAATAAGTAATCGTTCTACCATGTGTTTTTGTCCAACGATGACTTTGTTCATTTCCATCATTAACAAATCAACAAAAGCACTTTCTTTCTCAATTTTTTCGTTAATGCTCTTAATGTCAATTGTTCCTGTTTCTTCCATTATATATAGATTTTAAACGCTGTGATTATCTCTAATTAATTTAGTTACGCAAATTGTTAATTTTTTTGCTGTGATGCTGTTAAGAATTGGTTAAAACTTAGCATTACTAATGTATTAAAACATCATATAAACAAAGAGCAGCACCAATTGGTGCTGCTCTTTGTTTTATTATTAAAAAATGAAGGCTTATTAAAACAATTCAAATCGCCTCAAAAGGGTATTCATTTTAGGATTAAGTTCTGCATTTCCTTCTGAAGTTAATTCAATAGAATCATCAAGATTAAACTCAATAACAAACTCATATAACGAATTAGCTTTCAATTGTTTCTCGACAATGTTTACTGGACCATTTTCGTGTTCTGGAGCCATATCCAAAACATATTCTACGCTATTTTTTATAGCCGAATTTTGGTCGCCTAAAACTAATTTAATACTATAGATAAATTCTGAAGGCACTTCATCAAAATCAACCAGAGTCACAATTTGACTATCTGTTATATTAGTTAAATCATGAATTCCTGTATTGATTGTATTTAAAGTCATCCAAGCATTAGGATCATTTTTATCTTCTAAAACTCTAAATTGAACTTCTAGTACATCAATATTTACTTTACTAAATACACTTTGAGTGCCTTGAAGCTTTACAGTAACTAAACTACTGTTTTCAAAAGTCTCTGTGTCATACTCCTTAGAGCAACTTGTTACCAGAAACAAAAACAAAAGACTGTAAATGGCGGTTTTGCCTGTATGGAAATAGTTCATGATTGGGACATTGAATTAATTACAAAACAATGATACCTCATTCTTCAATATTTGACTATTTTTATACGTGAATTGCAAAAAAAACCATACAAACAGAAAAAAAAGTGAAATACTCTCGATTAATAGCAGGTACAATGACTTGGGGACGTTGGGGAAAACAACTCTCAAAAAAGGAAACCATTGACCTCATGCATCATTGCATAGAGCAAGGCATTACAACCTTTGATCATGCAGATATTTATGGTGGTTATACTACAGAAGCCGATTTTGGTAATGCTTTCGCGGAAAGTGATATAAAAAGAGACCATATAGAATTGATTAGCAAATGTGGTATTCAATATGAAAGTGATAACAGAAAAAATACCATAAAACACTATGATTATAGTAAGGACTATATTATTTGGTCTACTGAAACCTCTTTAAAGCATTTAAAAACAGACTATTTAGATCTATTACTACTGCATAGACCTAGTCCCTTAATGCAACCAGATGAGGTTGCTGAAGCCGTTTCTGAATTAAAAAAAAGAGGCCTAATTAAGAACTTTGGCGTATCTAATTTCACACCATCGCAAATGGCACTATTATCTAAATCAACAGCTGTTTCTGTAAATCAAATTGAATTCTCTCTAACCCAACATACAGCCATGCATGATGGCTCTTTAGATCATATGATGACCAATACTATAATTCCTATGGCTTGGTCTCCTTTGGGTAGTGTGTTTAGAGAAGACACCGAACAAACTCGCCAAATTCACAAGCAACTTGGCGAATTATTAGATAAATACAGTGCAACCGAAGATCAATTACTTTTGGCTTGGACATTAAAGCATCCTTCACACATTCATCCTGTGATTGGGACAACAACTAAAAAAAGAATTTCGGATGCTGTAAAAGCTGCAAATATCGATTTAGAATTAGAAGATTGGTTTAAAATATTAGTGGCTTGTCAAGGTCATAAAGTGCCATGAAAAAGTAAGTAGTTTGCCGTTACTTATCCGAATGAATAAAAATGTATAAATGAAACGAATAACTCTCACCTTCTTGACTATAGTCTTTGTGGTTATAGGTTTGTTTGCATTTAAAAGCAATCAGGATATTAACGATCCAAAAATTCTAACCCATACCGTTGATTTAAAAAAGCAACATTTAAAATTCTATTTACAAAATGACAACGGCATTAAATTTGGAAATCATAGTAACTTAAAAAAAGCCCTAGAAAACACCAATCAAAACTTACTTTTTGCTATGAACGGCGGCATGTATCTCAAAGATGGTTCTCCTCAAGGTTTGTATATTGAAAACGGCATCACGAAAGCCAAAATTGACACTGCAAAAAAAGGTTACGGTAATTTCTATTTACAACCGAATGGCATCTTTTATATTACGAAAGATCATAAAGGTGTCGTATGTAAAACATCCGATTTTAATCCTAACCCTAATATTACATATGCTACTCAGTCTGGACCAATGCTTGTTATTGAAAATGAAATTCATTCTGTATTTGTGAAAGACTCCAAACATTTCAACATAAGAAATGGTGTGGGTATTTTACCAAATGGCAATCTATTGTTTGCCATGTCAAAGGATACCATAACATTATATGATTTTGCTGATTTTTTTAAAAGCAATGGTTGTAAAAATGCATTATACCTTGATGGTAAAATCTCTAAAACTTACCTTCCGAAGAAAAAATGGGAGCAATTAGATGGTGATTTTGGAGTTATAATTGCTGAGACCAAAAATTAAATATTGAGATTCCCGTTTTCATGGGAAATGCTATGATTAATAAACGACTACTTATCAAAAACTTGCTCGCTCACAATGATGAGAATAGCTTCTATGATAAAAAACGAAAAATTGATATTACACATAAAGAAGGCAAAGCAAAATTTCTAAAGCATATTTGTGCACTTTCTAACAGCAACCCTAAAAACAACTCTTACATCGTAATTGGAGTTGAAGATGAAGACAATACAATAATTGGTGTCAACTTTTTCGATGATAGCAAAATTCAAAACCTCATCAATGCTTATCTCGCCAATCCGCCTATTGTACAGTATGAAAATATTCCGTTTCCACATTTATCAGATGACAAAGTAGTTGGATTAGTAACGATTAGAGCAATAGATCAAATTACTTCACTTCGAAAGAACATCTGGAAGTATTATGGGGGTTCTGTGTTTCTTAGAGATGGAAGTATGAGTATGCCAAAGGTTTTTGATATTGAAATCAAAGATGCTAATTCAAAAATTGTTGATGCCATTGAAGCACATGCACAAAACAATATTGAATATACTTTAGATGGTGTTTTTGACTTTATGAATCAACGAAAAGATTACAATCCACAGTATAAGGTGTTTAAAGAATATTTCGTGTTGTGCTGGTCTGGCCAAAAAAAAGAAATAAAGAGCGAGGTGTTCTATTCGAGAGTGGATATTGAACTCATAAATGAGCAAGTGCGATTGTTTTTCTCCACTTTAGATGAAGTGGCAATAAGTTTTAATGAAAATAAATTTAAAATTATTGAATACGTCAATCTAGGTCTTCAAAAATCCTACAAATATTATCCATTAGAAGAAACTATTATTCATTTTGAAAATAACGCTAATTATAACATAGAAACTCGATTACTTTTTGAACCTCCACAATTTGATAAAAAAGTACTGCATCATATTTACAATACGAATAATGCTATACTCGAAAAATTAAAAAGAGGCCATGATTTATCAAAAAACGAAGAATTAGATTTACGAAATTTATCGGGAACTTATGTTATTTGCTACCTCAATTCATTCGATGATGCAATTGATAAATTATATGAAGCAAAACCACATATAAAAGCTCATAGTGAAGAACTCTATGAGCTTTATAAAGAATCTATGCGTATTTTAAGAAAAGTCAAATACAGTTAATATGTACTCAACTAATTTTTATCGTCTTTCTCATCCTTTTTATCATACGGGCACACTACGGAATGGGCTATAATGTAAATACCTCCACTATAATCAGTCGCATCAAAAGGCACATGATCAGTTCCATCTGCATTACTATACGAATGATTAAACTGTCCACTTGCTACAGTAAATGAACCATTACGTTTTCTAGGATATTTTTCATTACCTATATACAAGTGGGCTTCATAAAAACCAAACCCTTCAAAGGCATTATAATCTACTGAAACAGTTCCGTCTAATCCATAATTTACAGTTAAGGTTCCAACTATTTCTCCGTTTTCTAAATTACATTGACCAGCTGCCTGATAAATATCATAAGTGTTAGAATAAGGCGCGGTGAGTGGCCCAATACTCCATCCCCAACGATTTGAATTTAAATCATCATCATCTGAAAAGCATAGTGCTTCCTTATCAAAAGCGTATGCTGTTTCGCAACCTTTTACATCTGGCTCTCTGTTTTCTAACTCTAAAGAGTCGTTTTCGTTTGATATCTCGCTCTTTTCACATGAAGTAAAAGAAATAACTAAGCATACCAAGAATAATTTAAAAATTGTTTTCATAATAATATATGTATTGATTAATAGCGCCTTAAATATAAGGAATATATTGCTAAATAAGTCATAATAGAATACTTAAATCACTGACAACCTTGTAATTAGACGCTATTTAGTAAGTTTAATTTTTTATTAATGAAAAGTCCTACACATTTTTTATAGCAAACTAGTCCCTTTCGAATAGGAAGTGCATTTCATCGAAGAAATATTACAAAAATTTCCATTCATATAGTTTTATTAACCAATCGTGGTTTTTTTTATAGATAGCATTAGTTTTTGTCGATTTTCGCTGTGCTATTAATCAATTACATACAACCTTATTTCAATGTTAGCCAGTCTAATAACGAAATAAGGTTTTTGTTTTTTAAGGAATATTTCTATTCAGAAATATAAAAAAAAATGTTTTTCGTGAACAGATTTATAGTATAATTACCATTCATACAGGTTTTTTTACCACTTATAGTTTTTATTAGAAATCAAGCTTAATTTTCCCCATTTTAGAAGTGCTATTAATCAATTGCATATAACCTTGTTTCAATGTCGACGTGTCGAATGTGAAACAGGGTTTTTGTTTTTTAGAGTTATATGAAATTCAGTTTTGTGAAAGATTTGTTTAAAATCGTTTGATCTTTAACGGCTAGCCACTTATCTAAGACTGTCGCATATACAGATCTAAAATCGACTGTGTATTTTAAATCTCCATTTGCATC
This sequence comes from Psychroserpens sp., assembly GCF_036960315.1. Lineage (NCBI taxonomy): Bacteria > Pseudomonadati > Bacteroidota > Flavobacteriia > Flavobacteriales > Flavobacteriaceae > Psychroserpens > Psychroserpens sp. The sequence continues at coordinate 36,291 of NZ_JBALVR010000006.1, read as the reverse complement.
CAAATCATTTAAGTTTGCTAATTCATTATAAAATCCAGGAGTTTTTAATTGGTTTCCAATAATAAAGAGATTACTCGCTGCGCCATGATCTGTTCCGTTGGCCGCATTTTGTTTAACGCGTCTTCCAAATTCTGAAAAGGTCAAAATAAGTGTATCATTAAACGTTCCTTGTTGTTTTAAATCATTCACAAAAGCTTCAACGCCTTCAGCATACATTTTAAGTAAACGTGCCTGACTATTAATTTGGTTAGCATGTGTATCAAATCCACCAAGAGAAGAATAAAATACTTTAGTCTCTATTCCAGAATTAATCAATCTAGCGGTTGTCTTCAACTGATTTGCAAATTCGTTATTTGGATACTCTTGGTTGTTCGATGCGGTTTTATGTTTTTCAAAAATATATTTAGCAGAAGACTCTGCAGCAATCATTGTTTTATATAAGTATCCTAAATTATGTTCACTTAAATGTTCATCTTGATAATGCTCTAGTACATTTTTAAAATAAGGGTCTTGAGAAGTTCTAAATAACACTTGCGGATTTTTAGTTGCTATACCATTGATGTTTTGACCTTTTAAAGCTAAGGACAGACTATCATCAATCTCAATAGCGTTATAAGGTTTATTGCCATATTCATCTAAATATCGACCAATCCAACCTGTTTGTAGATACTGATCAGAGCTACTTGCAGTTTGCCAAATATCAGTCGATCTGAAATGAGAACGATTCGGGTTTGGATACCCAACATTATTAATGATTGTTAAATGACCTTGATCGTATAATTTTTTTAATGGCAATAAATTAGAGTGAAAGCCTAGTTCATCTGTAACTTTAATTATTTCATTTTTATTAATACCAATTGTTGGTCTGTTGCGATAATACACATCATTATTAAACGGAATAATAGTATTTAAACCGTCATTACCACCAGCAAGTTGTATAATTACCAAACGTTTATATCCTAGGTTCTTAGCTGATATGTTTTCAAATGCCTTTACAAAATTTGGCACAAAAAATAAGCTACTCGCTAAGGTTGATTGCTTTAAAAAATGTCTTCTATCCATAATTAACACATTTGATATTCTGGTAATGACATAAGTTGTACACAAAAATCTCGTTTTGACTTTTGGCTTAATGTTTTTAAATAGGTTTCGGTTCCATCACTTAATTCTGGAATGATAAGTTGATGTTTTAAATCATTTACAGGTAGGTTTTTAAATTGCTTATCAAAGCTATCCCAATCTACCTTTACGGTTACGAATTTATTTTTCTTTTTATTAGAATAATGCTTTTCAAAGGAATCTTCGAACTCTCCTTTTTCTTTTAAAGGTATTTTAGCATTGGCTAATATAATGGAAGGCAATTTTAATCGTAACATAATGGTATTACTATCAATCCAACTTTTTCCGCCTTTCCATCCTGCAACATTAGGAGGATTTAATAATACCTGTCCGAGTAATTTCTGAATTTTTAATACATCCTTAGTTTTTTCAAAGGTTACAGGAACCGTTTTTCTCATACCAACCAAAAACTCAATTGGAGATTTTATTTTGGTCCCGATGTTTTCTTCAGCATAGAACCAATCCGACAAAAAGATGTGCCTCATTAAGTTTTCAATATTGTAGTCTTTATAAAAAACAGTTGCCAACTCTTCTACTTTTTCTTCGTCAATGACATCATTAACAAAGTAACCGTATATTTTTCGACAGATGAAACGAGCACACTGTTTTTGTTCTAATATCATATCAATAATATCATCACCATCATAACGCCCTGTATGACCAAAAAATGTTTTAAATTCATAGTCATGTTGGAATTCTCTTATTACAAATTCTCCTTCAAAATTATTGTTATAACCCGTAAATGCTCTTGCACTTTCTTTAATATCTTCTTCGGTATAATGGCCTTCACCTAAAGTAAACAACTCCATTAATTCTCTTGCGAAATTCTCGTTGGGCTGTTGCTTACGATTTTGTTTATTATTCAAATATTTAAGCATTGCCGATTCCTTTGAAATGGCTTTTACAAAATCGCCAAAATTCCCAAGTGCATGTTTTCGCAAAGTATTATTGTATTGCTGTACATGAAAAATATTCTGGTCGCGACATACAAAATGATTTGCCCAGAACAAGGTCATTTTTTCTCTAAGTATTTCTTCTGACGTCACTAATCGATGTATCCAAAACACATTATAGTCTTTGATTTTTTCGTTACTTAGTTTTCTGAATTCCGCTTGCTTAGCCTTATCCTTAAGTAATTCCTTTGAAACCAAATGATTTAATTCTGAAGTATCCATCTCTAAATTTGTAATATTTGTGGATTCTGAAAATAATTCATCTACAACTTGACGCTTATCTTTTTTTGATAATGTCTTTAGCTGATTTGGCGTCCCTCCAAAACCTGCTCTCCAATATAAATGTTGTACGTGATGAGATTTCATGACTCTTAGACTTTATAATCGATGTTAAGTTTAATTGTATACATTCAAAAATGATTCCAAAGATGAAAGCACAAAAAAACCGTCTCAATAAATGAAACGGCTTTTATAACTGTTTTGATATAAACTATATATTATAGATCGAATTTAATTCCTTGAGCTAAAGGCAATTCATCTGAATAGTTAACTGTATTAGTTTGTCGACGCATATACACTTTCCAAGCATCAGAACCAGACTCACGACCACCTCCAGTTTCTTTCTCTCCACCAAAAGCACCGCCAATCTCAGCACCAGATGTTCCGATGTTTACGTTAGCAATACCACAATCTGATCCAGCATAAGACAAGAATTTCTCTGCTTCTTTCATTTCGTTCGTCATGATAGCAGAAGATAATCCTTGAGCAACACCATTTTGTTTTTTAATAGCATTTTCAACTTCTCCAGAATATTTCATTAAATATAAGATTGGAGCAAATGTTTCGTGTTGTACAATTTCAAAATTATTTTCAGCTTCAATAATAGCTGGCTTAACGTAACAACCACTTTCGTAACCTTCACCCTCTAAAACACCACCTTCAACTAATACATTTCCACCTTCAGCTTTTGCTTTTTCGATAGCGGCTAAATACGTATTTACTGCATCATGATCAATTAATGGTCCAATATGATTCTTTTCATCTAAAGGATTTCCAATAGTTAATTGTCCATAAGCACCCACAATTGCATCTCTTACTTTATCGTAAACAGATTCGTGAATAATTAATCGTCGAGTAGATGTACAACGTTGTCCGCAAGTTCCAACAGCACCAAATACAGCGCCAGGAACCACCACTTTTAAGTCTGCAGTTGGTGTAATGATAATCGCATTGTTACCTCCTAATTCTAATAAAGATTTCCCGAAACGTTCAGCTACAGTTGCACCAACTATTCTTCCCATTCTTGTTGAACCAGTTGCAGAAACTAAAGGGATTCGAGTATCAGTAGTCATGTATTCACCAACCTTGTAATCTCCATTAATGATATTAGAAATACCTTCAGGTAAGTTATTTTCTTTAAAGACTCCAGCAATAATGTTTTGACAAGCAATAGAGCATAGAGGTGCTTTTTCAGAACCTTTCCACACACATACATCACCACAGATCCAAGCTAAAGCTGTATTCCAAGCCCAAACTGCCACAGGGAAGTTAAATGCTGAGATAATACCAACAACACCTATTGGATGCCATTGTTCTCTCATAACGTGTCCTGGACGCTCAGATGGAATTGTTTGTCCGTTTAATTGCCTTGATAATCCAACAGCAAAATCACAGATGTCAATCATTTCTTGGACTTCTCCATAACCTTCTTGTAAAGATTTCCCCATTTCGTAAGACACTAACTTACCAAGAGGTTCTTTTAGGTCTCTTAATTTATTTCCAAATTGGCGAACAATTTCTCCTCTCTGCGGAGCTGGCATATGTCTAAATGATAAAAAGGCTTTTGTTGCCGCATCCATCACCTTGTCATAATCTTCTCTAGTTGTCGTTTTTACTTTACCAATTAATTTGCCGTCTACTGGAGAATATGATTCAATAATTTCTCCGTTAGAAAAATTATTTGAACCCGTAGAAGTTCCTTCATTTAAGTCTTTAACACCTAACTGGCTCAAAGCCTCTTTTATTCCGAAATCGGTAGCAATCGCTTCCATATATGCTTGTATTTTAAGAATTATTAAATTTTGACGCGAAGTTACTAATAAATTGTCAGTTTTACTTGATGAAACATGTTGAATAATGTAACTTTAAAGCACTTATAAATCACCAATAACCATGAGACATTTCATCTTTTTTATTTTATTGTTTTCAATCTGCTTTAGTTGTGTTGAAACTAATAAAACTTCAGAAAATCAAGACGAAAGCACAACATCAAGTCCTTCGGGTAACGATACGCAAGCCAAAGCCGAATTTGCTATCATCATTCATGGTGGTGCAGGAACTATTTTGAGGAAAAACATGACGCCCGAACGTGAAGCGGCTTACAAAGCAAAATTGGAAGAGGCCATAAGAGTAGGTTATGAGATTCTGAAAAATGGAGGAAGCAGTCTCGATGCTGTTCAAAAAACCATCAATGTGATGGAAGATTCTCCATTGTTCAACGCTGGAAAAGGTGCTGTATTTACTAATGCTGAAACTAACGAATTGGACGCGTCTATAATGGATGGAAAAACACTTAATGCAGGTGCTTCCGCAGGAACAACAACAGTAAGAAACCCAATCAATTTGGCTAGAGTAATTATGGATAGATCACCTCATGTAATGATGGCTGGGATTGGCGCAGATACTTATGCAAATGAGCAAGGTTTGACAATTGTTGAACCAAGTTACTTTTTTACTGATAACAGATTTAAATCTCTAGAACGTGTAAAAGCCTCAGAAGCAAAAAAAGAAAGCGATGCCAAAACGGCTTTTTATGATGCAGATATTAAAGACTCAAAATTTGGCACTGTTGGTTGCGCTGCTCTTGATAAACATGGAAATTTAGCTGCAGGAACCTCAACTGGAGGTATGACTAACAAACGTTATGGTCGTGTTGGTGATGCGCCTATTATTGGCGCTGGAACTTATGCTAACAATGCTACTTGTGCAGTATCTAGTACAGGTTGGGGCGAATATTTTATTAGAGGCATGGTCGCTCATGATATTTCTGCTTTGATGGAATACAAAGGCCTGTCATTAAAAGACGCTTCAAGAATCGTAATCCAAGATAAATTAACGGATTTAGGTGGTACAGGTGGTATTGTAGCTGTAGATAAAGATGGTCATATGGTTATGGAATTTAATACGGCAGGCATGTATCGTGCCACTATGAATGAAAAAGGAGAATTAACGATTGGGATTTACGAAAACTAACTATGATTAAATTCTTTAGAAAAATACGCCATGACCTCATGGAGCAGAATAAAACAGGCAAGTACTTTAAATATGCCATTGGTGAAATTATCCTTGTCGTTATTGGTATTCTCATTGCTTTGCAGATTAATAATTGGAGTGAAGGCATAAAGAATGGAAACACTGAGCAGGAATTCTATAAAGAAATACTTAGTGATCTTGAAAAAGATAATATCAAATTAGAAGGGTTAACAGAATTCTATAATAACAGAATTGAGCATGCGGGTTGGCTATTAAAAAAAGTAAGGAAACCTATTGGTTCTATTAATAAATTAGAATTTGGTCAACATGTTGAGCCACTATATATTGGTCCAATTCCTGTTATTTTTAATTCTTCATTTGAAGCAGCTAAAAGTTCTGGAGCATTTGCCCTTTTTGAGAACAAAGAAATTCTGAAACAACTTAATCAGTATTACACCAACTTTGAAGAATTAAAAGGAATCATGGCAGCTACCTTACGTTTTTTAGAAACTAGATTAGAGCCTATTATGGCTACAGTTCCAATAAATTATGTGAAAAAGGAAACAGGTGTTTACGTTATAACCTCTGAGCTACAAGACCTTAAAGAATTATATACATTCTTGGACGCTATTAAAGATGAAAGAAAAATCTTAGTTGATCTAAATGTTATATTACAAAACCCCGCATTTGAATCCTATTTATCAGGTGACCTGGGAAGATCATTCAATGCTCTTACAAGTATTGAGATTAGAAAAGAGCAATTAAACAAAATAAAAACTGAAATTAAGCATTACGTGTCCAATTAGTAAATAACAAAACTCTTCAGAAACATACAATAATACAACCTCATTAAACATAACAAAACAGGTAAATTCAATAAATACGCAATTGACGAAATTATTCTGTAGGCCCTTCTTATCACTGATTGTTAGGCCAATACGAAAAGGGCCGCCTGCATTCAATATGGTATCGTCAAAAGTTCAACAACTTGGATGAGCGATGTGTTTGAGCTTGGAGATATATTGTTCTTGATGATGGATTTTGAAGAGTCGGACTATTATAATACGTCGAAACGCAGAACAGGTGGTATAAGCCCTATTCAATACAATTATTTTAAAAATGTTCTAGAAAAGTACCCTGAAGTAAATCGGATGGTATTTTAGATGAAAAAGGAAATGCTCCAAGTGGCAGTAAAGCCTTACAAGTACCATAAGCTAGCCTATTCATGCTTAATAATAGCACGCAAAAGCCTGTGTTACTGTGTGTTTGTCTATTGAAAACGGATTAATAAGTAGGTTTATCTAGAATAATTACCTAAATTTAACTATCCTCAAGAACTTATTGATGTACAACTTTGATGAATCGTAACACCCTTTATTTTATCATCCTGATTTGCTTTGCACTTAATTCTTTTGGTCAAAATAGCCAAGCTGTGGAAGAACTTAAGCATCTTGTCACAGAACAAGCAAATGATAGCACAAAAGTCAATACCTTACTAGACATAGCTTCTCAGCTTTATGGATCGCAACCAGATTCATCTATCGTATATTCTGGCAAGGCCATTGATCTTGCCATAGAAATTAATTTCAAAAAAGGTCTAGCGTACGCCCATAAAAACATGGGTCTTGGCTATTATATGAAGGGAGAATTCTCTGACGTCCTCATTCATTGGGAAAAGTCATTAGCCATTTTTGAAGAAATCAATGACGAAAGCGGGATCAGTAACTTGCTTAGCAATATAGGAGCCGTTTGGCAAACAAAAGGAGATGACCCTAAGGCTCTAGATTATTTTATAAGGTCTGCTAAGATTGCAGAAAAGATTCAAGATTCAACCAGGTTAGGAACGGTTTACTTAAATATTGGCACTGTTTACTCTAACGAAGAAACAACCTATGACGATGCATTTGAATCCTTCAACAAATCCAAGGATATACTTATTAATTTGGGATATGATGAAGGTGTAGGGGCAGTCGCCATCAATATGGCCGAATTATATTTAAAGAGTGGCAATCCACAAGCCGCCTTGCCTCATCTCAATGATGCCTTAGAGGCGTATTCGAGATCTGGAAGTAATCTTTCTAATACATATAATGATATGGGTTGGGCCTATAAAGACCTAAAAAGATATCGTCTGGCAAAAGAATATCATCTCAAAGCCATTGAGGCGGCGGACCTCAATGATGCTAAATTGGAAAAAACTAAGGCTCTCATTAGCTTAGGAGAAGTACTTATAGAGCAGAAAGCCTATGCAGAAGCCGTTGATAATCTTAAAAGGGGGCTTAAGATAACTGAAGTTACAGGAGTATACAGGGACAAAAAGGATGCCTATGAAGGACTGGCCAAGGCCTATTCTGGCATGAAGGATTACAAAAACGCCTATGATTATCAACAACTTTTTACATCCATTAGCGATACCATTAGGAACGATTCTTATGATGAATCTATAGGCAACATGCGATTCCAGTATGATTTAAAAGAAATGGAAGAGGAAATAAAACTTCTCAACGTAGATAATGAACTACAACAAACTCAGCTGGAACGCACCACCGCTTCCAAAAGATTGTTGTACGCACTTGCTGCCCTTCTTTTGGCGATGGTAGGAGGGATATTTTCACGTTACCGATTCATCCAGAAATCCAACTCGCGTATTGCCGAAGAGCGAAATAAAAGTGAAAGTATTCTCTTGAACATTCTCCCAAAAGAAACAGCTGAAGAGTTAAAAGAACACGGTTCTATCAAGGCCAAGTACTTTAAGGAAATAACCGTGCTCTTTACTGATTTCAAGCAATTCTCGTTAGTGGCTGAAGGAATTCCGGCTGAGCATCTCGTGCAAAGTTTGGATTACTTTTTCAAGAAATTCGATATCATTACAGAAAAACACAACCTAGAGAAAATCAAGACGATTGGTGATGCTTACATGTGTGCTGGCGGGCTTCCTACTGAAAATAAGACACATGCAGAGAATGCTTTTTCGGCGGCCCTAGAGATCTTGGAGTTCGTAAAGGATACGCAAGATAACCCACCAAAGGGGATATATCCTTTTGAGGTACGTATTGGTATTAATACAGGTCCAGTAGTGGCTGGGGTTGTTGGCCACAAGAAATTTCAGTATGATATTTGGGGCAATACAGTTAATATAGCCGCTCGTATGGAGAGCAATTCAGTCCCAGGAAAAATCAATGTTGCAGAGAGCACATACCAACTCTTAAAAAATAGACATGATTTTACTTATAGAGGCGTGATAAAGGCAAAGAATGAACAATTGCTTAAAATGTATTATGCTGAAGAAAAAATTAGTGAGATAGCCTGATAAATGATTATTGTCATAACTTAGTATTAATTTAAATCGGTTTTGGGGATGATCGAGAAAAATAACCACGATAATTGAGAGAATACCATTCTTAGACCCGCAAATACATGACTCTTGAGAACAAAAAGACATATCCAGATATCTGTTTCCAAATTCTAGATGAATTGAAGGGGAAGTTAGCTCCGTATCTAAGCTATCATTCCTATGAACATATGATCGATGTTGCCAATGTATGTGACAGTTATATCAGGAAATATAGAATAAATGATCAAATGGCAAAACTCATTCGAATAGCTGCCGTTAGCCATGATTTTGGTTACACTGTCTCACCAATAGACCATGAAGAGTGCAGCATCACTTTGATAGAGCCAATACTCAGGCCTATTCTTACAAAAGAGGAAATAATCCTTGTAAACGGGATGATAAGAGCTACAAAAGTCCCTCAGAAACCAAAGACTTTTTATGATAAAATTCTTGCAGATGCTGACTTGGACTACTTAGGAAGAAACGATTACAATGAACTTAGTGAAAACCTACATCAAGAGTTTTTGCATTTTGGAGTTATTAAGACGGAACGAGAATGGCTAGATTTGCAAATCAATTTTCTCGAAAATCATGAGTTCCATACCCTTTATGCGAAATGGAATCGTCGAAAATTAAAATTGAGAAAACTTAAAGAGCTCAAGGCAAAACAGGTCTAACAAATTAAGAATTATTTTAAACGCTTATAATAACGCCAATTAGCATTTAGCGAATAAAACTATAAATCAGGTTCTTCACAGATTTGTTAACATCCTTGAATTCCTTAAAAGCAATCAAGATCTGTTCTCCTAGTTGCTCATAAAGCAGCTCTTCATCATCCATTAAATTCATAAGACCCATAGAATACTCACGGATTGAGCAATATTGGGTAACGGCATCGTGACAGAAAAACACACTAGCATCAAAATTCGTTTCTATCTGCGGTAAAAAACATGTAGTATTATAATAGATAGAAAGTGATACAAATAGCATAATGTCGGAAAAGGATTAGCCTTTATGTTAATTAAATGTTAAAATAAAAATATTGACTTCTCATTCTTTATTATTTAACTGATAAGCAGTATCTTAACAGAACCTGAATATTGATTCATAGCGACTCGCCCTCTTCTAGATTTGACTTAATAATGCTTATTTTAAGCTTTGTTATATAAGCGTATGGTATTAACTTTAAGTCAAGCTATATGAATTCTACAACAGCTCGTGGTACTTTCTTTACCACAAAACAAATCTACAACATTGTTTTATCAAGTTTGTTTTTTCTGCTATCTACCATCTTGTTATACGGGCAGAATTATACAACTACAGGCCTATCTACCAATTGGGAAAATGCCGCTGCTTGGGATTGTTCAGGAGGCCCCTGTAACAACAATCCATTTCCAAACAACGAGGTGGGCAATTCCACCATTACCATCAATCATGATATCGTTTACGCTTCCAATAATCCAATTAAGTTAAAGAACAATGCAAAACTGTACATATTCAATAATGCCAAATTAACGACGATTAGCAACATCAATGTGAGTCCTGGTGGCTTATTGGTGGTAGATCAAGGAGAGATTGAAATTGGTCCTGGTGTCCTCAAAAATCAAGGTAACATTGAGTTGACCAATGCCCTGATGTTAAAAAACGGCAATTTCATTAATGACTCTCAATTAATAATGTTGGATGCTTGCGTTAGGCTTACAGATGGTAATTTCAACAACCATGCAGTAATCTCAGGCAACGGGAGCATAAAGACAGAGAATGGCAATATCAACAATTCGGGTAATTGGAGTAACAATGTTATTTATTATTTCAGTAATAGTAGTAGTGGACTTCCAGGCTCCCCAAGTACTGAAGCTGAAGTTGCTGCAGTTTGCGAGTGTATCCTGATCAATTGTGATATTCTGCCTGGTTATCCACCAAATTCTAAAGTCAATGAACTCATTGGATCCGCCTTGACTTCACTATTCGATAGCTACAATCCTGGTGACCCAACCAATGAGTTTATATACATTATTAATGAAGATGGTGAGGTTCTGATTGAAATAGTAGCTCTTAATGATCAATTCGATGCCGTAGCAACGTTCCTAATCACCTTTGGGATATCTGAAGATGACTATATTTCAGATGTTTATGACCCACAAGATGATGAGCGCGTGATTACCGTGTTTTTTCCTATAACAGACCTAGAAGCTCTTAATCCAAGAACCGATATCATTAACCAAGTATACGAGGTATCTCCTCCGATTCCTAATGCTGGGCTCATAGACAGCCAGGGTGATATCGCTCAAAATTCAAATATTGCCAGGTTAGGGTGGAACGTTAGTGGTGAAGGTGTTAAAATCGGAGTGATCTCAGACAGTTACGACAGAAAATCTGGTGTAATCACAGGTATTAGTTCTGCCGTTCAAACAGACATCGTTAATGGAGACCTTCCTGGGGCTGAAAATCCAGTGAATGTTGTCGAGGATTATCCTTTTGGTATAGCCAGCGACGAGGGACGAGCCATGCTACAGATTGTACATGATGTGGCTCCAGATGCCGAGTTGTACTTTAGGACTGGTTACATCTCAGAAGGAAATATGGCAGCTGGAATCGCCGAACTTGTCGCTCTCGATTGCAAAGTCATAGTAGATGATCTCACTTATATGAAGGCGCCTTATTTTAGAGATGGCATTGTAGCCAGTGCTATCAATGAAGCCACGGCTAATGGTGTAAGTTATTTTACCTCTGCTGGTAATTTTGGCTCAAGATCCTATCAGTCGACATTTACTGCCTCTGATCCAAACACATTGCGACACAATTTTGGAGGCGGAAATTCCTTGCAAAACTTGTCTTTAGAACCAGGATCTTACATTGTGGTGCTGCAATGGGATGATGATTTTTATTCTTTTGGATCTAATTCTGGCGCTTCAAATGATTTAGACATCTATCTAGCTGGTAATGATGGCACGATACTATATGGTTTCAACAGGAACAATACGGGAGCAGACCCAGTAGAAATTATGCCATTTACGGTCATTAATCCCACAACTACTAATATTGTTATCGAAAGGGCTTCCGGATCTGGTGCAGCACCAATGTTCAAGTATGTTGTTTTCAGAGCTGGGGACAATGGAAATTTTGAAGCTGTTCCACCAGCCAATAGTTCGACCGTTATTGGTCATGCAAATGCAGTTGGAGCTATAACGGTTGGCGCTGTGCGTTATGACAACACTTCAAACTATGGAGGAACGCTCGCTGCCCAGCAATCATCCTCTCTTGGAGGCACTACAACTAACGGAATTTCAAGAGATAAGCCAGATATCATGGCGCCAACTGGTGTCGATACATCAGTGAACTTAGGTGCTCCTGATTATGAACTTAATTCATTACCTAATTTCTTTGGCACTTCTGCTGCAGCACCACACGCAGCTGGTGTGGCAGTATTGATTATTGAAGCTAAAACAAAATTTGGCGTTGATATTTCAAATTCAGAACCGAGTTTAAGTGTTCGCAATTTACTTACCAGCAATGCCATTGACATGGGACCTGTTGGTTTCGACAACAAAACGGGCCATGGTTTCCTATCGGCAGATAGCTCGATTGGAGCATTCTCTAATCCTTCACCAAACCTCATTACTTTCAATCTCGAAAATCTTGATACGACGCTCTATAATCCTGGCGATGTGGCCTTTGAGCTTATATTAGAAGGAAACTCATTCGACGAATCATCTGTAGTCATATTTCGAGGCGATGAATTAGAAACCACATTTGTTGATGAAAACACATTGACCGTTACAATACCAGAATTTTTGGGCAATCCACCCATCTATGTATTTACAGAAGCAGGGCCATTGACCAATGGCTTAGATGGTGGTGAGTCAGAAACTTTAACTTTTAATGATCTTGTCATTACAGATGTACTGGTACAACCAAATAATACATCACGACGATATGGGGAAGGCAATCCTGAGTTTTCCTTCACGACTAAAGTTGGCAATACAGATGATCCTCTCGCACAAGAAGAACTAGATCTCTTTTTACCATCAATTTCCATGACAACGGCTGCGGCTGCCAATTCGAATGTTGGCATCTATGCTATCGAATTGAATTTAACCGATGTAAATATTGGGTTATTAGAATTATACAATTTTATTATAGACCAAGGGGTGCTGAATATATCACCGATGCAAGTTACGATAATGCCTCAGGCCTTGGATGACATCACCTATGGCGACGATTTGCCAGACATCAGTTTTGACTATATATTCGGTAACCCAGATGAAACGGATCTTAACGTAGATACAGAAGTTGCTAATACTTTTGCCACAAATCACGTAAATGCCCTTTCATTGGTCAACGGGGTCTCATTGGTTAATGGCCTTTCTTTAGTGAATGGAGTTTCCTTAGTGAACGACGAGCCAACTATCAATGGTGTTTCACTGGTAAATAAAACCTTTTTCGTCTCACAAAGTACTGTTGAGCAATCAGAGACTGTAGAACAGAATGGTTACTCACTAGTCAACGGCACTGGCACTGAAAAGCTGGTAAACTTTGGGGCTGACCTCTTTTCTGATGAGGCCATCGCCAACGGCGATTTCTCTTCAATAACGAACGGGGTATCCTTGGTTAATGGGTTTGCGCTAGTGAATGGTGATGCCTTTTTGAATGGTGTTTCACTGGTAAACGGTGTTTCACTGGTAAACGGTGTTTCATTGGTAAACGGCGTTTCATTGGTCAATGGTCTGTCCTTGGTTAATGGTTTCGCTCTTGTTAACGGTGTTGCTTTGGTGAATAGCGAAAGTACTCCTATATTGAATGCTTTCGAAAACATTTTAGTGATATTGAATTCAGACGACGCATTAGGTGATGCGCTAATTGAAATTAGACCGATCAATGTCATCACTGGAGTAGACGCTGGGACGCAATATGTCATTCCTGGCGGGGTTTTGGATACTAATTTCGAGATTCGATATGTACCAACACCTCTTGAGATTTTGCCGGCCAATCTTACGGTTACGACCGAAGATGCGATTACTACCTATGGGAACGACCAGATCACCCCTACTGGAATTATTGAAGAATTGCAATACAATGATACCTTAGAAAATGTTTTCCCTGACGGGATAGTATACAGTTTGAACTGTACACAATGTGGAGTTTCTGGAAGTCCATACGCAATTCAAGCCTCTGCAACCAATAGTTCTCCAAACTATACCATATTGTTCGTTGACGCAGGTGCCCTCACGGTCAATCCGTTTGACCTTACCATTACGGTAAACGATGCAACGATAACTTATGGCCAAGCGGATCTACCGTCGTTCGGCATAAGCACAACTCCGGAAGTCTTGCCATATGATGAGACAGTTTCTGACATTTTAGGTGAATTGACATTTACGCCGAGCGACGCCTGTACTACAGACACGACTATTACGGTAAGCCCCGCATTGCAAAACGATAATTATACTATTACCTATCAATCGGGAAATTTGACTGTCGCAACCGCTGAGCTTCATATTGAAATAGGTTCATCCTTTATTTCAGAAGGAGATGCCGTACCGACTAATTTTAATGCTGTAGCAAACGGACTGGTCTGTGATGATGTGACTCCAAACATAACAAGTTTCATTGTTCAAGACCAATATGGCGTTGTACAAACTGGTAGTTTAGATGGAGGCCTTTATGACGTATTTGCTGATCTGTCAAGCCTTTCGGGTTACGATAATTATACCATTACGCAAACACCAGGGTCCCTGTTCGTAAACCCTATAGTAGGATGCAACGATCGTATCAAGGCCTCTGACCTATGTCAAAGCCCTGCATCATTGGTTGGTAGTCCGAACATAGTAAGCCTACTACGATTTGAATACACAAACAGATTAAATGTGCCTATATACATCCCTAATGGCCCTAACAATCTATTAAAAGGCAATGCACAATTCATTGGATCTCCTCCTGAACTATTTTTGCCAGGCACGCACACTTTTGATATTTACACCAATGGAGGCAGATTACAATGGGAAGTAATTACTCAAGGCTGTAACAATGCATCGAAGTCAGCGAATGGCTCCAATGCTGACCCTTGTGACGAGACTGCACCTTCTAGAAATACATCCACACCTGAAACTCCCATTGACGCAGATCAAAAGGATGACAATTCCAAATCTAACCTCAATCAATTGACAACGCATTATGAGGGACAAACTAAATTGTATCCAAACCCAGCCAGTGATTTCGTCAATCTCACGATTGCTGATAAAACAGGTGTAGCTAGCCTCATGATTTTAGACCAAACCGGAAGAATATTACACAAAAAGGATTATCAATTAAATGCATCATCCAACATTCAGATTGATGTCTCTGATTACAGCCCAGGAATATTGTTTTTCATTTATCAGCACAATGGTAATAGATCCGCATATAAAATAATGAAGAAATAACCTTAGGTTTAATTAGCGCATTCCAATTAAGGTCAGACCCAAGGTTATAACAACCATGAGTCTGACCTTTCCAAATATATCATGTGATTTAGGATGGTCATTCCAATCCTTAAAATAAACTTGTCGTGATTTTCAAATTGTACAGGTTCTTCATCGCTATATATTCTAGAAATCTTCCACGTTCAATAATTCTATATCCGTAATTTAATACGAATTTTATTTAGTCGTATATACCAAGGTGTTCCCAAAAAACGTTCATACATTAACAACGACAAGAGGTGCAAATATGCTACAGACAGGGAATGTTAATGGCAATTTTTAGGTGAGTTAGAGATCGGGGTTTATAACCTATAAAAAAAACGAATTCTTATCAATTCTCAACGAATTCTATTTTATCAATTACACATAACAAAACATAAGCTCTAGAGCCTCATGAATAGCTTATTTTTATGGTATTCAAATGTCAAATTGATGGTTTGAACTTTTAAATACAAACCAATAAACATACGCTAAGCCATGAAACTAAAACATCTTTCTGCACTCATTTTATGCTTCGTCATTATGTTTTCCTGCAAGAAAAAGGAAGACATTACTCAAGAAACTGACAATCTATTCAAGTTTAGAGACTATATAAGTTATACCACCTCTGGCTTACAATCGGTTGTACACCCTATCGTAATTAACTTAGCAAATGATGTTGAAGGTTGGGGGATTGACAAAGTCATTGATACTGATCTCATTCGTATTTCTCCACATGTTGAAGGGATACTTAAAGCGTCTAACAAACATACTTTAGTTTTTATGCCAGACGAACATCTAGAGCCAGCAACAGAATATACAGTCGTTGTAAAGCTAGATAAGATCTACAAGGATATGCCTAAAGATTATGAGGATTATGTATTTCAGTTTAAAACCATAACACCAAATTTTAATATCATCACGAATAGCTTACAGTCGTATAGCAAAAAATGGCAGTACTTAGAAGCAGTTATCAAATCGGCTGATGTGATTTCTTTAGATGAGGCAAAACAATTAGTTGAAGCCACTCAAAAAGGAAAAAAACTAAGGTTAGAATTTGATGCACCTAACCAACACTCAAAATATTTCGAATTTAAAATAGATAGCATTAATCGCTTCGTTGAAGATTCAGAAATCATTGTAAAATGGAATGGAAAACCTATTAGTGCAGAAAATAAAGGCCAGAACAAAATTCAAATTCCAGGTATTAATAACTTCAAAATTGTAAATGTTGAAGCTTATAAAAGTCCCGAGCAATTTTTATATATCAATTTTTCTGATCCTATAAAAAATCAACAAAATTTTGATGGATTAGTCACTATTCAGAAGGTAAAAAATCCAAAATTTGTTGTTGTTGGTAATGTTCTTAAAGTATATCCAGATACTAAATTAGTTGGTAATATTCAAGTTGATGTATTTCAAGGCATTAAAAACACCGATGGCTATAAACTTAAAACACCATTCTCCGAAGCCATTTCTTTTGAAGAAATAAAACCACAAGTTCGCTTAGTTAGCAACGGAACGATTTTACCAAACTCCAGTGACCTTAAATTTAACTTTGAGGCTATTAATTTGAGTGCTATTGATGTGAGAGTCATTAAAATTTTTGAAGATAATGTACTGCAGTTTCTTCAAGACAATCCAATGTCCAGCAATAACCAAAACGAAATTAAACGTGTTGGTCGTCGCATTGCTAAACAAACCATACAATTACAATCTGCTGCAGAAAACTCCGGAAAATGGAAAGCCTACAGTATCGATTTATCAAAATTCTTTAAGGCAGATCCTGGAGCCATTTACAGAGTCGAATTAAGCTATTCTCGAAACTACTCGTTATACGATTGTGAAGCAAATCCTGATAATAACCTAAATGAAAATGACGAATATGACGACTACTATTATGAAGAAGATTATTACTATGATGACTACGCAGATTCAAATACCGAAGACGAAGAACTGAGAGAGCAAGAGTATTGGGATAATCGAACATACAGATACCGAAATCACACCTATAATTGGAGACAACGAGATAATCCGTGTCATGATGCTTATTACAACGAGAACCGAGTTATTTCACAAAATTTATTAGCTTCCAACATAGGCGTTATCGTCAAGCAAGGCGTTAATAACAACTACTATTTTGCGGTTACAAATATTTTAAACACCCAACCCGAAGCTGGTGCAACAATTAAGCTATATAATTTTCAGCAACAAGAAATAGGTTCGGTTACTACAAATAGTGAAGGCTTAGCGGTTTACGAAGCCAATAAATATGCCTCATTTGCCATTGTCACTAAAGGTAATAACACAAGTTACCTAAGACTTACCGACGGAAATTCGCTATCCTTAAGCAAGTTTAATGTTTCTGGGAAACGGTTGCAACGCGGCTTAAAAGGGTACATCTATGGCGAACGAGGTGTTTGGCGACCAGGAGATTCACTATTCTTAACGTTTATGCTCAATGACAAGGCTAATGATCTTCCAAAAGGGCATCCGGTTAAAATGGAAATTACTGATCCTAACGGAAAACTGGTTTACAAAAATGTAACTACAGATAATGTCAATAACTTCTATAAGTTTACTGTGCCAACATCTTCTGAAGGAAAAACAGGAAACTACAATGCTAAAGTTTCAGTTGGTGGTGCTCAATTCTATAAATCATTAAAAGTTGAAACAGTAAAACCCAACCGACTTAAGATTAAAGTTAATTTCGAACAAGAAGTGCTTTCCAGTAGAGAGCCACTCAATGGAACTATCGACGTTAAATGGTTACATGGCGCACCCGCAAAAAACATTAAAACTGAAGTTAAAGCGAAATTTAGCAACTCATATACGGGTTTTAAAAACTTCAAAGGTTATACGTTTACTGATCCATCACGTCAATTCAATACCGAAGAACTTAATGTTTTTGAAAGTAATCTTGATGAAGACGGAAAAGCAACTATTAATACCAAACTAGATATTGGAAAAAATGCACCAGGAATGCTTAACGCACAATTCTTGGTTAGAGCCTTCGAAAATGGGGGTGATTTTTCTTTAGATGCATTTACAAAAACCTATTCGCCTTATCCGTCTTATGTTGGCTTAAAATCACCTAAAGGCAATTATTATGGGTCTTTTTTTACGGATACTAACCAAACTTTTGACTTAGCTGTAGTAGATAAAGACGGGAATCCTGTGCAACGAGATAACCTTGAAGTGAAAGTCTATAAAATAGAATGGCGTTGGTGGTGGAATTCCTCTTACGACAATTTATCTAACTATGTTTCTAGTAATTACCATAGACCGGTTCACAATCAAAAAGTATCAACAGGTGCTAACGGGAAAACAAATTTTACCATTAAAATTCCAGAAAATGAAAGAGGTCGTTACCTCATAAGAGTTTACGATCCTGTAAGTGGTCATGCCACTGGGCGAACTGCTTATTTCTACAGAAATTGGTCTGGAATGTCAACTGGAAACGATAAAGAAGCGGCTAAAATGCTAGTCTTTGCATCAGATAAAGATAAATATCTCGTTGGTGAAACAGCTAAAATTAAATTCCCGTCTGGTGATGAAGGCCGCGCTTTAGTAAGTATCGAAAATGGATCAGATGTGATAGAGTACAAATGGGTTAAGACTACAAAAGGTGAAACAACAGTTGATATTCCTGTGACTTCGGAAATGGCGCCAAATGTGTTTGTTAATATCTCATTATTGCAACCTCACGCGATAACCAGTAACGATTTACCAATTCGATTATATGGTATAATTCCAATTTTAGTGGAAGATCCGAAAACCATTCTCGAACCGGAATTACGAATGGCAAGTGTACTTAGACCAGAACAAGAATTTGAGGTTTATGTTTCAGAAAAAAATAAAAAACCAATGACGTATACCATTGCTATGGTTGAAGAAGGATTGTTGGATTTAACACGATTTAAAACGCCTAATGCATGGGATGATTTTTATTCTCGTGAAGCGCTTGGTGTAAAAACCTGGGATATTTATGATGATGTGATTGGTGCGTATTCTGGGAGTATCGACCAAGTGTTTGCGATCGGTGGTGATGGCAGTGCAGCCAAAGGTAAAAACAAAAAAGCAAACCGTTTTAAACCTGTTGTAACCTATTTAGGGCCTTTTGAATTAGAAGCTGGCGCACGAAAATCTCATAAGATTAAAATGCCAAATTATGTTGGTGCAGTGCGTACTATGGTTATTGCTGGAAATAATGAAACAGAAGCCTACGGAAGCACAGATAAATCGGTAGAAGTCAAAAAGCCTTTAATGGTCTTGGCGACATTACCAAGAAAATTAAGTCCTGGTGAAAAAGTTATGCTTCCTGTAACGGTTTTCGCTATGGAACCAAAAGTGAAAAATGTGACTTTGAGTTTAAAACTAAGCGATGGTATTTCAGTCGTTGGAAATAGCTCTCAAAAAATGACGTTCGATAAACCAGACGAACAGATGGCCTATTTTGAATTGGATGTGAGTAAAGCAAAAGGCGTCAATACTATTGAAGTCATAGCTACAGGAAATGGCGAAAAGTCATCGTATAAAGTAGAATTGGATGTTGTTAATCCTAATCCGATAACGTCCTTATATGAAAGTGCACAACTTGAAGCCAAGACTTCACAAACGTTAGCGTTTAAAACCTTCGGAGTTCCTGGAAGCAATTCAGCTACAGTAGAGTTTTCAACCTTACCTCCAATGGATTTCTCAAAACGATTACAATACTTAATTAAGTATCCTCATGGTTGTGTTGAACAAACCACATCTGGCGTTTTTCCGCAGTTATACTTAAGTGATATTTTCGATTTAAAATATGAGAAACAACAAGAAATTCAGTCAAACATAGAAAACGGTATTAAGCGTTTAGGGAATTTCCAACGTCCAAATGGTGGTATGAGTTATTGGATTGGTGAAAACACAGCCAATGATTGGGGAACCAGTTATGCTGGACATTTCTTAATTGAAGCCGAAAAGAAAGGATTTGTGTTACCACTCACCTTTAAAAGCAATTGGTTACGTTATCAAAAACAAGCTGCCAGAGATTGGAGACCGAGTTACAGACACTACAATTCAGATTTAGCACAAGCCTACAGATTGTACACATTGGCTTTAGCTGGTAGTCCAGACTTAGCATCCATGAACCGTTTAAGAGAGTTTACTGAAATTTCAAACGAAGCCAAATGGCGATTAGCAGCAGCATACGCTCTTGCTGGACAAAAAGAAGCTAGTGTGCAATTATCTAAAACGGCGAATATAGATTTCAAACCACCTAAGAATAATTACTATACCTATGGTTCGGTAGATCGTAATCGAGCTATGGCTTTAGAAACGATGATTATTACTAAAAACCCGAAAGCGCGAGGAATTTCAGAGCTGATTGCAAAAGATTTATCAAGTAAACAATGGATGAGTACTCAAACGACAGCTTACAGTTTATTAGCTATGGCAAAAATGGTGGAGGCTAATGGTGGAAAGGATATGAATTTCAGTTATACATTTGGTGGTAAAACCGAAACGATAAGTACCAAGAGTACGATTGCACAGCGTGAACTTCAAGTCGTTGATGGTTCTAATACATTGAAACTAGGAAATTCCGCAAATAATTTGGTTTATGTACGTGTCTTAAATTCTGGAAAACTGCCTTTGGGACAAGAATTAGCTGAACAACGTGGCTTGAGTGTTGATGTAATTTATACAGATTTAAAAGGAAATCGTATAGATGTGAAGAAGCTGCAACAAGGACAAGATATTATCGCTAGAGTTAGTGTCAGTAATCTAAAAAGTCAGAACTTACGTGATGTAGCTTTGACTCAAATTTTCCCTTCAGGTTGGGAAATTGTGAACACACGTTTTACAGATTTTGGTGATACGACGACGAGTTCAGCAAGATTTACAGACATTAGAGATGATCGCGTCAACTTCTATTTCGATTTACCTTCAAAAGGAAAATATGGAACCAAAGTATTTACGGTTATGCTCAACGCGGCATACTTAGGAACCTACTATTTACCAGGAACTCAAGTAGAAGCGATGTATGATAACGATTTCTTTGTGAGAAACAAAGGGCGTTGGATTGAAGTACAGAAATAACTGTCATTCTGCATCAGGTGCGGAATGACAAAATTTAAATAATTTAAAATGACAAACACGAACCCATACTACGCAGTGATCTTCACCTCAACCCATTCTGAAAACACCGAAGGGTATTCAGACATGGCAAATCAAATGGAAACCTTAGCTAAACAGCAAAAAGGATTTTTAGGCATTGAAAGCGCAAGAAATGCTATTGGAATCACAGTAAGTTATTGGGAAAGTCTTAAAGCCATCAAAAATTGGAAACAAGAAACTGATCATTTAGTAGCACAACAAAAAGGTCGAGAAGATTGGTATCGTTGGTATAAAGTGAGAATCTGTAAAGTAGAGCGTGAATATGAGTTCTTTAAATCATAGAAACGTGTGAGATGAATTATCGTTTTAATGTAAAGTGCCCTCTAAATTCTTGTCCTTCAATTATGATAAGATACCAATAATCTGAAGTTGGTAAATCCTTACCATTCATTGTGCCATTCCAGTTTGCTGGACTATCATATGCTGAGAAGAGCAGTTTTCCGTAGCGATTAAAGATAAAAACTTCTGATGATGCGAAGCAGTCAATACCTAATAAGCTAAAAGTATCATGTCTTCCATCATTATTTGGCGTGATAAATTTCGGTATATAAAAATGTAAATGTGTTGTAGTAACATTAGTATCACAATCAATTGATTTCACATAAATAGTATACTTCCCGCCATCAACATCATAAAAGATATTATTCGTTTGAAAATTAATACCATCTAAAGAATATATAAAATTTCCCGAATTAGAGGTGAGCACTATAATATCGTTTCCGTCAGATTGAATGCTCTCAATAATAGGTGCTTCTGGTTGCTCAACAACAATTGTTTTTTCTATGGTCGCACAACCATCTGTGGTTACTACAACATAAGTTCCTGGTGAACTTACGGTTATAAACTCTGTAGTTTCACCTGAATCCCATTGGTATGTTGCGTTGCTAATATCTGTACTCGCTTGTAATGTAATGTCTTCACCTTCACAAATCGTAGAGAATTCTTCAATAGTATCAATGGTTTGAATTCCGGTAATTTCCCAAGAACAAGAGGTCTCAATAAATGTTGCCGTTTCCCAGCATTCTAAATTGGTTGGTGCTTCAAGTTGTGTTCCTGTGATTTCCCAACTACATGTTGTTGTATTAAACGTAGCTGTCTCCCAGCATTCAATTATTGGCAGTACAGGCTGTGTTCCAGTAACCTCCCAGCTACAAGTTGTAATATTAAAATTTGTGACCTCCCAACACTCAAGTCCTGTAGGTTCTAAAAGTTGTGATCCTGAAACGTCCCAACTACAAGTTGTCGTATTAAATGTTGCCGTTTCCCAACATTCAAGTGCAGGTTGTGTTGGTTGTGTTCCCGTAACTTCCCAAAGACACGTCGTCGTATTAAAATTAGTAGATTCCCAACATTCAAGTCCCGCAGGCTCTATTGGTTGCGTTCCTGATACTTCCCAAAGACATGTCGTATTATTGAATGTTGTGGTTTCCCAACATTCAAGTGTTGGTTGTGCTGGTTGTGTTCCTATGATTTCCCAACTACATGTTGTTGTATTAAAATTAGTGCTTTCCCAACACTCCAATCCTGTAGGCTCTGGTGGTTGCGTTCCTGACACTTCCCATGAACATGTTGTATTATTTAATGTAGCGGTTTCCCAACACGCTATAGTTGGGGGATTGGGTGCTTGATTAATAATTAATTCATAAGTTGTTGAGAACGTAATGCAATCTAAATTACTCAGATTAGCTGCAAATTCGGCTACTTTAACCCTGTAATACATTGTACTGGATATTCCAGTAAGTATGATATTATCACTTGTTGCTCCAGCTATATCTGTCCAAATATTTTCATCAGGACTTTCTTGCCATTGATAAAAGTGGTTGCTAAAAACTGTATTATCCGGTGTCGCGGTTAATGTTGTAGAAAAAGGTGTTTCGCTACTGCATAATGAAATACTATCATTATTTACTGTGTCTCTAACTTCAATAAAATCGCCACAACTCTTAAACACAATATCATCGATAGCCAAATCATTTCCACAGCCTCCAGCACCGTTATTAATCATTTTTAAAATCACTGATGTTTGGCTTGGAATGGTTTGAAAAACCAAAGCATATTGTTGCCAATTTGGTGAACCTGAGCTATTAATATTTCCCGTATCTCCTGAGGCCAACAAATTAGCATCTGTGTTATCCCAAATTTCAAATCTTACATTTACTGGAATGGCTCCAGCTCCACAAAACCCACCAGCTGGTGTTAAATTCACGATCCAAGAGGAAAATTCATAAGAGGTGTTTTCGCATAAACCATTAATGTTGGTTCTATAGAACTCTCCCGCTGCTGCTGCAGAATTCACAACAAGCATTCTTCCATTGACATCATTAGGTGTATGATCTTGAACGCTAAACCAATCAAAGAAATTGGTATTACTGCTTACGGTATACAATCCATCAAGAGGTTGACCACCATTAGCATAATTGTAGGTTGTTGTTCCAGAAGGCAATGATGTATCTGCTAGTCCTGCACTAAAATCTTCTACAAAGATTGGGTCACCAGAATTTCCTTGACAAAACCCAAGTTGAGCATATCCCATTTCCGAAGAAAAAAAAATACTAAATATTATGATTACATTAAGATTATTAAAGTACTTTCCCACGTATATATTTAAGGTCAATGACTCTAAATTAATTATATTTCACATAATAAATACAGCTATAAAGTTATAGTGCAGTACATGTATAGGTTAACTCAGTACATAAAAAAGAATAAAAAAAAGTCAATAGTGCTTTTAGTGCTTTTGGTCGTTTATTATTTCTGTTTACCTAAGAACCTGTTTGAAGACCCAACAGCCACGGTTATTACGAGTAAACAAAATGAGCTTTTAGGCGCTCAAATTGCTTCTGATGGCCAATGGCGATTTCCTCATAATGATAGTATTCCAGAAAAATTTAAAATCTGTATTGTACAGTTTGAAGATGAATACTTTTATAAGCATCCCGGTTTTAATCCTATTTCAATTTTTAAGGCATTAAAAGACAACATCAGTTCTGGAGAGGTAAAGCGAGGTGGAAGTACATTAACACAACAAGTGATTCGACTATCTCGAAAAGGACAATCGCGAACCTACCTCGAAAAAATTAAAGAAATCATTCTAGCGACGCGGTTAGAATTCCGTGATTCTAAAGAAAAAATTCTCAGTTATTATAGTAGTAATGCGCCTTTTGGAGGTAATGTTGTTGGTTTGGACGCAGCAGCTTGGCGTTATTTTAATAGAGATCCATACCAACTCTCATGGGCAGAAAGCGCAACACTTGCCGTATTACCAAATGCTCCAAGTTTGATTTATCCAGGGAAAAACCAAAAACGATTGTTAGAAAAACGTAATCGTTTGCTTAAAAAATTACTCGAAAATGAAATCATAGATACTTTAACTTACGACTTGTCCATTGCCGAAGACTTACCTCAAAAACCATATGCTTTACCACAAATTGCTCCACATCTTTTACAAAAAGTGGCAAAAACTAATCGTGGTGAGCGTACACAAACAACAATTGACACAAAACTACAAGAACGTGTAAATCACATTGTGAAAAATCGATATAATATTTTGAAACAAAACGAAATTCACAACGCAGCAGTTCTTGTATTGGATGTTCATACTAGAGAAGTTATAGCCTATATTGGAAACACGCCTACAGACAAATCACATCAAAAAGACGTGGATATTATAGACAAACCTCGAAGTACTGGGAGTATCTTAAAACCCTTTTTGTATGCAGCCATGTTGGATTCTGGAGATTTACTACCAAACACTTTGGTTGCAGATGTGCCAAGTCAATTTGGAAGTTATAATCCAGAAAATTACAATAAAGAATTTGATGGTGTCGTTCCTGCGAGCCGTGCTTTATCACGTTCGCTAAATGTTCCTGCGGTGCGAATGCTTCAAGATTTTGGATTCGATAGGTTCCACCAATACCTTAAACAATTACAACTTAAAGATTTAAAATACAATGCCAACCATTATGGTTTATCACTCATTTTAGGAGGCGCAGAAAGTAATCTTTGGGATTTATGTAAGAGCTATGCATCTTTATCGTCTACATTAAATCACTTTTCAGAAACTTCAAGCGAATACTATACTAATGAATTTGTAGAGCCATCGTTTATAGCTTCGGAAACTGTTGACTTCGGAAACAGATCTTCTGATAAAACCATATTTGATGCTGCATCAATTTATCTTACTTATGAAAGTTTAAAAAAGGTAAATAGACCTGAAGGTGATGAAAGTTGGGAGTTTTTTGACGATTCCAAACAGATCGCTTGGAAAACAGGAACAAGTTTTGGTTTTCGAGATGCTTGGGCTATTGGTACTACAAAAGATTATGTTGTTGGTGTTTGGGTTGGAAATGCAGATGGAGAAGGTCGTCCTGGTTTGGTTGGCGTCCAAACCGCTGCGCCAATTTTGTTTGATGTCTTTGATATATTACCAAATAGTGAATGGTTTGCACAACCTTATGATGAAATGCAGGAAGTGACTGTATGTTCGAAAAGCGGGCATCGAGCCTCTTCTATTTGTGATGTTACTGAAGAAACCTTTATTCAAAATAGCGGATTAAAAACGGCGCCTTGTCCATATCATATTCTAGCACATGTTGATGCTACTGAAACCTATCAGGTAAATTCATCTTGTGAGAACTTAAGCAATATAAAGCATAAGCCTTGGTTTGTATTATCCCCTTTAAAAGCACATTATTACAAAACTAAAAATCCGTTTTATAAACCACTCCCAAAACTGCGATTGGATTGTGTTGGAGAGGTTCAAGAGACCATGGATTTTATTTATCCGAAACAAAACAACTCTATTTTCCTTCCGAAAGATTTTAATGGGAAAATCAATGATCTTATTTTAAAGGTGACCCATTCAAAACCAGAAACTAATATTTATTGGTATTTAGATGAAACTTACGTTGGCTCTACTAAAGATATTCATGAATTGGCGATTATTCCGAAGACAGGAGAACACCTCATTACAGTTGTAGATGAATTTGGTAATGAAGCGAAACGAACCATTAAAATTTCCGAATAACACGTAAGGTTTAAATTCTTACATTTGCTTATCTAATTTCTAAACTATAAAAAATGTACGAAGTTGTTAAAATGCTCCATTCTTATTGGGCGTATCTGGTTTTATTAATGATAGTTGTCGCGTCATTGAATGCGTTATTTAAATTTTTTGGTAATAAAGAATTTCAAGCCATCGATTTTAGAATTTCTCTATTTACATTAATCGTTATGCATATTCAACTACTAATTGGTTTGGTGTTGTATTTCTCTTCTCCTTTTGGTTTTAAAAACATAAGTGCTAATGGCATGGTAGGATTAGATGCATTTTCCCGACTCTTAGCTGTAGAGCATCCGTTTGTTGGGATTCTTGCTGTTGCTTTGATTACTATTGGGTATTCGAAACATAAGAAGAAGTTGACTTCTAAACCAAAATTTAAAATGCTGGCTATATTTTACACCTTAGGTCTCGTTTTAGTGTTATCTAGAATTCCTTGGTCGAATTGGTTTTAAGTCATTCTTTTATAAAAAAAAGGCGCTATTAAAAATTTTTAATAGCGCCTTTTTTTATACTGTAAATTGTCTTTAGTCCTCCACTTGTTTGATTAAGTAAACATAAACAGGAAAGTGATCACTAAAACCGTTTGTGAATCCACCATCGGCGAAACTTCTAAAAGGATATCCTTTATATCTCCCTCTTTTATTAGTGAGATATAGTTTATTATAAATACCTGCTTTATAAAATTTATAGGATGTATAATCTTCTGTTTCGACTAGTGGTTTTGTCATCATAATTTGATCAAACAAACTCCAAGCATCTCTATAAGCTGTTGTACCATATCCTTTGTCAGTAAACATTTTTTCAAAAGGATTATAAATCCCTTTTAAGTCTAGATCTTCTTTATTTGCTTCAGCTTTTAATACATCTTTTACACTCGAATTGGTAGGATCATCATTTAAATCTCCCATCGTGAAAATTTTAGCATAAGGATCTTTGGTTTGTAAAGAATCTATAATACGTTTATTCAACTTAGCTGCTCCTACACGTTTTGATCGGCTTCTCGCTTCTCCACCACTTCTTGACGGCCAGTGATTAACAATCAAATGAATTAGGTCTCCGTCTAACTCTCCACTAACTAACAATTGGTCTCTTGTCATGACTTGATCTCTGCTTACATCGTCATAAATTAACAACTCAAATGAATGATGGGTAGTCGGTTTAAATAATTTCTTTTGGTATAATAATGCCACATCAATTCCTCTTACATCAGGAGATTCGTAGTGGATGATTCCGTAATCTTTAGCTAATAATAATGGATGATTTACGAGGTCCACTAATACTTGTCGGTTTTCAATTTCACAAACGCCTATTATTGCTGGCGCGTTTCCAGTTACACCTGCACCTACGTCAGCTATAACTCTCGCCATATTGTTGACCTTCTTTTTATAGATTCCTGCTCTATCAGCTTTGATTTCCATTATTGGGCTACGCTCATCAAACTTTGTCACATCATTGATAGTGTCAAATAAATTTTCTAAATTATAGAAAGCTACTGTATGAATCTTAAAGCGTTTTTCTTTTTTCTCTTCTTGGGAAAAGCTATTAAATGTCATTAAAAAACAAATAATTGCTAGTGAGAAATGTAGTGGTTTCATAGATTAAATATTACGTTATCGTTATGATGATTACAAATGTTGAGCCAAAAGTATGTATTTATTATAAATAATGTAAATTTGACCGCTTTAAATAACTATTATTTAAAGCGTAAGAACTATTAATCTTATAAATAAGGCATGAAAAAAAGTTTTTTTATTATTTTATTCGGACTGTTCTCCGTGTTCACATCCTTCGCTCAGGAGACTATCATTAAAGGTAGCGTTCTTGATGGGACTACAGGAGAACCGATTCCCGATGTAACTATTACTATTGAGGAAACCTCGCAATCAGTTGAAACTGATGCCAATGGTGAGTTTCAATTTAAAACCATTGTTCCATTAGGAGAACAAGTACTTAAAGTTGAAAAAGAAGGTTTTGTTACAAAACGTTATCCTATTGTTGTTAATGAAGGTCAAACCGTAGATATAAGCGGTATGACTCTTGACTTTGACAATGGCAATTCCGATTCTTTCGTTATTTCAATTTCAGATGATAATTTAAATAGTGAGGATGATGGTTTAACAGACAATATTTCTGGATTACTACAAGCATCTAAAGATCAATTCTTAAGAGCAGCTGCTTATGACTTTAGCTCAACATTTTTTAGACCTAGAGGTCTAGATAATGCTAATGGAAAAGTACTTATTAATGGTGTTGAAATGAACAAGCAGTTTAATGGAAGACCACAATGGGGAAATTGGGGTGGCGTAAATGACGTTCAAAGAAACCAAGTATTCGCTATGGGAATGTCTGCCAATGATTATTCATTTGGAGATCTTGCTGGTACTAACAACATTATAATGAGAGCCTCTAAATACCGTGAAGGTGGAAGAATTTCTTATGCATCGGCTAACAGAAGTTATAATGGTCGCGTTATGGCTAGTTATAATTCTGGTTTACTTAAAGGTGGCTGGTCTTACTCAGTTTTAGGATCTAGACGTTTTGGAAATGAAGGCTATGTAGATGGAACACTTTACGATTCTAATTCATTTTTTGCGGCTGTTGAGAAAAAAATCAACGATAAGCACAGTATTAACTTTACTGGTATATACGCTCAAAATAGACGTGGTCGTTCAACAGCTATCACAGATGAAGTTCTTACTTTAAAAGGAAGACAATACAACCCATTTTGGGGAACTCAAGATGGAGACATTAGAAACTCTAGGGTAAGAGAAATTAAAGAACCTATATTGATGTTAAACCATTTCTGGAATATTTCATCTAAAACAAATTTAAACACAAACATAGCTTACCAATTTGGAAAAATAGGTAATACTAGAATTGACAATGGTGGAACACGCTTAGTTGATTTTAATGGACAAGCTAGTTATTTAGGTGGTGCAAGAAATCCAGATCCATCCTACTATCAAAACTTACCAAGTTATCATTTAAGAGATACAAACCCAACAGCTTATGATTATGAGCAAGCGTATATAGCTGGACAAGATTTCAGAAATGATGGACAGCTTGATTGGAATGCATTATATAGTGCGAATGCGACTTTAAGAACTCAAGGTGGAAATTCTATCTATGCTATTCAGGAAGACAGAATCGACGATTCACAATTTACAATCAATACTATTTTTGATACAGAGTTATCAGAACGCGTGAGATTAAATGCCATGGTTAGCTATAGAAAGCTAAAAAGTGAAAACTTTGCTAATCTTAAAGACCTTTTAGGAGGAACTGGTTATTTAGATGTAGATTTCTTTGCTGAAGAAGACTCAAATGCTATTGGTGGATCTTTAGAAGACGTTGCACAAAGTGATTTAAACAATCCTAATAGAATTGTTCAAGAAGGTGATCGTTATAAATACAACTATGAAATTGACGCCGATGTTCTTACAGGATTTGCTCAAGCACAATTTAAATACAACAAAATAGATTTCTATTTAGGCGCAAATATTTCTCAAACAACTTACCAAAGAAATGGTTTGTTTGATAACGGAAACTTTGCTGGAACACGTTCATTTGGGAAAAGTGAAAAGTTAGACTTTTCTAATTATGGTATAAAAGCAGGAGCTACTTATAAACTTACTGGACGTCATCTTATTGATGTTAACGCTAGTTACTTTACAAAAGCACCAACAATTAGAAATTCGTTTAATAATGCAAGACAAAGTAATGATGTTGTTATTGGATTAAAAAGTGAAAACATTCAATCTGTTGATGTGAGTTATATTTTTAGATCTCCAATTATAAAAGCAAGACTTACTGGTTTCTATTCTGGATTTGAAAACGGAACGGATATTGGTTTCTTCTTTACTGAAGATTTAGCCGGATTAGGTTTAAATACTGGTGACGCCTTTGTACAAGAGGTTCTAACTAATGTTGAAAAAAGACATATTGGTGCTGAATTAGGTATTGAAGCTCAAGTCACACCAACTATAAAATTAAAAGCTGCGGCTTCTGTTGGTCAGTACACATTTAATAACAATCCTAACTTATACTTAACAAGTGATGATTTTGATGGTCCGTTAACTTTTGGTGATGGAACAACAAATATCAAAGATTACCATGTAGCTGGAGGTCCAGAGCGCGCGTACCAAATAGGATTTGAATATAGAGATCCAGATTTTTGGAATGTTGGTGTAACAACAAACTACTTCTCAAATGCTTATATTGATGTTGGTAACCTAGCTAGATCTGCTAACTTTACTACAGATTTTGATGGCCAAGCTATTGTTGGTTATGACGAAGATATTGCTAGAGATTTACTTAAACAAGAGGAGTTTGATGATTACGTTCTCGTAAATGTTGTTGGAGGAAAGTCGTGGAGAGTTGGTGATTATTATATTGGATTCTTTGCAACAATTAATAACATCTTTGATCAAGAATATAAAACTGGTGGATTTGAACAATCAAGACTGCCAAAGTATACTAGGTTATTAGAAGACCAATCAAGAGATAATGGTCCTGTTTTTGGTTCTCGTTACTTTAACGGAAATGGAACAACTTACTATTTAAATGTATACCTTAGATTCTAAAAAGCTTAAAAACAAACAAAATAATATCCTTATATAAGGATGAGATAAAAGAAAAAAAAATGAAAACAATTAATTTAAACAAAATCATACTACTTACCTTAAGTTTAGTAGTACTTAATGCTTGTGTTCAGGATGATGATTTTGACACACCTAACGTTGAAGTTACAGATCCAGTTATTAACGGGAATATTATAGATATAGATGCCGTTATTGGTAATTTAACACAATCGGGTGATGAGATCATTACATTTGAAGATACTAATAACTTCATGGAAGGTTACGTGATTTCTAGTGATGAAGGAGGAAACTTCTTTGAAGAACTGGTATTACAAGATAGATCAGAAAATCCAACAGCAGGTATTGTTGTCCAAATTGATGTGAATCCTTTATTTACAATCTATGATTTCGGAAGAAAAGTATATGTAAAGCTTGATGGTTTATCTGTTGCTGTAGATAATGGTGTTGTACAAATAGGTAGAAGAGAAGGAAACAGTTTAGAAAAAATTGCTTCAACTGAAATGACAGAATTTATACTTCGTACTTCTGAAGTTGCTACAATCGTACCTTTAGAAATTACAATTGCAGATTTTTCTAACGATCTTGAAAACTTATACATTCGTTTAAGCGATGTGCAATTCAACAGAAATGATGTACTTGGCGATAATCTAAAAACATTTGCTGCCGAAGACAATGATCAGTTCGATGGAGAACGTCAATTAGAAAGCTGTTCTACTGGTTCTTCAGTAATCTTAAGCACAAGTACCTTTTCAGATTTTAAATCGTTATTATTACCTGCTAATAGAGGAACTTTAGATGGCATCTTAACAAGAGACTTTTTTGATGATTTTTATACAATAAACATCAACTCTCCAGAGGATATCAATTTTGATAACGCTGAGCGTTGTGATCCAGACTTTTTAGAGTGTACTGGTACTTCTGGTGGTGGTTCAAATCTCTTTGAAGAAGACTTTGAAGGATTTGGCACTTATACTTCTGAAGGATGGGATAACATAAACATTAGTGGTACTGATACTGATTGGTTTATTAATGGATTTGGAGGAAACAATTATTCTCAAATTTCTGCATTTTCATCTGGAAATACTGAAGCTAACGTTTGGTTAGTGACACCTTCTATTGACTTAGATGGAACAACAGGAGAAGAATTATTATTTGATATTCAAGCAAACTATGATAACGGGACAATCTTATCCGCATTTATATCAACAGACTATGCTGGAGATCCAGAAACAGCTACATGGCAACCTCTAGACGCTTCTATTCCTTCAGGTCCTTCTGGTGGTTTTGGTGACTTTGAAACTGTAGGTCCAATCAATATCTCTTGTATAGATGGAATGATAAATATTGGATTCTTCTATGAAGGTTCAGATCCTAGTGCTACTACAAGATATCATTTAGATAACGTAGAAGTTACAGGTAACTAATTTAATATATATTAAAGTAGAAGCCACATCTTCAACAGATGTGGCTTTTCTTTTATCACTCTTACTGATATGAACACATTTGATGTATTGTTCTATAATGTTTTTCAGCATTATAAGCCAACCAAAAAAAAGAAAGCAAATACTATAGCATTATATTACATTACTGCGCTTCAATGCAGTTTGTTATTACTTTCAGGAATTGTAATTGCTCTGTTTTTAAATGAAATGAACACCACGACAATGTCTTCTTCCAAAGCATGGACACTTTTTGTAATGGCTTGTCTATTTATTTACTTTAGAAACTGGATACAGTATAGTGGTAAAAAAAGAAGGATTCTTAATGCGAAAAAAAACAATAAGGTTCAACCAGAGCATTATAACATTTGGTTGCTTTGGTTTTTATTGCTTGGTAGCATTATACTATCCATTATTTTGCTTTACGCTTTCTAAGTAGAAAACATATCTCAAATAAAAAGCCTCTAACGAAAACTCGCTAGAGGCTTTTTGATTATTATAAGTGATTGATTAATTTAAACGTTGTATGTAAACCCAAGCACTTCTTCGCTTACCATCTTCATATTCCATAGTATAGAAATAAGTTCCTACTGGTAGTTCGTCACCATCTTTATCTTGTCCAAACCATTCATCTAGATAATTCGTTTTTGAATAGACTAGAGTCCCAAATCTATTAAAGACTTCAAGTTTACTAACTCTATAGCTACTCAAATCAAAAGTATCATTCATACCATCTCCATTTGGCGAAATACCTTGAGGGATAATACAACTTTCTAATTCTATTACTGTTTGACTCGCAATACTAGAACAACCTGTATCGTTAAAAATAACTTCGATCTCATAATCTCCAGCGATAAGAACCGGGAAAGTCAATCCATTTTCTCCAGCTTGTAGTACACCATCAAGGTACCAGTTTATGGCAACTTCCGAAGTTGCATAATTTACAGGTGTTGCTTCTATAATTAGAGGTACGGTTGCATTAGGACACACTTCATAATCAAAGTCTTGAGTAAATGTAGTTTCTGGTTCAATACCTAAGACTAAATTAAAGCTTGTTGTATTGATACAGTCAGTAGCATTATTTGTCACTTGAGCATAAACAGTTTGAGGATCTGATACACTTGTATAAGGGCTTACTAATGGATTTACACCATCAATAGCATCTTGTTCAGTTAAATGAATCGTTACTGTAAAGTCTGTTGGACTTTGCGTATCTCCTAAAATCGGTAAATCATTATCTGATAAATTAAATACTGCTGTATCATTCCCAATTGAACATCCAACTAAATCTGGTGGTGTATTTGCAATTGGTAATGGTAAGAATTCTATCAAAATCTCATCTGAAATAATACAAGATGGTGAGAATATAAGCTGAGTTGTGTAAACCCCGCCTTCTGTAACCGTTAAACTATTAGTTGTCTCACCTTCTATTTGAAATCCATCCTTAAACCAAACGTGATCTACTGAAGGCGCTTGAGTTTCTATTACAATTTGCTCGCCAAGACATGCTGCAGTTCCTGAAGCTACAGTAATGTCTGCTCCCAATTCAACTTCACCAATATCAAAACTTCCTGCTTTCAAGAATACACCCGAATCCAATGCACTATCTGTTGCATCTGATATCACTAGTTTGATATGATACGTCTCTCCAATGTTTACCTCAGAAAATGCAGTAAACACTTCTGTACGACCATCAAATGAGATAGGAGGTAAATTTTGAGGTGTATATCCTCCAAAGAATTCTTCGTTTATAGCGGCACATCCAGGGTTCTCAGGATGAATATTCGTTACAAGAATAGGCGTAGTTGTACCAGGAAGTACTGCAAGGTTGGTTGTAATACCATTTTCATCTGTCAATAAAAACGCAAACGCATCAGAGAATGTACATTCAAAAGTACCGCCAGTGTTTCCATTATATTCTTCAGAAGCCATTAAGAAATCAAAACTGATTTCATCAGATAATGGTACAAAATCAAATTCTATAATTGACGCATTATTGGAAACTATTCCTACAGCAGTTGCCAATTCTGCATCACCAGGCCATCCAAATCCACCATCACTCATCGCATTAAAATTAGGTCCTCCAGCTCTACTTGCATCTCCAGAGGTTAAAATAACTCCTTCTTCAAAAGGGAAACTTCCTTCATCGGAAGAGAAATAACCAATACCATTCACATCTCCAAAATCTGTACCTGTTGAGGACGTAATATTTGTAATTAGAGCACAAGGGCTATCAATTAAAATATCAACTACTAATTCTTCAATGGTATATATATCTTGATCTACAGATACATTTCCAGTACCTGGTCTAATGCATAAGTCAAATGTAGAATCTTCACTATCATTACCTGCAGAAAACACTCTAATATAGTATGTATTTCCAACGGTTAAAGCTGGTGTTAAACTTGCATTATCTGGAGAACAATATAATTCAACAGGAGCATCGCAAGCACCT
Organism: Psychroserpens sp.; assembly: GCF_036960315.1. Classification (NCBI taxonomy): domain Bacteria; kingdom Pseudomonadati; phylum Bacteroidota; class Flavobacteriia; order Flavobacteriales; family Flavobacteriaceae; genus Psychroserpens; species Psychroserpens sp. Next base: position 1,477 of record NZ_JBALVR010000006.1, on the reverse strand, counting down.
TCATAAACTGCGTGATCTAAATTTTGGAAGCCTGTCCCATCAATATTAGTTAATTGTATAATTTGAAATTCATCTACGGCAGTAAATTCAAACCAAACATCATCGTCTGGATCTCCTCCACATGTTCCAGCTGGAACTCCTGAATCTGTAGCTTCTAATAATGTTCCAGAGGTTATGATATCACAACTATCATCTGCATTAACTCCTGCAACAGTTGCATTACAAGGGTTATCATTATCTGGAGGACAAGCTAATAATTGAATGGCGTTACTATTAATAACACAATTAACATCTTGGTCATTATTTGAGGTGATAATGACATCAACTCCAAAAGGAAATGGACCAACTTGATAAACACCAGTTGCAGTTGCAGCAACCGTATTAGCATCAATATTATTTGAGATTGTTAATGATGTCGCATCACCAAGAGAGGTTACGTTGACATCAACTAAAAATTGTTCTCCATTTGCACAATCATCAATAACTTGATATGTAGCAGTTGGATTGACACATGTTGCACAAGTTACAGTATAATCAATTCCGCTAGAGCAACAGAAACTACCTGAAGCACAACTTATAGAACCATCTGATGTAATTTGGAAAAAGATTGTATCACCTGTAGATTGAAATACTAGTCCATCTAAAACACCATCATTACCTTCTCCATTATATAATTCAGTGACTCCATCAGAATCTAAAACAACAAGGAAGTCAAAAGGTGCGCCTTCAATTTGTCCAGAGTTAATTGTAATTCTTATTGGTGACCCATCTGTACTTGTGTATGAAAATTGATTAGTATCGTTATTATCATAGCAATAGAATGCATTTAATGGTCCCACTGCACAATCAATAATGTTATCAATACAGAATTCCTGAGTTAATGGATTACTAGTTAATATACAATTAGTATCATCATCGTTAGCAACGGTAATTTCTACAGGTGTATTATTCGTGTAAGGTCCAAAAGTAACAATCCCTAAAACACTAACCGTTTGAGGAGCACTACCTTGGTCATCACTGATCGTAATTGATGTCGCAGAACCTAAATTTGTTAAGTCAACATCAACTAAAAATCCTGGTCCAACTACACAATTCGAAACTACAGCATATGTTGCTTCTGGATTGACACAGGTTGCACATGCAACCGTAAAGTCCCATTCTGCTGTACAACATCCACTTCCAGACGCACAGCTTACAGAGCCATCAGCATCAATTTCCATATACAACGAATCACCCGTAGAATCAAATGTCAATCCTGAGAGATCTCCTCCGTTATTTCCTTGGTAAATTAATGGTGCCGTATTATCTTGACCATCATAGACTAAAATATCATCACAACAACTTTCAATTCCTCCAGCATTAAATGTTAATCTTACTGGGCTTCCATCTGTTGATTCAAATAACCAAGCTGTATCATCATTATTATCATAACAATAATTAAATTGTAATGGTGGTTGTGTACAATCTACAAGGTTTA
>NZ_JBALVR010000005.1:0-344156 GCF_036960315.1 Psychroserpens sp. | reverse complement strand
CCATGTACAATATGTTGGTGAGGTATCATCTGTATCAAGCTGATAATCATCCCAACAATTTGTGGCTACTGGCTCCAAAGGTTCTGATCCTAAGTTAACCCATGTACAGTATGTTGGTGAGGTATCATCAGCATCAATTTGATAATTATCCCAACAGTTTGTCGCTACTGGCTCTAAGGGTTCTGATCCTATATTAACCCATGTACAATATGTTGGTGAGGTATCATCTGTATCAAGCTGATAATCATCCCAACAATTTGTGGCTACTGGCTCTAAGGGTTCTGACCCTAAGTTAACCCATGTACAATATGTTGGTGAAGTATCATCTGTATCAAGCTGATAATCATCCCAACAGTTTGTGGCTACTGGCTCTAAGGGTTCTGATCCCAAATTAACCCATGTACAGTATGTTGGTGAAGTATCATCAGTATCAATTTGATAATTATCCCAACAGTTTATGGCTGTTGGCTCCAAAGGCTCTGACCCTAAATTAACCCATGTACAGTATGTTGGTGAAGTATCATCTGTATCAAGCTGATAATTGTCCCAACAGTTTGTGGCTACTGGCTCTAAGGGTTCTGATCCTAAGTTAACCCATGTACAATATGTTGGTGAAGTATCATCAGTGTCAAATTGATAATCATCCCAACAGTTCGTGGCTGTTGGTTCTGTTGGTTGTGTACCAATGATTTCCCATTGACATATATTATAATCATAACTTGTAGTTTCCCAACAATTTGATGTTGTTGGTTCATCTTGTAAGGTTACAGTAACAACTGCAATACATGTATCAATATTCCCACTAGTATCTGTTACTGTTAGTGTTACATTATTTAGGCCTTCATTTGCACATGTAAATGCTGTTTGTGATGCAGCAATAGAACCTATTGCACAATTATCTGAAGAACCATTATTTATTTGCGATGGTGTTATAGTTGCGTTTCCACCAGCATCCAATTGAACAGTTATGTTTTGGCAAACTGCATTAGGATTCTGATTGTCAACAACTACATCTACGTTAAATGATACTGTATTGGTATTTCCATTACCATCACTAGTAGAGTAGCTAATCGTTGTAATTCCAGCAGGAAATATGTCGCCGCTATTGAGACCTGTTCCATCAGTTCTAGCTGGAGATAATCCAGTAGCACAATTGTCTGTTGCTGTAGGGTCTGTCCAAGTTGGCTGATTATTTCCGCAGGTTAATGTAATATTAGTAGGTACATTTACAAACACTGGATCTATTTGATCCACAACTGTTACTGTTGCTGTACATGTATCTGTTTGACTATCACCATCGGTTACCGTTAATGTAACATCAACAGGAGTTCCTATATCGTTACAATCAAATGAATTAATGTCTATACTTAAATCTGTAATAGCAACATCATCTGTAGAACCTCCATCAACATCGGCAGGAACAATAGTTACATTTCCAGTATTATCTAATTGTACTGTAATATTTTGACAAACTGCAACAGGAGGTGTGCTACCAGCAACATCTGATGTTATCCCGAAATTATCTATTGAGATATCACCTTGCCATCCTGTTGATCCATCAGAACTTGTAGTAGCACTAAATCTTAGTTTTATAGATTGACCATCAAATGATGATAAATCTATATTTTGTGTTTTCCATGCCTCAGTATGGCTATTCTGTTGGGCTCCAGACAAAGTGTAATCTGTTAATGTTGTATAATTAGCACCATCATCGATACTAACACCTACAGTAAGAACTCCAATAAAGCCTCCAAACATATGATAATCAAATGTTAATGCTGCATTTTCTCTATCTGTGAAATCTAAACACGGACTTATTAATCGCGCAATTTTACTTGGAAAATTCGGGTTAGATGCTTCTATGAATAAGAAATAACTACCGTCAGAAGCTAATGAAGGTCCTGTATCTGCTGAAGGTGTTGAGTTGCCATCACCTTCTTCTTGTTTGTTAGTCCACTCAAAGTCATCACTATTATCATTCGTCCATAGACCTAAAGTGTTCTCAAAGCTTTCCGAATATGGAAAAGAACTAATAGAACTTCCAGTACATGGTATAGGAGTCGCTGTCGTAAAATTAGTAATTGCGGTGTAGCTAGATGTATTTGTTACACATCTCGTTCTAACACGAACATCGTAATCTGTTGAAGGTATTAATCCTGTAATTAAATAACTATTTGTTGCAAGATCTGTGATTGTTGTCCAACCTGCTGCTCCAGATCCTGTTTCTCTATATCTAATGTCATATGTCGCAGAAGGTACTTCATCCCAATCTACTTGTGCTGTAAGTGTTGTGATATTTGTAACACTTAAATTGGTAGGAACCGTAGTTTGACAAGGAATTTGCACGCTAATAATTTTAAAATCATCAATAAAGAATCCATCGGAAGTTGTAGTATAATTTTCTGATTCGTTACTTCCGTCTGTTCTAAAGTTAAATCTGATTTTGACATTTGTTGAGCTTAGTAAACTAGCGTAGGTGCCATCAATAGTGATTTCTTCCATGACCCAATTATCCATTCGGTCTCCATCATAAACTTGTCCGTCACTATTCGCTTGAAAATTAGATGTACCTCCTTTATTATCATGGCTAGTTGTTGAGCTAGTGGCATTTGGTTTTGTGTAATTTCCACAGAGAGGAATCCAATTTGTACCACCATCTGGAGAGCCTAAGATCTCTACAAAGTCATAATTTCTTTCAATATCCCATTTCGAATAAAACTGAATAAGTACTTCATTTGAATTAGAGAAATCAAAACTATTTGTTGTAGTTAGTGTTTTAGTTGCACTGTTAGAATATGTTCCTGTATTTATTGAATTTGTTCCTGAATAGGCATCAGATGTTGTGTTAATCCAACCACCAGATTGTGTCCAACCTGTTAAGCCAGTAGCGTCAGGATCATGATCAAACAATGGTGTTACCGTTGCAATAGGTTGGTAATATTTTTCATAGTTAACTTCATAGATGATACCATCATCATTAGATAGCTTAACGTTATATTCAATTTTTTCATTATCTGTGATAGCAGGATTTAATTGCATTGTAGCTGTCACATTTCTTTGAGTACGAAACGAAGGATTTGTCGTAGTATTAATTGGAATCCCGGATTCCGAAGAAGGCGAGGCTATCGACATTATATTTGAAGATATTGGTGTAACTGTAACTGTAAAATCACTTTGTGTTTGACCAATACGTTCTATACCAAAATCTAAGCTTACATTCGATGTTTCAGTGATATTACTTTGTGTTAAGTCGTGTAGTTTTGCATATTTTCCACCATAATAAGCTGTTCCTAGGGAAATACGCATGGATTGCTTTGCTATAGGTACAATAAGTGATGGTGTTGGCCAAAACCCTGAACTACCATGTTCGGGAGTTGTTGCTATAATGCCTTGTCCAGATCCAGTAGAACCATTATTATCAGGAGCTCCACCCATCATCCAATCATCTGGCAGACCATTAGATTCGTAGAAAATTGTGGCTCCATATAAATATCTATTATATCTGGTCATTTCCTCATGCCATCTGTAATATTCATCCTCACGACCTGAGGCTTGACTTGGTACACCTCCATATGGATGAGGAACAGAATTTGCATATGAGTGATTCCAAACCCCAGACTTAATAGTTCTGCTGGTAATAAAATCGACCATCACTTGAGTTTCTGGCTCAGACTCTGCACTTGGACCTCTATAAGTTGAACCTGTGGGAGATCCTGAAGAACCAATATTATTGTAATTCCAGAAGTAATCAAAATTTCTATTTAAATCGACACCTCTGTTATTTGAGGTGTTACCTGTACCACCAGTATTTGGTCTCAGGTTTTTACGTTGTAAACCTCCACCTCCAGAGTTTAAATGTTCATTCCAGCGTAATCCATCAGGATTCACAACAGGAACAAAGTATAATTCGTTATTATCTACTAGTTCTGTTATTGCTGGATCAATACCATAGTTTTCAATAACATACCACATGAAGTAGATGTTGTTCATTAATGCACTTACTTCTCTAGAGTGAATCATAGAGGTAAATAGCATTTGTGGTTTTGAACCTTCAGGCGCAGTACTTTGATTACCAGTAACTCTTACATACCAAACAGTTTCAGGGTCCCAACGCGTTCCTCCTTGCCCAGTATATGTTAAACCGTTATTTGTTATTGTAGATGCTGGATTACCCCAAGTCGTTTGATTGGTAGAAGATGCATTTGCTTTTTGAGAAACGATGTCTAATCCATTGGATTGAGAATAGATATACATATCATCCAATTCAGATTTCATTTCACTAAATGTCAAACAACCTGCCATAGAACCTAAATTGAAATTTTGAGGTTCAACAAAGTCTATCTCATCACATTCTGCATATTGAATAATATTATCCATTACGACACTAGAAACAGAAGACCTTTCCAAAACATTTGCTCTCGCACTAGCTTTTGCCGCTTTAAGTTGTGCCTTTGCTCTAGGGAGATCTCTTGCTGCTCTATTAGCATAAAACTCTGTTAAGTCGTCAATTTCAAATGTAAAAGAGATATTATTAGCAATTAAACTATTGATTTCACTTTCAGACAATTCGATTATCAAATCTTCGCCATCATGATCTGCTCCACAACTTAAATCGATACCTTGAGAAGCTATCTTGTTGATGGTGATCTGACTAGGGTTATTAATTTTAATTCGCGAGTGTTTGTCTTGCGCAAAAGAAGTTTGTATAACTACAAATAGTAGCACAAATAAGCAGGTAAATTTTCTCATTAGTTTGGGTAAAATGAATTAATACCAATTAAATTAAGATGCTAATATATCATTATTATTTTATTTTACTCCACAAAATGCAATAAAAACCGACGAAGTGTGATTTTGAACTTTTGAAGAATGGTGTTTAATTAGTAGTTGATGGCTATTAAATACGTCTAATTCAATTTATATTTAGGCTTAAATAGCATTCATACTAAATCCTTTTTATTCCATATTCCTACGCTTGAGAGTAAACTCTAAGTTGAGTTTTAAAATGGCTTTTCATAAAGAAAGTCCAGATATTATATCTGGACTTTCTTTATAATAAGTAAATGGTTAGTGTTTACTTTCTCATGAATTTTTTAGTCATGATCTCTTCACCATCATTGACTTCTATGAAGTACATTCCTGAATTAAGAGCACCCACACTAATTTCGCCTTCAGAATCTCCTTTCAATATAGTTTGTCCAACCATATTCATAATTCTATAAGAGAAGCTTTCTCCTTCAGGTAATTTAATGTTTAGAACATCTCCTTTAACTGGATTTGGATACAATAAGAAATCGTCCTCGAAAATTTCAGGACTATCTAAACTTCCTACTAAAACAAGGCTATCCTTACCTCCTCTGCTAGAATTTGTTCCAGTAATGGTAACCTGATCAATAAAAATTTGATCATTATTACCAGATGCATCATTTTGGAACCTAAACCCTGAGTTAGCTACAAAAGCATATTGGGCAGCATTTAAGGTTATCGTTGCGTTGTAAAAGGTATTATTATTAATATTTACACCTCTTGTCCAGGTTGCAACAGTTGACCATGAAGACCCGTTGTAATAACGTAACCAAAAATCTTCATTGTTTTCCATACTTTGAACATAAAAATAGAAATCAACTTCAACCTGAGAAAAAGAAGTTATATCAACATTTGATAATGTCATTGCCGATCCAGTTCCTGAATTATCTCTAATTCTTATAGAATAGTTACCCTCATAAGAACGCGATCCATCAGACCTTCTTGCACAGTCGCTTCCACCGTCTAACCAGCCATCCCAACCAGATTCAAAGAAGCCTTGATTTAAAACAACATCGGTAACTACAGTGTTTACATTTACTGTTCTTGTAACCTCTGTTGCCGCATTTCCTGCTGCATCACTAACATTATAATTTACTAAATACGTGCCTGCTGTATTTGTATTTACCGTTCCGGTAATTGCAATACTCGATGTTAAATTTCCGTCTAAATTATCAGTCGCTGTTGCACCTTGTTCAGAATACGAGTCTCCTACATTTAGGTTAATCGTAGAAGCGCCTATTAATGTAATCACAGGAGCTGTGGCGTCTGTTACAACATTTACCGTTCTTGTAACCTCTGTGGCCGCATTTCCTGCTGCATCACTAACATTATAATTCACTAAATACGTACCGGCTGTATTTGTGTTTACAGTCCCTGTAATTGCAATACTCGATGTTAAATTTCCGTCTAAATTATCGATTGCAGTTGCGCCCTGTTCAGTATACGAATCTCCTATATTTAAGTTTATTGTAGAAGCACCAATTAATGTAATCACTGGAGCTGTGGTGTCTGCTACAACATTTACTGTTCTTATGACTGGTGTTGCCGCATTTCCTGCTGCATCACTAACGTTATAATTTACTAAATACGTGCCTGCGGTAGTTGTATTTACCGTTCCAGTAATTGCAATACTCGATGTTAAGTTTCCGTCTAAATTATCGGTTGCAGTTGCGCCCTGTTCAGTATAGGCATCTCCTAAATTTAAGTTTATTGTAGAATCGCCTACTAATATAATCACAGGAGCAGTGGTGTCTGGATTCACGGTGACGGTTCTTTCGACCTCAGTAGCTGCATTTCCAGCAGCATCACTAACATTATAAGTGACGATATAAGTTCCTGCTGTATTTGTATTAACGGTATCTCCAGCAATTATAATATTTGCTGAAATATCACCATCTACATTATCAGTTGCTATTGCGCCTTGCTCGCTATATGTGTCTCCAAGATCTAAACTTAGAGCTGAAGCACCATTTAGCGTTATCACAGGAGCTGTTATATCAGGACCTGAGCCCTCAATAACCACTGTGTAATCTTCAACTTCTCCATATGTAAAGGTTTCACATGACGTCGGAATACCGTTATATTTCATTGACACTCGCATGCGAGTAGAACTTTCAACTGCGCCACTTGGTATAGTAAAACTACCACTAACAGATGTGTTTTGTGTTGCGGCTTGAGACCATACTTGTTCTCCTGCATCTGTAAAATCACCATCTCGGTTGTAATCAATCCATACAGCATATCCCTCAGAATACACAGTTCCTGTCCATGTTGGTGTAACTGAAATTGTATATTGTGTGTCTTTAGTTACTGTTGTAGAAACTCCTGTAAAATCTGTATAAAATTGTGCTCCAGAAACATTATCAATTGTGTTTAACTGGACTCTACTGATATATTCATCATTTACATTTGTACTTGCTGATCCACAATAATTCAACTGAACATCTGTTGTCGTGAAATTCACAGATGAACTATATGAAGAATTACTTCCTCCAGAACATTTACTTCTTACTTGCGCTTCATAAGCGGTTAAAGTTGTTAAGCCAGTAATATTTGATGAAATTCCTGTTATAGTATTTGTAGTCCATGTAGACGCACCTACAACACGATATCTTAAATCGTATGTAGCACCAGGAACCGCATCCCAACTCAAAGTTGCGCTAGTTGTTGCTACATTAGAAGCAGCCAAACCTGTTGGGACATCTGAATTACAAACCACCTGACCTGCAATTGTAAAGTTAGAATTAGAAATATCAAAGAAAATGTTATTAGCTCCTCTAACCATTATTCTATTTTGGTTTCCTTGATTATTTGGCACAACGATATCATGTGATCCGTCGTTCGTTACACCAGAAGCCATAGAAATTGGATAGGTGTCTCCGCCATCAGTAGAAAGAAAAATATCAACATTAGCAGCGTTTACTCCATTTCCAGTTGTGCCTGCAACATTCCAAGTTACGGTTTGTGCTGTTCCTGCATTCCAAGTGACATTAGTATTTGGAGAGTTTACTATAAAAGGACCTGCAGTACCGTTAACGGATACTAACATATCATCACTATTATTGGTTGCTCCACCAGCTCTATTATCTCTTACTGTTAATCTGAAATTTAAGCTTCGAGCCACATTCGGAACGGCTTCCCATTGCCAAGACGTTGCTCCAGTTTTTACAGTAGATAATCTTGGGAAATATCTTTTTGTGTCTGTAGTAGGATTAAAAGATCTAAAAGCGACACCCGAAGTACCATTTACATTTGGAAGTGTAGTTGATGCATTGTTTTCATCATATTGTTCCCAGCAATAGGTTAACACATCTCCTGTATTTGCATCTGTTGCTGAGCCTTCTAAAACAAAAGCTGTTCCTCTCGGAATCGTATAATTTGAACCTGCACTAACTGATGGTACTGCATTACCAGTATTAGTATTGGTCTGGCAACTTGTAGTTTTTATATAATCCGTTATTTGCTCAATTGATTTTGCATGAAAGTATGGATCACTATTTGATTGTACATCTGTAGCTCCTGTAATTCCAGCATAACCCATAATAGTTGAACCACTACCAGGTTCCATTTGTGCATTAGTACCTTCGTTTCCACCATGAGTCCAAGTATGGTTTCCTCCAAACTGATGCCCCATCTCATGAGCTACATAATCAACATCGAATTCGTCTCCTTCTGGAACTGTATGAGAGGTCCACCCACTACCTTTTTGACCATTTACACAAACACAACCTATACAACCTGCATTACCATTGTTTTGAAGATTCGCAAATAAATGTCCTATATCATAATTAGCTTCTCCTATAACACTTGTTAAGGTCGATTGTAGTTGAGTATTATAACCAGATGTAGTGTTTCCATAAGGATCTGAATTTGTACTCGTATAGATAACATCATCTGTATTACCTATTACAACTAAGGTAACATTAAAATCGCTTTCATAAATACCATTAACTCGAGTCATGGTTGCATTAATAGCTGCTAATGCTAAGGCTTTAGTGCCTCCATGATAAGCTGTATATTCTCCTGTAGTAGATACAGCTAATCGGTATGTTCTTAAAATACCATCATCAGCATTTCTCATAGATAAGTCTCCACTGTCAAGCTTTTTATTTACTTTATCTGTGACCTCACATTCAAAATCATCAGAATAACCAAGTCTATCTGCTCTTTTATATGCTGTATATAATGTTAAATCTTGAGAATACGTTTCAATAAACGTTGCTGGCATATTAGCCGACAACCGCATACTTTGAAATCCTAAAGGCGAAACACTAAATCTTATTACTGCCGAAGGATCATCGATTCCTTGTCCAACATAAGACCGAATGTCTGTATAACGCTCTTGAAGCTCTGGACTAAAAACTGGAGCTTCAGCAATTCTAAAGCTTTCGAATTTACCTTGGTCATTTGGAAATGATAATACAACTCCAGAAGCCATCACATTTAAAGACTGCCTATTAGGCGCATTAACCAAAGCTTGTTTTAAAGCATTAATATTAAGTGTGTACGTTTGAGTTTTGGGGAGGTTTTGTTTGCTTGGTTTGACTTTGACATTGGTTCTGTTGAATTGTTTTGTCCAAACCGAATTACTTTGTGACATCGAAAAATTTACACTCAATATAATAATGAGTAGCCCTAGTTTTAGTTTCATTTGTGAAAAGTTTAAAATGGTTAATAATAGCTAATGAATCTGTATAAAATCACTTGAAGTTAAATATATTATTCTATTAAAGACATAAGACAAGCCCCAAACTTTCTGTTATCTATAATATTTGTGGTTTTCCCGTAATCATACCTCAGACTTACCTTACAATACATAAAAAAAGACCAGATTTTTCATCTGAACTCTCGAAATTAATTAAATAATTAATGTTAATATTAAATTTTCGGACAGAAAGCATTAAAGCATTGATAATATTAAAATTTAGCTATATAGTTTTCATTGAAGCCCACAAACAAAAAATTTGATTATAGTTTTTCCGTAAATCAATAACGGAAAATAACTACATTTACCTATGCAGAAGTCCAAATTACTAGATATTAAAAACCTTTCGATTTCGTTTTCTTCAGAAGGCAATGAAACTGAAATCATTCACAACATTTCATATCATTTAAATCCAAATGAAATTCTCGGTATCGTTGGCGAATCTGGCTCGGGTAAATCGGTCTCTTCATTGGCAATTCTTGGCTTGCTTCCAAAGCGTATTTCAAAAATTACTCATGGTTCAATTGTATTTAATGATGTGGATCTCACAAAACTTAGTCCTAAACAATTTCAGAAGATAAGAGGCAACGAGATTGCTATGATATTTCAAGAACCTATGAGTTCATTAAACCCTTCTATGACCTGCGGAAAACAGGTGATAGAAGTTCTTTTACAGCATACAAACTTATCTAAATCTGAAGCAAAGATTGAAACGCTTTCGTTATTTGAAAAAGTAAAACTACCACAACCAAAACGTGTGTATAATGCGTATCCTCATGAAATTTCTGGTGGACAAAAACAGCGTGTTATGATTGCCATGGCAATTGCATGTAAACCTAAAATATTAATTGCAGATGAACCTTCAACAGCCTTAGATGTCACAGTTCAAAAAGAGATTATTTTATTGTTAAAAGCATTACAAAAAGAAGAACAAATGAGTATTCTTTTCATCTCACATGATTTGTCGTTGGTTTCAGAAATTGCTGATCGCATTTTGGTCATGTACAGAGGTGATATTGTCGAGCAAGGAGATGTTTCACAGGTTTTTAAATTCCCAAAGCATATTTATACAAAGGCATTAATTAATTCTAGGCCTTCAATGCAAACGAGATTAAAACAATTGCCAACTATTGACGATTTTATAAATGACACGGCAAATAATGAAATTATTACTTCGGAAGAACGTACTCAAAATCATAACATTATATACGCGCAAGAACCGCTTTTAGAGGTTATAAATCTGGAAAAAGAATTTATCTCAAAATCGGGTTGGTTTTCAAAACCTGAATCATTTAAAGCTGTTGATAAGGTGTCTTTCAAATTATATAAAGGCGAAACTTTAGGGTTGGTTGGTGAGTCTGGTTGTGGTAAATCGACACTTTCAAACGCTATTTTACAATTAGACAAAGCCACAGCTGGTTCTATATTATATAAAGGAGAAGATATTACTAAACTCTTTAAATCTGAATTAAGAAAACTTAGAAAAGACATTCAAATTATATTTCAAGATCCCTATGCGTCTTTAAACCCAAGACTTACCGTTGGAAACGCTATAATGGAACCTATGAAAGTTCATGGTATAGGCATTTCTGAAGAAGATAGAAAAGTTAAAGTTCTGGATTTACTTTTAAAAGTAGGATTAGATGAGACGTATTTTAATCGTTATCCACATGAGTTTTCTGGAGGACAACGTCAACGTATTGGTATCGCTAGAGCTATTGCGTTAGAGCCTCAACTCATTATTTGTGATGAGTCGGTGTCTGCATTAGATATTTCAGTTCAAGCCCAAGTGTTAAATCTCCTGAATGAACTCAAAGACAATTTTGGATTCACTTATATATTTATATCACATGATTTGGCGGTAGTAAAATATATGTCTGACCAACTGGTGGTTATGAACAAAGGTAAAATTGAAGAAATGGGTGATGCCGATAAAATCTATGAATCACCTCATAAAGATTATACTAAAAAATTAATTAGTGCTATTCCACAGAGCTAGGTAAGGTAAAATTTCTATTTACGACATCGTTCATTCAATTATTACAATAGTTTTAAAAGCTTTAGAAATTTCTTGCGTAATTTTAGGTCAAGATAATACACAGAACATGGTCAACACTGTTTTTATCCTAACAAAACCATCAATACTATTATGAACACAAAAATTCACCACATTGTTTTATATCTCGGTATAATCTTAACGCTTTCAGGACACATAGATCATAAAAAATATCCCGCTGTAGCAATTCATAATTATGACACTATAGATAAAAAAGTAGACTCTCTCATAAACTTAATGACACTTGAAGAAAAAGTTGGTCAGATGAATCTCTACAATGGTTTTTGGGATGTAACTGGCCCTGCACCAAAAGAAGGGTCTGCAAAAACTAAGTATGACCACCTAAGAAAAGGATGGGTTGGTGGTATGCTAAATGTAAGAGGCGTTGAGAATGTTAGAAAATTACAAAAAATAGCCGTAGAAGAAACACGACTTGGCATTCCTCTTATTATTGGTTTTGACGTTATACATGGCTATAAAACCATAAGTCCAATACCCTTAGCAGAAGCTGCAAGTTGGGATTTAAAAGCCATTGAAAAGTCGGCTAGAAATGCCGCATCAGAAGCCTCAGCAGCAGGGATTAATTGGACCTTTGCTCCAATGGTCGATATTAGTAGAGAACCGCGTTGGGGAAGGGTAATGGAAGGCGCAGGAGAAGATCCTTACCTAGGCAGTAAAATAGCTAAGGCTAGAGTTCATGGTTTTCAGGGCGATGATTTAAAAAAAAAAAATACTATAGCTGCTTGTGCTAAACATTTTGCTGCTTATGGTTTTACTGAAGCTGGACGGGAATATAATACAGTAGATATTGGAACTTCAACTTTATTTAATACCATATTACCTCCATTTAAAGCTGCATCTGAAAGTGGTGTGAAAACATTTATGAATTCCTTTAACGACTTAAATGGTATTCCTGTAAGTGCTAGTAAATATTTACAAAGAGATATTCTTAAAACCAAATGGGGCTTTGAAGGGTTTGTAGTTTCAGATTGGGCGTCTCTAAAGGAAATTATTAATTGGGGACATGCCAAAAACAAAAAAGAAGCTGCAAAGATAGCATCTTCAGCAGGCTCAGATATGGATATGGAAGGTTCTGTCTATATTCAAGAGCTCGTTAATTTAGTGAAAGAGAGTGTCATAGAAGAGCATATTATAAATGATGCAGCAAAAAGAATTTTAAAGGTAAAATTTGAATTAGGCTTATTCGATGATCCTTATAAATATTGCAACACAAAAAATGAAAAAGAAATTATTGGTCGTCAAACACATCTAGATGACGCATTGGATATGGCAAAAAAATCTATTGTATTATTAAAAAATGAGACGAACATACTTCCATTAAAAAAAGAAGGTCAGAAAATAGCGCTAATAGGTCCTTTAGCTGCAGAAAAAAACAGTCCTTTAGGTAGTTGGCGAACGGCTTCAGACGATAATACGGCAGTGTCTGTTTTAGAGGGTATGAACGCATATTCAGGTAACGCTGTTCATTACTCAAAAGGAATGGACTTGATTATTGGTGAAACCTCTTTTATTAAAGAAGTAAAAATCAACACGACTAACAGAGATGGAATTAAAGAGGCTATTGAAACAGCAAAAAATGTTGATGTAGTCGTTATGGTTTTAGGAGAACACGGATTTCAAAGTGGAGAATCAAGAAGTCGAACTCACCTAGATTTACCAGGACTGCAACAAGAATTACTTGAAGCCGTTTATAAGGTCAACAAAAATATTGTACTTGTTTTAAATAATGGTCGTCCGCTTGCAATTGAGTGGGCCTCTCAAAACATTCCGTCAATTGTAGTGGGTTGGCAATTAGGGTCACAAACGGGAAATGCTATTGCTCAAGTTTTATATGGTGATTATAATCCTAGTGGAAAACTTCCCATGACATTTCCAAGAAATGTAGGACAAATTCCAATTTACTATAACCATAAAAATACTGGAAGACCTAAAAACACAGAAAATAATGTGTTTTGGTCTCATTATATAGACCAAGACAACTCACCACTATATCCATTTGGATTCGGATTGAGCTATACCAAATTCATATATAAAAATCTAACAATTGAAGATTCTAATTTTTCAATAAACGATACTGTAAAAGTTTCTGTAGAAATTTCAAACATTGGTGATTATGACGGTAAGGAAGTTGTTCAACTTTACATTAGAGATTTAGTAGGGAGTGTCGTAAGGCCAGTAAGAGAATTAAAAGGATTCGAATTGGTAATGCTAAACAAAGGAGAAACTAAAATTGTAGAATTTCTCTTAACAAAAGAAGAGTTAGGCTTTTATGATAACAATGGTGATTTTATTATTGAAGCTGGTGACTTTGAAGTTTATGTTGGAGGTGATTCTGATGCCAAACTAAAAAATCAATTTAATTTAAAATGATTTAAATGCACCTAAAAAACGTATTCATGCCATCCCAAAAGGGTTATAGCATGAATATTTTTTTAGTTAGGTTTAAGATGTTTTTGAGCAATCTTAATGTGTTTTGAAAACTTGCTGAATGCTTGTTTTCGGTACTAGTAGGTTTTGGTAAATTTGGGGCAAAAAAGTTCATAATTTAAAGTCTATGATAGATTTGGGGCAAATCATAAAACTAGGTTTATGGTAAATTTGGTTGTTTCGATTTGGTTTTACGAATATGAAACATATTTTTAGTTAATCAGTTAAAACACACAATAAATCGACGAAATGCACTATATTTTAACATTAATCATGTATTTATTAGAATTTTCCTACGAAAATATTTATCTGTTTTCTTTGGAAATAAAAAAAGCCACTCGTTAAAGTGACTTCTATAAGTTTAAAAAGTAATCTGCTTTAGAAATCCATTTCTGGAATATCGCCTTCAATAATTAAAGTGCCTTCGGTAGCATTTCTAATATCTTCTACAGATACACCTGGAGCTCGTTCTAAAAGTTTAAACCCTTTATCTGTAACTTCCATAACAGCCAAATTAGTCACCACCTTTTTTACACAGGCAACACCAGTTAATGGAAGTGAGCATTCTTTTAATAATTTTGAAGCTCCTGCTCTATTGGTATGCATCATGGCTACTATAATGTTTTCTGCACTGGCCACTAAGTCCATAGCGCCTCCCATACCTTTTACCATTTTTCCTGGAATTTTCCAATTAGCAATGTCTCCGTTTTCAGAAACCTCCATGGCCCCAAGAATTGTTAGATCTACGTGTTGACCACGTATCATAGAAAAACTTGTCGCAGAATCAAAAAAACTAGCGCCAGGTAATGTGGTAATAGTCTGCTTTCCTGCATTAATAATATCTGCATCTTCTTCGCCTTCAAAAGGAAATGGTCCCATTCCAAGAACGCCATTTTCACTTTGAAACTCTACTTCTATATCTTCTCTTACATAGTTGGCTACCAACGTTGGGATCCCTATACCAAGATTAACGTAGTAACCATCTTGGACTTCCTTAGCAATACGCTTTGCGATTCCGTTTTTATCTAACATAATTAATCTCTTTGTCTAACTGTTCGTTGTTCAATTCGCTTTTCATAACGTTCTCCTTGAAAAATGCGTTTTACAAATATGCCTGGAATATGAATTTGATTTGGGTCTAGTGTTCCAACAGGAACTAGCTCTTCAACCTCAGCGACTGTAATTTTCGCTGCGCCACACATATTCGGATTAAAATTACGAGCCGTTCCTTTAAATACTAAATTGCCAGCTTCGTCACCTTTCCATGCTTTTACAAAAGCAAAGTCTGCTTTAAACGCATATTCTAAGACGTACATTTTACCGTCAAATTCTCTTGTCTCTTTGCCTTCGGCGACCTCAGTTCCATAACCTGCAGGTGTATACACTGCAGGAAAACCTGCTTGTGCTGCTCTACAGCGCTCTGCAAGTGTTCCTTGCGGAATTAATTCTACTTCAAGCTCACCAGATAACATCTGTCTTTCAAACTCATCATTTTCACCTACATAAGAAGACGTCATTTTATCTATCTGCTTGCCTTGTAATAATAAGCCCAAACCGAAATCGTCTACACCTGCATTATTAGAAATACATTTAAGTCCTTTAATACCTAAACGCACCAATTCTGCAATGGCGTTTTCAGGAATTCCTGATAGTCCGAAACCACCAAACATAAAGGTCATATTATCTGAAACGCCTTCTAGCGCTTCTTGAACATTAGCTACTTTTTTACTAATCATTTGTCTTAAATTTACTATTGGAAAATTACGAAATAAAAAAGCCATTCAAAAATGAATGGCTTTTGTTTTTATAATAAAATAAGTGTTTAAAAATCTAATACATCATCCAATTCATCTTTAGGATCTTTACCTTCTCCATCATTTCCTTTCCACTTCTCACAATCAACTTCTATCGAAAGATTTTCAGGTTTTTCGAATTCATCTTTTGAAACCCCTAATTCTTCATCGGCATAACACGCTTTCATGTATAAGCCCCAAATTGGTAAAGCCATTGCTGCACCTTGTCCATAAGTAATACTGCTAAAATGCGCTGATCTATCTTCAGCGCCAACCCAAACACCTGTTACTAAATTAGGGACCATGCCCATAAACCAGCCATCACTCTGGTTTTGTGTTGTTCCCGTTTTTCCAGCTATTGGGTTTGTGAATTCGTAAGGGTATCCCGTTATAATTTCCTTATAGACCGGCACTTTTGTAGCCCATGAATGCGTTAATCTTTGACCAGAACCAGCTTGAACAACCCCTTGCATTAAGTTAACCGTTGTATAGGCGACCTCGGCACTTAGAACATCTTTAGTTTCTGGTGTAAATTGATACAAGATCGTTCCATTTTTATCTTCAATTCGCGTCACCATCACAGGTTTATTATAAACGCCTTTGTTGGCAAAAGTTGCATATGCTGCAACCATTTCATAAACGCTAATATCTGCAGTTCCTAATGCTATTGCTGGTACTGGAAGAATTTCAGATGTAATCCCTAAATTCTTTGCCATATCAACTACAGGTTCTGGACCTACTTTATCCATTAATCTGGCTGTTGCTGTATTTACTGAATTTCCTAAGGCAGATTTTAATGTTAAAAAACCATCATAACGATCATCAGAATTTTTAACTGTCCAAGGCTCTGGATTGCCATACTTATTTGCTTCGATAGTAATTTGTTGTCTTGGAATAGTATCACAAGGCGATAAATGTAACTGGTCTATTGCTGTGGCATATACAATAGGTTTAAATGTAGAACCTACTTGGCGCTTTCCCTGTTTGACATGATCATACTGAAAATGTCTGTAATTCATTCCACCAACCCAAGCTTTAACATGTCCTGTTTGGGGATCCATAGACATCATACCTGGTTGTAAGAACGACTTATAATAACGCATCGAATCGATAGGTTTCATAATCGTATCAATCTCACTAGGTTTTCCATCTTTCCAAGCAAAAATGCTCATTCGAACAGGCTTTTCAAAAGAGTCTCTAATGTCATTTTCTGACTTGCCTGCAAGCTTCATCACTCTCCAACGTTCTGAGCGTCTCATACCAGAGTTCATTAAACCTTTAATCTCTTGAGCGTCTAGTTCTAAAAATGGTGCCGTTTTGTTTCGCTTAGGTGTGTTTTGATTATCAAACTCTGCTTGAAGTCTTGGTATATGAAGAGCCACAGCCTCTTCAGCATATTTCTGCATTCTAGAATCTACAGTCGTATAGATTTTGAGTCCGTCGTTATATAGATTGTATTTTGACCCATCTGGTTTAGGATTATCTTTAATCCAATCTTTCATGAACTTGTCCAAATACGCTCTAAAGTAGGTGGCTGAACCTTCGCGATGTGATTCTGGAGAAAAATTTAAATCCAATTCTGTGTCTTGAAGACTATCTTTTAATGTTTCTGAAATGTATTCGTATTTGTTCATTTGAGCCAAGACTACATTTCGTCTGTTTTTAACTCCAACTGGATTACGAGATGGTATTGGATTATATAAAGATGAGTTTTTAAACATCCCAACCAACATCGCAGATTCTTTTAGTTTTAAATCTTTTGGCTCTTTTCCAAAATAAATACGAGAGGCGCTTCTAATGCCATCACCATTGTTTCCGAAGTCATAAATATTCAAATACATCGCAATGATTTCTTCTTTTGTGTACTGACGTTCCAAACGAATAGCAATCACCCACTCTTTTATCTTTTGAGTCATTGCCTCAAATTTATTTTTAGAACGCACACCTACAAACAACTGTCTAGCCAATTGCTGAGAAATCGTACTTGCTCCTCCTTTTTTTCCTAAATAGGCAAAAGCTCTAACTGTTCCTCTAAAATCGATACCTGAATGATCATAATATCTGATATCTTCGGTGGCAACTAAAGCATCAACCAATTCTTTTGGGAGCTCTTCATAATCTACAGGAGTTCTATTATCATCTAAATAGAATTTTCCTAGTGTTTTATTGTCTGAAGAAATAATTTCTGTTGCTAAAAATGTTTTAGGGTTTTCAAGAATGGTATGATCTGGCATCTCCCCTAAAGCGCCCCAAGAGGCCAAAAGAAACATAAAAAAGAATGCGAAAACGCCTCCTGCAAATATCATCCAGAAGCGTCTAATATATTTTGAAAAGTCTTGAGCGTTATTCTTAGTAGGTTTTTTCTTTGCTACTGCTTTTTTTGCCATAATCAATGAGTTTGCGAATGCTCTATTCTAAAACCGACATCTGTGATGCCTTCTAATTTATCAATGCCATCAACACTTCCGTTTTGTCTCATGGCATGTTGTATGTTAACGGTATATTCTCCAGATTCGTTGAAAACAAAAGGTTCTTCATAACCTTTATACCATAATTTATTTTCTTTGACGTCTGTAAATCCAGTGCCCAAAAATGTACCATCTGGATTGGCCATCTTGTATTCTAATGTGTCTTTCAACGTTTTTCCGTTAGGATAATTAACTTCTACAATTAGAAACAAATTACTGTATTTATAATCTTCAGTATTTCTTAAATTAACGAACAAATTATAAGCCCTTGTCGAGTCTGGAGGCGTGACCTTAAACTCAATCTTATTAGCTTTATTCCATTCGTCTGGCACTGATTTGTATTCGTCAAATACACGATTAGAGTCACAAGAAACTGAAATCACTAATATTAGTAGACAAATGAACCAATACTTACTTTTTTGCATTACTGTTATTTGTTTTATTGCTGCTTTGTCTTTGCTTGCCTCTATTATTTCTACGTTTCTTTTTACGTTTTGGACTATCGAAACGTGTTAAACTATCTTGACCAACAACGTTTTCAAACTCCGTTTTAGTATCTTCAATGAGTTCAGAAGCGTATTCTTCTAGGCTTTCGACTTTTTCTTTACGCCTATTTTTTTCTATAATTTCATTGGCTTGTTCAGTAGTTAATACATGCCAATTCATCCACTCACCTTCATAAGCATACCACATATGACCCCTAAAAATATCTGTTTTTTGACAAACAGCTTTACCTTTTTCAGTGTATAATCTAGTTTCGGTTTTTGGGAATGCTTTTAAGGCATCCAGATAAGCGTCTAACTCATAATTCAAACAGCATTTCAGTTTTCCGCATTGACCAGCTAATTTTAAAGGGTTCAATGATAATTGTTGGTAACGTGCCGCAGATGTGCTTACCGATCTAAAATCGGTTAACCAAGTAGAACAACAAAGCTCTCTTCCGCAGGAGCCGATGCCTCCAAGACGAGCGGCTTCTTGACGAAAACCAACTTGCTTCATTTCGATTCGTGTTCTAAACTCTCTAGCAAAAACTTTAATAAGTTCTCTAAAGTCGACGCGTTCTTCAGCTGTGTAGTAAAATGTGGCTTTACTCGCATCGCCTTGATATTCGATATCTGAGATTTTCATTTTGAGTTTTAGATCAATAGCAAACCGTCTAGCTTTGACCTTCATCGGGTCTTCCTTATCTCTTGCTGCTGACCAAATATCAATATCTTTCTGACTGGCCTTACGGTAAATCTTCATGACGTTTTCTTCGTCATTGATATCAACCTTTTTACGTTTCATTTGTACTCTTACCAATTCCCCTGTAAGAGTCACCATACCAATGTCATGACCAGAGCCAGCCTGTGTAGCAACGATATCACCAATGCTTAATGTGAGGTTTTCGGAATTTTTATAGTATAGTTTTCGACCATTTTTAAAACGGACTTCAATACCTATAAATGGATCTTGACCTTGCGGTAACGACATGTTGGCCAACCAATCAAAAACAGTAAGTTTATTGCAGCTATCTGTGCCACAAGTTCCATTGTTTTTGCATCCTTTGGGTTGTCCATCCTTTCCAGTTGAGCAACTTTTACAACTCATGAAATGTTATATATATAATTCGGCAACGTAGATAGATGCCGAATGACGATTAGTATTTATTTTCAAATGTAAAGATAAGATTATTTATTCAGTAAAGTAAAAGTAAATCTAACCCTTAATATTAAACTGAAATGAGTTACAAAAAGGCTATTTAACTGGTGTTATTTTTTAGGAAAAGAGTCAAAAATATTTCTCAAATCCTTTTTATAAGGCAAATGATCTGCTCTCCCTTTTTTGAAAATATCGTTGCTATTGCCTTGTCCTTTTCGTAAGGCCTTTTGTTCTTCGAAAGGTAATTTGTTAATTTCCATACAGCTTGCAGAACAACAATTTTCCATTTGCTCTTTACATGCATCACATTGAATAAACAATAAATGACACGCTTCATTAGCGCAGTTGGTATGCATATCTGCTGGTTTCCCACATTGGTGACAATTGGCAATCACGTCATCGCTAATACGTTCAGAGCGACGTTCATCAAATACAAAGTTCTTACCTAAGAACTTATTTTCTAAATCATTGGCTTCTACCTGTCTTACATAATTGATGATTCCGCCTTCTAACTGAAATACATTTTTAAAGCCTTTGTGTTTGTAGTAAGCGCTAGCTTTCTCACAACGAATGCCTCCAGTACAATACATCACCAAGTTTTTATCTTCCTTGTGCTCTTTTAAGTCTACTTCAATCAAGTCTAAAGATTCTCTGAAAGTATCGACATCTGGTGTAACAGCATTTTTAAAATGGCCTATTTCACTTTCGTAATGATTACGCATATCAACCAAAACCGTGTTTGGATCTTCGATAAGTTTGTTAAATGTTGAAGCGCCAACATGAACCCCTTTATTGGTCACATCGAAGGTATCATCATTTAAACCATCGGCAACTATTTTATGTCGCACTTTCACTTTGAGTTTTAAAAAGGCAAAATTATCATGCTCAATAGCAATATTTAATCTTACGTTTTCTAAAAAAGAAATGGTATCAAGATGATTTTTAAAGATTTCAAAGTTCTCTGCAGGAACAGAAAGCTGTGCATTAATCCCTTCATTTGCCACATAAATTCTACCTAAGACGTCTTGTTCGTCCCAAGCTAAATACAGGTGGTTTCTAAAAATTTCGGTATTGCCAATTTTGGCGTACTTGTAGAAAGAGATGGTTAAGCGTTCTTTTCCCGCTTGTTCGATAAGTTCCGTTCTCTCCTTAGCACTTAAGTTATTGTACAGTTGCATGCTATACTAATTTTTTAAGGTTAAAGACTATTACCATTTCTGGCATTGAGCTGCAAAGGTATGATTTTTACTAGAATATCAAATGGTTACAATAAAAAAGCCCTTTAGACGATCTAAAGGGCTTTTTTGAGGACTAACTCGTTATTAATATTTTTAAAATGTTTGTCTTAAAAATAGAAAACGAGTTAGCCTCCATCAGCTTTACAATTGCTGTTTACTGATACAGCTCCTGAAACACCTAATGTGTTGTTAAAAATAATTTTTCTAAAAAATCTCATTCCTCTGTAAGAATTAAATTTCGGATAAGCCAGTTAAGGCTTGGTTTTCATAGCAAGATTTCCCAATCTCAATTAGTAGATGCAAAAAGTTCAAAAAGGTTGCGTCATAACCTTAAAAAAAATTAAAAGTTGTTGTATTTTAGCTATCCGCTTCAAACAATTATTCAATTAAAACATACAGATCAATGAGCAGTGAAAAAGACGCAAAATTAAAAGCGCTAAAATTAACTTTAGACAAACTAGATAAGGCCTACGGAAAGGGAACCGTAATGAAAATGAGCGACCAACCAGTCGTAGATATTGACGCGATTTCTTCGGGATCTTTAGGACTTGATATTGCTTTAGGAGTTGGCGGTTATCCTAGAGGAAGAGTTGTAGAGATTTATGGTCCAGAATCTTCTGGAAAAACGACATTAACCTTACACGCTATTGCTGAAGCTCAAAAAGCTGGAGGTATTGCAGCATTTATTGATGCAGAACATGCTTTTGATAGAACATATGCTGAAAATTTAGGAGTAGATATTGATAATCTTATTATTTCTCAACCTGATAATGGTGAACAAGCTTTAGAAATTACCGATAATTTAATCCGCTCAGGTGCAATTGATATTGTTGTGATAGATTCTGTTGCAGCATTAACACCAAAAAGTGAAATTGAAGGTGAAATGGGTGATTCTAAAATGGGGTTACATGCACGTTTAATGTCGCAAGCTTTAAGAAAATTAACTGGATCTATAAGTAAAACCAATTGTACAGTGATATTCATTAACCAATTACGTGAAAAAATTGGTGTGATGTTTGGGAATCCAGAAACAACCACTGGTGGTAATGCCCTGAAATTCTACGCTTCGGTACGATTAGATATTAGACGTTCGACTCAAATTAAAGAAACTGATGGTAATGTAACAGGAAACAAAACAAGAGTGAAAGTTGTAAAAAACAAAATAGCTCCACCATTCAAAATGTGTGAATTTGATATCATGTATGGTGAAGGTATCTCTAAAGTAGGAGAAATTTTAGATCTTGCAGTTGAACATGAAATTGTCAAAAAGAGCGGTTCTTGGTTTAGCTATGGCGATACCAAACTAGGTCAAGGTAGAGATGCAGTAAAGGCATTGATAAAAGATAACCCAGAACTTATGGACGAGCTTGAAGGAAAAGTTCGTGCTATCGTAAATTCTGTAGATTAATTCCTTCAAAAAAGTATTAAAACATAATTATATTTAAAAAAATCCCTCTTTTTTGGGATTTTTTTTGTTTTTAGACGCAACCTTTCATAAAGTTGTGCATCTATAAATAGAAATCATATGTATTTCTCAATATTAAATAAATATGAAAAAGATAATTTTTTTAAGTTTTTTAGTGGTTTCGTTATTCTCATGTAATATATCGGACGACGCCCCAAATTTCTTTTATGAAGCTCAACCTGTGGTGAGTGTTGTCATACCTGATTCATTTCAATTAGGTGAAACCTATGAAATCACATTGACTTATATCAAGCCAAGTGGTTGTCATGTGTTCAATAATTTGCTTTATGAAAGTGACCTTAATCAACGAGATATCGCTGTGGTAACAGCCGTTTTTCCTGATCAAGGATGTAATGAAGTGCCCGAGGAGGAAGAGGTCAACTTTAACTTTAAAGTCAACAATACAGGTAGTTATATTTTTAGATTTTGGCAAGGCCCAGATGAAAACGGCGTTGACACGTATCTTGTTATTGAAGTGCCCGTAGAAGATTAAAACTAACTAAACAAAAATCATTTGAGTTTAGAGCAACTCATAGAGCGATGTAAAAAAAATGATGCTCAAGCACAAAGTGAACTATATAAGCTCTATGCGAGTAAACTGTTTTCGATTTGCTTGAAGTATTCGCGTAATTACGCCGAAGCCGAAGATAATTTGCAAGACGCATATATCACGGTTTTTAAAAAAATTGATCAGTTTAAAAGTCAAGGATCACTCGAAGGTTGGATGAAACGTATAACCATCAACACTGCTCTACAAAGGTATCGTAGCGCTGGTGTTTTTGACATTATTAATGAAGATCAAATTGAAGATGTAACCGTCGAGGACGATGACGACAATATCAGCATCGATTTTTTGCTAAACATCATTCAAGAATTACCAGATCGTTACCGATTGGTATTTAATTTATATGCCTTAGACGATTATTCGCATAAGGAAATTGCAACTCTGTTGGATATTTCAACAGGAACATCAAAATCTAATTTGGCGCGAGCAAGATTGATTTTAAAAGATAAAGTAGAACAATACAAAGCGAAACCCAACTCACAAAGTTTATAATGAGTGAAAACAAACATATAGACAAACTCTTTAAAGAGCAGCTTAAAAACTTTGAAGTTGCTCCTAATGATGCTGTCTGGGAAAATATAGAACGTGAGCTTCACAAGGATAAACGCAAGAAGCGTAGAATTATTCCAATTTGGTGGAAAATAGGTGGTATTGCTGCTGCTCTAGTTTTAATGTTTACTGTTGGTAAAGCTGTATTAAGCGACGATTCTAATACTCAAATAGAACGCCAGGTTGTGGATACTGAAACTTCTGAAAAAGATAACACTAATCATTCTGAAAACAAGTTGAATACTTCGAAGGAAGCAAACACTACTGTATCTGTAGCTACTTCAGAAAAGGAAAAGGAAAATTCAACTTCAAACAAGTCGTCTATCATAAAACATAAGTCTCAACAAAAAGATGCTGTTGTTAATACTGATGCACAACTTCCGAAGAGAAATAAAGATAAAAGTAATGTGACCAGCACAACTAAAAATGCGATCGCAAATCGTTCTAATGAGGATAAATTAAACAAAGACGTCATTCAAAATCCTATCAAAAAAGAAGAATCAGAGATTGACAAACTCATCAAAGAGACCACAAATTCAAAAGATACTCAGGTCACATCCTCTAATGTTTTAGAAAAAGAAAATGCCAATACAACAATTGATTCATCTGCAACAAAAGAGGCTATAGAAGAAGAAAATGCAATTGAAAATGCCATAGCAGATGCCGAAAAAGAGGAAGATAAAATTGAAGACATTGAAGAACCTATAAAACGATGGAGTGTTGCGCCTAATGTGGCTCCTGTTTATTTTAACACCTTAGGGAAGGGATCAACAATCGATGACCAATTTGTAAATAACACCAAAGAAGGCGATGTGAATATGAGCTATGGTATCAGAGGTGGTTACGCCGTAAATAAAAAATTAAAAATACGTGCTGGTATTAATAAAGTCGATTTAGGATACTCTACAAAGAACATTCTTGTTTTTGATGGTACAGGTCTTAATGCCGCTGTAAGTTCTAATTTACAACTTGGACATGTTAGATTTCATGATTCTATTGTTGGAAATAATGCTTATGTAAGTGCCAATAGTGTAAGTTTCACAACTGGGCCAGAAATTTTATTCACCAAAGAACAGGGTTCAATTGACCAACAGCTTGGTTTTATTGAAGTGCCTATTGAAATTGAATACAGCCTAATAGACAAAAAAATAGGTGTCAACCTTATTGGAGGTTTTAGTACATTCTTTTTAAATAATAACGAAATATATGCTGTTCAAAATAATGGAGACAGAACTTTATTAGGTGAAGCAACAAATATTAATGATTTGAGCTATAGTGCCAATTTTGGTGTTGGTGTCAACTATAGGTTTTCAAAACAATTACAATTTAATCTTGAACCCACGTTCAAGTATCAAATTAATACATTCAATGATACGTCTGGTGATTTCCAACCTTTCTTCATTGGTGTATATACAGGACTTAGTTTTAAGTTTTAGGTTTTTTAGTTGGTTAGATAATTATTGCAAACTTAAATGCAATGATGACGAAAAGCTGCTCTGTGCCAAGAGCGGCTTTTTTGATTTTAAGCGTTAAAGGCTTCTAATTGACTTGACAATAATGCATGAGATTCGGCATTTACGCGTTTAGTGTCTTCTATAGTTAATCCTTCAGTAGAGATAAACTTATGGACTTTTGCTCGCATTTTCCCTGGACTTCCACTAAAAAAAGTATATGAAAATCGCTTTTTGTTATCTCCAAAAGTAATAGGTACTATCGAGATTTCATGATTAATAGCCATTCGAAATGCGCCATCTTTAAATTTGTCTAAAATAATATCTTCATCAGGAACGCCACCTTCAGGAAAAATACAAATACTCATTCCTTGTTTTAAACGTCGTTGCGCTCTTAAAAAAACAGCTTGTCTACTTTTTAGACTACTTCGATCGACCAAAATACTTGTGCGTTTGTAGAAAAACCCAAATAAAGGAATTTTTGCTAACTCCTTTTTACCAACAAATACAAAAGGGTTTTTAACCGTTACCAACATGAGCATAATATCTGCCATTGAGGTATGATTCGCTACAAACATATAACTCTTTGCTCGTTCTGGGATTTGCTCATGCTCAATTTTTATACGGAAACCCATCCCAATCAAAATGAAACGTGCCCAAAAACGAGCGATTTTAAAAAAGAAAGGATACCAAGACTCTTTTAAAATGGATATGACTAGAAAAGGAAATAGTACAACAATTGGTATAGCTACCAATATATAGAACCAAATGCGGTATAATACCCAGAAAATGTGTTTAAAAAGCTTCATCTTCGTCAAAAGTACATAATTGTTTTGAGCTATTTAATTAAAAAAAATACCTTTGCTGACGATATAAGTTTAATTTATTAAAAGAGATTTCCGCTTTTGCGGAAAATGAACATGGCAAGAATACTTACAGGAATACAAAGTACAGGAACACCACATCTAGGTAATATCTTAGGTGCAATTTTACCTGCAATAGAAATGGCTAATAATGAGACAAATGATTCGTTTTTCTTTATTGCAGATATGCACTCATTGACACAGATTAAGGATGCGGATACGCTTCGTCAAAACACGTATTCTACAGCTGCGACTTGGTTGGCCTTTGGATTAGATGTTGACAAGACTGTGTTTTACAGACAAAGTGATATTCCTCAAGTAACTGAATTGTCTTGGTACTTAAGTTGTTTCTTTCCGTATCAACGATTAACATTAGCACATAGTTTTAAGGATAAAGCCGATCGTTTAGAAGATGTCAACGCTGGATTATTTAGCTATCCAATGCTTATGGCAGCTGATATTTTATTGTATGATTCTGAAATCATTCCCGTAGGAAAAGATCAACTACAACATATAGAAATGACACGTGATGTCGCTTCTCGGTTCCATGCCAAAATGGGAGATACTTTTGTATTACCTGAAGGAAAAGTCCAGGAAGATACAATGTTGATTCCTGGTACTGATGGTGCTAAAATGAGTAAGAGTAAGGGTAATATCATCAATATCTTTTTAACAGAGAAGAAATTGCGAAAGCAAATCATGTCTATCGAAACCGATAGTACGCCACTTGAAGAACCAAAAGATTGGAAAACGTGTAACTGTTTTGCACTTTATCAATTATTAGCTTCAGAAGGTGAGATTAATACCATGAAAGCCAATTACGAAAAAGGCGGTTATGGTTATGGTCATGCGAAACAAGCCTTATATGAATTAATCCTTGAAAAATTCTCTACACAACGCGAACGCTATAATCATTTTATGGCCAACCTCAACGAAGTAGATGCGGCTTTAGCTATTGGAACTCAAAAAGCAAAAACTGTTGCAAATGATGTGTTGAAACGAGTGCGTGAAAAAGTTGGGTATTAAACCAATTCAAATAACTTTCCGGGCAATGGTCTTGTGACACCCTTTAATTCCATAGTCAACAAAATACTGGCGACTTTAGAGATGGGCATTTGGCATGCTATAGCAATGACATCTAAAAGTTGTTTCTCATTATCTTTCAGGTAGTTGTAAATTACTTTTTCTTCGGAAGTTAGCTCGACAAATAACTGCTTTTGGATGACTGGAGTTTTGTTATCTTCCAATTGCCAGTTTAATATATATGGAACATCCAACGGATTTGACAATACATGCGCTTGTTGGGTTTTTATCAGGTTATTGCAACCCACACTTTGGCTATCTGTAACACGGCCAGGAACAGCGAATACATCTCGATTATAAGAATTAGCGATATCTGCAGTGACGAGGCTTCCACCTTTTTCTGCTGATTCGATAACAATCGTCGCTTCGCTTACACCAGCAATGATGCGATTCCGTTTTAAAAAGTTATTCCGATCAAAAACAGCTGTGCTCCAAAAGTCTGTGAGAAAGCCACCATTACGCTCTACATCTACCATATGTTTTTTGTGGATTTTAGGATAAATTTGATTGAATCCGTGTGCCAAACACCCAATAGTTTGTAGGTTGTGTTTTAATGCCGATTTATGAGCTGTGATATCTGTTCCGTAAGCAAAGCCAGAAACGATAACAGGATCAAAGGGCACTAATTGTTCGATAAGTTTTTTACAAAAGGCAACGCCATAGGTTGTGATTTTACGCGTACCAACAATACTTATGATTCGCTTTTTCTTGAGCTTAACAGTGCCCGCTTGAAATAATAAGATTGGACCATCGATACAATGTTTTAATTTTTCAGGATAATCATCGTTGGTAAAATACAAACTGACGATATCATTATCTTTAATAAATTTCAGCTCATCTTCAGCTGCTTTCAAATGCTCAGAAGCAAATAATCCTTTTACTGTAGTAGTTCCAATACCATCTATTTTAAGGAGATGATATTGTTTTTCTTTCAAAACAGCTTCAGCAGAACCACAATGACTAATTAATTTTTTAGCTGTAACATCTCCTATTTTAGGAACATTCTGTAAGGCTAGTACATAAATCAATTCTTGATCTGTCATTTTTATAGTATATTTTCTATATGCAAGAAACAAAATTAGACTGTTAATAAATAGTTATCCTTAAGTTTTATTCGCTTTCAAATTTTTTTAACTTTGTTTCTATGCAATTAGAAACTTACATCAGTGATTTACTATATCGATACGATTGTGTGATTGTACCTCAATTTGGTGCATTTTTAACACATCGTGTTTCAGCCAAAGTACACGAAACAACACATTCATTTTATCCGCCAAAAAAAGCGTTGTCTTTTAATGAGCAGTTACAAACCAATGATGGGTTACTAGCTAATTATATGGCTGAAGTTGAGAAAATTCCATACCAAGTTGCTGTTGAAAAAATCGCTAAACAAGTTAAAGCCATTAAATCTTATTTAGTTGAAGGTAAAACTATTGCACTAAATAATATTGGTGATTTAATTTTAAATTCTGAAGGCAAAATCAATTTTGAGCCGTCTCTTCATATCAATTATTTAACAGATGCTTTTGGCTTATCACAGTTCACTTCTGGTGATATTACTAGAGAAGTATACAAAGAAAAGGTTGAGAAAATCGAAAAAGTGATTCCGTTAACCATTACTCCTGAAACACGCAAAAGCAGACCTTATTTAAGATATGCTGCTATTGCTTTAATAGCCTTAACTATTGGAGGTTTTGCTGCATCTAAGCTTTATGTGGATCAAATTGAAAATCAAAATCAACTAGCTCAAGAAGAAGCTAATGAGCAATTGGATGCCAAAATTCAGGAAGCAACATTCATTATTGATAGTCCGATACCTGCAGCAACACTTACTGTAGAAAAACCAACTGGGAACTACCATATTGTTGCTGGCGCTTTTCGTGTAGAAGCGAATTCAGAAAAAAAAATACAACAACTCAGAGATCAAGGGTTTAAAGCTCGTGAAATTGGCGTGAACCGTTACGGGCTTCATGAAGTTGTGTATTCTAGTCATATCGATAGAAATGAAGCGTTAAAAGCCCTAAGAACCATTAAACGAACTCATAATCGTGAGGCTTGGTTATTAGTAAAAGCAGTAGACTAGTTCTCGATACAACCACTATTTAGTCGGTCACTCGAACTGACGTTATTAGAAGCCAGTTTATTTTTATAATTTCATAAATCACTTAGCGAAGATGTAAAATCATCTTACCTTTGCGTGAAATTAAACCCCTATTTTGATGGAGCCAAGAACAGCATTTCAGTCTAAAACAATCATGACCGATTTGGTACTTCCTAGTGAGACCAATCCGATAAATAATTTGTTTGGCGGTGAACTTTTAGCACGCATGGATCGTGCTGCTAGTATTGCTGCGCGTCGTCACAGCAGGCGTATTGTGGTTACAGCGTCGGTTAATCATGTTGCCTTTAATAGATCTATTCCTTTAGGAAGTGTTGTTACTGTAGAAGCTAAAGTCTCTAGAGCTTTCACAAGTTCTATGGAAGTGTATATGGATGTTTGGATAGAAGACAGAGAATCTGGTGAATGTATTAAAGCCAACGAAGCTATTTACACCTTTGTTGCTGTTGATGAAACTGGTCGTCCAATTAGAGTCCCAGAACTTATAGCAGAAACACAACTCGAAAAAGAGCGCTACGAAGCCGCGTTACGCCGTAAACAATTAAGCCTAGTCCTTGCTGGTAAAATGAAGCCTGGTGATGCCACTGAGTTAAAAGCGTTATTTTTTGACTAATTAAACCTTTTATTTTGAAGACCGTCTTATAGTAGAATCTAAAATACTATGAGAACCTTAATCCTTATTTTTTCGACAGCATGCTTATTAAGTTTAAACTCATGTGCAACACGAGTAGTCACGCGACCTGCTTCAGTAACGGTTATAAAAACACCACCTAGACATTATAAAATTGTAAAAGTAAAAGGGAAACGCTACTATTTCTGGAATGGAAATCACTACAAAAAAACTAGAAAAGGGTATGTGGTCGTGGGGGTTTAAAACGATGAAGATGAGATTCTGAAACAACACTTCGACTGCGCTCAGTGTGACAAATCAGAAAGACGAAATAACTATCACATTTTGTAAATCCTAGATTCACATTTCAAAATGCTATCACATTTTGTAAATCCATCCAGCTGGATTTTGAGGTTTGGAGTCTTTAAAAATACCGAAGCCTAACATCGTTTCACCATCGCTATTAGTAAAAACTTCTCCTATTTCTTGATTAGTTACAATCTTATCTCCTTTCTTGACGTAGACTTTTGACAAGTTTCGATATGCTGTAATATAGTTACCATGCTGTATCAAAACTGTTGGATTGGAATACTTTTGACCAGCAACCGCTAAGACTTCACCTTTGAAAACAGCTCTTACTCTAGAGTTTTTCTCGGTAGCTATTCTAACGCCATTACTGTTTATTTTAACTGTAGGGTCTATTGGAGATTGTTGTGTTCCATAACGCACCTTCACCACACCTTTCTCTACTGGCCATGGTAATTTACCTTTATTGGAAACGAAATTCTTGGCAATCAACTTAGCTTCGGGTGTTAATGCAAATCCTTTTGAACTAGATGATTTACCTGCTTTTTTATTGGATGCCAATATGGCTTCTCTAATCAATCTATTGATTTCTCTATCAATAGCATCGATCTCTTGTTGTTTCTTTTTAATCTTAGAAGCATAAGAACTTTGATCTTTTCTTATAGAAGCCATTAACCTTTCCTGTTCATTAACTTCTTTTTCGAGTTCTCTTTTAGTTTTACGGTTTTCGGCAACAAGTCTATCTTTATCTTCTTTCTGACGTAATAAATCGGTATTTAATTCTTGTAACTTTTGCGTTTTTGTTTTGATTAAATCGCCTTGCTCTTTTTGATAATTTGCATATTGCTTAATATACTGAAGTCTCTTATAGGCTTGCTTAAAATCGTTTGACGACAGTAAAAACATCACTCTACTCTGTTCCGATTTGCTTTTATAGGACTTGACAAGCATTTCAGAATATTGCTTTTTAAGCGTCGTTAACTGTTCTCTTAAGCTTGAAATTTCATTTTGGTTGGCATTGATTTCTCGTGTCAATAAATTAGCCTGGTCGTTGGTGACTTTAATTAGGTTTCTTCTTACGCTGACTTTATAATTTAAATCTTCTATCAGTGAAATGACTGATTTCTCTTCTTTCTTATTCGAAAAGAGTAAGACATTTAACTGTTTTAATTCCTTTTGATATTTAACACGTTTTGCTTCTAGTGCTTTTTGCTTAGCACTTTGTGCCTCCGAATAAAAACTACTCAGAAGTAAAAAAAGAAACAAGATGTAGGTTAATTTATTTCGCATTTGCTAAGATTATTTCTTCAAAACCTGAAGGGATTTTAAACGGAAATCTAACCTCTTGATTAACAGAAACCGATTTATATTCTAATACAACATTCAATTCTTCACGGTCTTCTACTGCTATTATTTTAATGTTTTGCGGCAAAATTTCTTTATCCACGTCTTGATATCCCAAATAATCGATTTGTAAGAATCGCTTTTTTGAAGGTTGTAGTAATTGTTGAGAATCCATTTTAAAATGTGATGGATTAAACAACAAAAACAATTCTAACAAGGCACTTTGATTTTTAGGCTGAAGGATATATGAATTCTCGTTAATTGAAATCACATAATTGTTATCCTTTAAGTCGAAAAGTGGCTCTCCAATCAATAGGCTTTGAACCTTATCATAATTTAAGTCTACACCTAAAAGGTTGCTTAATAACTGATAATCGCCATCAAAATATTGGTTATTGATTTTGTCGTAAAACTGAACCCGGTCTGGAGTAATCATTGCTCTAGCTAGACCCAAAGTTGCGCTTATCCAAATGGTTTTATCTTTTTCCATTCGGAGATTAACCGTATATGAAGTCTCTTTTAAATCTTCAATAATGTCAATCTTTACTTTAGCTTGTAGTGTTTTAAAATTTGCGTCTTGCTTTTTGTTTTCCTTAATGAGTTGTTTCGCAGACACATTTGAATCTACCTTACCCGAAGCGACAATACTTCGCGCTGATTTACACGAACTCGCCAATACGACAAATAAGCAAACTAGACTAGTTTTTATAATTCTCATATATTATTGTTCTTTCAATAAAGCTTCTGCCTTTTTAGCAAACGCTTCAGATTGACTAATATTATTGGTCTGTTTATACGCTTCACTTAATTGCTTGTAGAAATCGGCCTCCATACTAGGGTTTTCAACCACATAGTCTAATCCCATTTCTAAGTTTTCTATCGCTTTTTCAGGTTGCTTCAGCTTATTATTTGCAACACCATTTATAAGATATAAAATAGGTTGCGCTGGAAAAATCTCAAGTGCTTCCATGCTCTTTTGAGCTGCTTTCGCATCTTTATTTAAATCAATTTGAAGTAGTAGCACGTCTCTAATAATCTTAAACTCATTAGGTTCTTGTTTTAGAGCTTCTTCATAATAGCTTAATGCCTTTTCTTTGTCGTTAGATTTTAAGTAGTACTCACCTAATTCCAATAACGTTTTCACACTTTTATCCTCACTAACTAATGACGTGATTTCCACTAAATCTGATTCGTACTGAGGGTTTTGACCAACAAATTTCACAAAATCATTAAGCACTTTCGTTTTGGCTTCAGGTTTTATAACAGGACTTGTTAGAACCACTTTCATAGACTTAATAGCATTGTTAGTATCATTTCCGTCTAAATAAAACTTGTAAAGCGCTAAATGCACTAATTGTGATTCTGGGTTGCGTTGTAACAAACGTTTAGCAGCATCAAAAGCTTTTTGAGTTTCTCCTGTTTCGCTATATCTGTAAATCAATCTTAAGTATGCAGATTCGTCTTCAGGATTACTTTTAACGCGTTCTTCAAGATTTTCTATTCGGTCATCATCATTACCCGTGATATCATAAATTTGGTTACGCAAATAGTCTCTATCTTGACTATACCCTAATTGCTCATCCATTTCATCCAAAACCTTTAGAGCGTCTTTATATTTTTTAACTTGAATATAGAGTGACGCCAAATCTTGTTTGTAATCTGGATGAAACTTCACTAATTGCTTTACAGTTTTAAGCGCCTTATCCATTTCATTTTGCTGAATATAGACATCATACAACTCATCTAGAAACCATTCGTTATCAGGTGCTTTTGATACTGCTTTTTTTAAAGCATCTTCTGCAGCACCAAAATTTTTAAGGGCTTTATAGTTTTTGCCTAATTCGAAATATAAAACGGGATCACTATCCTTTAATTCTATACATTTTAAAAGCGCATCTGCAGACTTCTGATAATTTTCAATACCTTTTTGTTTTAACGCTTCAAAAAAGTACTCTTGGAACATATCTTCAACATTTCCCAAGTCATCATCTGGTCGCTTGTTGAAATCAACTTGCGCAACCATATTCTGCGGAAACATAAGTATTCCGAAGAAAAGAAGTAGGATGTATTGTTTAGTTTTCATTTATATTTATCTAACAAATGTATCTTCATGATTTATAAAAGATTCTTCGCTGTGCTCTGAATGACGTTTCAATAATTATTCCAAAACTGAATAATCACCAATACTGATGGCTGTAAAACGACCATCGTATTTAACATGATTCCCAATCATAGCGTTGTCCAATGTAGCATTTTTAATATTAGTATGGTTTTGTATTAAGCTATTTTTAACGCTTGAATTTTCTATCACACAATTGTTTCCAATAGACACATTTGGTCCAATCGTAGCATCATGCAATTCTACATTTTCTCCAATATAACACGGCTCTATAATATTAGAGTTCAAGATTTTAACTGAATCAGCAATCATTTGCTCTTCACCATCAGCTTTCAAAAACCCTAGCATTTTTGCATTGGTTTCTAGCGTAACACTTTTGTTTCCGCAGTCCATCCACTCGTCTACAGTTCCGGTTTTAAAAACTCGACCATCAGCCATCATACGTTTAATACCGTCATTAATTTGGTATTCACCTCCATTCATAACGTTTTCATCAAGAACTTCTTGCAATTTGCTTTTTAAAACGTCAACATCTTTGAAATAATAAATTCCAATAACCGCTTGATCACTCACAAAGGTTTCGGGTTTTTCTATCAACTCAACAATATTTTGAGCTTCATCTAATTTCACCACTCCATAAGCCTCTGGATTAGCTACACGTTTTGTCCAAATAACACTATCAGCAGTGGGGTCTAAATCGAACTCTGCTCGTATTAATGTATCTGCATAAGCAATTACAGCTGGACCAGAAAGTGAAGGTTTTGCACACATAATGGCATGACCAGTACCTAAAGGTTGGTCTTGACGATAAATAGAAGGCTTTGCTCCCAAACTGGTAGCTAACTTTTTTAAGCTTTCAACAACCTCATCACCGAACCAAGCAGGATCGCCAAGTATAAAGGCGATTTCATCAATAGGCTGATTTAATACCTTCGCAATATCTTTTACCAAACGATGCACTATAGGTTGACCTGCTACAGGAATTAATGGTTTTGGTACAGTTAAACTATGTGGTCTTAATCGAGAACCTCGACCAGCCATTGGTACAATTATCTTCATGTGTTAATCTTCGATGTTTACTTCTAATTTATTCTCTTTTGCTATTCGGTTAAACGCGTCTAACTGTCCTAGCTCTTTCATTTCAGTGTATATAAATCCTATATGTTTTTAGGAAACACATTCACAAGCTTAATCTGAAATCCTTTTTATTTTATCGTTATCCTGAGTAATCCCATGTATAAAGGCAAAAAGGCAAATCAGAGTAGTTATGTTTTTCATGATTTCATTTGTTGTTACTTAACTCCTGTGCTTCCAAAACCACCTTCTCCTCTTGTGGTTTCAGCTAATTCATCAACCTCAGTCCATTCTGCTCTTTCGTGCTTTGCGATGACCAATTGTGCAATTCGTTCGCCATTATTTATAGTAAAATCTTCGTTAGACAAATTCACTAAGATCACACCAATTTCTCCTCTATAATCTGCATCCACAGTTCCTGGAGCATTAAGAACGGTAATTCCTTTTTTTGCTGCCAGACCGCTTCTTGGTCTCACTTGGGCTTCGATACCAACTGGTAATTCTATAAATAATCCGGTTCCTACGATACTTCGCTCTAAAGGTTTTAGTATTCTAGCTTCTGAAAGGTTGGCGCGCAAGTCCATTCCTGCGGAAGCAATCGTTTCGTAGTGTGGTAAATCGTGATTGGATTTGTTGATGATTTTAATTTGCATGTTTCGTTCTATTTCAGATTTAAAAATCTAACTTTTTTTAAGTAATAACTTTAACTCTTTTCGTTCTAAAAATACAATTAGGGTTATATAGCATAACAAAAATACAGTTCCTAATAAAATATCTCTGTCAAAATAGTAATAAGTTATGAAACTTAGCGCCGCACTTAAAAGCAGGTATATTGCAATTCTAGAAATATGATAAGGCACAGGATAGTATTTTCTTCCTAAAGCATAAGAAATAAGCATCATCAAACTATAAGCAATTAGCGTGGCATAGGCACAAGCCATAAAGCCTATTTTCGGAATGAAAATGAGGTTAAATGCGATTGTTATTGCTGCTCCAATTAAGGAAATATACATTCCGAAGCGTGTTCTATCTGTTAGTTTATACCAAATGGAGAGATTATGATAAATCCCTAAACATAGATTTGCTAATAACACAATTGGCACAATATCAAGTGCTAATAAATAGCTTTCTTTTTGAATAAAAATAGGCCTCAGTAAATCTATATAGATCACCACTATCATTAGACCAAGACTACCAACAATAGTAAAATACTTTAAAATGGTAGCGTAAGTTTGCGTCGCATTTTCTTTATCTGAATGGTTAAAGAAAAACGGTTCGGCTCCCATTCTAAAGGCTTGAATGAAAAGCGTCATAAAAACCGCTAATTTATAACAAGCACTATAAGCGCCATTTATAAATTCACCTTCCAGTTCTGGCAAAAGCCATTTATCTAAATTTTCGTTGATAACAAATGCTAATCCAGCGATCATAATTGGCCAACCATAGGTAAATAGCTGTTTTAATATTTTGGTGTCGAATGTTAATCTAGCTTTAAAGAAATAGGGTATGACTAAAATCAACACAACAGCACTAGCAATAAGATTTGCAATAAATATATACTCAACATTATTTTCTACACTAAATAGATTCCTTAGGCCATCTGAGCCATAGCTAGTTGATAACAACAGTACGTTTAATGCCACAATAACTAGTACATTTATTAATTTAATAGATGCAAACTTAATAGGTCTTCCTGTGACTCTTAGATAAGCAAACGGAATCACGATTAAGGTATCTATAAGTGTTATTCCAACAAGTAAATTGTAAAAATCAGTATTGATTCTCAATGTTTCAGAAATAGGAACTCTAAACAAAAAAAGCAGAATTCCGAAAAACAATGTACTAACCACAATCGTTATCATCGCTGTAGATAATACTGCCTTCTTATCTTTGTTTTTACTAAAAAATCTAAAAAAAGACGTTTCCATTCCATAGGTAAGAATGACATTAAAAAAGGCCGCAACAACATAAAACTCTGTGTTTTCAGAGTAACTCTCATTTGGAAGGACATCTGTGTGCAATCGTACTAGCAGAAAGTTGATAAGTCGAGGCAATACTATTGCCAAGCCGTAAATAGCTGTGTCTTTAAAAAAGGTCTTTAGTACGCTCAAGAGTTTTAATTTGTTCTGCTAAAAATACGTTTTTAGCAAACGTGAACCAAAGATAGTTATTGCTTGTTTGGTGGAGCACTTGGGAAATTTATTGGTGCTTTCGGTTTTATGTTCGAAATTTTATAATACTGCATTTTATTGTCTTCTTGATAGCTCACCACACACTGATCATCTTTTAGTTCCCAAGGAACTTTCATCCCTTTAATAGGCATTTGATTAGCATATTCTTCATTGGAATCACTGCTCAAGAGAATATCCTTTGGTTGATATGTTTCGGTTTTAAAACGGCCAACAAATAATTCTTTGTCATTAGAGTTTGTTTCTAACTTTGAGGCTTTCCCTCTAAAATAAACACTATCAAAAATAATGGAAGTGCCAGTTACTGGAATAAATATATTTAAGCCAGAACCACCAGCTTGAAGACCAGATGTCCAGTTTTGATAATATACTTCACCAAATTGAGCAGGTGTTTTCTTTTGTAATTTTTGAGCCGTAGAACATTGTGGAAAACTAGCCATAAGAATGAACACTAAGATAAAAGACAATATGCGTTTAATTATTTTTACAACCATAATTGAAGTATTATAAATATACAATTTCAAAATTAGTGCCATAAAAAAGTCTAACTATAAAAGCAAGACTTTGAAATAATTATAATAAACTTACTAATCGTTGTCGTCATCCTCGTCATCATCAAGAGTAGCCATTCCTGCTGTAGCTGCTTTCAAATATAGAGAAGGAGGGCCATTTTCATAATATGTCCCTGCTACTTCATTTAATTGGGTGATTTTATGATACTTAGTAATTCCGTTCTCAATGTAACTAATTACACATTCATAATCTAAAAGTGTAAATGGATAGCTGTCTGGACGTTCTGATTTTCTAAAAGTATAACCCTTCGATATATTCTCAAGAACGGCAACATACTTTCCGTCTTTCTTTTCTAGTTTACCTTTTAAGTTCCTAAAGTAAATACTATCAATTGTTACATTTTGATTTACGTTGGTAACAGGAAGGAATACATTTATGCCTGTTGCTCCAACTTTAATACCTGCATACCATTCTTGAAAAGAAACAGGTTTAAGGTTAAATGGTATTTGTTGTTCAAATTGTGTAGTGACTGCTTTGGGGCTTGCACATTGAAAAGTAGTAGAAATAATTGCTGCAAAAGCAATGGCGAAAGCCACTTTCTTTAATGATTTCATATCAATTTAGGTTAAGATTTGGAAGGTAAATATAGATAAAAAAATCAATATAACCGATTAAGTGTGTCTTTTATCGATAAAACGCAGCGTGTGATATGCTTTTTGATTTTTAGAAAGAGCTATAGAATCATATAATGTATCACCTATAAATAATTAATATCAAAAAAAAACCAACTCTTACGAGTTGGGTTTTATAATTTATGTGAGATGCTAAAATCAAAGATTCATGAATACTTTAATCTAAAATAGATGTTTATGAATAAACAAGTTTAGCATGACGAAGTATACATTAGTTATTCAATGCTTCAGCTCCACCAACTATCTCAAGGATTTCGTTAGTAATTGCCGCTTGACGTGCTTTATTATATGTCAACTTCAATTGATCTCTTAGCTCTGTCGCATTATCTGTTGCTTTATGCATTGCAGTCATACGTGCACCATGCTCTGAAGCGAAACTATCTCTAATAGACTTGTATAATTGTGTCTTTAATGACTTCGGAATAAGTTGCTCAACGATTTCCGTTTTTGAAGGTTCAAAAATGTAATCTGCATTGGTATTAGCTTCACCTTCCATCGGAACAATTGGTAAAAATTGTTCGGTCATTATAATTTGTGTAGCTGCATTTTTAAATTTGTTATAGATCACTTCGATTTTATCAAAATCGCCTTCTACAAATTTATCCATTAGCACTTCAGCAATTTCAGCGACGTTATCAAAAGTTAAATCATCAAAAACTTCACTTCTGTTAGCGATAACATCGTTTATTTTTTTCAATGCATCATTTCCTTTTTTCCCGATAGCGAAATAAGACACTTCCTGGTTAGCATATTTTTCAGTAGCAAGATTTGTAACCGCTTTAATGATGTTAGAGTTAAAAGCGCCTGCCAAACCTCTATTAGAAGTAATCACGACTAATAATACTTTTTTAACCTCACGTTGATTTGCAAATTTACTACTCGAATCACCTTCTAAAGTCGCACTCAAGCTCTGTAAAAGCTCTGTCAACTTATCAGAATATGGACGCATTGCAGTAATTGCATCTTGAGCTTTCTTCAATTTTGCAGCAGATACCATTTTCATGGCACTAGTAATCTGCATCGTAGACGACACTGAAGATATTCTGTTACGTATTTCTTTTAAGTTTGCCATATTTCAAAATATGAAAATATTCCTGTTCTTATTAGAGAACAGGAATGTTAATTATGCTCTATATTTTCCTGATAAATCTTTAGCTACAGATGTCAATGTATCGATAACTTCATCAGTTAATTTTCCTGCTTTTAAAGTGCTTAATACATCTGCATGCTTCGCTTTTAAGAACTCCAGGTAATCTCTTTGGAATTCTTTTACTTTATTTACAGGAACGTCTCTTAATAAGTTTTTAGATCCTGCATAAATAATTGCAACTTGATCTTCAACTGTAAACGGGTCATTTTGTGCTTGCTTTAAAATCTCAACGTTACGTTTTCCTTTTTCAATTACGTTTAAAGTTACAGCATCTAAATCTGAACCAAACTTAGCAAACGCTTCTAATTCACGATACTGTGCTTGATCTAGTTTTAATGTCCCTGCTACTTTTTTCATAGATTTGATTTGTGCGTTACCACCAACACGAGATACAGAAATACCTACGTTAATTGCTGGACGAACACCAGAGTTAAATAAATCACCATCTAAGAAAATCTGTCCATCTGTAATCGAAATTACGTTTGTTGGAATATATGCGGAAACGTCACCTGCTTGTGTTTCAATAATTGGCAATGCTGTTAAAGAACCTCCTCCTTTTACGATTGGTTTTAATGAATCTGGAAGATCATTCATTTCTTTAGCAATGGCATCATTATTAATGATTTTTGCAGAACGTTCTAATAATCTAGAGTGTAAGTAGAAAACATCACCAGGATACGCTTCACGTCCTGGAGGACGACGTAATAATAAAGACACTTCACGATACGCTACAGCTTGCTTTGATAAATCATCAAATACAATTAAAGCTGGACGACCAGTATCTCTAAAGTACTCTCCAATAGATGCTCCTGTAAAAGGCGCATAAACTTGCATTGCAGCAGGATCTGATGCATTTGCAGCTACTATTGTTGTGTAAGCTAAAGCTCCTTTTTCTTCAAGAGTTTTAGCAATTAATGCTACCGTAGATGCTTTTTGCCCCACAGCAACATATATACAATATACAGGATTTCCTGCATCGTAAAATTCTTTTTGATTTAAGATTGCATCGATACAAACAGCCGTTTTACCAGTTTGTCTGTCACCAATAACCAACTCACGTTGACCTCTACCAACTGGAATCATCGCATCAATTGCTTTAATTCCTGTTTGTAATGGCTCAGTTACTGGCTCTCTGAAGATAACACCAGGAGCTTTACGCTCTAAAGGCATTTCATAAGTTTCACCTACAATTGGTCCTTTACCATCAATAGGGGTACCTAAAGTATCTACAACACGACCAACAATACCTTCACCTACATTAACAGATGCGATGCGTTCAGTACGTTTTACTGTAGACCCTTCTCTTACTCCTACTGAAGTTCCCAATAATACAATACCTACGTTATCTTCTTCTAGGTTTAATACTATACCTTCTAAACCGCCATCGAATTCTACTAACTCACCATATTGAGCGTTAGCTAATCCGTAAGCACGTACAATACCATCACCTACTGTTAATACTGTTCCAACTTCGTCTAATGAAGCTCCTGCCTCAAAACCCGCAAGTTGTTGTTTTAAGATTGCTGATATTTCAGCTGGTTTTACTTCTGCCATCTTATTGTTTATTTAGATAAAATATCTTAGTTTAATGTAAATTCTCTTTTTAATGTATTCAATTTGTTTGCTATACTAGCATTATATTGAATGTCTCCAACACGTAGAACGAAGCCTCCTAAGATATCTTCATCTATAATATTTTCAACCTCAACATCTTTTCCTGTAAGCTCCTTAACCTTAGCCAAAACCTTAACTCTTAAATCGTCTGTTAAAGGAACTGCAGTCGTTACTTTTGCAACTTGTGTTCCTTTCAATTCATCGTACAAACGGTTATAACTAGACGCTACATCACTTAAAAGCACTAACCTTTTGTTGGTAATCAAGGTGTCAATCAAATTAGCAATCATAACATTAGAGCCTTTAAAAACTTCTAATAATACGGCTTTCTTATCTGATGACTTTACTACAGGACTTTGAAGCATATCACTTAAGTCTTTGCTTTTTGCCATAGTAGTAGCAATTAACTTCATATCATTATTCACAACCTCAGCTGCTTTTTGATCTGATGCTAAGCTTAAAACTGCTTTTGCGTAACGTATTGCTGCTCTTGCTCCTGCCATTGTTCTTAGTTTAGTTTTGCTTCACTTAACATAGACTCCACTAATTCTAGTTGTTTGTCTTTATTAGATAATTCTTGACGCACTACTTTCTCAGCAATTTCTAATGATAAACCAGCCACGTGGTTTTTCAATTCTGCCATTGCAGATTTCTTTTCACTTTCGATAGCCATTTGAGCTTGCTCAATCATTTTATTTGCTTGCTCTTGTGCTTCTTCTTTAGCATCAGCGATCATCTTTGCTTTAATCTCACGAGCTTCTTTTAACATTGATTCTCTCTCAAACCTCGCTTCTTTTAAGATACGCTCATTATCCGCTGTTAAATTTTCCATCTCTTTACGAGCATTTACAGCAGACGCTAATGCATCTTTGATACCTTCTTCTCTATCACTAACAGCGCCTAAAATAGGCTTCCATGCAAATTTTCTTAAGATTAGAAGCAAGAACAAAAATGTAATTGCTGTCCAAAATACGAGACCAAATTCAGGTGTAATTAAATCCATTTCTTTTTGTTTTAAATAACTTAAATTTTAAAAGACACAGAAGCAACCAACCGTTACTTCTGTGTTTTTCTAGTTTTTACCCTTGTAAGAAAGCAACAACAACACCAAATAGTGCTACCGCTTCTACGAAGGCTGCTAAAATTAATGCAGAAGATTGGATCTTTCCGTGCATTTCTGGTTGACGAGCCATTGCATCCATAGCAGACCCACCAATTTTACCAATACCAACACCAGCTCCAATAGCTGCTAAACCAGCTCCAATAGCTGCAATTCCAGTAATAGTCATAGTTATAAAATTTAAATTAATTAATGATGATCTTCAGTTGCCATACCAAAATAAAGGGCTGACAATATTGTAAATATATATGCTTGTATTGCTGTTACAATAATTTCAATAACTGTAATAAACAATGAAAATGCTATAGATACTGGAGCGATTGCTACAGACTTAAACACAAATATTAATGACATTAATGCTAATATGATAACGTGTCCTGCTGTAATGTTTGCAAACAAACGAATCATTAACGAAATTGGTTTTACAAACATTCCGATAATTTCAATTGGCATTAAAAATATTTTCATTGGCACAGGTACTCCTGGCATCCAAAAGATGTGTTTCCAGTAATTAGAGTTTCCGCTTATTGTTGTAATGATAAAGGTAAAAACGGCAAGTGTAAATGTAAAGGCAATGTTTCCACTTAAGTTAGCGCCATTTAAGATTGGAATTAATCCAAAAATGTTATTAATCCAAATAAAGAAAAATATGGTTAATAAGTAAGGCATATACTTTTTGTATTTGTGCTCACCAATCATTGGTTTTCCAATTTCATCTCTAACAAATACAACAAGTGGCTCTACAAATGCTGCGATTCCAGTTGGAACACCATCCTTAGATTTTTTATAACTTCTGGCTGCTGTAAGGAATATTAATAATAACACGACTACAGACACCCACATCATGAATACATTTCTTGTGATAGAAAAATTTAAAGGTTTGTGAGCGTTGGTTGGGTGATCTTCAACATCAAACGCAACAGCAGTAGCACTGCCATCTAACTGATAGATTTTTTCGTGAAGCTTCACGAATTTCCCTCCATTAGCTGTAACAATTTCTTTACCTTCATCATCATGATGAAACTGACTTGAAGAAAAAGTTGTTAAACCGTTATCTGTCCAGAGTATAATTGGTAACGATAATGAAACCGGTTTACCTTTCCAATCCCATAAGTGAAATTCATGAGCATCTTTTACGTGATGCAAAATCATTTCTTTTGGATTGAACTCTTCTCCTTCTTGAGGATCACTATCTTCAGATGCATATCCAGCAAATGAAATTGCTAAAAATAGCACTGAAAATAATACGTTTTTATAAGTGTTTAATTTCATCGTGTATCGCTTAAAA
Organism: Psychroserpens sp.; assembly: GCF_036960315.1. Lineage (NCBI taxonomy): Bacteria > Pseudomonadati > Bacteroidota > Flavobacteriia > Flavobacteriales > Flavobacteriaceae > Psychroserpens > Psychroserpens sp. The sequence goes on along the minus strand of NZ_JBALVR010000005.1, from coordinate 300,887 downwards.
ATACGCTGCTTTAAATTCGGTGCAAATGTACGTACATTATATTAATTGTCAAACAATAATTCGATGATTATTTAATGTCTTCGTTTTATAGAAATCGTAAGATTAGAATCGTTATTTTTTCTGAAGAAATTTTACTACCGAATACACTTCAAAAGCGAGAAAAATGAAGTACGGAATAAAGAAATTGGCTAAATCAACCCCTTTTTGTTCTGGTTTAGATAAAACCCATGGTAATAAAAACACCATGGTTAATATCATTTTAAAAAGCATTCCTAAGATAAACGTATTGAAAACTTCTGTCTTTCCAATAGAGTCTCGGTAATTTATTAATGTGTATATAATGACAACTGTTATAATATGGAAAACATAAATCTGCCACAACGGAAAAAACAAAATAACCTCTTTTGCAAAATGATAATTAAGGTAGCCGTGAGCTCCAAATAATAAAGCCGTTAAAGCGATAAGCTGAATAAGAAAATTGGTTTCTCTCTTTTTAAAAAGGTCGTTCATGAACTAATCGTCTTTTGAAGCTGCAATAATACGTCTTATTATGTAAATTATAGATAAAATCACAGAGGATAGCGAACCCGCAAGCGTGTAGAGGTTGTGCTCGTTTGGGTACTTTTCGTCCAGCCTATAACCAATAAAAGTACCAAAACCTATAATGGCAACCATTTGAACTACGATTCCAGAAAGTCTTGTGTAAGTATTAAACGGTTTGTCCTTTTTCTGGACTTGGTCGCTGTGGTCTTTGGATGGTTGATTGTTGTCCTGGTGCTCCATTTCCATTGTTTGACTCTTTTATTGAACCTTTCATAGAACAGGTTGCATTAAATGTTGCCCCTGGTTCTACCGCTAATTTACCTACAATCACTTCGCCTTCAACATGCGCAGAAGACTTAAGAGATAAGGTGTCTGACAATAATAATTTGCCCATAAACTTCCCTTCAATATCTGCGTTAGCACTTTTTAAAGTTCCGTTAATGATTCCTGTTTTGCCAATAACCACTTTTCCTGGTGTTTTGATATTTCCTTGAATTGATCCTTCAATTCTGAAATCCCCTTCGCTAATAATATCTCCTGTAATTACAGTTCCTTTAGCTATTGTGTTTTGGTTTGAAATTGTTTCTGAAGCCATACGTCTTGTTTTTTTATCTGAAAACATAGGTCTAATTTTATTGAGATTCTAAGTATTCGTTTAAGTTTTTATGTCGTTGTACAATTTCGTAGTTGGGCGAAGAAATTGAATAAAAATTTCGGTCAATTTTATCTTTATTTTCTTTTAGGATTTCCGCAAAACCTGCTGCACCTTGAATACTTGTCAATCCGTGAACAACTACAAAAACCGTATTGGCATCATAAAGATCAACAGATGTAGACAAATCAAAATAGTTAACTTTTGAAATCGCGTCATCTAACTGTTTTACAAATTCTTCAATTTGATCCTTTTCATCGTTTGCAAATGGATAGAGCACATTGAAATGCTTGGCAGTATCATTACTCACAAACTCTTTCTTTGCAAGGAAAGGAATCACCTTCTGCATAATCTCTTGAGCTCTTTTTCCTTCTTCGGAATTTGGATACGTTAAGGCCACAAAATTGACCCCTTTTTTATAAGCTTCAAATCCATTTAATCGTCCGTTTGCAGATGCTTTTAAAATTTCGAATTTAGGTACCATAGGATCACCTTCAAACTGAGTGATATACCCATCTGCTTGCTGAACGACTTGTGCGTAATTTTGGTCACCAAACTGTTTAAATAATCCTTCGTATAAACTTTCTGGACTGTTTTCATCCTTAGCAAATTCTGATTTAGGATTCAGTAATATTTTTGCATAACGTGAGTCTGGGTAATTAGACACGATATCATCCTTCATTGCATTGGCTTTGCTACTCATCCCTAAGGCTTCGTAAATCTTTTGCAGATTATATTTTGAAGGTAATATTAAGCGGTCTTCAGGATTGTTTTGCAGTAATTTTTCAAGTTTTGCTCTTGCCAATTCGTACTCTTTAAACTTCTCTTTGTAAATCACACCTAACTGGTAGTAAGCGTAGTTTCGGTCTTTAGCAATGCTATCGATGACTTTTTGATCTGAAGGTATTTTAGACGTATAAAACTCAGGGTCAAAACGTTCTTCTTCCGAAGCATTAGCCACAACATCTACCGTTTCAATAGTGTTATTCCCTCTAGTTTTGGTGTCAGACAGTCTCCAATTATCTTTTAATTCTCTATTTCCCCAAATTTTTACAAACTCGTTTTTACCATAGGAAACTGTTATAGGGTTGTAAAAGTAAAACTCACTCTTACTACTTTTCGCATTAGGATCAGCACGTTGTGATTTCCCTTTTGGGTTTCCAATTTTGTTGTCAACCGTTTTAAGACCTGAATTAGAATTTTGACGCTCTTCGGCTTCGGCTTTTTCCTGTTCTGCTTCAGTAATGACTTTTAATTCTTCTATGTAGGTTGTGAAATAGGCTAGTCTTTCTTCTTTAGAAAAGTTAACTAATCTCAAAATACTGTCATTTGCCTGAGCAACATCTTCATAATAAATAACATCATCAAGATTTTCACGTTTTCGATTTATGATACGATATGGCTTAGAATTAAGTTTCATATTCGTCATTGTACTATCATAATATGCGCCAGCTATTTTATATCTAGCCTCATCAAAACTCATGTCGCCAAGCGTTTCATAATCTCTCGACATCAATTCCTTATCTCCTAGGTTTGTTCGTAAAGATTTATTGTAATTAGCCACTGCTAACGAATCCCTTTGGTTCGTTCTATGGAATTCAGCTATGCGGTAATAAATTTTGTCTAAAAACGGACGATTTTCACGGTCTTCTTCTAAATCGGTAAGATATTCTAAGAATTCTATTTGATTTTCGGCTTCCATGTCAAAGTTATTTGACTTTGCCAAATGCGCATTGATGTAGTAAGGTCTCGGAATTTTACGATGCATCTCGATGACTTTATCATACGCAATGTTTGCGCTGTCTTTCTCACCAAATTCATTGTATAATTGTCCGATGATATAGTTGAAACGCGCCTTCTCTTTGTTTTTCTTAGTATACTCTGCAGCAATCGATAATTGTGTTAAGGCGCTATCTTTAGCTTTAATGTTGATGTATGCCTGAGCAAGCATTGACGTCGCATCTGCCAAATCTTGAGCTTCTAGTTCTTCTTGATCTAAAAGGCGCTTAAGGTTCTTGATTGCTAACTCATTATTTTCTAAACGAATGTTTGTTTTTTCTCTCCAGACTTTAGCTGTATTGATTTTATCACTCGCAGGGTATTTGAATAGAATGTAATTAAATGCTTCTAATGCAGGCACAAAACGTTGATCAAAATAGCGTGCTTGTCCCAACAATAAATAAGATTCATCAATTTGCGGATTGTACTCCTTTCCTTTGATGTTCATCCCATGCTTTTGTACGGCTTTGATTGCTTTTTCTTCAGCACGTTCAAAATCTTGGTTTTTAGATTGACCTGGTAATACAATTTCGTCGGTAACTTGCATGCGTTCTATTGGAAGCATTTCCCAATAGTTATCGGTTGCAGCATTATCAACGGTTTCTCGTCCTTTCTCTAAAGCAATATTCCCGTTATAGAGAACATTATACTTCGTGCCTAAGGCATGAAAATTTCGATTAATAAACGTGTCTTTTTTGCGCGAACAACTGGTAACAACAATTGTAAGGCAAAGCAGTGATATGATGAGTTTTAAAGATGTATTCAAGTGGTTTAGTTTTTGTAAATACTATAACTAAAATCGCTTGCATATATTATGCAATGCTGTAAAAATAAGCATCTTTTTCAATTATCTCCGAAAAATGGTAGGTTTTTAGATGTATCGTGTAGGCTAAATTACCTCAGAACCTGCAAAATGTGCTTCTAATTCTTTTAATGTTGCCTCGTTGGTTGCCAAATCTTTAATGATCTCGCCTTTTTCTAAAACAACAATACGCTCACACACATCAGTTACATGCATTAAATCGTGACTAGACACTAGAACAGTAACACCTTGTTTTTGGGCTAAGTTTTTAATGATCCCTTTTAAACGTATTTGTGTGGTCGGATCTAAATTAGCAAAAGGCTCATCCAGAATAATAACTTCCGGATTACCAATCAAAGCGCCAACAATTCCCGCCTTTTTCTGGTTTCCTTTACTAAGGTCTCTTAAATACTTTTTCTGACCTAAAATTTCACCATGGAAAAAATCTTCAAACTGAGATACTAAAGCATCTACATCTGCTTTGTTTTGTCCACGAAGCTCACCGATAAAATAAAAATATTCTTCCGCAGTTAAATAACCAATTAGAAAGCTTTCATCAATAAAAGAGGAGGTAAATGGTTTCCAATCTTCACTTTCGTGAACCAGAACATTATTGTTTTTAATGTGTCCTGTAGTTGGCTGAATTAAGTCAAGCAACAAACTAAAATAAGTAGTTTTTCCTGCGCCATTGTTACCCACTAATCCGAAACTTTGGCCTTTTGGAATGTCAAGGTTTTCGATATGTAATACTGAAACGCCGTTATATTTTTTTGATAGGTTTGAAGTTGTTATCATTAGTGTTGTGTGTTTTAAATTCTAATTATTTTTTTTCGCTAAATGCTGCAATGGTCTTGTATTTTCCTTTTTGATATACTTGCTCTATTTTATTTAAGAAAAAGTTTTTAAACACAATTCCAATAACTCCAGATAATGCTAACGCTATAAGTCCTGCATTAAAGCTGATAAAATGATAAGGTATAAAAAAGATTATTATTGGTAATATCATTTTTGGTAATGCAATAAGCAGTTGCGTTGGGTTAAAACCATTAGTATTGCTAAAGGCTTTTGCCTTTGTATCTAATTCTATTGGGACTCTGTTCAAGGCGCCTCCAAATAAAGTGATAAATGTGTTTAGACCAATATTAAATAATGCACCAGCGGCTATTATTAAATAAATATCCACACCAAAATATAAGTAAGGTGTACTTAATATAAATGCAACAATTACTGCAAAAACCATTAAATACCATTTAGATTCTAAATATTGTCTATAGGGAATATTTTGACTCATTAAAAGTTTATAATATTCACTATCCCAAGATGGCACCAATTGACCAAAGCTTAAAAGAAATCCACCGGTAATAAATATTGAAGCAAAACCTAATAAATAAGGCATCTCTTCAATGTACACTTTTTGAGTGAAAAAGAATAAACCATAAAACAAGAAGAAAAATGACATTAATACCACTTGTTTTGGTCTTGCATTACGTGTAATCATTTTTATATCATTTTTAAGAAAAGGAGCAACGCTTCCAAAACGATCTATCCATGATAAATCAGTTGCATTTACTTCTTTTATTTTCTTAGATATTGCACCATCTAAATAAAAACCTCTTCTTATAAAATCAAAATTCACTTTATATAACCCAAATGCTATTAACAATGGTATGATTGCCAAATAAGGCTGATTATACAATCCATTAAAGATTTCTCCAACCGGTTCTGTGATATCAAAAATGTTAAAATACCTCAATGCTACAATTGCAATCACCACAAATGCAATACCATAAAAAACTGTATTGCTTTTATTAATTAAAAAATTCAGAAAGTTAATAGACATGGTAATACACATTAAAGCGAAAAACCATAAGATGACATTAGCTACTGGATAACCCTGAAATAATAATACAATAGAAAAGGGAAGAAGTAATAATGGTGAAATAAAATTGAAAAACGAAAGCATTGTTTTTCCCAAAAGATAATGAATAACCGTATTTCTTTTTATCGGAATAATCATTAATGGCTTAATATTCATTACAGGTAGTTGCTGCATAAAATACCGAATCATTAACTCAAATAATATCCAATAGATTAAGTAATTGTTTACCATAACTATTGGATCTATATCTGGAAATAGTTTTTTAAGTCCAAAGAACATTACGCCTCCAAGAATAATTGCCATTCCTCCAAAATATAAAACTGCCAATAAAAGTAAAATTTTTATGGCAATCCCTTTTTGAAAATAAGAAGCTCTTCTAAATTGTTTCCACTCTAAACCTAAAAAACGTTTAATCATAATTTTTGATTGTATTACAAGGGTTAGTAATATTAATACACTTTTTGTTACAAACAAAACCAAATTCAGTATTCGATTTCTTACTTTTGAAAAAAACATTCCTATGTCAAAATTTCACTCACTCAAGATAAAAAAATTAGAACGCTTAACAGAAAAGTCTATTTCTATTAGTTTTGATATTCCTCAACATTTAAAAACTGATTTTATTTTTAAAGCCGGACAATACATCACGTTAAAATCTACTATTAATGGAAACGAGGTTCGACGAGATTATTCCCTTTGCTCATCCCCTAAGAGTGGCGTGTTAAAAGTTGCTGTAAAAGAAGTTGAAGATGGTACATTTTCATCTTATGCTAATACCCAATTAAATGTTGGTGATGTTTTAGAAGTGGCACCACCAAAAGGTCGTTTTGTATTTGAGCCTAACGATTCTAAAACTAAAAACATAGCCTTGTTTGCAGCTGGAAGTGGTATCACTCCTGTATTAAGTATTATAAAATGTGCTTTGGAAGAGGAAGTCATGAGTAAAGTTATTTTGGTCTACGGAAATAAGAACACAAAGGAAACAATGTTCTTAAATGAGTTGCTTGAGCTTCAACATCAATACAGTTCTCGCCTTTCGGTACAATTTGTTTTTAGTCAAGCCGATGAAAATGACTCTATTTTTGGTCGTATTGAAAAAAGTACTGTGAATTATGTGATGAAAAACAAGTATAAGCACATTGATGTCGACGCTTATTATCTATGTGGCCCCGAAGCTATGATACACACCGTAAAAGATGTATTAACCGAACATGATATCGATGAAGAACGTATACACTTTGAGTTATTTAAAGCAGCCAAACCTGCCGAAATAGAGGAAACAACGGTAACAAATGGCAAAACAAAGATTACTGTTCTTTTAGATGACGAAACGGCAAGCTTTGAAATGTCACAAAAACAAACAGTACTAGAAGCTGCCTTGGATGAAGACATTGACGCCCCTTATTCTTGTCAAGGCGGAATTTGTAGTAGTTGCATTGCAAGAATTACAGAAGGAAAAGCCACAATGAGGCAAAATAACATCTTAACCGATGGCGAATTAGCTGAAGGATTAATATTGACCTGTCAGGCACAACCGACAACACCTACACTTTTTGTAAATTATGATGATGTTTAATAAACTGATAATTGCGTCTTTAATCGCATAAAGCAGGTGTTTTGTCGAAAAAACCATAGATATTCCTACAAACTCTTGATGGCTATTATTAATCAAAATACCTTCGCAACTGATTAGAATTTAAATCTTAGGGATTATCTATAAATTCTAAATCTTGCCTCATTCTTATGGAATGAGGCTTTTTTTATTTTAGATAGTTGGTAAGCTTTGAAGTAATTTGAATGGGGGAAATTGTTTTTATGGCATCTTGATAACCACTAGGGAATTTGTTACCATATACAGAGGTAGGGATTTTTGGATACTTGTTTTTGTCGGCTAAAATTGCTGAGTCTATCGTTTGATTAAACGGCAAGAAACCGGCATAAGGATGCGTCACTCCCCAAACCGTTATAACTTTTACACCCAACATAGCGGCCAAATGCGCATTACCAGAATCCATTGAAAGCATGATATCTAAATTGGAAATTATATCCAACTCTTCATCTAAAGAAAACTGACCCGCAATAGAGGTTACGTTATCAAACTTATTTGAAATCGCTTGTAGCATTTTAGCCTCATGATCTCCTGCTCCAAAAAGTAATACTTTGTAAGCTTTAGAGAGTGTTTCAATAACGTCTTCCATCAAATCTAGAGGATACATTTTCCCTTCAAAAGCAGCAAATGGGGCTATTCCAATCCATTTTTTAGCGTCTTGACCAACAATTTCAAGATATTTCGGACTTAAGTTTTTTGCCTTCGGAAATATGGGGTGATTTAAATCAATCGGAAATCCTAATGTTTTAAAAACATCCGCATAACGCTGATGAGTAGCTTTTAGCTGCTGAAATATTTCTCCACTTATTAAGGCTTTTTTCTCTTGTCGACCTTTATTAACTTGAACGACCCGCTTTCCGAAGAAAAAGAATTTTAAAATTTTACTTCGCAATACATTATGCAAATCTGCAACAACATCAACGTGTAATTTTTTAAGTTCTCTAGATAGTTTCCAAAGCCCTATAACACCTTTGTGTTTTCCCTTAATATCAGCCTCGAAAACCAAAACATTTGGAATGTCTTTAAAAAAAGGTTTAAAAAAAGGCTTGGTTAATACCGTAAGCTTTACTTCTGGGTATTGTGCCGTAAATGCTCGTAATACAGGAACGGTCATTGCAACATCTCCCATTGCTGAGAGTCGAATGATGAGGATGTGTTTTTGTGTTGGCATAAATCGAACGCCATATTGAGCGTTGTTAAAATCTGTTGTATCGAGATTCTTCGCTTTGCTCTGAATGACAGCTAATTACTTTTGAGATCGCAACACTGGATTAAGCTCGTCGTCGTTGTACATTTTCATTTGCTTATAAACTTTCATGTACTTATCTCCTTTTTGAATATCTTCTAAAAGTGTATCAATTGCGGTAGATAAATCAACACGTTGGTCCAATAAAACATCTAATTTCATTTGGCAAGCGTCTCGATGTCCTTCTGAAGCATCTACTCGAGTTGCTTCTTCATTCATATGATAGATTTTAAGTGCCAAAATTGATAATCTGTCAATTCCCCAAGCAGGGCTTTCTGTGTTAATTGTTGCGTCAGATTTTGGTGTTATCTCCTTATATTTCTCGAGGAAATAACCGTCTATGTATTCTACCATATCTGTCCTGTCTTGGTTAGAAGCGTCTATTTGGCGTTTCAATTTTAATGCAGCAACAGGGTCTATTTGTGGGTCACGAATAATATCTTCATAATGCCACTGAACAGTATCAATCCAACATTTTCTGTATAATAAATGCTCCAAAAGATTAGTGTCTTTTTCGTATATGTTACTAAATGGCTGATCGACCGTATTCACGATATGATATTTCGCTATAACATCCTGAAATATTTTATTAGCTTTTACTGAAAACATAATGTAAGATTTTAAAGTACAAATATATGAGTATTTATTAACTTTAGCGTTCATAAATGTAACACTAAGCCATGCACATTCACAATCTATCTCAAGAGCAATCTATTTTAAATTCTTTTATTTCTGAAATCAGGGATTCCAACATTCAAAGCGATCGTATGCGTTTTAGACGAAACATTGAGCGCATTGGTGAAATTCTGTGTTATGAAATGAGCAAAACCTTAGATTATAAATCTAAAACAATTACAACGCCTTTGGGTAAGAGTGATACAGAACTTTACAGTGATGAGATTGTATTGTGTTCCATTTTGAGAGCAGGTGTACCACTTCATAGCGGACTACTTAATTATTTTGATGATGCCGAAAACGCTTTTATTTCTGCTTACAGACATCATAAACACAATCCCGAAACTTTCGAAATCATTGTAGAATACCTGGCTTGTCCAAGTCTAGAGGGCAAAACACTCGTTCTTGCAGATCCAATGTTAGCTTCAGGGCAATCTATGGTTGCGACTTTTGAAGCACTCAAACCTTTTGGGACTCCAAAAAACATTCACTTGGTAAGTGTAATTGGTGCTCAAGATGGCGTTGATTTTGTGAGTAATCACTTCGGAAAAGACACGCATTTATGGATTGCTGCTATTGATAAAACCTTAAGCGACAAAGGTTATATTGTTCCTGGCTTGGGTGATGCTGGTGATTTAGCTTTTGGAAAAAAATTACAACAATAGTATCGCAACAGGTGTCAATATGATAACCCAAAGTAAGGTTTCCTTAAACCATTTTTCAGAAATAACTTCAAGATAATTAGTCATAATAATAGACAAAGGCGCAAACAAAAAGATGAATTCTCTGCCATCTTTAGAAGGTCCAACCGCTATAATTACTAATCCTAAAATTACTGTAATAATGATAAGCTTAAATGATGGCCTGTAGCTTTTCATTTGAGACTTTATGTTTTTGATATAGTAAAACAAAGCCCAAAGTCCAAAAGACAACAGTATCGTTGAACCAACAATAATTGGTTTCGAATTTAATGCGCTAAAATCTAAACTAAAATCAAATGATCCAGTTGCAAAACTTACGATATCAATTTCATTGATAATAAGATAAGAAATTAAAATCACAGCCACAGTAGCAATACCAAGGATAGGTATTAAATAATTTTTTAAATCGGTAATCGCATAAATTAATAGCGCTGCAAATACCAATACAAAAAACACTGAAGACCAAAAATAAAATAGTGTCGCTATAGAAATCCAAAACGATGCATCAAACAGTTTCTTTTTTATATCCTTTTGGGTTCTTAGACTTATGAGTCGACGTAAGGCAAGTAAAACAAAAAAGTTTGCGACGACTATTTGAGAGTTTAAAATCGTTTGGGGTAATATGGCAAAGAACAGTACAAATAAAACAATATTGTAACTGTTCTTTTTTGTGAGATTGTTTCGGGTAACTAAAAAATCAAAAACAAAAACAGATAGCAAACAAATTAAAAATAAACCTAATTGCTTTAAAGCAACTATAACATCAATATCTGTCGTTAGGATTTTAAATTTATTAACCACATAAACCAACAACAACATCAAACTGACTACGATGTAGTGAATTGGTTTTGATTTGCTAAAAAAATTTGAAATCATCGATGTAGATTAAAATGAAAAAAATACGTAATTTTGCACTGTAAATATATGATTATACCCTTGAAGCTCGATAAGAGTTTCTAAAAAATCAACACAATGAAAGACTTTTTTTACGCTATACAAGACCTTTTTGTAGATGTTTTATTTGCTCCTTTTGATGCTTTAAGAGCGTTAGAGCTAGAGGACTGGTGGACAGCCAACCTTATCTCATGGGTTTTTATCATCATTGGGATTGTTGCATTTGTATACTGGATGTTACAACTTAAAAAATCTAATGACAACAATGAAGAGGATAAAAGTATCACTTCTCATTCATATCTATAAATCGAAACCAATATCTTTTCGGTAATTCATCTTATCAAAATGTAGTTTATCTATATTTTGATAAGATTTTTTTATAGCTTCTTTGTAGGTGTTTCCGTAAGAAGTGATTGCCATAACACGTCCTCCAGAGGTTACCACCTTTCCGTCTTTGATGATAGCTCCCGCATGAAATGGGATAGAACCTTCTAGGTGTTCTAGACCGGTAATTTCTTTTCCTTTTTCGTAAGCTTCTGGGTATCCTCCAGAAACCAACATTACAGTTGTTGCTGCGCGCTCGTCTATTTCAATGTGAATCTCATTTAATTTTTCTTCGGAAATCGCCTTAAAAATTTCAACTAAGTCTGTCTTCAATCTTGGCAAAACCACTTCGGTTTCAGGATCTCCCATTCTAACATTATACTCAATGACTTTAGGGTCATCACCAACTTTGATTATACCAATAAACACAAATCCTTTATATGGTAAGTTGTCTTTTTGAAGTCCGCTGATTGTTGGTTTAACAATACGTTCTTCTATTTTGCTTAAAAATTCTTCAGTTGCAAAAGGCACAGGAGAGATAGCTCCCATTCCGCCTGTGTTTAATCCTGTATCACCTTCACCAATTCGCTTGTAGTCTTTGGCTGTTGGAAGGATCTTGTAATGTTTTCCATCGGTTAGAACAAAACAACTGAGTTCAATCCCATCCAAAAACTCTTCGATAACAACTTTAGAACTTGCCGCTCCAAATTTAGAATCCACTAACATACTTTTGAGTTCGGCTTTTGCTTCATCTAAGTCATTGAGAATTAAAACACCTTTTCCTGCAGCTAAACCGTCTGCCTTCAAAACGTAAGGAGGGTTTAAAGTCTCTAAAAATTGATAACCTTCTTCTACAGTATTGGCGTCAAAACTTTGGTATGCAGCTGTTGGAATATCGTGTCTAAACAAAAACTCTTTGGCAAATTCTTTACTGCCCTCTAATTCTGCTGCTGCTTTTTGAGGACCAATAACTGCAACGTGTTTAATTTGGTCGTCATTTAAAAAGAAATCATGAATTCCTTGAACTAATGGGTCTTCGGGGCCTACAACAACCATATCAATATCATGCTCTAAAACTAAAGTTTTAATCGCTTCAAAATCGGTTACCTTAATATTTACATTAGTAGCAATTTGAGCTGTGCCTGAGTTGCCAGGTGCCACAAAAAGTTTATCACACAAAGGACTTTGAACTGTTTTCCAAGCAAACGTGTGTTCTCTTCCTCCAGAACCAAGTATTAAAATTGTCATGTTTTCATTTTGTTTGCACAAAAATAATTGTTTTTGCGAGTTTCGAACTTTCCATACAAGACTTTTTTTCTTTACTTTACGTCAAATACTAACACTTTCGTTTTTTGAACCTTTTTGATTTTTCTTTACGGCTTAACGGATTCCCTTTAGACAAGGCAAGAACGGAGTTAAATCGTATTCAGAAAAAAAATGATATCGCCTTTAAAACCTTTTTAAATCAAAAGCAAAATGACATTGTTAATTATCATTTGCAGCATAATGATTACTATAAATCGCTAACAAAACATATACAGTCTAAAAACTGGAACTCATTACCAGTAATGACAAAACGAGATTTGCAGTTACCACTAGAAGAGCGGTTATCTAAAGGGTTTACAACCAAAAATGTATATGTAAACAAAACTTCAGGTTCTTCAGGAGATCCTTTTATTTTTGCGAAAGACAAATTTTGTCATGCGATGACTTGGGCTGTTATTCAAAATAGGTTTGGATGGTATGATTTAGATTTTAACACGTCTAGACAAGCTCGATTTTATGGAATTCCGTTAGATAAAAAAGGCTATTACAAAGAACGTCTTAAAGATGGTTTGAGTAAACGCTATCGGTTTTCTGTTTTTGATTTAAGTGATGCCGCTTTTGAAAAGCATCTAAAGAAATTTAAATCCACTACTTTCGATTACATCAATGGCTACACAAGCTCTATCGTACAATTCGCAAAGTTTTTGGAGCGAAAACAATTAAATTTAAAATCTATTTGTCCAACGTTAAAGGCATGTGTAGTAACTTCGGAAATGTTATTTGACAAGGATAAAGCTTTAATGGAGGACTATTTTGGAGTTCCTGTAATTAACGAATATGGTGCTTCAGAATTGGATTTAATTGCTTTTCAAAACCCCAGTAATGATTGGCAATTAAACAGCGAAACCTTATTTATCGAGATTTTGGATGAGAACGATACTATACTTCCTTATGGTGCTGAAGGTCGTGTTGTGATTACTTCATTATACAATAAAGCACACCCTTTTATTAGATATGATATTGGTGATGTTGGCGTACTTTCTGAGCAGAGTACATTAAAAATACCCATCTTAAAAACATTAGTTGGACGAACTAATGATATTGCAATTTTGCCTAGCGGAAAGAAAGCCGCTGGACTTACCTTTTATTATATTACAAAAAGTATCATTGAAGATGATGGCAATGTTAAAGAGTTTATTGTTGAGCAATTAGAAACCCATTTGTTTAAGGTTACATACGTTAGTTCTGAAGCGCTTACTGAAGACAAAACGGCTACCATTACTCAAGAAATGGAAAACTATCTTGAAAAGGGTTTAACCATAACTTTTGAAAGACAAAACGAATTAAAGCGATCTAAAAGTGGTAAGCTAAAACAGTTTACTTCTTTTGTGAAAGAGAACTTATGAAGAAGGACGTCTTAATTATTACGAGTTATTTTCCTCCAGAAATTGGAGCAGCTTCCAACCGGATTTTCCAATTAGCTCATGGATTACAAAAAAACAACTTCAATGTGAGTGTTCTAACGCCATTGCCCAACTATCCTACAGGAAAAATATTTGATGGTTATAAAGGTAAATTCAAGCACGTTTCCGAAGAAAAAAATGTCACCATATATCGTCTTTGGATTTACGCCAGCAATTCTAAAAACAAACTTTTGCGTTTAATCGCGATGCTGTCTTATAGTTTTAGTTTGGTTTGGTTTTTTATGTGGAATAGGATTCCTAAAACCGTTATTGTTCAGTCTCCTCCTTTACTGGTGGCTTTTACTTCAATGCTTTTTTTACGACGTAAAAACCGAAATCTCATCCTAAACGTTAGTGATCTTTGGCCTATTGCCGGTTTGGAATTGGGTGCTTTTAAAAGGAATTTTAGTTATCGAATTCTTGAAAAAATTGAACGATATAATTATAAAAAGGCAAGCTTAGTTTTGGGGCAGAGCGAAGAAATATTAGCTCATGTCACTTCTATTTTTCAAGAGAAACCGACGTTCTTATATCGGAATTTTCCAGATTTTGAAGCACCTTCTATAAAGCAGACTTCATCAACCGGGAAACTCAAAATTGTTTATGCTGGCTTATTGGGTATTGCTCAAGGCATCTATAATCTTTGCGGTCAATTAGATTACTCAACTATTGAGTTTCATATTTACGGTTCGGGAGCTGAGCAAACTAAAATTGAAGATTTTATATCTACACATCCTGAATTGCCTATTTTTTTCCATGGTCGCGTGACACGAGAGAAACTTCATAGTGTATTGATGAACTATGATGTTACCATTATCCCTTTGCTAAACAGAATTTATGGAAGTGTGCCCTCAAAAATATTTGAATATGCGCGTTTAGGTATCCCTATGCTTTACTTTGGTGGTGGTGAAGGCGAGGATATTATTAAGTCTCATAATTTAGGATGGATCGCTAATGCGAGTGATTACGACGATCTAAATAAAGTGATTTCAAAAATTGAAGTTGGTAACCTTTCCGAAGAACAAAAAAGGACAATACAACAAACTGCGGTTTCTCAATTTGATTTTAATAAACAGTTATTGGAGCTGGTGAATGGCCTTTAATAGGCTTTTTCTTCTCCTTTGACGACGTTGGTTAAGGTTTGAAATATAATCTTAATATCTAGTAGTATAGACCAGTTTTCAATATAATAAATATCAAATTTGACACGACCTATGATGTCCTGGTCAGTTTCTATCTCACCTCTAAATCCACTAACTTGAGCCAGACCAGTAACACCTGGTTTTACATTGTGTCTAAAGATAAAATTATAGATGTCTACTTTTTTAGAATAGGCATCTGTATATGAAAGCATATGAGGTCTTGGCCCTACAACACTCATGTCTCCTCTTAAGACATTGTAAAATTGAGGTAACTCATCTATACTCGTCTTTCTTATGAATTTACCAATTCTAGTCATTCTTTTATCGTCTTTTTTGACATAGCCTTCATCATCTTTATTTATTTGTCTAAGCGACCTAAACTTATAGCAATTGAATTCTTTATAATTTATTCCGTTTCTTTTGTGCTTGAAAAACAATTCTCCTTTGGATTCTAATTTGATAAGAATGAATAAAAGAACAGTTAGCCAGGAGAGTATAAACACGATTATTAGTAAGGAGAATACAACATCAAAAGCGCGTTTCAAGAACTTATTAAACTCATCATTTAGAGCAACTTCTTGAATGGATAAAACGGGTAAATATCCATAATAGTCGGCCTTTAATCGCTTAGTAAGTAGTTGTTTTGTGTTGGGAATAAACTTGATGTTGCAGTTATTAAGATTCGCATACTTAACAAACTTGTTAACTTGACCTTCAGTAAGTTCATCAATTGAACAATATATTTCATCTATGGTATTAGGATTAGAATCAAGAAATTTAAAACTGTCCGCAACACTTCCGTCTTGAGTTTTTGCATCGTAGAAGTACCCTTCAAGGATGTAGCCTAAGTTCTTTTTGGTTGTAAACATTTTATGCAATTTCTGAGCATTTTCACCTTTACCTATAATGATTACATGTCTCACGTTTCCTTTTAAATAAGCTCTAAAGCTTTTTAAAACATAATAACTGACTAGTTTTACAACCGCAATACATAAAAAACATACAATGAGGTATTTAAAAACAAGAATTGCCTCAATCTCAAGACTTCTAAATATCCCAATGAAGGCGTATATAACAATGATATAAGCCAAGAACTGCTTTAAAAGCAGATATATAATATTAAGTAGAGATGTGTACCGATAAACTTTATAGAATTTAATAAGATATGTCGATATAAGCCACGTTACTACCGAATAGAACAAGTAAAGTAGATGCTTATCATTAAGAAATTCGTAAGAGAAAAAATAAAGTTCTGAGTCGTTAAAATTAAAGAAATAATAAGCGAAAGCATTGATAATCAATAGATCGTAAGAAATCAAAAATGGTCTTAGTAACCAAGAAAACCTTCCGCGTCTATATTCCATAAATTACTTTTTTATATAACTCATAAAATTTTTGTGTTCACTTTTATAAAGTTCTTCTTCGGAAAGGCCTTTGAAATAATCATATGTTGTAGCCATTCCTTGTTCTCTATCTACTTTAGGCTCCCAATTAAATAACTTTTTAGCTAGTGAAATATCTGGTTGCCTTTGAAGAGGGTCGTCTTTAGGTAAAGGTTTAAATATGATTTTTTGATCAGAATTTGTGAGTTTAATTATTTCTTTTGCAAAATCTAATATGGTGATTTCATTAGGGTTACCAATATTTACTGGTAGGTTATAATCACTCATCAATAATCTATAAATTCCTTCTACTTGATCATCTACATAGCAAAATGATCTCGTTTGTAATCCCTCTCCAAATACTGTTAAATCTTCACCTCTTAGTGCTTGACCCATAAATGCAGGGATTACTCTACCATCATTGAGACGCATACGAGGACCATAGGTGTTAAATATTCTTATAATTCTTGTATCTACACCATGAAAGCGATGATACGCCATTGTAATAGATTCTTGAAAACGTTTGGCTTCGTCATAAACCCCTCTTGGCCCTATGGTATTAACGTTTCCATAATACGCTTCAGTTTGAGGATGTACCAATGGGTCACCATAAATTTCAGAAGTCGAAGCTATTAAGATTCTTGCTTTCTTCTCTTTGGCTAAGCCTAATAGGTTGTGCGTGCCTAAAGCACCAACTTTTAAAGTTTGTATGGGAATTTTAAGATAGTCTATTGGACTGGCAGGAGACGCAAAATGCAAAATATAATCTACTGTTCCAGAAACATGAACAAAATTGGTTATATCATGATTGTGAAACTCAAAATTTTCTAGTGGGAATAAATGCTTGATATTATCTAGATCTCCTGTGATAAGGTTATCCATGGCAATCACGTGCATTCCCTCTTTGATAAATCTATCACAGAGATGTGATCCTAAAAATCCTGCAGCACCAGTTATTAAAATTCTTTCCATATTTAATTATCTGCCTATTGAACTATAAAATTCTACTTCTTTTGAAACCTCATCGACATCATATAGATTTCGTCCATCAAAAATAACAGATGAATTCATATTCGAATTTAATTTTTCAAAGTTTGGTGTTCTAAATATACTCCATTCTGTACATATTACAAGTGCATCTGCATTTTCGAGAGCGCTATACATGTCTTTTGCATATGAAATTTCAGACCCTAATTTTCGTTCTACATTTGGCATTGCTTCAGGGTCAAAGGCAATAATCTTAGCCCCTTCTTTGAGAAGTGCATCTATTATAAACAATGCGGGTGCTTCTCTAATATCATCGGTTTCAGGTTTAAACGCTAAACCCCAAATTGCAATTTTTTTATCTTTTAAATTATTTTTGAAATAGGTCCTAATTCTAGGAATTAGAATTGTTTTTTGAGTGGCATTAACCTCTATAACAGAATCCAATATTTTAAAGTTGTAGTCTGAGTTCAATCCTGATTTATGTAAAGCCTTTACATCTTTTGGGAAACATGAACCCCCGTATCCAATACCTGGAAACAAAAATCGCTTTCCAATTCTAGAATCTGTTCCCATTCCAATTCTCACCTTATCTACATCTGCTCCTACTTTTTCACAAAAATTAGCAATTTCGTTCATAAACGTGATCTTAGTTGCTAAAAAGGAATTAGCGGCATATTTTGTGAGTTCGGCCGATTTCTCATCCATAATAATAATAGGATTACCCGATCTTACATAAGGCTGGTATAGTTTTTTCATGAATTTAATTGCACGCTCAGACTGTGTCCCTACAACTATTCGTTCGGGTTTTAGAAAGTCATCAACCGCAAAACCTTCTCTTAAAAATTCAGGATTTGAAACTACATCAAAATCTACGGAGGTGTTTTTAGAAATAGCTTCCCTTACTTTTTCTGATGTGCCAACTGGAACCGTGCTTTTATCGACAATAACTTTATAGCTAGTGATTTTTTTGCCTATTTCATCTGCAACACCAAGTATATATTTTAAATCGGCTGAACCATCTTCACCTTCTGGAGTAGGCAATGCTAAAAAGATAATGTCGCCATGTTCTAATCCTTCATCTAAAGAGGTGGTAAATTGTAATCTATTTGCTTTAATATTCCGTTCAAAAATAACATCCAAGTGTGGTTCATAGATTGGCACCTCACCCTTTTTCATTTTTTCGACCTTGTTCTCATCTATGTCTACACAAATAACTTCATTTCCTGTTTCTGCCAAACATGTTCCGGTTACCAAACCTACATATCCTGTTCCTATTACCGATACCTTCATTCTTAATTTAAGTTTTTAATATGCTTTTTCTTCTCCTTGAATAACGTTTAATATCGTTTTAATAATGATTTTGAAATCCAATATTAAAGACCAATTTTCGACATAGAACACATCATAACGAACTCTATTTTGCATATCTCCATCTGTCTCAATATTTCCTCTGTAACCACTAACTTGCGCCAACCCTGTAATTCCTGGTTTGACAGTATGCCTTACCATAAATTTATCTATTTTGTTTTTATAGTCATTAGTGTGACTCAGTAATAATGGTCTAGGGCCTACTACTGACATGCTACCAAATAAAACATTAAAAAATTGAGGTAACTCGTCAATACTTGTTCGTCTAATAAATCTACCGATTCTGGTAACTCTCATATCATTTTTAGCAGCTTGAACCATATCTGATTCATTGTTTGCCGTCATTGATCTAAATTTATAACAAGCAAAAAGGTTAAAATCTGCACCATATCTTAGCTGTTTAAAAAACACCGCCCCTTTTGATTCCATTCTTATAAGAAGCGCTATTAAGGGAGTAAACCAAGACAATAAAAATATGATAACCAGCAATGAAAAAACAATATCAAACCCTCTTTTGACAAATCTATTAATTCCTGTTTTTAACGGAATTTCACTCAATGACAAAATAGGTAATAAGTTATAATTTTCAAACTTTAATTTCTTAGAATATATATACTTATTATCTGGTATAAGTTTTAGTGCGAATAAATTGTTTTCTGCAAAAAAAATTAGTTTAGACATTTGCTCATTAGACAGTTCTTTAATGGAGCAATAGACCTCATCTATCTTGTTTTTGAGAATATAATCATAAACGTCTTCGAAGGCCCCTAGTTTCTGTATTTCGTTTTTATTTGAAAAAAAACCCATGTATTTATAACCATAACCAGGTTCGTCGATAAAGAATTGTGATAGTTTTTTTGTTGAACTATTTGAGCCTATAATCACGACTTGTTTATAGTTGCTTCCTGTAACTATTCTATATTTTTTGAACATAACATGAAGCGTCACTCTCCATAAAGTAAAAAGGGCAAATAAAACCCCGGAATATTGAAGAACCTCTTTAAAATTTATATCAGAATCTATTATATATAAATAAGAAAATATCATTAAAATAAAAGCAAAAGTCTGCTTAAGTATTAAAGATATAATGGTCATGATTTTCGTATATCTATATACGTCGTAGAAAGAAAAAAAAACAGAAAGTAATATCCAAAATACAACAAAAGAAACCAAATAGGTTATTTCTGTCGTTAAAAAAAAGTATGCCAATGAAGAAATTATAAAAAGATCCAACAAATATAATGCTGGCCTAATTAATTGTGAATATCTCCTTCTTCTTGTCATGAAATGAATTTAATAAAAAGCAAATATAGTCCTATCATTCAACAATTAAAGAAAAAATAAAAAAATAAAAAAATGTTGATTATTAATGAGATTGGATGGTTTATTTTCGAAATTTGATAGAACTTCATCAGTGGGAAATTTACTAATAATATACTTCCATGCATGTGTGCCAAATTGCAACGTCTTTTTCGGCTTCTCGAATAGTTGATCTACAATAGAAATATATTTGTCTTGGTCCATCCAATTAGTATTGTAGAGTCCAACAGCTGTGTATTCAGTATAATAGTATCCGCTTATTAATTTTGGGTTTTAAAAATTTCAATTATAAAATAATTCGAGATTATTTAGTGTTTAGTTAATGAGAGTTAACAGCGCCTTTGGTTATTTCTGAAATATCCCCTTTTCTAAATATCTCTAATTTCCCACCAATAGTACAATCACTTATAGGAATCTTTTTCGACAGGAAGTAATCATTGCTCAATGCGTATAGCCTTTCACTACCATCTAAATCAGGTAATCCCCAAAAACTATCTTTAAAGTAATCTTTACTAAAATGGTTAACATCATCGCCTTCATATTTCTTTATGTCATATTCTTTTCCTTTTTCAACAACAAAACTATGATCAACACCTACAATATGCACTGATTTCGGATTTAAATATGCGGCGATTTGTAGTGCTGTAAATGTTACTGTGCACCCTGTTGAGACCGATTTTTTAATATTTGTATGGATTCTTTCCTCATCTTTTAAGTTGACAAACAAAATATTTTTTCTAGGTTTCACCCCTAGATAATACGCTTTTACTGGTAAAATTAACGGTATTTCAGTTTTGTTAAAATAGTCTTTATTTTGACCAAGCACTAGGCCGTTGACACATACTAGAATATCGGGCCTCCATTTGCTTGTACTATAAATTAAATTTATCTTATTCATACCAATAGAAACAATTGATTCATCAACTTTATCTAAAGGGGTTTTATTTAAACTTGGCCCATTACCAACAATCAATACAGGTTTTTTAAAATATGGGTCTAAAATATTCCAATTATTTCGTCTTTCGAGATAAAGTTTATATAATAGTATGTCTAAAATTTTTCTAGGATAGTACGTACTAATTCGTACTAAATCTAATATCTTTTCTTTCATTCTGAATAAATAAAATTGATAATATGGTTATGAAAAACAATGTTGCTTCAGTGGAATAAAATGATGGAATGGATTCCGTGAAACCAATTAGCAAAAGCATAACTATGAGTATGGTTATTATAAGTGACCTTAATTTTAAGGTTAATGCAAATATTTTCACAATAAATGTTAGCACAATTATAGCCCCTATTATACCAAAGTCAATAAGAGTTTGTAAAATAAAATTGTGAGAGGTTTGTAGGTATTGATCTTCAAAAACTTCTTTTGTGGAATCTGACATAGAGTTTTCGAAGCCATTTAATCCATGACCATAGATGGCACTAAAGTCGCTAAATATTGTTTTTAACGCTATTGACCAAATTTCTATTCTAGACAATGCTTTCCCTGTTAGTTCACCTGGCCTTTTAAGTCCGTCAAAAAATTCAGTATTATAAAACAAATACAATAGTGCTGCTATAACCAATCCAATTACCCACCATGTTTTTTTAAAAAAGGATACTATTGTCTTTAGAGAAAACCAATAGATAAATGAAAAAAACAGGGTTAAAAGCAAGATCAGTCTTGAATCGGCTAAAACTAACATGTAAATATAGAATGTATATATTAATATGTACCAAATGTTATTTCTAACATGTTTAATAAAATACAAGCCAATTAATGCGTTAAGGCCAAGTTGTGATGTGAAAACATTTGCACCTGATGATAAAGGGAAGTAGATCCTATAATCTACTATACCAAACAGTGCCAAAATACTATTAAGTCCGAGTTTTTGGTCCGCAAAATATAATTTAAAATGCACGAAGTTGGCAAAGTTAAAAATCAAGAAAGATATTAAAATGTACTTAAGGCATTCATCTAAAGTTTTATTTTTAAAGTAAGTGAACGTAAATACTAACCAAATCCAATAAGTTAATAAAACCGCTACATCTCTAATTTCTATTTTACTTAAAATTAGTCCGTGCACTAATAAAACAATAGTCAATAATAATGAGTAGAAAACATATTTTGGTACTGCTTTTATTTTAGACACAGATGTTCTCTTAATTATAGAGTACAGCATCAAGACAAAAACACCAGCGAAAGAGACAATCTTCGCAGTGCCTTCAAGATATGCAACTATTCTCAATAAGAGTACATAAAAATATATCATTTCATCCTATTGTATTTTATTACGGCGTAAACCCCTTGTACCAAAATGAAGTTTAGCATTATAATCAAAAGCCAATACTGTTCGTTTATATTTACAAAAAATAAAGGGAGTAAATATACAGTAAACACAACTAAATATTGAGCGAAATTCAAAGTTTTAATCTTGGTGATTTTGTTATTATATATAAGAATGAAAACCAATGGTTGAATAATCATAAATACCAACCCAACTAAAGATACTTTTACAAGAAGTGAGTCGTAAGTGACATATTTCGGGAAAAACAATCTTAGTATTTCAGTATTAAAGAGTAAGATAATAGTGATTACACCAACCACAAATGGTATTATCGTCTTTAGGATGTTTATATATGTTTTTCTAATAAAGCTTTTGCTAAACTCACTTATATTTTGGACTGTAATTTTAGATTGTAATCCTGATATAACTGCCATTGTAAGTAGTGTAAAAACATTATAGAATTGGTACATAATATGAGCGTATGCAACAAAAAGGTCCCCGAAATAAATTTGACCAAGATATCTAACAGCAAAATTTGACAGTACTTCATTTCCTCTTAATATGGTATAATTAATTCCTAATCTAAAGTCGGAAAACGAAAAGTCTATTAAACTAATCCTATAAGAGTTTATTTTTAGCTTGAATTTCCTTTTGAACAAAATCAAGCAAAAAACAGCAGTTATTATCGTAGAAAAAAGTAGCGCACAGACAATAGAAAAAAGGTTGTTTGAAAACATAACAGCAACAATTCCAGACGCAAAAAACAGAAAATAAAGCAGGAAGTCTTCTATAAATATAGATAGAAATAACGAGTTGTCAGACTTGGCAAACTCCGACAAATTTCTAATAACTATAGTTAGTAATAAGGTTGGTAAAAATAAAAGTGAAAGGAAAATATTATTAAAAATTACAATTGAGATTCCAAAAGAAATCAAACCAAACAATAGTGCCGTAATAACAATATTTACTGAAGTAACATTAGACCATATTTTATGTTCTATTAAGTTTTCTCGAACCTTATTGAAATAAATTATGTATAAATTATTAGCTGAAAAAAATGCAAACATTCTC
Source organism: Psychroserpens sp. (assembly GCF_036960315.1). NCBI lineage: Bacteria > Pseudomonadati > Bacteroidota > Flavobacteriia > Flavobacteriales > Flavobacteriaceae > Psychroserpens > Psychroserpens sp. Next base: position 277,508 of record NZ_JBALVR010000005.1, on the reverse strand, counting down.
AAAGTTGACCAAAAAATCGCAAATCCAGCAAAATCCTTAACAGATAGCTTGTAAGCAAAAAATGAGGTCAATAATAAAAATAAACCTCTCCCAAATACCTTACCAAATAGGTTAATTAGTCCAAGGTTGTTCTTTAGATATTTGCTATATAGATTTATTATCTTACTCAACTATCCGTTTTTTATATTTACCAAATAAAACCAACAACATAAAGGCGAAAAACAATAATCCCCATTGTCTCGATAAGGTGTTTTCGGTTAAAAAATTTAATACTAACAATGTGCAAAATGTTATTTTAAGTATGCTCTTTTCGGTAATAGCATTTCTAAAAAGATGTATCAAGAAAACTAAAAACGCTATAAGCCCAACAAACCCTGTGGTTAGAATCATATATAAATAATTATTATGGGAATTAAACTGCTTATCTATGGCTTTTTGGAGTAGTTCTGAACCGTTTTTTTTATACTCTGTTAAATGACCTTGCTCTAATTGTGCTCCCCAAATATAAAACCCCGATCCCTCAGATTTATAATGATAATCTGCATTTTTATTAGACATTCCTATCAATGCCAGTGGATTGGTTGTGTTTAGGTTAACTTTAATTGAGCACCTGTACCAATCATTATTTACTTTCTTAATGCTTGCAGCGTCCACATTCAATGTCTTGATAACACTTCCTTGTTCTAGATCAAATGTTGCTCTTTGGTTGATGTCTCCCAATCTTAAAATTACAGAATTTGAATGATCATTCTTAACAAAAACAGAGAAAGTATAAGTTCCGGATTGAGGTATGTCTATATTTGTTGATATACTATGCGAAGCTATACTGTCGTTGTTTTGTTCAAGTAAAATTTCGGTATTTTGTTTTCCTTCAGGAGAATCAATAACATTGTTATCTACTTTTACATTATTCTTAAACCAATAAGGGTGATCAAATTCTTCATTAAAAAAAAGTAGGTTTATGATATTTCTTTCTAAAAACCTGCTCTCATAATCCTCATTTAAAAGATCTTGCGGATCACCGACTCCAAATCCAAAAACTAATTCGGTAATACTTGCCGATTCTAAAACCTCGAGATGAGAAGTGTATATTTCTTTCCTAACATCATTAACTTCATATTCTTGTTCGTCCACCGTAGATTTCACGAAATTAAACCCTCGTTGTACATCAGTGTCATTTAATTTAAACACAACTAAGGACACACATATTAGAGTAAAAACCCCAATTGTTTTGACAAAGTTTTTTCTATTTAAATTATAATAAAGTAGTATTGTTACACCAATGGTAAGTGCTATTATGTTAGGGAACGAAAATCCGTAGAACAACCAAAAAAAGAAATATAGAAATATGGCTGAATATATTCTAAAATAGTTTTTATTCTTATGATAAAACCCTATAGCCTCTCTCAAACAATATATAGCACAGATTACAAATCCCATAGAGAAATAGGCTTTGTGAATAAAGATTAAATCGTTATCAATACTTCTATCAACGATTAATTGAAATTTGTCATAATCCAACAAAAAATGTAATAAGCCTAAATTTGTTTTATGAATATTTAAGAGGAATATTGCTGTAATAATAATCGTAAACAAGATGTTAGCGACTATAAATACTGAAATGGCAGTTTTTTTAAAATTTTTAGCAAATTGAAATTGATAAAATGACACAAAGAATGGTGCAATCAATAAGGGCAAAAACTGGACGCTTCTTTTTATTGCATTATCTGTATTTTGGGAATATGCAACTGAAATAAACAGCAAAAACAAATAGGTACATAAAAAAAGAAAGCTACGGCGGTTTTTTTTATCAAAATTGAAGGTCTTATATTTTATACCTATAAAAACAGATATTACTGAGAATGAAATTAATATTTGAGATGAATAATTAAACTTTAAAAGAGGATATAGCCCTAATAAACATAGTAATATAAATTGTAGTTTAATTAATTTCGCCTTCAATTTTCCAAAAGGTTTAATAAGTTATTTACAGCCATCAAACCTTGTCTTTCTACACTTTGATAAGTTCTAGATCCAACGTGTGGCGTTATTATGACATTTTCAACGCCTTTTAGCACTTCATCTTGAGGCATTGGTTCTTGTATAAGAACATCGGCTAGATAACCTCTTATTTTGTTTTCTTTTAAACCTTCAATAATCGCATTAGGATCTATCAACATCCCTCTTGACGTATTAATTAAAATAGGTTTTCTTTTAAGTTTTTCAAAAATCACAGACTTGTTAATCATCTTTTCAGAAGTTGGTGTATGCGGTAAATGCAAACTAATAACATCTGCTTTTTCATAAACCTCATCAATCTGCTCTGTAAAATATACATAATCATGCTCGGTTAAGAATGCTTCATTCTTAAAAACATCATGTGCCATGACATTCATGCCTAAAGCATTTGCTTTTTTTGCAAGCTCTTTCCCGACGGCTCCAAGTCCAATAATACCTATAGTTCTACCTTGAATTTCATTACCTGTATATCGTTTCCAATTTCCCTGTCTTGTTTCATTATACTGTAAATGCACATTCTTTTCAAATGTAAATAGTAATGCTAAAACATGTTCTGCAACAGAAACCTGATTCACTCCAGGGCAATTTGTAACTGGTATATTAAATTCTTTGGCTGCCTTTAAATCAATTTTATCTAAACCAACACCATATTTTGAAATATATTTTAGTTTCCCTTCTACACCCTTCTTTATTACCTGGTGTGTATACTCATCATCACCGCATATTACTGCATCGTAATTTTGAATTATCGGTAATAATTCCCGTTCTGGGATGGGTCCTCTCAAAACATCAATATCAAAACCTTGTTTGTTTAACAAATCACGGTGAGCACCTGGAGTGTCATAAAAGGATGTTGAGGTCAATAAAATTTTCATATTAGTCTTTAAATTTTAAACAATTTTTAATACTGCTTTCAAGTTCATAAAAATCTCTAAATCTAAGACCATTATAATCTTTAAAAAGTGATTCGTTTTCTTCATTCTCTCGTAGTGCAAAATTTAAATTAGAGTATTGAGCAGCTTCATAATCTGTTGTGGCATCTCCTAAAAATATCACCTCATCTCTTTTTAAATTATGCTTTTCTAATAAGTGCTCGGTCCAATATTTTTTGTTTTTAGGAGAACCGTGTATTCCGATAAAATATTGTGATAAATTTCTTTTATCAGTAATAATCTTTATTTCTTCGGTTGGTGTTCCGGTTATGATCCAGAAATTTAATTTATGAGCATATTTTTTAATAAAGGAATGCGCACCTTTAACTTCTTCAGAATTGATCACTTTGTTTAACACCAAGCCGCTAAATTGTTTAGCCAGGTCATCAATTCCTTCAGGAGATATGGTTTTATTCAAATATTCCTCATGATAAATTTTAAATTTCTCAAACCTTGACACGCCGCCATGTCTTATATGGTGGTCTACTACTTTATCTGAAACATCTTTACCGTATGGTGTATATAAGTCCCTAAAAGCTTCTGTTTTTGCGCTTACAGACTCCGCGATTACGCCATCAAAATCAAAAAAAATGTTTTTTATTATCATACTTGTTTTCAAGTTAAGATTCCCTTTCTATTTCGGTTTAACTCTGTCTTCTAAAATCAGTTAATTATGTAATCAATATATGGTATAATTCTAGAAATCGGAAAGTTTTTTGAAACAGATTCTTTTAAAACTTGTTGCTTTTCATTGCCCTGAATTAGTAATACAATTTTATTGGAGTTTATAATTAAGGGATACGTCATAGTAATTCTATCCGTATCAAGTTGTGGCACGTTATTTAAAACCACTAAATCTTGATCATTATTTAGTGCTTTTGTATTCGGAAACAAAGACGCTGTATGACCATCTAATCCCATTCCTAAAATTATTAAATCAAACTGAGGTTTATTGTTTAAAAGTTCTACATGCTTAATAATAGTGTCTTCATAAAGATTAGCCGATTTGCCATAATTATTAGCATCGCAAACCATTGGGTAGCTTTTTGACGAAATGTGCTTGAATAACACTTCAGAAATGTTGTTATAGTTACTTTGGTCACTTGTATTAGGAACACATCTTTCATCAACTAAAAAGAAATTTATCCTGCTCCATTCGATTTCGCAATCGCGTAATTTCTCATAAATTGGCATCGGTGTACTTCCACCAGAAAGCGCAATATTTATTATGGGTTTATCAATTAGGAGCTCTTGAATTAGCTGTTCAATATGTCTAGTAGATTTAGAAACAAATTCAGCTTTATTGCGGGTTAAAATTTTAATAGTCTTCATTTTTATGTACAGAGCGAATACATTCTAATAATCCTTGACCCATATCTATATGAGGATTAGCTATCAATTTTCTACTCAACGATGGTTCAAAGGAATAAGGTGTAAACTTGTAATGGTTTTGGTAGCCTTTAGTGTCGCAGACTATTTGAATTTTGTTGTTTAATATTTCATTTATCATATTAAATAAATCTGAACGTTTCATTCGTTCATTTCCGGTTAAAATGACATGGAGGTTGTTAAATTTATCAGATTCAATAACATCAACCGATAACTTTGCAGCATCAGCAGCATGAATATATTCTCTTAGCTCTTCACCATCTCCTTTATGCTCAATCTTATTCTCTAAAACAGCCTTTTTTACAAGATGATAGATGTAGTTGTTGTCGTATTCAATTTCAGAATATACCGATCCATATCGCAGTATGGTAAAGTCTAGATTGTATTTCTTATGGTATTCTTCAATGATTTTTTCAGATGCAAGTTTGCTTATACCATAAAAAGAACCTTTGTTGCTCATGGCATACGCGCTACTAGCGTAAATAAATTTTTTGACCTTATTTGCAATACATGCCTCTAATATGTACATGTTACCTAAAACGTTTAGGTTAATAGTTTTAATAGGTTCTTTTAACGCATAATCCAAATTAGCAAAACCCGCAAGGTTATACACGACATCGTACTCCTCCTTAAAAACTGAATCTACTTCGTCTTTGTCAGAGATATCACAATAAATGTGCTTTATATCTGCTGAAAGATTATGATTGGATTTGATATCTGCTACAGTGACATCATAATTCCTTGCTACCAGTTCCTTTGAAAGATAGTGTCCTAAAAATCCAAAGCCTCCAAAAACTAAAACCTTTCTCATAAGTCTCTAATATTACTTTCGTTTTAATAAATTCATTTCTTCTCGAGCCTTATCTCCTAAAAAGAAGAAATCTAAACTAAATGCAAGAAACGTATAATTCTTATCTATTTTCTCTAACAAATCTTTGTGGTCTGATGAGATCACATGAAATCCAAGAGGTTTATTTTTACTTAAGGTGATTTGATCAATTCTATCTAATACTTCTTTTACATCAGTATCATGAAACATCCCTGGTTTACCCATTGAAGCCGATAAATCATAAGGCCCAACGATAATTCCATCAACTCCTTCGACATCTAATATTTCAGATAAATTATTTACAGCTTCAATATGTTCAATTTGAACTATTACAACAGATTCATTTTGAACCCATTCTTTGTACGACTCAAAATTAACACCATAATGTTGTGCTCTTGAGAGGCCAACACCTCGCTTACCAAATGGAGGGTATTTAACATAAGAAACAGCTTCTCTAGCTTCTTCAGCATTTTTAACCATAGGAACAACGACTCCATTTGCGCCCGCATCCATAACACGCTTAATAATAACCTCGTCATTTTTACTCACTCTTACTAAGGCCTCCATATCATTGGCCTGAATATGACCAATTAGGTTTTGAACCGCTTCAAAGTCTATTGCAGAATGCTCTATATCTATGGTAAGCCATTCAAAATTTGCCGAAGACATTATTTCAACAACTGAAGGATGTGGTATCGTTAACCATGACCCAATTGAAAGTTCTCTTTGAGATAATTTCTTTTTTAACCTACTTTTTTTATGTGAAAAATTTTTCATTGACTTTAATTACTACTTTTTTAATATGTTTTGGTTTCCCATTAACCGCAAATAAAGGGTGATGTATATCTTGCTTAAAAAACACAGCCATATAACTAGGCTGAAGTATGATTTCCGAATGAGCTATTGACACGTTCTTATAAAATTGACAATCATCTTCTTCTTGATATGGTCTTATAATTTCTACTGCGTTTTCATTGTAAATTTTAATCTTTTCTTTTCCCGCCAAGACAATTTGTATATCTACTTCTTTGTTATGGTTTTCTATAATATTTGAATCTAATTGGGTGTCATAACTCATCACTTTAAAATAATAATTCTCATTTTTGAAGTGATTGCCATTAACCGTATCTACTGTAATCGTTTCCAAATCTTTGAAAATATTCTCAAAAACATCATGCTTAAAATATAGTTGCCAATTTTTAATTTTATCGTAAATCATCTTAACAGTTTATATAAAGCTTCGGCAATAATAAAGTCTTGAGGCTCGTCTATATCTACAGCTTCTATCTTATCTATTTCAAATAAGTAAGGGCGAGTTCCTATTCGTTTGTTACCTGCCTCTCTAAAAGAAGTTTTGCTGAAGATATAAAAATTAGAGTTCTCCTCAAATAAAGGTTCTAAATCTTGGGTTCTCAATAATTCTTTTGGATTGTGATTAAATGCTGTGCCATCACTCTTATACAAACGCGTTTGCCATTTTGTAACTGAAAATATTGAATCGTAAGTATTAGATTGCGCTAATTGAAGCATTTTCTCGATAGCGCGATTAACCGAATCAACCGATAACATTGGGTTGGTACTGTGCGATTGCACATAAAAGTCAGCATCTACCATGTTAATGTCGTGCTCAATAATTTTATTCATTGAAACGAAATCACCAACAATACTTTCAGGTCTATCAACTATTATGGTATTGTCTGGGAAATTACGTTTAATGTCTTCTTTTATAAATTTACTATCTGTATTTACCACAACACTTTCTATGTACTTTGAGTCTAACAAGGTCTGCATAGTGTAGTGGTAGAGTGGTTTTCCTGCAAAGTCTTTAAGATTCTTATTCTTTACCCTTTCTGAATTACCTTTCATTGGTAATAACGCGACTATTTTATTCATTTCTTCCTTATAATTATTTCAATAATCGATCCCAGAGTAAACCTCTAGCATAGAGTTTTGGAAAATGATAATTATCGACTTTCTGTGTAGTGATTTTGTGTGATGTTTTATCGAGCACTGTAAATTTACTTAAAACAAAATAGTTCTCAATCTCTCCTGGAGTAATATCCATATACTTATCTCCATATTCGAAACTCATCGAAACGATTTCAAATTCCTTCAGCTGACTGCTTCCTAAATCAATTATAAATTTCCTTGATGTATTCGATCCAAAATTCGCAGTGATGACTTCAGATGTGGTCGTTGGAATTACTTTTTCTGAAATTAATATTTTTTTGTTTTGAAATTCATCAACTATAATTTCATCTAATTCCAAAATAATGACATCTTCCTGGTTTGTTTTAAACTCCAACTTTATAATCAATTCGGGTTTAGCAACTTCTTTAGGAGCGACTTTTTCTTTGGCTGTTTTTGTTTCTTCTTGACAACTTAACATCATAGATAAAGCAATAAAAACAATAAGTTTTTTCATGGTTTGAAGATTTCAATTAGTTGTTTCAATTAATCTTAAACAATCATTCCCGCAGCAACAGTCTCGTTGGTGGTATCATCAACAAGAATAATACTACCAGTCGTTCTATTCTCTCTGTAAGAATCTACCATTAAAGGTTTTGTGGTTCGGATTTTAACCTTAGAAATATCATTCATTTTAAGATCCTTATCTTCGGTGTTACGCCCTAAGCTTTCAATGTCAATTTTATAAACCACTTCTTTAATCATTGCTTTTTGCTCATTACTCGTATGACGAATGCTATATTTAGCTCTAGGTTTTGCTGGGTTATTGTTTAACCAACATAGCATTACTTCGATATCTTGAGATGCTTCTGGTTTGTTGTTTGAACGCACTATCATATCACCTCTACTAATGTCTATGTCATCTTCTAAAGTGATTGAAACAGACATTGGGGCATATGCTTCTGGCAATGCTTCCTCAAAGGTGTCTATAGATTTTATTTTAGAAGTAAAGCCTGAAGGCATTACTGTGATTTCATCTCCTACTCTAAAAACTCCACTAGCAACTCTTCCTGCATAACCTCTATAATCTCTATGGGCTTCACTTTGTGGTCTTAAAACTGTTTGAACTGGGAATCTAGCATCTACCTTATTGATATCACTACTAATATGCATCGTTTCTAAGGTGTGCAATAGTGGGGCTCCCTGATACCAATTCATGTTTTCTGATCTGTTTACTACATTATCGCCATTGAGTGCGCTAATTGGAATAAAACGAATATCATGAACCAATAGTTTTGACGCAAACTCTTCAAATTGGTTGATAACCTTATTATAGGCCTCTTCAGAATAATCTACTAAATCCATTTTATTGATACAAACAATAACATGTGGGATTTGTAGCAAAGAAGCAATAAACGAGTGTCTTTTAGTTTGTTCAATCACGCCATGTCTTGCATCGACCAATATAATAGCTGCATTAGCCGTAGAGGCTCCTGTAACCATGTTTCTGGTATATTGAATATGTCCAGGGGTATCAGCGATGATAAATTTACGCTTTGGAGTCGTGAAATAGCGATATGCTACATCAATAGTAATTCCTTGTTCGCGTTCGTCTTTTAATCCATCGGTAAAAAGAGCTAAATCTACACCATCATGGCCTTTCTTTTTGCTTGTGTTTTCTATGGCTTGTAATTGATCTTCAAAAATAGATTTAGAATCGTATAATAAACGTCCTATTAGTGTGCTTTTTCCATCGTCAACACTTCCTGCTGTTGTAAATCGTAATAATTGATTATTATCTAACATTGATTTAATTTCTTATTAAAAATATCCTTGACGTTTTCTATCTTCCATAGCAGATTCTGATCGTTTGTCATCACTTCTATTTCCTCTTTCTGTTTGTCTCATTCCGGAAACCTCATCTGCAATTTTTTCTAGTGTATCTGCATCAGACTCTATACCACCTGTAATTGTAATATCTCCAAGTGTTCTAAATCTTATCTTCTTGGTTACAACTTCTTCATGATCTTCAAGGAGTAAGAATTCTGAGTTTGGTATCCAACTGTCCTGCCTCCAAACAACTTCCCGTTGGTGAGCAAAATACAAGGACGGAATAGCTATGTTTTCTCTTTTAATGTAGTTCCAAACATCCATTTCTGTCCAGTTACTAATTGGAAAGGCTCTAAAGTGCTCGCCTTCAAAGTGTTTTCCGTTAAAAATATTCCAAAGTTCTGGCCTTTGGTTTTTTGGATCCCATTGTCCAAAATCATCACGATGTGAAAAGAAGCGCTCTTTAGCTCGGGCTTTTTCTTCATCACGTCTTCCTCCTCCAATAGCACAGTCGATTTTATTCGTTTCTATGGCATCAAGAAGTGTTGTGATTTGTAATGCGTTTCTGGTGGCGTTCTTACCTTTTTCTTCTGCAACTCGACCTTCGTCAATAGACTCTTGAACCAAACCAACAATAAGCTCCACACCTAAATCCTTAATAATATCATCCCTAAATTTAATGGTTTCTGGAAAGTTGTGTCCTGTGTCAACATGCATTAGTGGGAAGGGAATCTTTGCTGGATAAAATGCTTTCTTAGCTAAATGCGCCACAAGAATTGAGTCTTTCCCTCCAGAGAATAAAATCACTGGATTTTCAAATTGAGCCCAAACCTCACGTAATATGTAAATGGCTTCACTCTCTAATTCGTCTAAATAATTTAAATAATACTTACCCATTATTGAGTTGTAATTTTGGTGTTATAAAATCTACTATTCTTTTTACAGAATCGTCAATAGATTCAAGCTCAGTTTTTATCTCTATATCTGGCTGATCTGGAGCTTCATATGGCGCTGAAATACCCGTCATATTCTTTATCTCTCCTGCTCTCGCCTTTTTGTACAATCCTTTCACGTCTCTACGTTCACACTCTTCAAGACTTGTATTGATATAGATTTCGACAAAGTTAACATCTTTCACGATAGTTCTAATGTTCTCTCTGTCTTTTTTATAAGGAGAAACAAATGCTGCTAGAACGACTAACCCCCCATCTATCATTAGGTTAGACACTTCGGCAATACGCCTAATGTTTTCAGTTCTATCCTCAGGAGCAAAAGAAAGATCCTTATTAATCCCCTTTCTAATATTATCTCCATCTAAGGAATAGGTTTTTATTCCTTGTTCAAAAAGTGCTTTTTCAACTAAGTTTGCAATTGTAGATTTTCCAGATCCTGAAAGCCCTGTAAACCACATTAAGAATGAATTGTGCTTATTGGATTGTACTCTATCTTTTTTAGCTACTTGATAGCTATGAGAAATTATATGTTTTGACATCTTATCGTTTTTTACCGAAAAAATAATTTCTAATTCTACCTAATGGTAATTTTAGCCATAGTCTTTCGTGTAGGTAATAAAGTGCGAATTTCGTAAATAATTCTGTAAGTGCAATATATAATGCGATTTCATCAAAGGCATTTAAGACAGAACCAGAAATCAAGAATGTCATCGTTGTTGCTATAACGCGCCATGATATCGTTTTCTTAAGTGTTCGTTTTTGATTTATCCGATTATTAATCAATAATCTTTGCCAAACTCTTTCGTGTAAATAATAGGCGAAAAACTTGATTAAAAATTCAATAGAGCCAATCTTAATGGCGCTTTCTATGCTGCATTCTCCACTTAAACAAGTAACAAGTAACACAACAAGAATGGTATCTGTAGTAGCCACAACTCTCCATGAAACCCCTTTTAAAAGACTTCTAACGTGCGATTCTGTTTTGTATGTGGTCATTTGGAACTATTGCTTTGAAACCAAAAACCAAGGGTTTAATAGGTTTTCCTTATTGTATAGGAGTGATTTTTGGGTTTCGTTGGAAATAACTTGAACCCCTACCGCGTTGCAAATTGCTTGTCCGGCTGCAGTATCCCATTCCATGGTTGGTGCAAATCTAGGATAGATATCAGCATTACCTTCAGCAACAAGACAGAATTTAAGTGAGCTACCTTTAGACACTATCTCTACCTTTTTTCCAGATGTCTTTAACTCATCAACAAAATCTAAAGTTTCCTGACTCATATGAGAACGGCTTCCTACGATTTCAATATTATTTGTAGTAGGTTTGGTTTGAAGCGGTTTTGATTGTTCTAGAACATCTTCTATCGATGTATTGTGTGATGTTAGTTCAGATTTAAATGCCTGTTTTTTTAAAACATCTGCATAGTAAAGTGTTTTGGTGGCTGGAACATAAATAACACCTAATTGTGGTTTGCCATTATGAACTAGAGCTATATTTACTGTAAACTCCCCATTTCGTTTAATAAACTCCTTAGTTCCGTCTACAGGGTCCACAATCCAACAAGTGTCCCATTTTTTTCTAACATCATAATCTATCTGCTTGTTCTCCTCACTAATAATAGGTATTGGTGTTGGCTGTAGAAAAGAGTTTATAATATCATTTGCTTTTTTATCGGCTTCAGTAAGGGGAGATTTATCTTCTTTCATTTCAACATCAAATGCGGTGTCATAAACTTGCATGATTTCTTCTCCTGCTTTTAAAGACGCCTCTATTGCTATTTGTAAATTTTTATTTATCTCTATACCAGTCATATATTTTCTTTATTCCGTTTTCTAGTTCCATTTTATGCTTCCATCCAAGAGCATTTAGCTTAGACACATCGGTTAATTTTCTCAGTGTTCCGTCTGGTTTGTCTGTGTTGTAAACCAATTCTCCATTAAAACCAACACATTTTTTTATTATCTCTGCCAGCTCTTTAATAGAAATATCCTCTCCTGTTCCTATATTAATATGCGTATTTCGTATATCTTTTTGGTCTTCGGAAAACGTGTCTTTAAAGTCTTTGTTCTCCATAATAAACACACAAGCGTCCGCCATGTCTTTAGACCATAAAAACTCACGTCTCGGATTTCCTGTTCCCCAAACCTCTACTTCTGAAGCTGATACTCCAAAACCCGATAAATAGTCTTTTCCTTCTTCTATAGTTGAAAACCCTGTGTCTGATAAAACCTCATCGTAACGTTTTTCGTTTAGCAGTTTAGCAAGGTGTATTTTCCTGATAAGAGCAGGAAGTACATGCGATTTTTCTAAATCAAAATTATCATTTGGACCATACAGATTTGTTGGCATTACAGAAATGAAGTTTGTGCCATACTGTAAATTATAGCTTTCACACATTTTAATACCTGCAATCTTTGCAATGGCATAAGGTTCGTTTGTATACTCCAATATGCCTGTTAGAAGATAATCTTCTTTCATTGGTTGAGGTGCGTTTTTAGGATAAATACATGTGCTTCCTAAAAACAATAATTTTTTCACATTATGAATATAACTTTGATGAATAATATGATTTTGAATCATCATGTTTTCATAAATGAAATCTGCTCTATAGATATTATTTGCTACTATTCCTCCAACTTTAGCTGCCGCCAAAAACACATATTCTGGCTTTTCAGCTTCAAAGAATTTAGCAACATCCATCTGATTTGTGAGATCTAATTCTTTATGGGTTCTGGTTAAAATATTGTTATAGCCTTTTGCTTGAAGGTTTTCTAATAACGCACTTCCAACTAATCCTCTGTGACCTGCAATATAAATTTTAGCTTCCTTATTCATAAAGTATTACTCAAAGTAATTTTTTATACTGTAGCCGCCATCTATAAGAAATTGTTGTCTTTGCATCAATTTAAGATCGCTAGACATCATGTCCTCTACGAGTGCTGGTAGGTCATATTCAGGAATCCACCCTAGTTTTTCTTTTGCTTTGGTTGCATCTCCAATAAGTAAATCTACTTCTGTTGGTCGAAAATACTTTTCATCAACAGAAACAACTTCTTTTCCAATTTCAATTTGATACTTTTGGTTATTACAGGATTTCACATAGCCTTTTTCGTTCGAGCCTTCGCCTTTAAATTCTAATTCTATACCGGCATGATCAAAGCTCATTCTAACAAAGTCACGAACAGATGTTGTTTTTCCAGTCGCAATTACCCAATCCTCTGGTTCATCTGCCTGGAGAATCATCCACATCATTCTTATATAATCCTTGGCGTGACCCCAATCTCTTTGAGCGTCTAGGTTTCCTAAGTAGACTTTATCTTGTAAACCTAGAGCAATTTTTGAAGTAGCTCTGGTAATCTTTCTGGTAACAAATGTTTCTCCTCGTACAGGTGATTCGTGATTAAACAAAATACCATTACAAGCATACATACCATAGGCTTCACGGTAATTTACTGTGATCCAATAAGCATACATTTTAGCAACTGCGTATGGGCTCCTAGGATAAAAAGGCGTTGTCTCAGTTTGCGGTACTTCTTGCACTTTACCGTACAATTCAGAAGTAGATGCTTGATATATTCTAGTGGATTTTTCTAGTCCTAGAATTCTAATAGCTTCAAGTAATCTCAAAGTCCCTACCCCATCAGTATTTGCTGTATACTCGGGTATTTCAAAAGAGACATGAACGTGACTCATTGCGGCAAGATTATAGATCTCGTCTGGTTTCACATCCTGGATGATTCTAATAAGATTCGTGCTATCTGTTAAATCTCCATAGTGTAAAATGAAGTTCTGATTTTCCACGTGAGGGTCTTGGTAAAGATGATCTATTCTATCTGTATTGAAAAGTGACGACCTTCTTTTTATTCCGTGAACTATATATCCCTTTTTCAGTAAGAACTCACTTAAATAAGCTCCATCTTGACCTGTAACTCCTGTTATTAATGCTATTTTTTTTTGCATTTCTAATTACCGATATTATTAAAATTAATAATTGCCTTTTTTAAACTGTCTCTCCAATGAGGTATTTCTATTTTGAAACTCCCTTTTATTTTAGTCTTATCTAAAACACTAAAAGGCGGCCTTTCTGCCGGAGTTGGATACTCTTTAGTCTTTATCGGTGATAGCTTTATTCCACTATTACTTTCATCAAATATTGCTTTTGCAAAATCATACCAACTCGCAACTCCCTCATTACTATAATTATAAACACCGAAATCTTTATTTGAATTATTTATAATTTTCAGAATTACTTCAGCTAAATCCTTTGCATAAGTGGGTGTTCCTATTTGATCATCAACAACACTCAACTCTTCTCTCTTTTCAGATAAACTAATCATAGTTTTCATGAAATTAGCGTTATGTTCAGAGTATAACCAAGATGTTCTGATTATATAATACTCCGTCAAGTATTTAATTACTTCTTGCTCTCCTTTAAGCTTAGTTAATCCATATATGCCTTGAGGGTTGGTAATATCACTCTCTTTATAAGCATGATAGGTTTTTCCGTCAAAAACAAAATCAGTAGAAATATGAATTAATGTAGAACCATTCTCGTGACATGCTTTCGCAAGATTTTTTACGCCCTCCACGTTTGTTTTTAAAGCGTTTTCTTCGTCACTTTCAGCTTTGTCTACAGCTGTATATGCGGCACAATTAATACAATAATCTATTTTTTCGTTTTTAAATAACCTATTCACAGAAACCATATCTGTGATATCTAAATCAATTGAACTTCTGTAAATTAGTTTTAAGTCTAGATTATTACTTTCTAAATCTCTAATATTTCTAGCAAGCTGACCATTTGCTCCCGTTACTAAGACACTTACCATAATTTAGCATTCACTAGTTTTGGTAAAATTACATCTTTTTCAGAAACAATAAGTTCAGTCGGTGATAACTTCCAATCAATTTTTAACTCTGGATCATTATAAATAATTCCGCCTTCAGATTCTTTATTATAAAAGTTATCGCATTTGTATGAAAAGATAGCTTCATCGCTCAACACAATAAATCCGTGAGCAAAACCTCTAGGAACAAAAAGTTGTTTTTTATTATCTTCTGTTAATTCGACAGATACATGTTGTCCGAAAGTATTAGAATCTTTTCTTATATCAACAGCAATATCTAGCACCTTTCCCTTAATAACCCGTACTAATTTAGCTTGAGCGTGGCTTCCTGATTGATAATGTAAACCCCTAAGAACGCCTTTGGTTGAATACGATTCATTATCTTGAACAAAGACCGTATCGCTCCCAATTGCTGCATTAAAAGTCTTGTGATTGAAACATTCAAAAAAATACCCTCTATCGTCTTCAAAAACTTTAGGTTCAATTGTAAAACAACCTTTAAGTTTTGTTTCCTTTATATTCATTATTTTTTATTCAAAAGTCCTAGTAAATTTTTACCATAACCGCTTTTCATCAATGGTTCTGCTAATTCTTTAAATTCGGATTCATCAATGTATCCCATTTCAAACGCAGCCGCTTCTATTGAGCCGATTTTTAAACCTTGTCGCTCTTCGATCACTTCTACAAATTGAGAGGCTTGCATTAAAGAATTAAAAGTGCCCGTATCTAACCAAGCTGTTCCTCTATCCAAAATACTAACACTTAAGTTTCCCTTTTTTAAATACACCTTATTGACATCGGTGATTTCTAATTCACCTCTGTGACTTGGTTTAATATTTTTAGCAATTTCAACTACGGAATTATCATAAAAATAGATTCCTGGAACTGCAAAATTTGATTTAGGTTTTAATGGTTTTTCTTCAATTGAAATTGCTTGACCAGCATCGTTAAATTCTACAACACCATAGCGTTCTGGGTCATGAACTCTATAGGCGTAAATAATTCCGCCTTGAGGATCATTATTACTTTGTAAGAGCGTTGCTAAACCAGAACCATAAAAGATATTATCTCCTAAAATTAAGGCCACTTTATCAGATCCAATAAATTCTTCCCCAATAATAAACGCCTCTGCTAATCCGTTCGGTTCTTCTTGAACAGCGTATTCAAACTTGCAACCATATTTCTTTCCGTCTCCAAGTAAATCTCTAAATAACGGTAAATCTTTAGGCGTAGAAATAATTAATATTTCATTTATCCCTGAATACATCAAAGTAGAAA
Source organism: Psychroserpens sp. (assembly GCF_036960315.1). NCBI lineage: Bacteria > Pseudomonadati > Bacteroidota > Flavobacteriia > Flavobacteriales > Flavobacteriaceae > Psychroserpens > Psychroserpens sp. The sequence goes on along the minus strand of NZ_JBALVR010000005.1, from coordinate 261,522 downwards.
GCGGATAATAAATCATGGGTTTATCATAAACAGGCATTAACTGTTTACTCAACGATAACGTCAATGGATGGAGTCTAGTCCCTGATCCTCCGGCTAATATAATTCCCTTCATCTTTTAACTGTATTGTTTTTGATAGTATGACTTATAAGCTCCACTTGTAACATTGTTAAGCCAAACTTTATTATTCAAATACCAATCTATTGTTACCTTGAGCCCTTCTTCAAATGTGACCGAAGGTTCCCAGCCTAATTCCTTTTTAATCTTTGAAGCATCTATAGCATACCTTAGGTCATGACCCGGTCGATCTTTGACATAGGTTATCAATTTTTCTGAAGAACCATTAACCCTATTTAATTTATTATCCATTTGCTGGCATAATAACGTGATCAAATCAATATTTTTCCATTCGTTAAAACCTCCAATATTATAAGTTTCACCCTGTCTTCCTTTATGAAAAACCAGATCTATAGCAATGGCATGATCCTTTACATATAACCAATCTCTGGTGTAATTACCATCTCCATAAACCGGTAATGGTTTGTTGTTTATAATGTTATTTATAAATAATGGAATAAGTTTTTCGGGAAATTGATTTTGCCCATAATTATTAGAACAATTCGTAATGACATAAGGAATTTTGTATGTTTCTCCATAGGCTCTAACAAAATGATCCGAACTTGCTTTAGAAGCAGAATAAGGTGAGTTAGGATCATAAGCTGTGGTTTCTGTAAACAGTCCAGTTTCTCCCAAGGAACCATAAACCTCATCAGTACTTATGTGATAAAACAATTTATCATTAAAATCTTCGTTCCAACAGTTTTTAAATGCATTTAAAAGAACCATCGTACCAACAACATTTGTTTTAACAAAAGCTAATGGATCTTCTATTGATCGGTCAACATGAGATTCTGCGGCCAAATGAATGACATTGTCAAATTTATACGTATCGAATAGTGATTCAATAACGTTTTCATCTGTAATATCGCCTTTAATAAACGTGTAGTTTGAAGCCAATTCTATATCAACAAGATTCTCTAGATTACCAGCATAAGTCAATGCATCAAGATTGTATATTTGATAATTAGGATATTTCTCTACAAAAAGCCTGACCACATGAGATCCTATAAATCCAGCACCGCCAGTAATTAATACCTTTTTACTCATATTCCTTAATAAACTTAAATGATTTAAAAAATATGTATCCAAAAATCAAAAGTAGAAACGTAAGTATTGGTAAGATTATGGTGTATATTCTATAAATGTTGACATACTTTGTTCCTCTTTCTTGAAAACCTGAAACCGTATCAAACATTCCGTCGACTTGAACTTCTTTAGATTCTAATTCACTAAACTCATCACGTAGTTTCATTTGCTTTTCAAGTAAGTCATATTCTCTAGTATTAATCCTCTCTTGTATTAAAGACAAGCCTTCAGTTGAGACACCCCTTCCGCTAACGTTTTCTGCCGACGATTCCTCTTTAATAACATCAATATAAACTTTCTTTAAAGAATCAACTTCTTTTATTGAGTTAGATATTCTCACTTTGTCAATTGAAATTAAAGAATCTCTCTTTTGTTTCAATTTCAAAGAATTCGAATTTTGAAAACTTAATTTAAGCCCTTCTTCAAGCGCCCTGAAAATTGTTTTATTAGTAGAAAAGACTTCAATCTCAAAAATCTCACCATTATAAATACTTCTATTCTTTATATAATCATCATAACTTAACTTAATAGTATTCACGCTATCAAGTGATTTGAGAAATCTAGTATATTTAACAAGTTTATAGTTGTCTGTTTCTGGTCCTTGAGCAATGTTAATACTTATTATCGATTCAGCTTCTTCTGTGGTTAATCCAAAAACTTCTTTTATTTCCTCGTAATCCCTGTCTTTTAAAAGCGCATTATACATGATTATATTGTTCACAAGCGGGTATTTTGATTCAAAATAAGGCCTGACAATCATTTGCGACATATATACAGGTTCTTTTGTCCTGTCAATTGCGTAACCAACTCCTCCAGCTACTACCATCAAAATCACTATGACTATTATATTATTGACTATTGGTTTCAAAGCATATATTAGCATTGAAAATAAAGACTTTAAAACCGACATGAATGCCTTATACACTTTATTTACAGATTTTCCTAGTTGATTAAAAATCACGAGAAGGTCTATCTCATCAGAAGCATTGTTTTTAGGTGAATTTTCACTCATAATATATTATCAGTTTTTTAATTAAATATCTGTTGTAATATTTTTCTTGTTATCAAATATGTAGGTTTTACTCCTGAGGTTCCTAAACCCCCAGAAGCCAATGTGCTTCCTGTTTCCAAAGGATTGTCACTAGCATAATAGGCATACCTTACTTTCACATCTGGATTTATACTCCTTCTAACTTTTGATGCGGCTTGAATAGCTTTTTGATAGTGTGCGCCTTCCATTTCAAGTCCAATCACATTCCAAGTTGAGTTATAAAAGAACTTTAAGATTTCCTTATTTTGAAGTGATGTTCCTAAAACTGTAATCATTGCGCCTTCATAAACATCAACGCCTTGGCCTTCTAAATCTGATTTACATAATTCATTTTCTAAAGGATAGTTGTCGGCAGTTCCTTCAAAAATATGTGCTGATGGAATCATAATATCGCCTTTACCGCCTTCTAAAATTCCTGCCTTTCCCATTATAGAAACAGATTTCACATCTAAATGAACCTTTTCTCCGTTAACTTTTATGGGTTTCAATAATTCATCTATTGTTTCGTAGGCTTGCTCACCAAAAGCGTAGTCCATTACGACTATTACTGGTTTTTCAGTGTCATTGAAAGACGATCCAACCTCAATATCTGTTTTAGAGAAATCTATCTTTTCGGTATCAAAAATTTGAACGTCGATATTGGTTCCAGAAGTGTCTTTAATATAAATCATTCCACTCTGCAACGCTTCTTTGGTGATTTTATTGCGTAGAGCATCATTTTCCTTTTGACCTATCGATTCATAAACTTCAAAAATATCATTTTTAGATACTAATGTTTTTAGTGCTTTTGGTGCAAAAATAGAATTCATTACGCTGTGCATATTAGCACTAATCACATGAATTGGGCGACCTAATAAATTATTTTTATGTAATACTTCTTTGATATGATCCGCCCAAATCTCACCATGAATATGATGCCCCAAACGCTCTCTCAATACAGGACTAAAAGTAACTGTACGTTTATTATTATTTATGACTTCTTCAATGGCGAGTTTACCTAGCCAATAAATGATATGTAGCAAACGCTCAGGTTTAGTTTTTGTAGTAAATTGAGTATGTGCGTCTGTAAGTTCTTCAAAGGTTCTCCCTAAAATATTAGCGGTATGCGTTATGGCTATTTCTCGTTCAGGCTGCGTTAACTTCTTTTTAGAAAGCACAGCTTTTTCAAGCTTTATCCAATCACGAGTAGTTCTGCCTTGTTCGTCAATTAAAACGCGCTTACTTATTTTGTGAGATTCTACGAATAAAAAAGTGAGGTGAGTGAGTATGTCATAAATTTCCGAGCGACCTCGAGTCACTTCTATATTCATTTGCTCATCATCTATTCGGTAGCAATTACGTCGTCTTTTAGGAGGAATAATTGGCTTAAAATGAGAATTTCCGTAGCCCTCATCACTCGTAAGGTTAATAAACGTACACTCTTCTATGCCTTCTGGAAGTCGGTCTATCACATATAATAACCCTTCTAGTTCTGCTTTTTCTTCAGCAATCGAACCATAGATTTCTGGACGTAATAACAATAAAGATTCCCTTAGTGTTTCTCCCGAAACCCCCATAGGTTTATAGAACCCGCGATTAAATAGGTGCCTCATCGTGACATACATTCTTTCAATGGCATTTGAGCTTTCTTGGGCTCTCGTTCTTTCGTGAATTTTCTTTTTATTCATTCGGAGTTGGTTTGCGAACAAATATAGTATTATTTAGTTAATTTTTGAGCGTATAACGCATCTGCTATTTTTCGGTCATTCGACAGTCTTGGGATTTTATTTTGTCCACCTAATTTTCCGATGGATTTCATATAATCCTGAAAGCCATTTTTCTTAATTGTAGTTACTTTTAGTGGCTGCAGCACATTTCCGACGATAAGATCATAGTAATAGCTGTTTTGTTGCTGTAATGAAATCTCTATTTGTTTCGCTAAAACGGAAATATCCTCAGGCGCATCATCAAACTCAATAAACCATTCGTGATAGGGTAACCCAGACTCAGGATTTATCTGAGGAGCAACAGTGAATTCTGAAATACTAATAGAAGACTTTAATGTTGCCTCTTGAAGCGCTTGTTCAACTTCTTTACCTATCACATGCTCACCAAAGGCCGAAATAAAATGCTTGATTCTACCTGAAACGATAACACGATACGGTTTTGTGGAAGTAAACTCAATGGTATCTCCAATATTATAAGCCCAAAGTCCTGCATTAGTAGAAATAATCATAACGTAGTTCACTCCAACTTTAACTTCTGCAATGCCGAGTCGTTTAGGATTCTCGTCAAAAAAGGTATCGGCTTCAATAAATTCGTAAAACATTCCAGAATTTAACTGCAAAAGCATTCCTTTTTCGTTTTGTTTATCCTGAAATGCAAAAAACCCTTCACTAGCGGGATAGAGTTCTATGCTGTCAACCTTTCTGCCAATTAGGTTTTCAAATTTTGATCGGTAAGGCTCATAATTGACGCCTCCAAAAATAAAAAGATTGAAGTTTTTAAACACGTCACCAACCTTTTCTCCTGTTTCATTCTGAATTTTCTCAAAATACATCTGTACCCAAGACGGAATTCCTGAAATCACCGTCATATTCTCAGGTAAGGTTTCTTTGACAACCGCTTCAACTTTAGTTTCCCAATCGTCAATACAATTTGTTTCCCAAGAAGGCATGCGGTTTTTTTGTAAGTATTTTGGAACGTAATGTGCTACAATACCTGAAAGACGTCCTAATTGTATGCCGTTTTTTTCTTCAAGAGTTGGGTTCCCTTGTAAAAAAATCATCTTACCATCAACAAACTTACTGTTTCCGGTTTCTGCAATGTACATTAAGATAGCATTACGTGCAGCTTCAACATGAGTGGGCATGCTTTCTTTGGTTAATGGAATATATTTTGCTCCTGAAGTCGTCCCTGAGGTTTTAGCAAAATACAATGGCTTGCCTTTCCAGAGTATGTTTTCTTCTCCAGCCACAACCTTATCTACATAAGGTTTTAAGGCTTCATAGTCTCTAATTGGTACACGATTAATAAAATCGTGATGTGTTTTAATAGACTTAAAATCGTGGTCTTTACCAAACTGAGTATTAGAAGCTTCTTTTATTAATTTCTGAAACACTTTCTCTTGTGTTTCAACAGGTTTACTTGACCATTTTAAAACGGACTTTCTAATTTTTTTCGCAAACAGTTTAGCGAGTGAAGGTTTTATGGATAGCATTAATTAAAATCTATAAAGTTGGTTGGGTCTAGAGAGTAGCCTCTTTTCCAAAGCTCAAAATGCAAGTGTGGTCCAGTGGTTAATTCGCCACTATTTCCAGCCATAGCAATCACCTCTCCAGATTTTACCAAATCGCCTTGTTGCTTTGTAATAGATGCATTATGCTTATAAACCGATATGAGTTCGTAACTGTGCTCGATAATTACAACGTAACCTGTTTCCGCAGTCCATTCTGCAAAAATCACAGTACCATCAGCAGTGGCCTTTACGGGAGTGTCTTTCGCGACTACAACGTCTACCGCATAATGTCTATCTTTAAGGTTATACCCTTCGGAAATAGTTCCGTTAACAGGGGGAAACAAGACAAAGTTTGTCGACGAAATCGTAGACTCAAATACATTGTATTTATCTTCTTTATCTACCAAATCTCTTAGCAACGAATCTTCCTTGGTTGGTTTTAAATCCAAACCTCTAGGATCTATACTAGCTGCGTCAATGATAGAATCTCTATTGAAATCTAATGTGCTTACATCACCTGTAAGCACCTTTTTTATCGAAGCGTAATAGTGTTCGTTCAGATTGATAACCTGTTGTAATGAATCTGTTTTATAATTTAAAACAGTGGCTTGTTTCTTTAAAGCGGTAGATGAATAGCCTGGTATATATTCTTTTAAAGACGTGAATGCAATTAAAAAAATAGTACCAGCAATGAGTAAAATGGTACCAAGAGATGCAATTACAAAAACATTAAGTCGCGTTAATTTTATAGCAAATCGCTCTTCAAAAGTATCTTCGTTTAAAACTACCAAACGATACTTATGCAATAGTTTTTTTCTAAATTTTTTCTCTTTTTCCTGTTTTGCCATTGTCCCACAAAATTAAATAAAATATGTCCAAGTTTTGTTCGATGTCTTAAAGTTTCACAATAAACGTTTAATTTGAAGTATAATTATTAAATTTGCAATTCAAAATCGTTTATTATGATATCATCAAGCATATTTTTAGCTCCAGGAGCATGGCAAATCATATTAATTGTAGTTGTCGTTTTATTGCTATTTGGAGGAAAGAAAATACCGGAACTTATGAGAGGTCTTGGAAGTGGCATCAAAGAATTTAAAGATGCTAGTAAAGAAGAAGAAGAAGAAAATTCTTCTGCTACAGATAAAAAGGAATAGTTTTACTCATATTCAATAAAAAAAGAGACACTTTAAAAAGTGTCTCTTTTTTTATTGAATAGCTATCGATTTCACAATAGACTCTAGTTCAAACATATAATCTCGTTTCGCTATTGAAGGCGCAAACACATAGCCTTCGATAATTATATAGCGATTATTCACTTTGTCTTCAACAGCATAATTGATAAACGGTCCAGACATAAAGGCATTTTTCAAATCCCAAAGTCCTCTGGTTTCATATGCCGACTTGTTATCTACAATAACTTCACTAATAAAAGGTGTAAAAGCATCTTCTGTTCCCATATAGGTCTTTTCTGCAGCACCTTCAATGTGTGTTTTACCAACAGAATCTCTAACTCTTACGATATCTATCACTGCGCTATCTCCTTTTCTTATTGATGTCATCGGAACTTCATAAAGTAAGAGATCAACATTTCCTGTTGCAATATCTTTTCTTATCCAGAAAAAAGCGTCTTCAGTTTTTGCAATTCGGTAAGCCGTAGGAAATTTAAGAGAAACACCTAATTTTTCTCTAATTTGAGTGTCATTAAATAATGATTTACTTGTACGTCTTTGTCGTTCTGTAATTTCTGTCTTTTTGAATACATCAATGATTTTAGGCGCATTCTTTTTAATCTGTTCAATAATTTCTTCGTTTGTTTGACCAGAAACCACAACCATGGTTTGAGGTCTTGCAAAAGCATTAGTAGCTATTTGAGTTCCTGCCTCTTTGCCTTTTTCTATTTTTAAGACCGTTCTGTTTTGTCGTGCAAAACCCGAAAAGACTTTGGTAGGCATTTGACTCATAGAAAACTGTGGTTCTTCTTTGGATAGACCTTCAACTGGAGCAGCAAGAACATCTCTAATTGCTTCCCCAACACTGTTTTCCCATAATAGATTATCAGCTACAACTACAAGGTTATTAATTTGTCCTGAAGAATCAGGAACATAGCGTTTTTGTTCTTTGTTATTACAAGAACTAAATAATAATATCGCAAATAAAACACTTAATATGTTCTTCATTTTTTTTGAATTTTTTCACGCTTACTTAGATACAACAAGCGTCATTCCTATTTTTAATTTGTTACTACTAATATCGTTCCATTCTTTAATATTTTGAACAGAAACTCCAGGAAACTTTTGAGAAATACTCCAAAGTGAATCGCCCTGCAGAACTCTATAGGTCGATTTCCCTTCAGTATTAATGACTTTTTTAGGCTGATTTACCGTTACTTTCTTACCAGAAGACGTATTGGGTTTTCTAGGATATATAGTTAAGCGTTGACCGATTTTAAGGTTGTTACCCCGTAAGCCATTCCATCTTTTAATTTGACTGACCCTAACACCATACTTTCTGGCAATTTTCCCTAAGTAATCACCAGATCTTACGCGATATCGAACCTTACTATCTGCATCAAAAAACTGTGGAAGTGGTTTCTCACGTTTACTCAATTCGGTTTCAACATGTGCATAGATTTCTTTTTCGTTGGTTACGAATTTGCCAACCGCTTCTCGTGGTAATCTCAAGGTGTAGTTCTCTCCTTTGATAAAAGGAATGATGTCTAACTTATAGGAAGGGTTTAAAAACTGTAATTGCTCTATTGGTACATCAACCAATTCAGAAACTTGATCTAAAGTAATCATTCGCTTTACGTGTATCGTATCGGTTTCTACATAGTGATAGTCTGGTCTTTCTACTTTAAAACCATGTTCTTCAGCAAACTCAAATATGTACATGGTTGCTAGAAAAGCAGGAAGATAACCAGCAGTTTCACGTGGAAGATGTGGTCTAATATTCCAATAGTTTTCATAACCTCCAGAGCGACGTATCGCTTTGGTAACATTTCCCGGTCCAGAATTATAAGCCGCTAATGCCAAATCCCAATCTCCAAAAATCTTGTAGAGTCTCGCTAAATATTTGCTAGCCGCTTCGGTAGATTTTATTGGATCACTGCGTTCATCAACATAACTACTTACATTAAGGCCGTACTCTTTACCTGTCCCAAACATAAATTGCCAAAGGCCTGTTGCGCCAACTCTAGATCGCGCTCTTGGTTTTAATGCAGATTCTACAATAGATAAGTATTTGACTTCTAACGGAATATCGTAATTATCTAACGATTCTTCAAATAAAGGAAAGTAGTAATGACTCAAGGACATCAATCGCGACATAGAGTTGCGTCGATGTTTTAAATAGCTTTTAATAACACTTTCTAATGACGAATTGTATTCGATATTAAAAGGCGTTCTTGCGTTAAGTCGCTTTAGTCTTGCTTTTAAAGTATCTGTAGTTAACTCTGGATAATCTACTGGATCGTATTTTAATTCGGAAACAGATTTATAAATAGTATCGAACAAGTTGTTGCTATACAATTCTTCAAGCCATTTCGCATCTAACTCAGCGGCAAATTTATGATCTTCTAATGCTTTGGTGTTGGTAGAATCAATTACAGGCTTTATATTCAAGTTCTCTTTAAAGTAGGTCTTACCGTCAATAATGGTATCGATGACGTAGGTTTCGCCTTCTAAAAAGTCGGATTCTGTGAGTCTTTTAGTTTCGGTTGCTTTCGGAATTGAGTCCTGACCAAAACTAAATAAAGTACATAACAGAAATCCAAAAGTTAGGGTTCTTAGCTTAGGGTTCATTGGTTAAAATGTTTAACTATCATAACGACAGGTCAGCTAAAATCGTATTTTTTTGGTTAAAATGAAAGTTTAATAAGATAATTTAACGCTGTCCGTAAGGCAATTCTGAGATTAGAATTCCTTAAATACAAGTGATTTATTCTAAAATCGCCGCAATTCCCGGGAGTATTTTCCCTTCAAGACTTTCTAGCATTGCTCCCCCACCTGTACTTACATAGCTCACTTTGTTTTCAAAACCAAACTGTTTTACAGCAGCAACAGAATCTCCCCCTCCAACAAGTGAGAATGCACCATTTTCGGTTGCCTCTGCTATAGAGTCTCCTAGAGCAATAGTTCCACTAGCGAAGTTTTCCATTTCAAAAACACCTAATGGTCCATTCCATAAAATAGTTTTGCATTGCATAACAACATTATGAAAATTCTCTTTAGATTTTGGCCCAGCATCCAAGCCTTGCCATCCATCTGGAATTTTTGTGACATCCATGACTTGAGTCTCAGCGTCGTTACTAAATGCATTAGCCGCAAGAACATCAACAGGCAAATGGATTTGAACGTTCTTTTGTTTTGCTTGTTTCAGAATGTCTAATGCTAAATCCATTTTATCATCTTCACAGATAGAGTCTCCAATACTTCCACCTTGTGCTTTCACAAAAGTGAAAGTCATACCGCCTCCAATAATAAGATGATCAACTTTATCTAAAATGTTTTCTATAATTGTGATTTTTGATGAGACTTTAGCGCCTCCAAGAATGGCTAATACTGGCTTTTGGCCAGTTTCCATAACTTTCTTTATACTCTCAATCTCTTGAGCGAGTAAATTTCCGAAGCATTTCGACCCCGAGAAAAACTGAGCAATAATCGTTGTAGAAGCATGCGCTCTATGAGCAGTACCAAACGCATCGTTCACATAGATATCTCCCAACTTAGACAATCCCTCTGCGAAATCTTTATCGCCTCGCTTTTCTTCTTCATGAAAACGTAAGTTTTCCAACAATAAAATTTCTCCTGGTTTAAGATTTTGGGCAGCTTCTTCAGCAATGGGTCCAACACAATCCTCGGCAAATTTGATAGAAACACCTAAAACGTCCTCGACTTTGCTAACGATATGTTTTAATGAAAATTCTTCTTGAACGCCTTTAGGTCGCCCTAAATGTGACATTAAAATACAACTACCACCATCTTCTAAAATTTTGATGATTGTTGGTTTAGCTGATAAGATTCGAGTAGCGTCAGTGACCTCAAAATCATCATTTAAAGGCACATTAAAATCAACTCTTATTAAAGCTTTTTTCTTGTCAAAGTTAAAATCGTTTAAAGTTTTCACGTATTAAAATAATTTAGTTGTTAGTATGATCTGTTGAAAATCCAGAATCGATTAGCAAAATAAGTTCTTTAATGTTTTCTGAGATAATTTTTTGGAAGTTTTTTTTCATTAAGGGCCTTATTAGTATACCAAAGGGTTGAAAATCTGCAAATACCTCAATATTCATTTTTGTAAATCCGTTATCTATTTCCTCTAAAACATAATAACAATTGACGCGTTTAGTAAAGGGAATATTAGCTGTTGATTCTCCGTAAACCATTTGATTTTTAGCAACTTCCTTTTTTACCGTTGTTTGTTCGACTTCTTTTTTATTAATTAAACATTGGTGTTTGAGTCCTGACCGATTAACTTTATTTTTATCATATTCAAGCTTGTCAACACCTTTAACCCATAATAATCTGTAATCAAAATTACTTATAACTTCATATAGCTCTAATATAGGGACTTGAATAGTTTCTGTACTATCAAATAATTTATGTTTAGGAATGTCATCAGGAATAGGGTTTATTTCAGGCAACTTTTCTTTTAGGTGTATTAACGATTCATATGAAAATGTGATGTCCCCAAAGTCGTAAGTGGTCGTCAAGGTAGTTGTGTTTTCCGAAGATTCTGGAATTAAACTCTCAGTTAAAATGACATATTCCTTTAATGGCACCTCATTTTTAAGCAATCTATGAACTATAATCACATTGCTGCCATAAGGTTTCTTGGAGTCTTTAACTTGAATAAATTCTATTTCGCCATAATGGACAACAAACTTCAAACTCAAATTATAAGCCGATGAACATGCCCCACAATTACAAATACGCTGAAGTTCGTATCTTTTTAAATGGGTGTGAAACGCGATGTACATCCTCTCTATTTGAGCTTTAATTGAGGTTATGTCAAGATCGTTTCCTAGCTTATATAAAAATAATGCATCACCTTCTATTTCTGCTAATTCCAAATTCATCATATTACTATCGAGAAGTAATTCTAAGAGTTCAGAAATAATATGGCGGCTATGATAAATATCTGTATTGTGAACAAACTCAGTAAATCCAGAAATATCTGGCATGAAAAGAATAGCGTTTTGAGTCATTTTTTAATCTATATGCAACGGTTTTATCAGTATAAAAATAAGTTGATTTTTCTTTCAATGTTTACAATATTATGTTAAAAACAAAACTCATATCTCCTTGACTAATATATGGTTTAAAAATTCGCATCATCGATATTAATTAGACAACTAAACTTTTAAAAAAAATATGTAGGTTTGCTTTATGTTATTTTCAGAAATTCTTGGGCAAGAGCACATCAAAAACCACCTTACTAAAAGTGCTGATTTTGGACGTGTTCCTCATGCGCAATTGTTTGTTGGCCCTGAGGGTTCTGGAACATTACCGATGGCGATTGCTTATGCCCAATATTTACTTTGCAAAAACACAAATGGAGAAAATTCAGAAGGCAATGAGGCTTGCAATTTAAAGTTTAGAAACCTCTCGCATCCCGATTTACATTTTGCATTTCCAGTCGCTACAAATGACAAGGTAAAAAGTCATCCTGTTTCTAATCATTTTTTGGAAGAATGGAGACAACTTATTAACAATCAACCCTATGGAAACCTGTTTGATTGGTATAGAATATTGGGAATCGACAACAAACAAGGTCAAATTGGCGTGGACGAAGCCCAAGATATCGTGAAAGCGTTGTCTTTAAAATCTTATGAAGGCGGCTACAAAGTCATGCTAATTTGGATGGCAGAAAAGATGAATACTTCTGCCGCAAATAAACTTCTAAAACTCATTGAAGAACCCCCTAATAAAACCGTTTTTATTCTTATAAGTGAAGATGAAGAGCAAATCATAAACACGATTAAATCACGTTGTCAAGTATTGCATTTTCCGCCTTTATCTGAAGACGTCATTAAAAAGGCTTTAATTGTTAATTATCAAATTCCTGAAGTAGATGCTATAAAAATAGCGCATCAAGCAAATGGGAATTATAATAAAGCCTGTGATTTAGTCTATAGTGATAGTGAAGATACGCAATTTGAAGAATGGTTTGTATTTTGGATTCGGTCTGCATTTAAAGCCAAAGGTAATAAAAGTGCTATTCATGATTTAATCTCATGGAGCGAGATAATTGCTAAAACTGGTCGTGAAACACAAAAGCAGTTTTTAAATTTTTGTCTTGATTTTTTCAGACAGGCGTTACTACTAAACTATAATGCCAATAATTTGGTTTTTATGGAACCTAAAACAACATTCAAATTAGAAAAATTCGCCCCTTTTGTTCATGGTAATAACATTATGGAAATTTCTAACGAACTTCAAGATGCTATTTACCATATTGAGCGTAATGGAAATTCGAAAATCATTCTTACAGATTTATCGATAAAGCTCACAAGGTTATTGCATAAAAAAGCCGATTAAAAACAACCGGCTCATCTCAAATATTATTATAATAAAAACTTACTATTCTTCTTTACTTTCTTCATTTAAGGCTTCGATTACAACCGCAGTAATATCATTAGCTTCTGCACCATACATAACGCTTCCTGCATCATTAGAACCTAAGATATATGTATATCCGTTTTTCTTACCATAACCTTTTACAAAAGCTCTCACTTCTTTTATAAGCGTATCGATTTGTGTTTGACCTTCAGTTTGAAGTCCTTTCTCTTCGATTCCTAATTGATAATCTTGAAATTGCTTCTTTTGAACTAATGTTTGGTATTCAGTATCTGCGTTTTTTTTAGACATTGTAGCAGATCTCGTTTGAAATAATTGAGCCTCCATCTGAATAGCTTTATCTAAACTATCAGCCTTTTTATTGAAGCGGTTAATTTTTACTTGAAACAATTTCTCAAAATTTATTTTTTTCTGAAATGCGCTTACAACTTTGGAATTGTCTACAAAAGCAATTTTTTGCTGTTCCTGACAAGATGCCAATACAAGCACAAAAGATAATACGCCTAATATTTTTTTCATTTTAAGTTTATTTAATTTTTTGCAAATGTATAAAAGTGAATTAATTTTTCATCAAAACACCACTATAAAAAATATTTATAGCTTTTTTAAAAATGATTGCTGTTATCTATTTAAAATCGATCTTTTATTTACGCCTTCCATCAGTTTACAGATTACATAAATACATAAGCCAGGTGTCATGGGAGAAAATGCATTAAATCGTCTTAAAACAAGTTTTAACTCTTTTTTATAACATAGATCAAGGATGAATACTCTCTTGTGCGTCTTGCTTTCATATTTGAACGTAAACCAACCCAAAAGGCCTTCAACGGATTCATAATTCCGTTTTTATATTTTTCAGAAAGTAGAGACACATAATAAGCATCAAAAGTCATAGGAACCGTTTTTTCGACCTCCATGTTTTTTGGCTTAACTAATCTTGAAATGGATTCTTGAGAAAAGTGCCATAGGTGTCTCGGGACATCATAAGCCGCCCAAAACGTTTTATAATGATTGGCGTCATAACTTTTAAAATTTGGAACCGCAATTAACAATCGCCCATTAGGCTTTAAAAGCGATTCGAAAACAGCGATATGGTTTTCCAATTTTGGTAAATGTTCAAGCACATGCCAAAGTGTTATAACATCAAAACTATGGGGTTCAAATTTCAATAAATGGTCAATATCAAAAACGGTGTTATTTGTTTTTTGATTTGCAATTGCTCTAGCGTTTTTATTAGGTTCAATTCCAGAAACAGTCCAATTATCATCTTTTGCTACTTTTAAAAAGTCGCCTGTGCCGCATCCAACATCCAAAAGTTTTTTGTTTTCAGAATTAAAAGAACTAATCAGTTTTAGCTTTCGTTTAAGCGCTACCGATTTTATAAAATGATAAGCTTTCTCGAATAAATTACGTTTGGCATCTGTATGAGAAATGTAATCTTCGCTTTGATAATAATCTCCCAATTTATCTTCGGAAGGTTGCGGATGTGTTTCTAACAGATCCAATGCCTCATTATAAACTAACTGAAATTCTTCACCAGAAACAGAATGATCTTTGACGGTTAAATACGCTTTGTTGTCAGTTTTATTCACCACAAAAAGAAGGTTGATTTTTAATCATTAAAAATATGTTCCACGTGAAACATATAAAATAAAGGTGTTTTTTTATCTACCCAAATATACCAACAATACCGAAACATCTGCGGGAGATACACCAGATATTCTTGAAGCTTGAGAAATGGTTACGGGTTGAATCTTGGTTAACTTTTGAACTGCTTCCGTCCTCATAGATTTCAGTTTTGTATAATCAAAATCAACAGGGATTTTCACATCCTCGAGCCTATTTAATTTATCGGCATTATTCTTTTCCTTTTCTATATATCCAGAATATTTAATCTGTATTTCTGTTTGCTCAAGGACTTCTCGATCCAAATTATGTTCTTGAATATAACTTTCTACAACCTCAAATCGACGCATATCTTCAGTTGTGATATTGGGTCTAGAAAAGAGCTTAAACATCTTATCCGATTGCTTTACTAAAGATGAATTTTTCGATTCTAAAACGGGATTCGCATCTTCTGGCTTAACACTAGTCTCTCTAAAAAAGTTGACGAAGTTATCAGATTGCGATTGCTTTTGTTCCATTCGTCGCAACCTATTTTCACTCGCTAATCCTAACTCATATCCTTTTGGTGTTAATCTAAAATCGGCGTTGTCTTGTCGCAACAGCGTTCTATATTCTGCCCGAGATGTAAACATCCTGTAGGGCTCATCCGTTCCCTTTGTAATCAAGTCATCAACTAAAACACCGATATAAGCCTCGTTACGTTTTAGAATAAACGCGTCTTTCTCTTGAACTTTTAGTGCTGCATTAATTCCCGCCATCAGCCCTTGAGAAGCGGCCTCTTCATAACCTGTTGTTCCGTTAATTTGACCAGCAAAAAACAAACCATCAACTAACTTTGTTTCTAAAGTATGTTTTAATTGCGTTGGTGGAAAATAATCATATTCTATGGCGTATCCTGGTCTGAAAAATTTCACGTTTTCAAAGCCAACAACAGATTTCAATGCCTTAAACTGAACGTCTTCCGGTAGCGATGTAGAGAATCCATTTACATAAACCTCGACTGTATTCCAGCCCTCAGGCTCCACAAACAATTGATGTCTATCCTTATCAGCGAAACGATTAATCTTGTCTTCTATTGATGGACAATATCTTGGTCCAGCACTTTGAATTCGACCATTAAACATTGGCGAACGATCAAAGCCTTCACGAAGCAAATCATGCACCTCTAGACTTGTATAGGTCATATGACAAGACCGTTGTTCTGTTAATGGTTTTATATGCTCCAAGTAAGAAAACTTTTCTGGCCGTGCATCTCCAGGTTGCTCCACCATTTTTGAATAATCTAACGATCGTCCATCCACACGAGGAGGTGTTCCTGTTTTCATTCTTCCAGATTCAAAACCAAAATCTATAAGTTGTTCTGTAATTCCAGTTGCTGCTCTCTCGCCTGCTCTTCCTCCACCAAAATTTTTATTACCGATATGAATTAACCCATTTAAAAAAGTTCCGTTTGTTAAAACAACAGTTTTGGCTTTAATTTCAAGTCCGAGGGATGTTTTAACACCAACCACCTTATGGTTTTCTACAATTAGACCAGACACCATATCCTGATAAAAATCTAAATTCTTGGTCTGCTCCAAAAGCAATCTCCAGTCTTCAGCAAAACGCATTCTATCACTTTGAACTCTCGGGCTCCACATTGCGGGACCTTTAGATTTGTTCAACATCTTAAATTGAATTGCCGAGGTGTCACTAACAATTCCGCTATAACCACCAAGCGCGTCAATTTCTCTTACGATTTGCCCTTTAGCAATTCCACCCATGGCAGGATTACACGACATTTGCGCAATATTTTGTAAGTTCATGGTAATGAGCAACGTCTTGCTTCCCATATTAGCTGCCGATGCCGCTGCTTCACTTCCCGCGTGACCAGCTCCAACAACTATAACATCATATATTTCGTTGAACATAATATATCGTATTGTTCCACGTGGAACATTATTTTCCGGCAAAAGCAGGAATTATTTTTTACACAAATAATAAACGCTACTCAATAAGCTAATAACCTTATTGCTTTAGCCTAAAAGATTCCAGCATGCGCAGGAATAAATAGCTTGCAAATATACGTCGAAATCCTAATATATTAATTAAGTGCTGTTAAGTAGTAATTTTCTTTGCTTCGCATTAGGTTGGCATCATCATCTGTTTTATCCTTATAGCCACAATAATGAAGCACACCATGTATGATAACACGATGTAATTCTACCGAAAGGTTAACGCCAAAATCCTTAGCGTTATCGGTTACTCTCTCAACTGAAATGTAGATGTCACCATGTAGTTCTTTTCCTACTGAATAGTCAAAACTAATAATATCAGTTAAAGTGTCATGTTCCAAAAATTCAACATTCAGTTTGTGCAAATAATCATCATCACAGAAGATGTAATTAATCTCACCTGTTTTGCGATTTTCACTTAAAATGGTGTTAGAAATCCACTCTGAAACTTTAGCTTCATTATCCAATTTGAAATCGGTCTCGTAGTTAAAACTAATCATTTGCCTTTTTAAAATACTCTTGAACTTTCTTTTTATAAACCTGCTGCAAAGGTAATGCTTGGCGGTTTAAAATCTCAGTAGTATTAAAATATTCTTTGGCCTTCGGAATTTGATTAGGAACCGTATTGTCGTAAGTTTTATTATTAGTTTCAGATTTACGCTTATTATCCTGTCCTTGCATAAATGTTGCATTTTCCAATTTCAGTAATTGATGCTGTAACTCCATCATTTTTTGAAGGGTCTGATTTGTAAACCCTTTATTGATGAGGTCCAATTCAATCTCTTCCATTTTCTTAAGCAATTCACCTCCAAGACCCTTTTTCCCTTCTTTACCTAGCCTATTTTCTAAAGCCTGACGCAGTTGTTGTTGTCTTTGGTAAATTTCATAAAGCTCACCATTTTGCATTTCACTATCTCCCTCGCCTTGACCTTCTCCCTCTCCATCACCTTTTTGTTCTCCTTCTTTGCCTTCTTTACCGTCTTTTCCTCCTTTAGGTTTTCCGTCTTCACCGTCTTCAGGTTTCTCGCCTTCGCCTTTTTCACCATTCTCTCCTTCCTTTGGTTTCTTTCCTTTCTCGCCTTTTTTCATGCCCTCCTCCATTTTCTTATTCAATTCCTCCTGACTCATAATAATGTCTGGCAACTGTTCTCCTTGCCCTTGACCTTGTCCCATAGATGGATTCATTTCCATGTTCATATTGTCCAATACATCACTTAAGAAACTCGCTAATTCATTTGTAGCCGTAATTGTGTATTGCTGCGATGAAATGCCTTGATATATCTGATTTTCAGATAATTGACCTAAAGATTTATCAATATTATAAAACACATCCGTGATTTGTGAATTGACTTGCTCTGAAAGCGCAGGTTGTCTCAACGACAAGGCAAATAAACTATCGTCAACGTGTTCAAAATGCTCTCTCAGGTTACTTTGTTTACGTAAGAATTTACCATACTCGTTATGGTTAACTTCAATGCTTCTGAATTGATTCATTAACTTTTCTTGATCAAAAGAAAACAACACTAAATTATCTAATATTTGTCGTAATACATCAATATCTTCTTGCATCTGCTCGCCTCCACCCATTTCCATAGATTGTCCCATTTTCTTGCTCATCTCTTTCATCTTCTTAGCGGCCTGCTTCTGCTTTTTCTTAGCTTTCTGCTGGCTCTGTTGCGGGCCTTCTGGCTTTTCACCTTCCTGCTTTTCTTGCTTCTCTTGAGGTTCTTGTTCTTCAGGTTTCTCGCCTTGCTCTTCTTCGTCTTGTTTCTTTTGCTCATCTAAGGCCTCAGTAGCCTCTTTTTGATCTTGTTTTATAGACTCTTCTGTTGGCTTGTCTTGAGGTAGGTCCATAGGCTTTTTAAGCTCCTGATTTTCTTTTCCAAGATCTTCCATTTCCTTCTGAAAATCCTCAAACTTTTCATTGAGTTTTTCTTGTTCTTCCTTGGTGTTATTTTCTTTATTTTCTTCAGAAAGCTTCTCTTGTTCATCTGCTAACTGTTCCAATTCCTTCAATAGTTTCTCAGCCTTTTTTGCGACATAAAAACGCTTAGTCAATTCTAAAAGTTGCTTTAAGCTTTTCTCTTTGTTTTTATTCTGCTTAGCCAATTCTTCAAGTTTTTGCGTAAACTCTTCCTTATTAATCTTGTCTTTCATTTTCTCCAACTCGTCTAGAAGCTTTTCGTCCCTTTTGAGTTGTTCCTCGTTCTCCTCTAAACGCTTTTGTAAGTCTTCTTTGAACTGGTCTTTTTCTTTGTCCTCATTCTGAAATTCTTCAATATTTTCCTTTAATTTCTTATTGAAGTTTTTCATCAATTGCTCCTGCTCTTTCTGGCGCTTAATAAAATTCTCAAATTTCTTCTTGTCGTTAAAACTGAGCTCCTTCTTTTCCTTTTGAGTTTTAGACAATTCTTTCAACTCCTTGTCCTGCTCTTTTAACTTGTCAAAAGTGTTGCTAATGTCCTTAATGGTCTCATTTTGCTCATCCAATTGTTTCTGTTCTTCCTCGTCTTTGGTTAACTTTCTATAACTAAACACCGAACTCTTGGAGCTTTTATATTTGTGAAGGACGTCATTATCAAACACTTGAAAATACAACTCATAATCCACACCTTCTACTAAATTCAATTGATTAGGAAACGCGCTCACAAACTCATCAAAATTTGATTTCGAGACCGACATGATTTCATAAGACTTGTCGTCCGGATTATCGCTTGGGTAATATACTAGTTGTAGTTTACTCAATCCGTAATCATCACTTACCTGACCGAAGAAATACAGTGTTTGATTATCCAAAGAATCCTTCTCCATCTTCACATTCATTTCAGGATAACTATCCTTAATCACGTTTATTGAAAAGGCTAAATTCTCATAATCTTTTAATAGTTTATTACTTGTACTGATGCTATAATCTGTATTGCTAAAAACGCGTTTTGTAGCTTCAAACCTCCCTTCGGAAATTGACTCAAACGCAACCGTATCTTTGGAATAAAACACAACTTCATCGGTAGATTTTGTGTTCACTTTCCATGTTACATTAGTGCCTTCGGGAATCGTGGAGTTTCCAGTACTTTTTAAAACTTCATCCAGCTTTTTAGTATAAGCAGGGTAATCGAGCACCATTTCAAAACTCACCAATGTCGGAACCTTAATGATATCAAGTGTGTAGTTTTTTGAAACCACATCATTTGCTGATAAACTAAAAGACACCGCATCCTTGGGTTGCGAAAACACAAACTCAAATTGTCCTGGAGACATCTGTTGCATAAAAAACGACTGACCGTTAAAGTGAATCTGTGCGTTTTCTGGAATAATCTCACCAGCAGTATTCACCGAAACTTTAAAATCTTTATTCTCAATCGCCTTTAAATTATCATTCAGCACAAAAAACTGAAAAGGTGCAGGCGGCTCATAAGCCGTATTATAATTCACTACGCGCTCATAACTATCACTAAACCAATTGATCTTTCCGGTCACAAACGACAGAAGTAAAATCACCACAGGAATAGCAGCATATTTTAGATATTTGGTATTTCTATTGAAATTAACGGCTAATTTAAACGGAATTGGGCTCAACTCGGTCGATTTCTGCTCAATACTAGCCACTAGAAGTTCTGATTGCTGACTGGTTTGATTTAACTGAAGCACATTCAGTAGTTTGTCATTCACCTCTGGAAAATGATTTCCAATAATTTGAGAAGCTACTTCATAATCAATTCCCTTTTGAAGTTTAAATAATTTCGCCAAAGGAAAGGCAATAAATTTAGCAAATAGCGAAGCTTCCACCGCAATAAACGCCCAAAACAAAATGGTTCTTGCCGTTGGATTTAACCATAAAAAATATTCAACGAGTAGTGTCACTATCAAATACAGTAATCCGATAGCAAAAAACAAAATAGCGCCTTTAAGCAACTCATTCGTGTAATAACGTTTGATAAATTGCTCTAATTTGCCTTGTATTTGTCTAAAATTGCCTGCCATACATATCAATTAACTCACTAATATAGAATTTATTTTCATCTGTAAATGCTTAAATCTGGTAAGATTCTGTTAATTTCGAGGAGTTGCGTTAAAATTTAGACCATATCAAACACTATTAATATGAAAGACCTTAAATACCTGGCCGCGTATTCAATTCCGTTAGTTGTTTTTATTGGACTCTATTTCAAAGGTCCATTGGTGTATTTCGCGCCTATATATGCTTTTGTTATCATTCCAATTTTAGAACTAATTTTTCCCGTAGATACTGAAAATGTATCTTCCGAAGAAGCCAAAAGCAAATTAAAACAGAAGGTGTTTGATTGGCTACTGTACCTTAATCTTCCCGTCGTTTTTGGATTGGTATTCTACGGAATATACGAATCCACAAATCCCACTATTGAAACTTACGAGCTTGTAGGAATGATTATTTCAGTTGGCATTACTTTAGGAGTGAATGGGATTAACGTTGCTCACGAATTAGGTCATAGACAAGCCACAAACGAGCGCTTTATAGGTAAAGCTTTACTCCTGCCTTCACAATACATGCATTTTTATATCGAACATAATTTTGGCCATCATTTACATGCAGCTACACCAGAAGATCCAGCAACAGCTAGATATAATCAGAGTGTATATTCGTTTTGGTTTACATCAATTTTCGGACAATATGTGAAAGCATGGAAGATTCAGAAGACATTACTTAAAAACAACAATCAATCCTTTTTCTCTATAAATAACGACATGTTGTGGTATGTTATTTTTCAAATTGGTTATTTGGTTGCTGTCTACCTTTTCTTCGGAAATATTGGGGTGCTCTTCGCCTTTGCCTCTGCGGTCATTGGCATATTGCTCTTAGAATCTGTAAACTACATTGAGCATTACGGATTGATGCGGTTAAAAACAAAATCAGGTCGTTATGAGCGCGTTAAAGAAATGCATTCATGGAATTCTAACCATGTGATTGGCAGAATCGTACTTTACGAACTTACCAGGCACAGCGATCACCATTTTAAATCTTCAAAAAAATATCAAGTTTTAAATTGCCACGAAGAGAGTCCGCAAATGCCATTTGGTTACCCAACCTCAATGGTTTTAGCAATGGTTCCGCCTTTATGGTTTAGTATTATGAACAAACGTGTGCCTATGGAAATGAATGTTTCTAGGGTCTAGAAAACAGAGAAAAAAAGAATAGACTACTCATTTATGTCTTTGTTCTATTTTCTTTGTTCTTCTTCAACTCTATTCTATCTTTGCAGTCATAAAATTAATAACATGACCAAACCCGTTCGTGTGCGATTTGCACCAAGCCCAACAGGACCTTTACATATTGGAGGCGTTAGAACAGCGCTTTTTAACTACCTATTCGCTAAAAAACACAACGGAACCTTTGTGCTTCGTATAGAAGACACGGATCAGAACCGTTATGTTGAAGGCGCTGAAGATTATATTATCGAGTCCTTAAATTGGTGTAATATTCCGTTTGATGAAGGTCCGAACAAGAATGAAAAATTTGGACCATACAGACAGAGCGAACGCAAGCATTTGTATAAGAAATATGCCAATGAATTGATTGAAAAAGGGCATGCATATTATGCATTTGATACCGCTGAAATTTTAGATTTCCATAGAAAAGATCATGAGGCCAACGGCAAGACCTTTATATATAATTGGCATAATAGATTAAAATTAAGCAATTCTTTATCGCTTTCTGAAGACGAAGTCAAAGGGAAATTAGATGCTGGAGATAATTATGTGATTCGATTTAAATCACCTCAAGATGAAACACTTCATTTAAAAGACATCATTCGTGGTGATATTAAAATTGACACCAATGTTTTAGATGATAAAGTCTTATTTAAAAGTGACGGTATGCCAACCTATCACCTTGCTAATATTGTAGATGACCATTTAATGGAAATCTCTCATGTAATTCGTGGCGAAGAGTGGTTACCATCCTTAGCCTTGCATTATCAACTGTATGCAGCTTTTGGTTGGGAAGCGCCTCAATTTGCACACTTACCACTAATTTTAAAGCCGACAGGAAAAGGGAAATTAAGTAAGCGTGATGGTGATAAATTAGGGTTTCCTGTATTTCCACTAGAGTGGACAGACCCTAAATCTGGTGATGTTTCTAGAGGTTATAAAGAAGATGGATATTTTGCCGAAGCCATGGTAAACTTCCTAGTCTTTTTAGGCTGGAATCCAGGAACAGAACAGGAAATTTTCAATCTAGATGAACTTATAGCCGCTTTCGATTTAGATCGCGTTAATAAAGCTGGTGCGCGTTTTGATCCAGATAAAATCAAGTGGTTCAATCATCACTATATGCAAGATCAGGATAATTATAGTTTAGCAATAACATTTCAGAATTCTAGAACAGAGTTGGCAGATATTGACACTCAATTTATCGAAATGGTGATTGCGTTAGTTAAAGAACGAGCAACCTTTGTGAGTGACTTTTGGGAAATGAGTCATTACTTCTTTGCTTCACCTTCTGCTTATGATGAAAAGGCATCTAAAAAAGCCCTAAAGGAAGATACTGCTGACATTTTGACGAAAGTAAAAGAACTTATTGATGGCGTAGAAGATTTTACGGTTGAGAACCTTCAGAATACGGTTAAAGGATGGATAACCTCTAATGAGATTGGCTTCGGAAAAGTGATGATGCCATTACGTTTAGCGCTAGTTGGAGAATTGCAAGGCCCAGATGTGTTTGATATCATCTATATGATTGGAAAAACCGAAACAATTAAACGTATTAATGGTTTGATTGCCACGACATAATTCATTGCTGAAAACCAATGTCATTCAGAGTGATAGAGAAGAAGTTGTGATATTATTAATAAAAATTCTTGAGTCGCTCCGATAGCTATCGGAACCCCCTCTGAATGAAGCGAGTATTCTTAACTTCGTAGGGATTTAAAACGTTATCATCAAAGCAAACGCCAACATGTTTTGGTGGCCTTCAAATTTTTCTGCAGAGGGTGTGGTTGTTAAGTTTTGATCATTCAGTTTGTTCAACATATTAGTAAACCCGTAGCTATAAGATGCTCTGAGTTTAAAGTTTCCTATTCCGGCAGATGCGCCAACAACACCATTGACATTAAACTGAGATATTTTAGTAATGTCTTCAGCAAATAAATTATCAAACCCATCAATGATATAATTGCTCTGGTTGTCGTTGTCTAGTTCCAATTCACTATTGTATTGTAATTGTGGGCCTAAATCAATTGTAAGATTATCACCAAGCAATTTCACATGCAACATAAACGCCAACTGAACAGCCAGGATATTATAGTCTATTTGCTCTTGTGTGATTGTCGCTAAAGATGGGCGACCAGTAATTTCTAATGTATTCTGAGAAAATTGAAGGCCATAACTAACCGTATACCATTTATGTGGAATACCTACTGTTGCTATCATTCCGCCTATAAAACCGTTTCCGCTTTTGGTAGTGAAATTATCTGTTGCAATATCATACTGAGTTAATCCTCCAATGATTCCAATGCCATTTTTTATCGTATATCGCTTATGTTGTGCAACCGAAACTGTAACAAAACCAATACAAAACGCTACTAATAAAATAAACTGTTTTTTTTGCATGCTCTTAGTGTGTGATTTGGACAAATATAACTTAAATTAGTAACTGATTATTCTATCTAACTATTAAAAAAACTTGTATGGAAAATATTATTTATATCGCAATTAGCTTTTTTTGTCTCATCGTTATAGTTTCATTATTCTTTGTTGTTAAGCAACAAACCGCTGCTGTTATTGAACGATTTGGTAGGTTTCAAAGTATTAGACAATCAGGATTACAACTTAAAATCCCATTAGTAGATCGTATTTCGGGCAAACTGAGTTTAAAAATTCAGCAACTAGATGTGATGATCGAAACAAAAACTAAAGATGATGTATTTGTCCGCTTAAAAGTCTCGGTTCAATATAAAGTGATTAAAGATAAAGTGTATGATGCGTTCTATAAGTTGGACTATCCTCACGATCAAATTACATCTTATGTGTTTGATGTGGTTCGTGCCGAAGTACCAAAAATGAAACTAGATGATGTATTTGTTCGTAAAGATGATGTTGCTATTGCGGTTAAAACCGAATTAAACGATGCTATGATGGAATATGGTTACGATATTATTAAAACCTTAGTCACTGATATTGATCCAGACGCTCAAGTAAAAGAAGCAATGAATAGAATTAATGCAGCCGACAGAGAAAAAACAGCTGCTCAATTTGAAGGTGATGCTGCTCGTATTTTAATTGTGGAGAAAGCAAAAGCTGAAGCTGAAAGTAAGCGTTTACAAGGACAAGGTATCGCAGATCAGCGTCGTGAAATTGCTCGTGGTTTGGAAGAATCTGTAGAGGTATTAAACAAAGTTGGTATCAACTCACAAGAAGCCTCTGCACTTATTGTGGTGACTCAGCATTATGACACCTTACAATCGATAGGTCAGCACACAAATAGTAACTTGATTTTAATGCCAAATTCTCCACAGGCAGGTAGTGAAATGCTTAACGATATGGTGGCTAGTTTCACTGCTAGTAATCAAATTGGTGAAGCCATGAAAAATTCGCAAAAGAAGAAAGAAGAATAAACCAATATTTAACTCCAAAACAACCCAAAAAGAGCGCTGTCTTTTTGGGTTGTTTTAAATTTTTGTCTTTTTTGTCTTTGTCTTTGTCTTTGTCTTTGTCTTTGGCTTTGGCATTGGTTTTTCTTCCGTGTCTCTGGTTTCTTGTCCAAGTCCCGGAAATGCCAAGGAAGTGCTGGCGTACGAGGTTCCAAAATTGATGTTTGCATGATACACCTGACTAAGTGCGTCCCTAACTTGATGTTCGGACAATTCTTTTAAAGGGTGAATAAAAACAACCCACAAAATGCCATCTGAAACGGCATACTTTACATCTAATGCTGTGTGGAAATTTGCAACAAGAGCTGCTCTAATTAATTCGTCATCTAGTGAATTTGAGTCTGCAATAGGTGAAATGATTCGCATTCTATTGTGATTCGTATCTGTAAAAGAAACAAGCTGAACCTCTTCAATAAAAAACTGCCAAGCACCTTTATTTCCTTGAATTGAATCGCTAACTGAAGTGTAAATTTCCTGAAGTTTTTCATTGTTCATTTCCTGAGAAAAAGACAATAAAGGCAACATTAATAACGTGAAGATTATTTTTTTCATGATCTATCTATTTTGTAATTGAGTCGGAAAAAATCCCACATACAAACAAAACAGGGCAATCATTATTTAAAAGGATGGCGCTCTTCCCAGTCTCGAATGGGATTAGCATATTTAACCACAAGCTTTAAAACCGTATTAGCAATCACGTTGTTGGTGTGCTTTAGATAGATATTCATTCCGTGAGGTTTTGCACCCATTGAGCTTTTAATTTCCATAGCCGTTCTTGCAAAAATCACTGTTTTATATTTATGTTGAATCCCAAAAGAAGCCATATCAAACAACATGTTTAAATACATTTGATGTTGGTGCTGCAATTCTTGGTTATAACCTAAAAAATACGTTTCTAGCTTATCATTATTTAGTATAAAAGTATAAAACCCAATTAGCTCGTCATTTAAGAAATACCCATAGAGTTTAAAACGGTCATGAAGTTGAAGTTTTAGATTATAAAAATGCTTCTCATGAAGTTTAAAGGAGTTAACTCCTGCATTGTCTGATACGTTTTCATAGAGTTGATATAGTTTTTCTGAAAACATTTTAACCTCTTCTAAATAGAGCTCTCTACATTGTATATCGGTACTTTTATTTCTTGCTGTTTTGTAGCGCCTACGATACTTTTTATTGAATGAAGCAATATAATCTTCAGGAGACTTCCAATCGTGTCGAACATCAAAAATCATATTGGGCTGCACTTGCGCTTTATAGAGGTTTTGACTTCGGAAAAACGCCTCACTTTTGTGAATTTTATCGTCCTCAAAATAATCTTTAAACCCAATAATCCTTATCTTCTTATTAAATTGATTTTTAATGATTTGAGACAGTTCTTTAGTCCCTTCGGAGACTGTATTTAAGAAGTCTTCTTGGCTTATTTGTCCAGAATCAAAGTACAAACCATGTTGTCCGGTATGCATCAAATTACCGATAATCAGTGCGTTTCCTTTAACGATTTTTGAAATAAGAATTTTTCCGAAACGTTTAAAAAATTGATTTGAGGTTTTTCTAAACACATCATCCAGATACATTTCAACACGTTGAATAATGGCAATTCCAACTAATGTTTCCGAAGAAAAAACACCCAAAAAATGTGTTGAAATATTTGAAGGACTAGAATCCTCAAGCGCCTTAAGAAATGGTGTTTTTAAGAATATGTCGTTTACTGGAAGCGCGTCCCATGTGTTGGGTAAATTGGCAACCGAATTATATAGTTTAAAGTGTGTCAAGGCAAAGAAAAAGACTGAAAACCTTAAGTCGTCAGTCTTTTGTGTGTTTTTAAGTTTACAAAAATTATGCTGTCCAACCGCAAACAATAGCTCCCATTATCGTCAAAGCAACGGTCCAATATAAGCCATTAATTATAATGTATTTCCAGCTTTTACGCTCAAACATTCCATTTATAGCAATTACAGGTATAAACATAAATACACCCGCAATAGCACCATGTAATGCGCCATGTTTAAAAGTTCTAAATGAGTTTCCGTAATCTGCCATAAACGCTTCATATGATGGTTTTGCCAACGTAGGATCTCCTCCCATAAGACTATAAGCCCCCATTTGATGATTGGTTAGCGCTTGAATAAAAAAGGCTAGTAAAAAAGAAAGAATCAACGATACAATAAAAATGACAGGCATATTGCCTTTCTTCATTTTTTCTTCCGTCATTTCGGCTTCTCTCATCCATACAAGTCCAAAAACTTTAGGGTTGTACCAAATAAACCCTAAAACTATGGGTACAATTGCAGCTACAATAATTGCTAAAAAATTAAAATCCATGATGTGTTTTGATTATAGTTAGTATTATAAATATAGTTTAAATTGATGTAATAGGTTGTTTTTTTTACGTTTCTGCTAGATTATATAAAGCAAAAACCCATAAAACATGTGTCTTATGGGCTTGAAAAGCAATGCCTTTTTCTACAAAATAGAATTAGCCTCAGTCGCCAATAGTTCGTTTTTATCTTCTTTAGCTTTTCCTATAAAAGCATCAATATCTCCATTGCGTTCTTGTCCGTTTTTAAGCAGAACACTTAAAGTTAATAGTGTTGCAATACGTGTTCCTGCTTTTTTAGCAGCCGTATTAAAAAGGGGTTGTAAATCATCATAACTCACCTCTTCTGCGAGTTTTAATATTTCAGCTTTAGACTTTTCTTGTTTAGCCTCTGGCAAGTTGGTATACTTTTTTCCAAGTTGCTTAATGACCTCAATTGCTGGGCGTTTTTGCTGTTGTTGTTGCGGTTTGTCATTTTGATTTTGTTGTGGCTTTGGTTTTTGCTTAGCCCATGAATCTCTTAAACCAACGGTCTTATTAAACACTAAGTGTTCTGCAGTAGAATCAACATCCACATTAAAATACCCTAAACGTTGAAACTGAAAACACTCACCCATCTTGACATTAGCTAATGCGGGTTCTACAAAAGCTTCAATAACATTTAAAGAATTAGGATTGATAAACGCCATAAAATCTTTGTCTTGGTGACTATCTGGTGCTTCATCTGTAAATAATCTATCGTATTCTCTAACTTCTGCTTTTATAGCGTGCTTGATAGACACCCAATGCAATGTTCCCTTCACTCGTTTTTCGGTATCTGTAGAATACGTACAATGGATTTCGGTTATATGTCCTTGAGCGTCTTTAATAACGCTTTCTCCTTTAATAATATAGGCATTTTTTAGTCGAACTTCGCTCCCTAGTTTCAGTCTAAAGAACTTATTACTTGCTTCTTCTTTAAAATCATCTTTTTCGATATATAATTCTCTAGAAAAAGGGACTTGCCGCGATCCTGCATTGTCATCCTCTGGGTTATTTTCTGCTTCAAACCATTCTTCTTTATCCTCAGGATAATTAGTGATGACTAATTTCACAGGGTTCAAAACAGCCATGACTCTTGGTGCTATTTTATTTAAGTCTTCTCGAATACAGAATTCTAGCAGCGACACATCTATGATGTTTTCTCGCTTAGCAACACCAACTTTTTCAATAAATTGACGAATAGAATTAGGCGTATAACCACGTCGACGTAATCCTGAAATTGTAGGCATTCTTGGATCGTTCCATCCTGATACCACGTTATCTTGAACTAATTTGAGTAGTTTTCGTTTACTCATTATGGTATAACTCAAGTTTAAACGCGCAAACTCTCGTTGTTTTGGTAGCATTGGAAGCGCTTCTGAAGCATATCCATGGACATTATCCTTAAACCAATCGTAAAGCTCTCTATGGGGCTTAAATTCTAGCGAGCATAACGAATGTGAAATCTGTTCTATATAATCACTTTCACCATGGGTCCAATCATACATTGGATAAATACACCAGTCATTTCCTGTTCTGTGATGATGCTTTTTTAAGACGCGATACATAATAGGATCACGCATCAACATATTTGGATGTTGCATATCAATTTTAGCCCTTAAAATATGCGAACCCTCATCAAACTCACCCTTTTTCATGCGCTCGAATAAATCGAGGTTTTCTTCTATGCTTCTATTCCGATACGGACCATCAACACCCGGCTGTGTTGGTGTTCCCTTTTGCTCTGCCATAGCCTTACTAGACTGAGAATCTATATAGGCTTTTCCGTCCTTAATGAGCTGAACAGCCCAATCATGGAGGGTTTGAAAATAATCTGAAGAATACAACTCGTTGGCCCATTCATATCCTAACCATTCGATATCGCGTTTGATAGCATCAACATATTCTTGTTCTTCTTTTGCTGGATTGGTATCATCAAAACGAAGGTTTACTGGCGCATTATATCTTTCTCCAAGACCAAAACTAATACCGATGGCCTTAGTGTGTCCAATGTGTAAATATCCATTAGGTTCAGGTGGAAAACGAAAACGAAGCTTATCTTTCGATAAACCGTTTGCCAAATCTTCCTCTATAATATGCTCTATAAAATTGAGCGATTTTGTTTCTTCAGACATGATTTTAAAATAATAAGCAAAGTTATTAAATATTATATCAAATAAACATCTAAAATTAATTCGAAGTATAATTGATATTTGCGTCTTATCTTTGTTTTAAAATAGAAGGCTTTGGGAATAATTATAGTTGAAAATTTACGCGTTTTTGCACATCATGGTTGTTTAAAAGAGGAAACCAAAATTGGTAGTGATTACCGTGTAGATTTAGAGGTGAAAGCTAATTTAAAAGCTTCATCAAAAACCGACAATCTTAGTGATACCGTTGATTATGTGTTATTAAATAAGATTATTAAGGAAGAGATGGATAAACCATCAAAGCTACTAGAAACCGTTGCAAAACGCATTTTAAATCGAATATTTACTGAAGACACTTTAGTAAAAAAAGCGACCGTTAGCATTAGTAAACTGAATCCGCCTATTGGTGGTGATGTTGAAAGGGTGACAATAAAAATGACCAAAAGACGAAAAAAGCAATTGTAAATAGTGATAAATGCATATTTTTTATACATTTGCTGACTCGCTAGAAATAATGAGACACCTTTTTTGAAAAGGTAACATTGGCGTCGTGGCCGAGTGGCTAGGCAGAGGTCTGCAAAACCTTGTACAGCGGTTCGAATCCGCTCGACGCCTCAAGAACCTTCAACTTATGTTGAGGGTTTTTTTTGTGTCAATTTCGATCCACTTTCTCTTAACAGCAAAATAGTCTAAAATAAATAATAGGTTTAACAGTAAAATGCCAAGTAAAAACATGATGTTACCACATAGCCAGTGCTCTATTTTAAAAAAACACAAAATAAGGTGAGGTCGATTGTGAAAATTAGTAATCCGTGATAAAAAACTTTTAAAACACGGTTATTTTAAAATTAATTAAACCAAACTGCATAGCGTTGTCTTCTGAGCTCTAATGCTAATGTTTCTTCCATTTTTAATGCTTCTGCTCTAGTTTGTAAAGGTGGAATATGATTGTATAGGCTTGGACGCAAATACGAACCATATTTTTCTACAATGTTTGAAGATAACTTATAGCCCTTTTTATTACGGTAACCCGTTTTATGTTGAATGAATCGTTCTTTAGGTGTTTTACTGGTCATACCAACATAAAGACATTCTAATACACCATTAAACTGTGGATTAGCTTCTCTAAATTTTCGATTTAAAGTAAATACTCTTTTAGATAATTCAACGACGTATATGCGATATTCTGTTTTAGGCATCTGATTGGAATGGTTTATAAACGATGCTCAATTTCTTCTTGAAGACGTTCTTTTCCTTTTGGAAAAAAGCCTTGTACTAATAATAAAACACCAAAACCGAAAATAACTAAGGCTACAATCTTTTTCGTTTTAAAAATAAGTCTTGGTGTGAGGCGGTTTCGTAATCGTTTTGCAATGGCAATTTTCACTAAGTCTGTTAAAAAATAAACCGTTAACATCGTCGCTATAAAAACTTCAACACCATATTCAGATTCTGTGATAGAGCTACCTATAACGATAAAACCTAACCAACCCAATAGCACTCCTATATTAATAAAATTCAGTAGGAAGCCTTTTATAAAGAGTTTACCATAAGCATTCTTCTGAATCTCTACCTTATGATATTCTTTTACAATAGATCGAAATGATTTGGATGTTTTAATGAATGAAATAAAGCCATAAACAGCAAGAAGCACACCTCCAAAAATTAAGAAGTTAGGATCATCCTTAATTTTACCGATTAAATTATTGGTACTATAAAATGCTAGTAAAATAAAAACGGCATCAGCAAAAACAACACCCAAATCAAATATTATGGCGCTCTTAAATCCCTTGGTAGCACTAGTCTCTAGTAGTACAAAAAATACTGGACCAATAGTGAAGGCCAAGATAATACCGAAGGGAATAGCTGCTAAAATATCATCAAACATATAAGTACAACGCTTTCCTACAAAGCTAACAAAAAAGACGCGTACTTAACTCGTTTAGATAACAGATTAGTTCATGCGCTTGATTCTTCCACCAAAAGTGGTTTTTTCTTTGACGCTTTTAGGGTTTCCATATATATTAATATTACCTCCCGCGGTCACTCTAGCATCAACCGTTTTAGAAGCGAAAATATCAGCTTCTCCAGCAGCTTTTATGTTGACAGATGTGTTTATAGTTTCGAAAATTTTTCCGTTATAAATACCTCCTGTATTTAAAGTAATGTCTTGAGAAATGGCTTTACCTTCGGTCTCAATAACACCACCAGAAACTGCTCTAATATTCACCTGGTCTACATCTAAACCAATTTTTAAATGTGCTCCTTCTTGAGCTTTCAATTCAATTTGGCTTTGCTCAATAAGTTCGTTAGATGTGATATAAGCACCTTCATTACCGTCAATGATATCTAGTTTTGTGTAGTATACAGATACAAATGTATGATCGCCATTAAAACTCTTATCAGTTTTCATTCTAATTTTCAGCTTTCCATCTTTATTAACCACGACTACGTCTTCTATATCGTCTCCTGTAATTTCTACTTTAGGTGAATCTCCTTTAATTAAATTAACGGCAATTAAATCATAAACTTTAACTTCATTAAAGTCACCAACTCTTTTTTCTAGAGGATTTTGAGCGGTTAATACTGAAGTCACAACGAGTAATGTAATAGCAAAAAAAGTTTTCATTTTGTATCGGTTTTATAGTATTTACGTTTTGTTTCTCTGTTAAAGATGAAATGAAACGTTAATTATTACAGTTTATTTTTATTCTGAAATTTTAAGCCACAGAAACCGCAGTTCCAGTGACAGAAACCATAGCGTAATTACTAGCCATTAATTCAATTTCAACTTTGATGCCCACAATTGCATTAGCACCTACCTTCTTAGCGTTTTCAGTAAGTGTTTTAAATGCTGTTTCTTTTGTTGCATCAATACCCTCTTGTACGGTTTTATAATATTTAGACATGCTAAAACTCATTGCTAATTTTTTTTCATTTATAGCAACACCTGTAACAATGCCTTTATAATCTGTAATTTTAAATCCTTCAATAGAATTTGTAGTGGTTAGAATCATAACGGTTAATTTTTATAATTGGTGTGTATTTATTCTGAAATGTTACAAACATAAATTTATGAGATACTGAATGTGTTTCAGTATCTCATTTCTTTTTTTTGTTATAAATCATTAGAAAATTAACGATCTGCGTTAAGGATGGCAGTGGCATCCTTTTGGTTTTTTACCAAAAGATATAACGGACAGCCTGACCTTTAGGTAACGCCTAAATAATTAATCTTCTAGGTGTTTTCCTATTAAAGTGAAATCGAGATGTTTCTTTACTAAATCGGTGTTTTTAACCTTTACAACAACCTCATCACCAAGTTGATACATGATTTTAGAGTTTTTACCAATTAAAGCATAATGATCTTCATCAAACACGTAGTGATCGTCTTTCATATCGCGAACACTTACCATACCTTCACATTTATTAGAGATAATTTCGATGTAAATTCCCCAATCGGTTACACCAGAAATCACACCGACAAAGTTTTCATTTTTATGATCTTCCATAAAACGAATTTGCATGTATTTAATAGAATCTCTTTCGGCTTTGGTCGCTAGATTTTCCATATTACTAGAATGGTTACATTTATCTTCATAAGCGTCTTGGCTTACTGATTTCTCACCATCCAAATAATGTTGTAATAAGCGGTGTGCCATCACATCTGGATAACGACGAATAGGCGAGGTGAAGTGACTGTAGTAATCAAACGCTAGTCCGTAATGACCAATATTATGGGTAGAATATTCGGCCTTACTCATTGTGCGAATCGTTAAGGTATCGACCAAATTTTGTTCCTTTTTACCGTTAACGTCTTTTAATAAATTATTTAATGATGAAGACACGCTTTTTCGGTCTTTAAAATCAAGTTTATATCCAAAACGACCAACGACATTTTGAAGTGCTGCTAGTTTCTCATCTTTGGGTTCGTCATGTACACGATATACAAACGTTCTCTTTTGTTTTCCTATAAATTCACCTACTTTTCTATTCGCCAATAACATAAACTCTTCAATGAGTTTATTAGCATCTTTACTTGTTTTAAAGAAGACACCTACTGGATTTGCTTCTTCGTCTAAATTGAATTTCACTTCCACTTTGTCAAATGAAATCGCTCCAGCACTCATACGTTTACGACGCATGATTTTAGCGAGATCGTCCATTTTTAAAACGGCATCTGCAACCCCTTGATCAGCTTTATAAGGTTTTCCAGTTAATGAGACTTCTTTAGGAATATTATTTGTTTTGGTTTCAATAATTGCTTGCGCTTCTTCGTATGCAAAACGTGCATCAGAATAGGTCACAGTTCTACCAAACCATTGGTCTTTAATTTCAGCTTTATCATTCATTTTAAACACGGCTGAAAAGGTATACTTTTCTTCATGTGGTCGTAATGAACAGGCGCCATTTGATAATATTTCAGGAAGCATCGGCACGACTCTGTCTACTAAGTACACTGAGGTTGCGCGCTCGTAAGCTTCGTCATCCAAAATAGTTCCTTCTTGTAAATAATGAGATACATCTGCGATATGAATTCCGATTTCATATAAGCCATCATTTAAAACTTTAAATGATAAGGCATCATCAAAATCTTTAGCATCTTTTGGATCTATCGTAAAGGTTAAATCTTGTCGCATATCACGACGTTTAGCGATTTCTTCTTTCGTGATTGATGTATCAATTTTATTAGCGAAGTCCTCAACTTCATGTGGAAATTCCAATGGTAAACCGTATTCGGCTAGTATCGCGTGAATTTCGGTATTATGTTCTCCTGGTTTACCGAGAACTTTAAGGACGCTTCCGTTTGGGGAATCGGCTTTTTCTGGCCAATCTTCAAGAGATACTAATACTTTATCACCGTCTTCAGCTTTATTGATTTTATTGATAGGCACAAAAATATCTTTGTACATTTTTGTACCATCTACTACTACAAAAGCAAAATTCTTTTTTTGGTGAATTTGAATGACGCCAACATACTCGCTTTTAGCACGTTTAATGATATTTGTAACTTCACCTTCTAGCTTACCACGGTTTCTACGTTTGTATGCATAAAACTCGACCTCATCACCATGAAGGGCTTTGTTCATGTTATTTGAAGCGATATATACATCATCTTCAAAATCGTCGCAAATGATGTATCCAGAACCTCTGGATGCCATATCTATACGACCCATGTGGTATTCGGTATTTATGATGGCTTTAAATTTGCCACGTTCTATTTCTTCAATCTCTTGTTTTGCCTTAAGTTCGGCAAGTTTTTTTATAATTTGATTTCTACTACTTGCGTCGTTAACACCAAGTTTAGCAGCTATTTGTTTATAATTAAAAGTTTGGTTTCTATCTTTTTTTAAAATACTTAGAATTGTATTTGTAAGGTTGGAAATCTTGTTATTTGAAGGTTTCCTGTGTTTTCGTTTTGTCATTTATTTTGTAATCATATTCTATTCCTAAAAGTGTAGGAATCTATTAAATTTTAACTCAATATAAGGAGAAGTGAAGATATTAAGTTTCTGCAAATCTACGGTTTAATTATTTAATGATGTTTCGTAACCGTTAAATTAATAAAAAAGACCTGTAAAATTTACAGGTCTTTTTAGTTTTAAATATGTGTTATTATTTAGTCAATAATTAACTTTTTAGTTGCTTTTCCTTGATTAGTTATCACCTCAACAATGTAAGATCCAGAAGCTAATTTAGACGTATTTACAATGTGTTCTTTTGAGGTTAAAACCACTTGACCTAATAGATTATGAATAGAGATTTCTTCTAATTCAACTGAAGAATCTAGCTGAATGGTAAATTGGTTTTTTGTTGGGTTTGGATATAAT
Source organism: Psychroserpens sp. (assembly GCF_036960315.1). Lineage (NCBI taxonomy): Bacteria > Pseudomonadati > Bacteroidota > Flavobacteriia > Flavobacteriales > Flavobacteriaceae > Psychroserpens > Psychroserpens sp. The sequence continues at coordinate 225,907 of NZ_JBALVR010000005.1, read as the reverse complement.
TTAAATTGTGATACTACAAACTCATTTGAAGACAATAAAGCACTTAAATCATAAACTCGTGCTAATCCGGAAAAAGAACTATATCCTCGTGCACTAATAGCAACACTACTACCGTCTGATGATAAACTCACACTCCACCCTAATAAATCACCTGTTGCTTCACCATCAATATCCTCTCCTATTTGTACCCAAGTATCACTTTGGTTTTCATATATTCGTACGTGACCGGAAACAGAAGTATTTAAATTATTAGGAGCACCAATAGCAACAATACTGCCATCTGATGATAAACTTACATCTGATCCTGAAAAACTCACCGCTTCTTCACCATCAATATCCTGGCCTATTTGTACCCAGATATCACTTTGAATTTCATAAATTCGTACGTGACCAGAGCTATTTCCATTTCCATCATTTAATCTAGCTCCTATAGCAACAATACTACCGTCTGATGATAAACTTACACTAGTTCCTGATTGATCTAATGCTGTTTCACCATCAATATCCTGCCCGATTTGTGTCCATGTGTCACTTTGGTTTTCATATATTCGTACATGCCCTGAATTAGAACCATTGGCATCATTTCCACCAGCACCTATAGCTATAATACTGCCGGTTGATGATAAACTTACACCTAATCCTGATAAATCCGATTCTGCTTCACCATCAATATCCTGGCCGATTTGTACCCATGTGCCGCCTTGATTTTCATAAATTCTTACATGGCCAGAACTAGTTCCATTTCCATCATTTCCACGAGCCCCTATTGCAACCACAGTACCATCGGAAGATAAACTTACACTTCCTCCCGATTCATCTCCTACTGCTTCACCATCAATATCCTGGCCGATTTGCACCCAGGTATCACTTTGATTTTCATAAATTCGTACGTGACCAGAGTCATTTCCATTTCCATCATTTCTCTCGGCACCAATAGCAACAATACTACCGTCTGATGATAAACTTACACTCCATCCTGATTGATCATCTGCAGCTTCACCATCAATATCCTGTCCGATTTGTACCCATGTCCCGCTTTGGTTTTCATAAATTCGCACGTGACCAGACAAACCTCCATTGTCATCATTTCTATTTGCACCAATAGCCATAATACTGCCGTCTGATGACAAATTTACACTCCTTCCTAATTGATCTCCTGCCGCTTCACTATTAATATCCTGCCCAATTTGTACTTGCGAAAAACTTAATGATGATACTAATAATACTAGTAAACGTAATTTTTGATTCATAATAAGTGATTTAAAACTTATTCTAAAATATCATTTTATTATAAAAGTTTTATTAAATAAAGTGTAGTCGGTTAGTTATAGCTTATAGATAGTAATTTATTAACTATAGATAGTAGCTAATTAGTGAAACTCTGTTTTGAAAAGTTAAGAAATAATGTATTCAAAATGATAGTTCATCTATTTAAAATGAATAAAAAAGACCTGTAAAATTTACAGGTCTTTTTAGTTTTAAATATGTGTTATTATTTAGTCAATAATTAACTTTTTAGTTGCTTTTCCTTGATTAGTTATCACCTCAACAATGTAAGATCCAGAAGCTAATTTAGACGTATTTACAATGTGTTCTTTTGAGGTTAAAACCACTTGACCTAATAGATTATGAATAGAGACTTCTTCTAATTCAACTGAAGGATTAACTTGAATTGTAAATTGAGTTTTTGTTGGGTTTGGGTAGAGTTTATAATTTTCAATTATTACATCTTCTACTGATAATATTGAAGATAAATCAAAAACTTTCACTTGCCCAGAATCACTTCCATTTACATCATTAAATCTTGCACCAACTACTACAATACTTCCATCTGCAGACAAGCTTAAATCTGAACTAAAATCATCTCCTTCAGCTTCACCATCTATATCGATTCCAACTTGAGTCCAATCTGTAGAACTATATTTAAAAACTCTAACATGCCCAGTTCTAAAACCATTAACATCGTTAAATATAGACCCTACAGCAACAACAGTTCCATCTGACGATAAACTTAAGTTCTCTCCTGAACCATTAAGCGCACCTTCTCCATCAATATCATTTCCTAGTTGAATCCAATCATTAACTTGATACTCATAAATTCTAACATGTCCAGAAGACTGGCCATTTCCATCATTATCTCTTGCTCCAACAGCAATTATATTACCGTTTGAAGATATATTAACATCTCTACCAAATAAATCAAAATTACCTTCTCCTTCAATCTCATCACCAATTTGTACCCAACTACCTCCTTGATATTCAAAAACTCTTACATGTCCAGGAGTACTAAAAGCATTAAAATGAACAGGAGCTCCTATTACAATTCGTTGACCATTAGATGATAAATCAACACTTACACCAAAACCATTATTCTGATCTTCGCCATCAATATCATCACCAATTTGCAACCATTGACTAGTACTAGAATCATAGTTAAAAACTCTAACATGTCCAGAATTAACACCTCCTCCATCATTTTGAGGTGTTCCTATAGCTAGAATGCTTCCATCTGATGAAATACTTAAGTTTGAATTACTTGTTGTAGAATCTTGCTGTCCTTCTCCTTCTATTGTTTGACCAATTTGTACCCAAATATTTGCTTGAAACTCAAAAACTTTTGTGCTTCCTACATTAAATCCAGCTATACCATCAGTTGAAAAATCATATATTGCAATACGATTACCATTAGAAGATAAAGAAATACTACCACCAATTCTCGAAGATTCACCTCCATCAATATCATTTCCTAATTGGACCCAATCTCCAGATTGCTTCTGGTATACCAACACTCGTCCTGTTCTATCACTATTAATATCACTATTAAATTCTCCTACAGCAAAGGTATTTCCATCACCTGAAATAGATACGCTTTCACCAAGACGGTCATTTTCTGAAAAGCCATAAATAGTTGATCCAATTTGCACTTGACATAATCCCAAAAAAGGAAGTAAAATAAATAGTAATATACATTTTCTCATAGCTGTTATATTTTCTTACAAAGATAAAACAAATCTATTTTTAAATTTCATTTTCACACTTATCAACATATATATTCATATTATCATTTTTCTTTTAAAATTTAAAAAATAAAATGGTGGTTATTATAGTCTGTTAATAGCGTCTATAACTTTTTTGACTTTTGTTTTGATTAGTGACTTATACAATTCGATGAATAGGTAGTTAACATCATATTTATTTTTAAAGTGCTCATTTTAAACGAAACTTATAAAACTATTAACAGCTGTTGATAACCTATGTTGACAACTAAAATTTAATAAGTATTTCTAAAATTCCTGTTGGTATCTTAGTCTATGTATGCTGATAACTTCACTACAAAAAACGACTAACTTTTTAGGTGGTCTCATTTAAATTTTGGTTTGTAAAAATTACCAGATAAACCTAATAAAAGTTTTAAATACTTAAGAGAAGATATGAACAAGTAATGAATAGAAAACCTATAAGATGTTAACACTACCTATTTCCGAAGAACCACACCTTTCTATCAAACTTAAATATTATGAATAACTATATGTTTTATCCTTCGTATTATTTATAAGCAATTATTAACTTTAGGGTTTTAAACAACACCTCATATTATGACTATTTCAATAGGTAACGATCACGCAGGAACCGAGTATAAACAAGCTATTGTAGCACATTTAGAAACGAAGGGATATACTGTTAATAACTACGGAACAAATGCAAACGACAGTGTTGATTATCCAGATTATGTACACCCTGTTGCTACTGATGTTGCTGATAAAAAAGTGGATTTTGGGATTTTAATCTGCGGAAGTGCGAATGGTGTAGCGATGACCGCAAACAAACACCAAAAAATTAGAGCTGGTATTTGTTGGACCAAAGAAATTACTGAACTCACACGACAACATAATAATGCAAATATTTGTTGTATTCCAGCTCGTTTTACAGCACTACAACAAGCGATACAAATTGTGGACACATTTTTAACTACCGAATTTGAAGGTGGTCGTCATCAAAATCGCGTAGATAAAATTCCGGTATCGTGTTAAATGGGGCATTCTCATAATCATAATCATTCTCATGACGATTTAAAAGGTAGAAACCTGATTATTTCTATTATTTTAAATATAATCATAACTGTTGCTCAAGTTATTGGAGGATTGCTTTCTGGAAGTTTATCCTTATTAAGTGATGCGCTTCATAATTTTAGTGATGTCATCTCCCTTGTTGTGAGCTATATTGCTAATAAAATTTCCAAACGAAAAGCCTCTCTTCAAAAAACATTCGGTTATAAACGTGCTGAAATTTTAGCTGCTTTTATTAATGCCTCAACACTTATTATAGTCGCTATTTTATTGATTATTGAAGCTATAGAACGCTTTCAGAATACGCAAGAAATAGAAACTAACCTAGTTATTTGGTTATCAATTGTGGCTATTTTAGGAAATGGATTTAGCGTCTTATTACTCAAAAAAGATGCTGAAGCTAATATGAATATGAAAAGTGCTTATCTCCATTTAATGACCGATATGATGGCAAGTGTAGCTGTATTGATTGGTGGTTTATTAATGAAGTATTACGAGGTGTTTTGGGTAGACAGCTTGCTAACACTAATTATTGCTTTGTACTTGATTTTTATGGGTTATGATTTACTAAAAGATTCGGTTAAAGTACTGATGTTATTTACGCCAGATACCATTCAAGTGAAAGATATAGTTCAAGATATTCAGCAATTAGCTGCTATTAAGAATGTACATCATGTTCATATTTGGCAGTTAAATGAAGATGAAATTCATTTAGAAGCACATATTGATTTTAATAATGATATTAGTTTATCAGAATTTGATATCATTTTACATGAGGTTGAGGAATTAGTATTTCATAACTTCGGAATCAATCATGTGAATATTCAACCCGAATTTGGAAAGTGTGGTGATAAACAGGTTATTGTACAAGATTGATAAACTAGAAACTATGTTAGAAATAAAAGCAAAAACTTTTCAAGAGTTTAGCACACAAGAACTATATGATGTCCTTCAGCTGAGAAGTGAAGTGTTTGTCGTTGAGCAAGATTGTGTATATCAAGATATGGATGGAAAAGATCAAAAAGCCCTTCATATTATAGGTTATAAAAACAATAAAGTCGTCGCTTACACACGAGTTTTTAAACCCGGTGATTATTTTGAATATGCTAGTATTGGTAGAGTAGTGGTTGACCAAAACGAACGTCAACATAAATACGGTTATGATATTATGAATGCCTCCATTGAAGCTATAAAAGAGAACTTTAATGTGACAATAATTAAAGTTTCAGCACAGACCTATTTAAAACGTTTTTATAATAATCTAGAATTTTTTGAAGTAGGAGAGGGGTACCTAGAAGATGGGATTCCGCATATTGGAATGATTAGAAAGTATACCAAATAAAATTTATTTGGTATTAATTATTTTTACCAACATAAGTCACTAAAACCTCTACACGACGATCAAATTTTGGTTCACCACCTAAGGGAAACTTCCTGCGCATACCAACGTATTTCATTCGCCTGGTACTTACCCCTTTTTTTGCTAGATAATCATAGATGAATTTTGCTCTAGCTACAGAAAGATTACGTTTTTTTGTTTTACGATCAATTGCATCTCTACTATTTTGTGTGCAGCACACATGACCTTGAATGGTAAAATAAATATCTTTCCGTTCTAATAATGCTTTAGCAAGACTTTCGAGTGTTGGTTTTGATTCTGCTAATAATTTACTATATCCTGTTTTAAAAAGAATATTGTCTAGTGTAAATTTATCGCCTGTTTTTAAGGTTCCTTTTATAATATCTTCAACCTTAGGTTTTTCTTCCACAACTTTTTGAATTCGTGGAGGACTATATGGCTGAACAATAATCTCAACTTTTCGATTGAGTCCTCTGATTTTATGAATATCCTCTTCTTTAACTAACTTGAGAAGCACTTCTCCTTTTCCATCAACATTAGTGATGATAGATTCGTCAAATTCATTATTAGAAAAAATTGTTTTTATAGAATTAGCTCTGTTTTGTGATAAAACTAAGTTGTATGAATTACTTCCTCTATCATCTGTAAAACCATAAATAGATACTTTTTGAATATCTAGCACTTCTATTTCAGATAAAAACAGTAGCAATCTATAATGTTCAGTGGGAGGAATTTCGTATTGATCTGTCTCAAAATATACTTCATGAGTCACCGGCTTTTGAGCTAACAAAAGCTGAGAAAACAATAGTGATATGAGCAGTATCTGTTTCATTTTAATACCTAAATCAATAATTAAATATAGATATATTAATTGTTTTGGTCAAACTTATACCATTTTCAATCTAAATAACCCTGATAATTAGATGGGTTTTTTAATATTTCTACACCTTTCTGAATTTCATAATTACTAGCTACATAATAGGTGTACAAGCCTTCACGATAAAAATAACGCTTTACGATTTCGTCAGAAAGCAAAGATAGTATCTGAGTTTTGTTGTCGTCAATCGCTTTATTTTTATAGCGGTCTAATGCTGAAATTAAATCAGAATAATCTTTATTTATAGCATTGCTAATCTGTTCCTCTTCAGCAACTGAAAGCGCATTAGCAAACGCTTTTTCCGTTTGAGTCTCATAGCTAAAATTATTAGCTTGAAGGAAACTTTTAAAGTTATTAAATTCACTTTCAGGAAGGGCAAAACCTTCTAGAGCAGATGGAGCAGTACGGTTATAATAATATTCAGTTCCATATTTAAAAATCAAGTTGTCATTAATAATAGCTTTAGTAATCGGACTCAATTTAGTTGCATCCAATTCTAAATCTGGTTGAACCCCTCCTCCGTCATAAACAGTTCTCCCTTTTTTAGTTTTAAAGGCGTTATAGTTTTCTTGTTTTACACGCGTTGCTTTTCCGTTTTCGTCACGATTCCAATAATCCAAGGCCTGAATACAACGTCCCGAAGGTGTATAATATCTTGAAATCGTAATTTTCATTTGTGTTCCGTAGGTGAGTTTCTTAGGCCGCTGTACCAATCCTTTTCCAAAACTACGCGCTCCAATCACAACTGCACGATCTAGATCTTGTAATGCACCAGATACAATTTCACTTGCCGAAGCACTTGAACCATCAATTAAAACCACTAAAGGGATTTCAGTATCTATTGGATCTTTGGATGTATAATAGGTTTTATTATATTTTTTCACCTTAGACTTTGTGGTCACTACCAACTGATTTTTAGGCACAAAAATGTTCGTCACATTAACCGCTTCTCTTAGTAATCCTCCTGGGTTTCCTCGAAGATCTAAAATCAGTTTTTTTGCACCTTGATTTTTTAAAGCACGAAGCGCGCTTATCGTTTCAGATGAGGTTTTCGCGTTAAATTTCCGAAGAACAATGTATCCCACAGTTTCATTTACCATAGAATAATGGGGCACTGCGTGAATATCTACTGCTTCTCTTTTTATGGTTGTGGTTTCGGTTTTTCCTTGTCTTACATACGTTACATTTACTGATGTCCCCGCCGCACCTTGCAATAAGTTTCCAGCGTCATCTTTAAAATTAGCAACAACGACATTATCTACTTTTATAATCTCATCGCCAGCTTTTAATCCAGCTTTGTCTGCCGCATAATCTTTATAGGGCTCAACAATAACTAACTTATCTTTTAAAGTTAAAACATTAGCACCAATTCCTGTATAATCTCCAGCATTATTGATTCTAGAGGCCTCTACGTCTTGTTCGTTATAGTAGTTCGTGTATGGATCTAAATCTTTAAGCATGCTTTTAATAGCGGTATCCATCAAATCTCCAGGATTTGTTTCGTCAACATAATTCATGTTGAGTTCTTTAAAAAGCGTCGTAAAAATTTCTATCTGTTTAGCAATTTCAAAGAAGTCGTTTTTAAAAGCAGTTCCGCTAAAAAATATGGTCAATGCCAATAGCGGAATTAGTATGCGTTTTTGTAGTAGTTTTCGCATTAGGTTTTTTATTTATCGTTGGACACTTTTTTAGAGAAAGTGTCTAAAAGTTGCTTCATTTTTATTTCTATGGAATCAAAATCCGTTCCATCCTTACCAATGTACAAAATCATTAACGCATAACAAGAGGAAATGTTGTTAAAATATGTGGTTTTATGAAGTCGGTAAGCTTCTCTAAGTAGGCGTTTGATTCGGTTTCTGTCAACTGCTTTTTTAAAATGACGCTTACTAACCGAAACTCCAGTTTTAAATTGAACGTTGTCTTCAAAGTCAGTTTTTAAATACACAACACGCAAAGGGTATACGGCAATTGATTTTCCTTCGGAAAACAGCTTCTCAATCAGTTTTTGGCTTTTCAGCTTTTCTTTTTTAGGATAGGAAAACGACATCTAATGTTTTATTTGTTTGAGACGAGTTGCTCTAGACTTTTTATCTTAACCTCTAAATCATTAAGCTTATCATTAACATCAAGAGGTTCTGGCATTTGTTTTGAAGCGTACATAGTGACATACCAAATTTCAACGACGTCTTCAGATTTGATGTTAAAGTTTGGGTAGTTACCATCAGTATTGTCACTTTTTAAGTTGAGAAACCCTTGATCTTTCGTGAGATTATAAACGCGTTTTAAAACAATACCATCATTTTTGCTAACAATAACATATACACGACCATCTTTAATGTCATTAAAGCTCTCCACAAATTTTCCAAAAACCATATCACCATCGTAAAAAGTCTTTAGCATTGAGTTGCCTTGAACTTCAAAGCATCGAAAGGTACCATTGGTTAATTGTGGCATTTTAAAAACAGGTAAGCTTTCAATAAACTCAGCATCTCCATAACCATCTAAGTATCCAGCTCTTGCTTTTGAAGCAACATACACCACATTTTCTTTACCATCAGGTGTGGTTGACACTACTTTTGGCATTCCAGAATATGTTGGAGTTTTAGAAGCTTTAGATTTTAATAACACAGCACTTTTTCCGAAGAGATAATCGGGGTTAATGTCAAATTCATCAATAATTGCTGAAAGCACATCATAACCAGGTTTTGTTTTTTTTCTTGAACCGTCTGGCTGTGGTCTCCCATTAACAATGCTGTCTATGGTTGTTCCTGTCACTCCAATGCGTTTTGAAAACGCGTAATTGTTAAGATTGAAGTGATTAATAATTGTGGTTATTTTTTGATCTATCTGTTCCATAATATAAAGACTATAAAATTAATTAAAAATCAAACATTTGTGGTATTATTAAGTACTATTTATCTTTAAAATGAAATCGAAACATAAATTACCATGGATCTAGCTTTGGACACAATTACCGAAACAAGCTAATTAAAAAATTCTACCATGACTTAAATCATATTTTAAGCCTAAAATATGAAGTAACTTTAATATTATTTATACCGTTTTTTATGGGAAATCTTAATGTTACGCAACTTTCAAAAAAAAAAGATAAAGCAAATTATATACATCACTTAACTAAAGATATTGAAGCTTTAGAGTATATGATTGATAAAAATATGATAGAAAAAGCTCCAATTCGTATTGGAGCAGAGCAGGAGTTTTGTCTCGTAAATGATGAGTTTTTACCTAATAATAATGCTCTCGATATTTTAAAAGCTATTGATGATGATCATTTTACTACAGAAATAGGAAACTACAACCTTGAGATTAACCTAGACCCTTTTGAACTTAAAGACGATTGCTTTTCTAAACTTCACCAACAGCTCAAAGACTTACTCGCTAAAGCTAAAACAGAAGCCGAAAAACACAACACAAAAATAGCCCTCACAGGTATTTTACCAACGTTATCACTCAAACACATTAGTATTGATAACATGACACCTATTCAACGGTATTATGTACTTAATGAAGCTATAAAAGCATCAAGAAAACAAGATTTCAATATTCACATCAAAGGAGTAGACGAGTTGAACTTATTACATGACTCGGTGATGTTAGAAGGTTGTAACACTAGTTTTCAAGCACATTTGCAGATTAACCCAGATGATTTTATAAAAAGTTATAACTGGGCTCAAGCCATTTCTGGTCCAATTTTAAGTGTGTGTGCAAATTCGCCTTTACTCTTCGGAAAAGAACTCTGGAGCGAGACACGAATAGCATTATTTACACAAAGCGTAGACACCAGAGCAAATTCGTTTTTACTCAACGAAAAACAATCAAGAGTTAGTTTTGGTAACCATTGGGAAACAGGAAGTATTTCAGATATTTTTAAAGATAATATTTCTAGATTTAGAAGCCTAGTTACTGCTGAATTTGAAAAAGACAGTCTAGAGATGCTACAAAATGGGGACACTCCAAAACTAAAAGCTTTATGCCTTCACAACGGAACCGTTTACAGGTGGAATCGCCTTTGCTATGGCGTTGGGGATGGAAAACCGCACTTAAGAATTGAAAACAGATATATTCCATCTGGTCCAACCATGAAAGATGAAATTGCGAATATGATGTTTTGGGTTGGCGTTATGGTTGGCAGACCAAAATCTGAAGACAACATCCATGAAACCATGGATTTTAAAGACGCAAAATCTAACTTTTTCACAGCTGCCAGATATGGAATGACTGCTCAGTTTAATTGGAAAGGGAAAACCATTTCTAGTGAGCGTTTAATTTTAGATGAATTACTTCCAATGGCATACAGGGGGCTTTATAAAATGAGAATTACACCAAGAGATGCTGAGAATTACTTGACTGTAATAGAAAATAGAGTTAACATTCATAATGGCTCTCAATGGCTTAAAAAAAGTTATAGAAACTTACTAAAACGCAAAAAACCTTTAGAAGCATTACAGGTTTTAACAGCAAATATGTATTTAAAACAAGAACACGATTATCCGGTCTCTACTTGGGAAGTTTTAGATGAAGAAGCACATACCACATTTGATATAGATAAAAAGGTTGTTCATGTTATGAATACCGATATTTTTTCTGTCGGAAAAAAAGACAGCTTAGAACTTGTTATTAATATTATGAAGTGGAAAAATATCCATCATGTGCCAGTTATAAATAACAAAAAAGATCTGATTGGCTTACTGAGCTGGGAAGAAATTAAAACTCATATTGATGAAATTGAAGAAAGCACAAATTCTGTTCAAAATTTCATGAAGGATGAACTTATCACTATAACAAAGGAAAAATCAATAGTCGAAGCCAAGCAATTAATGAAAACGAATAATATTCATTGTCTTCCTGTTGTAAAAGGAAGGAAATTAATTGGCATACTAACCTCGAACGATTTTCAGAACCTATGACGAAAGTTTACAGTAAAGCTATCGATAAAACAATAGTTGTTGAAAGAATAATAGCTAAAACAAAAGGTCATCAAGAGGGACCAACCATGGTTTTTTTTGCTGGTATTCATGGTAATGAAACAGCTGGTGTTTTTGCACTGGAAGCAGTTCTTAAAAACCTAAATCCCAAAACGATTAATGGAACTGTTTATGGAATTAGCGGTAACCTTTCAGCTTTAAAAATTAATCAACGCTATATAGATCAAGACTTAAACAGGCTTTGGACCAGAGAGCAATTGGAAGACTTATTATTTAAGGATAATTACACTATTGAAGAAAGAGAACAATTAGAGTTGTTTCGACTTTTGAAACAAATTCTCAAGTCGAATTCTGGGCCCTTTTATTTTATCGATTTTCACACGACATCGAGTGAAACTTTGCCGTTTATTACAATAAATGATGCTATCATAAATAGAAAATTTTCAAAATTATTTCCAGTACCAATTGTTCTAGGAATTGAGGAATATTTAAATGGCCCTTTACTGAGTTACATCAACGAATTAGGATACGTCTCGTTGGGCTTTGAGTCTGGACAACATGACGAAATAGAAGCGATTGATAATTGTAAATCGTTTATTTATTTGGCATTGGTTTATACAAAAATCATGAGTAAAGAACTGGTTATCGGTTTTAAGGCACACTATACTATATTAAAATCAAATGCTAATGCGCTATCCAAGATTTTTGAGGTTGTTTATTTGCATCAGATTAGAGAGAATGACATGTTTAAGATGAAAGAGGGCTTTCAAAGCTTTCAAAGTATTGATAAAGGAATAATTCTAGCAACAAGCAATTTAAAAGAAATTAAATCTACTCACAACGCAAGATTGTTTATGCCACTATATCAAAACAAAGGCGCAGAGGGGTATTTTATTATTAAACCTATAAATCCATTCTTTTTAAGCCTCTCTGCGTCATTACGACATTTAAAGTTTGATGGGGTATTGGTATTATTCCCAGGAATAGCATGGATAAATTCAAAGAAAGAAGGACTGAGGGTTAATTTAAAAGTTGCTAAAATTTTCACTAAGGCTATTTTTCATTTGTTGGGCTATAGAAACAAACAAGTGAGCGCTAACCATATGTTACTTTACAATAGAGAACGCAATTCAAAAACCGAAAGCTACAAAAGTGAATCTTGGTATTAAAAAAGCCACAACTTTACGTTATGGCTTTTTGTTTTTATGAGTAATAACCGATTACCTTTTAATAACCTTTTCTGTTGAGATTATACCGTCGACTGTATATTGAACGAAATATATCCCTGAATTTAATTCAGAAGTATCAATCTGGTTATTTATAATTGTTTGATAGGATTTAACTAGTCTTCCGTTAATATCATATACATTTAAGACAGAAACACTAGATTCAGATTTTATATTTAGAACTGAAGATGTAGGGTTTGGAAACAGTATTGATTGATTGGAAATTTCTACGTCATCTACGTTTAGTGTTTCATTTTCAATTCGCCATAATTGTCTTCCATCTGAAGGTGTTGTTGCTGTAAAGAAAAGGTCGTCTCCTAGTTTAATCATATCTAAAGGCACAGAACCCAATGCGCCAATATTTATATTATCGGTTACGAGCACAGTGCCTTCTGTTGTGCCATCAGTTTTCCATAATTCAGTACCCTCATTAGCCGTTGAAGCCTGAAAATAAACTACGTTATCAATACGAACAAAATTTTGAGGGTTAGAACTAAATGAGCCAGGATTTATATCTTTTAAAAGAACTGTTCCGTTTTCGGTTCCATCAGTTTTCCAAAGTTCTTTTCCTTCAGTTCCATTTGAGGCAGTAAAGAAAACCTCGTTGTTCAGGTTGATTGTATTTGAGATGCTAAATGGTTGAGTTAACATTGACGAACTATTAGAACCAAGGTTAATATCTTTTAAAAGGACCGTCCCGTTTTCAGTCCCATCTGAAATATACCATTCTCTTCCAAGGGCCTCAGTTCGTGCAGAAAATATAAGATTATTCCCTAATTGTGTTAAATCTTGGGGATAAGAAAGATAACCGTCTCCAATATCTTTAACTATTTCAGTACCATTTATTGTTCCGTCTGATTTCCATAATTCTCCTCCTTTATTAAAATCTTGCGATACTGAAGATCCGTCGTTGGCGCTAAAGAATAGTTTATCGCCTACAGGTGTCAAAAATTTGCATGTTGAAAATGTCTTAATTAAATTTGTTCCATTAGTATTGCCATCACTCACCCATAATTCAACACCTGTTGATAAAGGAACTCTCAAGAACAGACTTTCGTTTAGTATAGTAATTTCAAATATATTCCCTAGCGTACCAAAGTTTCTTACGGATGTTATTATGTCTCCATCAGTAGTGTATAAATCTATCCCATTAGGACTTCTTGCTGAAAAAAATAAATTATTATTAAAACTTGTAAAGTTTGCTATCTGACTAACGTAGCCAGAAGGAAAACCAGGAATATTTGATGTACCCATTTCTAAACCATTTGTTTTCATGAGATTATAACCTTCAGAAGTACCAGATTGAGCAGGGAAAAACACGAATTGATTAAATTCATAAAAACCAGTTATATTTCCTGGAAAAGAATTATATACCCCAATATTGATATCTGCTAAGAGTGTATTAGAGTCGGTTAAAAAATTATAGGCCCTTGGTTCTTCTCCATTAACCGCATCAAAACCAGAACTAATTATGTAATCTGAGACTGTTTCTAAATTTTTTGTTTTAGGATATGATGTTGCATAAGGTTCCATGCCTGTTCGAAATGGATTTATATTATCAGACAGATTTGTATTTTGATTTGTACCATCACTTACCCACAATTCTTTTCCTGTTTCTTCAGTATCTTTATTGAAATATATCTTGTTGTTATAAATAATTGTTTGATCGATTATATCACCTAGACTGTTAACATTAGTTGTTGTGGGCTCTGTAAGAGCGGTTATCCAACTCGATTTTGATCCCGCTCCACTATTAGCTTGTATAACCTGATTTAAAAAAAAGGTGTTTGAATTTAATTTTTTAATCGAGTTTGGATAATATGAGAAATTAAAATTGGTTGATATCACGTCTGGGAGCAATTCTTTTATTTGAGACACATTGTAATCTACTATGTTGAGCTTTAGAAGGCTAGTATTATCATTTGTTCCAGGACCAGTAAATACTAGAGAATCAATGCCATCAAATACTAAATTTGAACACATAAAATAAAAGTTCACATCTTCATCGTAAATAATTTGCTCTGAGTCATTTAAAGGATCATATTCCCAAATGAATAGGTGATTCGTATTTAATCTAAAAAATGAAAAGTAGATTTTATCGTTTATTTGAATGACATCGCCATAATTAACAAATTCTCCAAACGTATTTATTTCAAAAAGCTCATTAATTACTTCTGTGTTCTGAGGAGTTCCATCAGTTTTGATAGTTCCATTTACATTATCAAAGCCATTAAAATAATTTACAACAAAGTAGAGTAGATTATCGTGCTTAATAAAATGTGAAAACTCACCCCTTTGAATGTTAGCTAAACCACTAATTCCGTTAAGTTCATCTATTAGCATGACCGTACCTTCTTCGGTCCCGTCACTGCTCCATATTTCAAAATCACTACTGCCAGAACTTGCAAGACTAAAAATAAATAAATTATTCACTTCTTTTGTGTCAAGGGTTCGAGTACCAGATGTATTAAAATTCTCTTTTACAAGTACAGTGCCTGAATTTGTACCATCAGACTTCCATAAATCAAGTAATTGAGGGGTTTTATTAATAGTAAAAAATATAGAATTATTGGCCGTTGTTAAATTATCAATTTTAAAATCCAAAAATGTTGTTACTTTTTCGGTACCAACAGAAGTTCCGTCTGTTCTCCATATTTCACCACTTGATAGTCCGTCATTAGCAACAAAATACAAATACCCATTAAGAATAGTAAAAAATTTATCAAAGCTTCCATCAGCTGTGTTATACGTCATTAAGTTAGTAATACTGTCAGCTGGACCTAGATTTATATCTTTCAACAACGTTGCTTGACCATTAGGATTATCTTTGTACCAAATCTCAGAACCATAACTATCGTTTTTTGCAACAAAAAATAATTTACTATCAAATTCAATAAAATCTCTAGGATTAGAGTCTTTATCAATATTTGGGTTAAAGTAATTTGTAACTTGAGTTTGAGATAGACTTATAGACGAAATAAGTAAGGCAAAAAATACTAAAGTAATGTTTTTCATGGTTTGGTGTTTCGTGCTAAAATATCACATATTATATAAGAAATCTCTTAGGTAGAGTAAAAATAAAAGCCCCATCGTTTTGTTGAGGCTTTTTAGAATTCTATTTTATTTTCTATTCTGAAACAGGATACACATTATTATCTGACTTTACATCTGCCATCATGCCTTTAGGGTCGATTTGTACAGATTTTACATCTTTAGTAGTTTCTAAGGTATAGGTTGGAAATGCCCAAGCCCAATCGTTCTTGACCGTTGCTGTTGTTTCTTTCGCGCCAAGCATTTGGCGCAAAGGGATGTGGAAATCCTCAGTAGAACCATCTGTATACGTTACCGTAAGATCTATAGGCATTGGCATTAGGCCTATTCGCTCTAGAGTTATGTTTTTGCCTTCTACATTTTTTACACCATAATCGATAACATCTGTTGTTTGGGCAAAACTTGTAAGGTACCAATCGAGTTCTAAGCCAGACACTTTTTCCGCAACTCTAATAAAATCAATAGGTTTTGGATGTTTAAAAACCCATTCGTTAAAATATCTTTTTAAAGTTTTGTTTAAGTTATCCTGGCCAATTACATAACCTAATTGAGACATGAATACACAACCCTTATAGTATGCGGCTATAGAGTATAAACGATTATAATCATACTTATCTGCAAAGGTTGTCATAGGCTGTTCTTCTCCAGAATTAGCTAAAAAGGAATAGGCTAAATAAGGTCTTTCCCATGGGTTAGACATGCCTTTATCAAACATATAGTTCGTGGCTTTGTATTCAATGTATGTCGCAAAACCTTCATCCATCCATTCATGTTTTGCTTCATTATTCGCTAGTAAAAATTGAAACCATGTGTGTGCCATTTCATGGGATATAGTGCCTTTAAATAATCCATCAAATGTGCCTTCACCCAAAACTAATGTACACATTCCATACTCCATACCACCATCACCACCTTGAATAATAGAATACTGTTTGTACGGATATTTACCAACTAAGTCACTATAGTAAGTCATCAATTGAGCCGCATATGGCTGAAGCTTTCTCCAATTAGCTAACTTCTCTTCTGGCATTGTATTTTTATAAAAAAAATGGAGCATTGGTCCATCAGGAACTTGTAAAGTATCGTGGGTATATTCTGGGTCTGCCGCCCAAGTAAAGTCATGGACATTAGGAGCGAAAAAATGCCAAGTTAGTTTTTTACCTCTTTTTTTTACTTCTTTAGCGGTATAACCATGACCGATTTCATCGGCATTCTGTAAGTAACCAGTTCCTCCAATTGTATAGTCTTTATCAATAGTGATTTTCACATCATAATTTCCCCAAACACCATGAAATTCTCTGGCAATATAAGAGTAAGCGTGCCAGCCTTCATCGTCATATTCTGCTAATTTAGGATACCACTGTGCCATGGAAAGCGCAACACCTTCTATATTATTACGCCCAGAACGACGAATTTGGATAGGCACTTGACCATCAAATTCCATATCAAATTCTACAGTTTCACCAGGTTGAATAGGTGTATTAAGAGCTACTTTTGCAATAGTTCCTGTAATATCATATTGCAATTTCCCTCCGTTTTGTTTGAGCGATTTAATTTTGATATAGCCAATTTCATCAGGTTTTAATTTAGCAATTCTACTTTCATAAATTGGATTTTCTCGGGTTCCAATATTGGGAGCAAATCGTCGATCTGGAGCTTTGATGTTTTGAGCTCTTACATCCATTTCACTACCTGGTTGAAAGGCATTAAAATACAAATGATAAAATACTTTATCTAAAGCATCTGGTGAGTTATTGGTGTATTTAATGGTTTGCTTTCCTTTAAATTGATAGGTTTTTACATCCATATCAATATCCATTGTATAATCAGCTTGCTGTTGCCAATAGGTGTCTGTTTTATAAACCATTTTAGCCTGTTGAGCATGAATTTCCGAAGAAAACAATGCAATACACACCACTAGTATTGAACTAATTTTAAATTTCATAATTTTTATTTTACTTCAGAATTATTTCGAATTTGCTATTTGTGAGGCCATAATCAAGGCATTGTAGGCGTTAACGATTCTTCCAGATGTAGATATTTCAGAAAGCGTTTTTACGTCTTTATTTTCTCCAACGGTTACTTTTGCTTTGATCGGTAAACCTGAATCCATAAGGATTTTTTTTACTTGAACAGCTGTAAGACTTGGATATTGCGAACGAATCAACGCTGCAACTCCAGCGACATTTGGTGCGGCCATAGATGTGCCGCCTTTTAATTCATATTCGTTTTCTGGAGTTGTAGAATATATTTCACTTCCAGGAGCAAATACATCAACATTTACTTTTCCGTAGTTAGAGAAACCAGAGACCATATTTGATCCGTAATTATGAGTTAGTGATCCAACAGTTATAAAATTATCTGCAACTTCAGGACCAGTGCCAACAGCATCGTTAGGGAAGTTTTTAGCGGTGTCTATATCTTTACTATCATTTCCTGCAGCATGCACAAAAAGCACATCCTTTTCGGCAGCATACTTTATAGCATTTCTTACCCAATCACTGTGAGGTGAGTACGATTTCCCAAAACTGGCGTTAATAACTTTTGCACCATTATCTACAGCATAACGAATAGCTAACGCGACATCTTTATCATATTCGTCACCATTTGGTGTTGAACGAATCGACATAATTTTTACATTATTTGCCACACCATTCATTCCTTTTCCGTTATTACGTTCTGCAGCTATAATCCCAGTGACATGTGTCCCGTGACTTTCAGTCTTTTTTGATGGCCTTGGGTTATTATTTCCATAACCAGGCTTATCGTTTAAATCATTTGGATTGTCTCCTGTTTTTCGACCACTAAAGTCTTTATTAAGGTTGTAGTTAAGGCGATCGTTAATATCTATGATACCCTCAGATATATCTTTTTTAGCATCAGCCATAGACTCCATACCGTTACCGTAAATAAACTGGGCAACTTGCTTGGCTTTTCCTAAGGCTTCATCTTCTGATTTTATAGCAAGCACTTCTTTTTTTGTGTAATCAGATTTACCAAAGTGTTTCGCGAAAGTCTCATCCGCAGAGGCAACCGCTTCATAAATTTGATCGTATTGGGCCTTATATCCCGAGTACTTTTGATATTCGCTATTGTATTCAGCTTCAGCCTCAGTATATCTTGGATTAGATTTATCTCCTGAAGCTAAAATTCTAACAAACTCTAATTGCTCGTTATAACCGTCTCCAACAAAATTCCAACCATGGATATCATCGATATAACCATTGTTGTCATCGTCTTTTCCATTATTTGGAACCTCGTTTTTATTTGTCCAAATCACACCATCTAGATCTTCATGGTCTATATCTGTACCAGAATCGATAACTGCTACTATTACCGTTTGGCCTTTTTTGTTTTTTATAATGTCTTTGTAAGCCTTATCAACACTCATTCCTGGAATGGTGTCTTTTGCTAAATCCAAATGTGACCAAGAATTTTTCTCAGTTTCGGTAAGGTCAGATTCTTTAAGAGGTGATGTGTCTATATTTTCTAAGGGTGTTGATAGTACACCTGTTGTTGCGCCACAACTCAAAAGAATTGCAGAAATAAAAAATGAATATAATAATGGTTTAAATGTGTATTTCATGTGTTTATATTTATTATTTTTTAATGGTCACGTGTTGTTCGCTATTAATCATTTTCTTGTAAGATATAACGTTTAACATGCTCGTTTCATGTTAGGATTAATTAAAAATAGCGTTTGTAGTATATGTGTCTTTGAGTCTCACACCTTTTTCGGTGTGTTTAACTGTTATTATTTCGTTGTGAGCATCGTGCTCTAAAAATAGATAATAATTGTTATCCGCTGCAAGGTTAAGAAATTTTTCTTTTTCATCTAAAGTCAATAGCGGTCGTGTATCATACCCCATTACAAAAGGTATAGGTAAATGACCTACTGTTGGTAATAAATCTGCCATAAAACAAATGGTTTTATTGTTATACTGAATCATTGGTATCATTTGTTTTTCGGTATGTCCATTAGCAAAAAATATATCAAAGCCTAATTCTGAATTCTTCAACATATCATTTTCAGGAAGTGATGTGAACTTTAAATGTCCGCTTTCTTCCATTGGTAAAATGTTTTCTTTCAAAAATGATGCCTTTTCACGACGATTGGGTTGTGTTGCCCATTTCCAGTGGTTTTTATTGCTCCAAAATACTGCGTTTTTAAAGGCTGGTTCGTAACCTGTTCGGTCTTTGTTCCACTGAATACTTCCACCACAATGGTCAAAATGCAAATGCGTCATAAACACATCAGTAATATCATCACGATGAAATCCATGACTTTTTAAGGAGTCATCAATATTGTCATTTCCCCAAGGATGATAGTATCCATAGAATTTATCACTTTGTTTATTTCCCATACCGGTATCGATTAAAATCAGTCGATTACCATCTTCAATTAACAAACAGCGCGCCGCAATGTCTATCATATTATTGGCATCTGCAGGATTAGTTCTTGTCCACAACGATTTTGGTACAACACCAAACATGGCACCACCATCGAGTTTAAAATTCCCAGCATTTACAGGATATAAGTTCATGAATGCAAAATAATAAATACGATTGTTAACACGACAAGTTTTAGCAGATTATTATGAAATTACCGACTTTAAACGTTTACCAAAATCTAAAAGCGCTTTAATTTCTTTTGTACTTGCTATACGTTGTTTGCTAAATATAAGTAAGCTCGAGCCGTTAGATTCTAAATGATAGTAAGGGTTGCTCTCAAAAAAACGGACTAGGTCATCACTGAAAAACGCCTTAATATTGTCTTGATTTTCACCAACTAAATGAAAGCGTTTTGAAAAATCAGCGTGCTTCTCAAAATTGATATCCGAAAAACCAGCAAGTGCATATACTTTGTCTATCAAGCTTTCTCTATCTAATGAAAACACAGGAGCAGAAATATTTAAATTAATATGCAGCATACTTGTTCTAATGACTTCTTTTGCAATAAACTCACCTTCAGAAAACTCGATATCAAAAAGCTTGACATCTTTGCTTTTGTCTATTAGCTCGTTATAAACATAATTGGCTTGCTTGGTCTTAAAATACAGAAACTCATTAAGAAAACCGACCTCTTTATTTTTATCAGGACTATATTCTAGGCCATAGTCTATCGCTATATTCTCCAGGTTTTCCTGTCGTTTAGTTAGGTTGTAGCCAAAAAATTTAGGCACTGGCACTGTTTTTCGCAATGCAAAGGGATGTTTTGAGTCCGCATCGTGCATATCCAGCCCTACAATATCAAAATGACCACCTTTTTTGGTAAACGTACCTTGGTAATTGTTGAGGTTTTCCATAACCGTATGATCAACAAATTCGCACATTGAAAAGTCTACAATCACATCATTCTCTTCGGAAATTGCATCTAACTTTTGTTTTAGTCTATAAAAATTAGCAAAGGTGCAAAAGTGTTTTACACTCACATAATAACTGGATTTAGCATCGTCTTCTCTAAACATTAAGACATTGGGTTTTACCCAATGTCTTAGGAATAGTGTCACATTTTTATTGATGATAAAATGAATGATTATTGTTATAAGGACACCTGCTGAAATTCCAATGATTAGACCAAACTTCAACGTTGACAGGAGCGTTACAAAAAAGATAATAAGCTGCTCTTTTCCGACGGAAAAAATCTTTTTGATTAAATCAGGTGACGCTAATTTATAACCCGTATACACCAAAATTGCCATTAATGCCGGCAAAGGGATTCGGGTTAATTGCGTGCTAAACAAGACAATAAAAACCACTAAAAAGAAAGCGTGAAAAAAGTTTGATGAACGATTGGTTCCGCCATTATTAACGTTTACTGAGCTCCTTGCAATAACTGTTACGACATTTAATCCGCCAAGAAACCCACTCCCAATAGTACCTAAGCCAATGGCTTTTAAATCTCTATTAACGTTAGAGCGACGCTTTTCGGGGTCCAATTTATCGACAGCCTTAATACTCAATAGTGATTCTATACTGGCTATTAAGGTTAAGGACAAAACACTTCCCCAAAAGGCTAAACTCCCAACATTTAAAAAGGACACTTCTGGAAGTTGTGTTGTAATTTCAGAAAACGAAGGTATTGCGGGTATCATATAATCTTTTGCAATGGGATTGTCTTGATGTAATACCAATTCGAAATAATAACTAAAGCCAATAGAAAGAAGAACAATCCACATAGGCGCAGGAATGAGCTGAAGGTATTTATTTCTAATTTTTGAATAGAAAACCATAATAAGTAAGCTAATCACACCCGCAACAGCAGCATAAATTAAGCCTGTATTTTCGTAATGTAAGGCGTCATTTATAGTATAAGGAATCTCAATAAGGTAGTCAATGGTATTCTCACGTGAGATTTTATGACCAAACATAATATGAAACTGCTTACCTAAAATGATAAGTCCGATAGCAGCTAACATGCCTTGAATAGCAGACGAGGGAAAGAAATCGGCTAGGTTTCCCATTCGTAAAAAACCAAGAATCATGAGTAAAACACCCGAACAAACAATAGCAGCATAAGCGCTCTCTAATCCCAATGTTGTAATGGCAACCAAGGTCACTCCAACCAAACCATTTCCTGGCCCAGTAATTGTGACATGACTTCCTCCTAAAATGGACACAATAACACCACCTATAATTGCAGTAATTACACCAGCAATAGCAGGAGCATCACTGGCCATAGCAAGACCCAAACCTAAAGGCAAGGCTATAAGGCTTACGACAAAACCCGAAAATATATTTTTAGGGAGCTGCTTAATAAAGAGTGATATATTGTTCTTTTTTGGTGTCATTGAATAATTAAAACATCTGTTGGTAATTCGGATAGTATATGTTCAATATCATGTGGAAATAAACGATCCCAAAAACTGGTTTTTTCAGGTGCATTCATCACTAATAAATCGGCTCTTACAAATTGTGCATAATGCCCAATACTATAACCCCTTTTTCCAAAAATAGATTGTGTTTTTGTTTGTATTCCACAGGTATATGCTTCTGGAATTTCAGAAATTATTTTTTTTACACGAGAGTCTTCACGTAATTTTATACGCTCTCTAACAATGACAGATTTCCGAAGTGATTTATCGTCATCAACACTAACAGCCACTTCCTGTTTAGTGATTTCCTCTACAATAGTAATTTTCTTAGACTGTAATTTATGTGATACATAATATGCCGCTGAAATTGTTTGTTTGGTCTTTGGGTTTTTAAGACCGTTAACTACAACATGTTGGCAAGGTAAACGCTCTACTGAAGGTTTTATAAGTAGCAGAATAGAACATTTAGCTTGTCTCGTTATTTTTCTTGCAATAGAACCCAAATAGTATTTTACAAAGTTTTCTTTTTGTAACGCTCCTAAAATAAGAAGGCTTACTTTCTTTTCTTCGGAAATTGATAAAATTACATCTACGGGCTCTCCGGTTTTAAAAACGATTTCATAGTTAAGGTTTTCTTCAATAAAAGGCTGAAGTATATCTAGAATTTGTTGCTCTTTTTCTGAAGATTGATCGCCCACATGAATAAGCACTAGTTTACTCTCAAAAAAGAGCGATAAACGAGCAGCTTCATAAATATTGGCTTTTAGGTTTGGTGAAAATGCAACACCAATCCCTATAGTATGGAAAATATTGTTGATCAAATGCTATTAAAAATCAATTACGAGGGTAAGTTAGTACTTTTTTTGACCTTAGTAAAACATAACTCAAATCTCTACGTTTTTAGTCGTATTTTGAAGTTGTTAAATTAGTTTCTTTTATATTTAACTTTCAAAAATTTAAATACATGTTAGAACTAGCAGGAATCATCATCTTAGGAATATTGGCGCAGTGGTTTGCTTGGAAACTTAAAATCCCAGCAATTCTGCCCTTAATTCTTATCGGTTTACTTGTTGGGCCAATCGCAGCGGAATATTTATCAGAAGATGGCACGAAATGGATAGAACCTATTTGGAATGGTGAAAAAGGGTTGTTTCCTGGCGATAGCCTTTATTATTTTGTGTCGTTAGCCATTAGTATTATTCTTTTTGAAGGAGGCCTGACCTTGAAGCGTTCAGAAATTAAAAATGTAGGACCAGTTATTACTAAATTGATTACACTTGGTTCTGCAGTAACCTTTTTTGGAGCTGGTGTAGTTGCGCATTTTATATTTAATTTGAGTTGGCAAATGTCGTTTCTGTTTTCAGGATTAATTATTGTGACAGGACCAACCGTTATTACACCAATCTTAAGGAATATTCCCCTTAAAAAGGATGTGTCAACTGTCTTAAAGTGGGAAGGGATTTTAATAGATCCAATTGGAGCTCTAGTAGCGGTTTTGGTTTTCGAATTTATAAGCGTTGAAGGCGATAGTGGTTTTACAAAAACGGCTTTAATGGAGTTTGGTAAAATTATTCTCTTCGGAACAACATTCGGATTTACATTCGCTCATGCCTTAGCATTTGCTATTAATAAGAAATTCATACCGCATTATTTATTAAACGTAGTGTCTTTGTCTGCTGTACTGTTAGTATTTGTGGAGTCTGAAATTTTTGCACACGAATCAGGGTTATTGGCAGTGGTCGTTATGGGAATGGTTTTAGGAAACATGAAGTTAGAAAACATAAAAGAGCTTTTATATTTTAAAGAGTCCTTGAGTGTCCTTTTGATCTCCATTTTGTTTATTCTGCTAGCCGCTAATATTAATATTGAAGATTTAGAATTGTTATATACTTGGAAAACGGCTGCATTGTTTGCAATTGTAGTATTTATAATTAGGCCACTCGCCGTTTTTCTCAGCACTGGAGGCTCCAAACTGAAACTCAACGAAAAGATTTTTATTAGTTGGGTTGGACCACGTGGTATTGTCGCCGCAGGTATTGCTTCGCTTTTCGGAAGTAAGCTTTTAAAACAGGGCGTTGAAGGTGCAGAATATATAACACCATTAGTATTTATGATTGTATTGGGAACCGTTTTGCTTAATGCAACCACGGCACGGTTATTCGCAAAGCTAGTCGGTGTGTTTCTAACAAAATCAAGCGGAATTCTAGTCGTAGGCGCTTCAAAAGTATCACGATTATTAGGACATTATTTAGAATCTAACGGAAGGCATGTTGTACTTATTGATAGTAACCAAAACAATATTGATAAAGCTAAGGAATTAGGACTAGAGGCACTTAATACTAATATCTATTCTGAAACATTGACAGATAACATAGAGCTAAATGATGTTGGTTATCTAATGGCAATGACAGGAAATAGTGATATTAATAAATATGCTATAAATAAGTTTACTAAGCAATTTGGTGAGAACGGATCGTTTAGATTAGTAAGTCCTGATGAAATGAATGACAATCAAAACAATCCTAAAGTAGGGCTGTTTTCTCAAACAGACGATTATCTTAATTTATCTGAAGTCACACGGAAGTTTCCAGCGATTAATGAAATAGAACTTACAGACAAGTCTCATTATGACACACTCATCGAAATCACTAATAAGGATAAAGATATCATCCCGTTATTTTTAAAAGATAATAATGATGAACTGACTATTATTTCTTCCAATAATAAAGAGGTGAATAACATTGGAGAGCACTGGAAACTAGTTTACTTAGGGAAACCGTTTGATGTTGAAAGTGTTTAAAAAAAAGAGGCTTTAACCTAAGTTAAAACTTCCCTTTGATCAAGACCAACTCAAGGTATTGATTTTAGAAAAGCAACTCTAAAATGCATTTATATATTAAGGTTGGTTGATATAAATGTACAAAAAAACCGAAGTGAAATACTTCGGTTTATAATATAAAAAGTTATTCTGTGACTAATCGTTCAGTTTTAAAACGGCCATAAACGCTTGTTGAGGGATTTCTACATTACCTACTTGACGCATACGTTTTTTACCTTTTTTCTGCTTTTCTAAAAGTTTACGTTTACGCGAAATATCACCACCATAACATTTAGCGGTTACATCTTTACGTAAGGCTTTAATGGTTTCACGAGAAATAATTTTTGCTCCAATAGCAGCTTGAATAGGAATATCAAACTGTTGCCTTGGGATAAGTTCTTTTAGTTTTTCGCACATTTTCTTACCAATATTCTGAGCATTATCTGCATGAATTAGAGCAGAAAGCGCATCAACAGTTTGTGCATTTAATAAAATATCTAAACGCACTAGTTTTGAGGCTCTCATTCCGATAGGCGAATAATCAAACGAGGCATAGCCTTTTGAGACTGTCTTTAGACGATCGTAAAAATCGAAGACGATTTCAGCTAGAGGCATTTCAAAAGTTAATTCAACACGTTCTGGTGTTAAATAAGTTTGGTTTAAAACAATACCACGCTTCTCAATACAAAGTGACATGACATTACCAACAAAATCTGATTTGGTAATAATGGTTGCTTTTATATAAGGTTCTTCAACACGATTGATTGTTGTTGGTTCTGGTAAATCTGACGGATTGTTTACAATAAAAGCTACGTCTGGATTTTTATTGGTGTAGGCATGGTACGATACGTTAGGGACTGTTGTTATCACAGTCATATCAAACTCACGTTCTAGTCGTTCTTGTATAATTTCCATGTGAAGCATTCCGAGGAATCCACAACGGAAACCAAATCCTAAAGCGGCTGAGCTTTCAGGTTGAAACACTAAAGAGGCGTCGTTTAGTTGTAGCTTTTCCATAGAGTTACGAAGTTCTTCGTAATCTTCCGTGTCTACAGGGTAAATTCCAGCAAAAACCATAGGTTTTACATCTTCAAAACCTTCAACAATATTTGTTGTTGGGTTTGCAAAATCGGTAATGGTATCTCCAACTTTTACTTCTTTAGCAGTTTTAATTCCTGTAATTAAGTACCCAACATCACCTGCTTTTACACTTTTTTTCGCAACTTGAGTCAGCTTTAATGTGCCAACTTCATCTGCAAAATACTCTTTATCTGTAGCGACGAATTTAATTTTTTGTCCTTTTTTAATTTCACCATTAAACACTCTGAAATAGGTTTCAATACCTCTAAACGTATTGTAGACCGAATCAAAAATCAACGCTTGTAATGGCGCATTAAGATCGCCTTTTGGGGCAGGAACTCGTTTAATTATTGCTTCAAGAATATTCTCAACTCCAAAGCCTGTTTTTCCACTGGCATGAATCACTTCTTCAGGATCACAACCCAAAAGGTCAACGATATCATCGGTTACTTCTTCAGGGTTTGCACTTGGTAAATCAATTTTATTAAGAACCGGAATGATTTCTAAATCGTTCTCTAAGGCGAGGTATAAATTAGAAATGGTTTGTGCTTGAATACTTTGAGCCGCATCAACAATCAATAAAGCACCTTCACATGCAGCAATAGACCGAGAGACTTCATATGAGAAATCCACGTGACCAGGAGTGTCTATAAGATTAAGTACATATTCTTGACCTTCAAAAGTATATTCCATTTGGATCGCATGCGATTTGATGGTAATACCTCGTTCGCGCTCCAAGTCCATACTATCTAAGAGTTGGTCTTGTTTTTCACGATCAGTAACAGTGCCGGTAAAGTCGAGTAAACGATCGGCAAGCGTGCTCTTTCCGTGGTCAATATGCGCAATAATGCAAAAATTTCTAATGTGCTTCATAACAACTTAATTCGTCTCAATAAAGATTTGCAAATATAATTGAATTATTATGCATAAAATCACATAAAGAACCATAAAACACACAAAATGTGTGGAAAAACCGTAAATATGATTTAAAAACAAATGCTATATTGCATTCTAAACCTAGCTAATATTGAAATTCCTACTCCGCATCGTTGTTTTCTTTGCATGTGCTTATTTGAGCTACGGGCAGAACTCATCTGTATCTGGAACTGTAATTGACTCTAATAAGCCCATAGAATTTGCGAACGTTATTCTACTAAGTGAAGACGAAAGCGTGATTTTAAAAGGGTCTTCTACAGATAATAACGGGTATTTTATTCTAAGCAATCTTGAACCTAATATTTACATTCTTAAGGTCCGTTTTATAGGCTATCAAGAGTACAGGCAAAAAATTGTGCTTACTGGGCATTTGGATTTAAAAACCATTACGCTTAGTGAAGAAATTGAAAGCCTAGACGAAGTCAATATCACAGTTAAGAAACCAACATTGAAACGTGAAGCCGACCGACTCATTTTCAATATAGAAAATACGGCTTTAGTTGAAGGTAGTATGCTTCAGGTGTTAAAAAACACTCCTGGCGTACTCGTTATAGGTGATGACATTTCTGTTAAAAACTCTACGCCTACCGTTTATATAAATAACCGAAAAGTTCACTTGTCTTCAGATGATTTAAATCAGTTGCTTGAAGGTTCTTCGGCAAATGCTGTTAAATCTATTGAGGTGATTACTAACCCTTCTGCTAGATATGATGCTGACAGTGGTGTTGTAATAAATATTGTAATGAGTAAAAACCTCATTACAGGTTACAGAGGAAGTATTTCTACAAATTACACACAAGCCGTTTTTCCAAGATATAAAGCTGAGACCAGCCATTTTTTTAAGAACGAGGCCATTAGCTTTAATGTAAATTATGGCTTTTCTAAAAACAAAATCAATAGAGACGGAGATGATACTGTAAATTATTTAGACAATGCTAATGTCCTTGAGCAAAGCTGGCGTTCGTTCACCAACCGAAACACAAGGTCTGAGACGCATAGTCTCAATGCCAACTTTGATTATTTTATCAATGATAACAATGCCTTAAGCTTGTCGACGAATTTACTGTACGTGCCTTATTATATGCAGCGTATAGCTAATAACACTTTGATTACTGATGACAATGGTGATTTTTTATCGGGGTTTACTGCAGACAATTTATCGAGACAGAATAAATATAATTTGGGTTTTGATTTAGACTTTAGCCACGATTTTACTGAAGGACAACTGACCTTTAATACACATTTTACAACTTACAACTACCAAAGAAACCAAGGGGTTGTGAGTAATTTCTTTGATCAGAATAATGGTTTTCAAAACACTTCGGCATTTAATACAAATGCCAACCAAGACACAGAAATTTTAGCAGCAAAAATAGATTATAGCCTTCCATTAACTGAGAACTCAAGTTTTGAAACAGGTGTTAAGTTTTCCAATATTAAAACCGAAAGTGACATCACACAGTTTGACATAGATATTAACTCAGGAATTGAGACTGTAGACATGCAAAATTCAGATGCTTTTGATTATGACGAGCATATTTATGCGGGATATATCAATTATGCAACAAGTTCAGAAAAATATAACCTTAATGTTGGTTTAAGAGTTGAGCAAACAGACCTTGAAGGTCGCTCACCATTGTCTGAAATAACAAACCAACAAGACTATTTAGAGTTGTTCCCAAACTTAAGTTTTCAATATAATATTTCTGATAGTTACAATATTTATACAAACTATAAGCGAATTATTGTAAGGCCTGGATATGCTAATTTAAATCCGTTTCGCTTTTTTATAAATGAAAATTATGTGATTGTTGGGAACCCTAATTTGGTTCCAACATTTAAGAATCATTACGATATTGGAGTCTCGCTATTTGATGGCTTAGTAACTATTCAGGCATATTATGACAATTTCGATGGTGCCATTTCTGAAATCCCTAGACAAAATAATGACACTAATATTATAGAATATATATCTGTGAATTTTGACAAAACCATTGAGTATGGTTTTGATTTTGTAATAGATTATGATGTGACTGACGACTGGAATACCTATTTTGTAACCTCTTTTTATAACAGAGAAGAAGAAACTAATTTAGGTGTTGGGTTTGTTAGCCAAAATCAATGGTCAAATTATTCTGAATTTTTTAGCAGTCTCTCTTTATTGAAGGATGACAGTCTGAATGCGAGTTTATCTTTAATATGGAATAGCAAAAACCTTCAGGCATTTCAAACAATCGAAGATAGATTGTTTAGCGAGTTGAGCATTTCAAAAACGGTATTCAATAAAAAAGGCACTATTTCGCTTTCTGTAAGTGATTTGTTCAACATGAATAATTTTGATGTGTCAACTCAATATCAGAATCAATTTAACACCCAATTTATTAATGTAGATTATCGTTATATAAGACTTGGGTTCCGTTATAAATTTGGAAACACTAAGCTCAGCACTAACCAACGTACTAGGGAATTAGAAGAGCGCGATCGATTAAATAAGGGCAGAAATTAGTCTTGCCACTCAGCAATAAACAAATTCGTATCTCAATAGATTTATTTCAGAATATCAATCTTTCCATTCTGCAATAAACAAATTCGTATCTCGACCACCTCCATTATTTCTATTAGAAGAAAACGCTAAATGTTTCCCGTCACTAGAAAACACAGGAAACGCATCAAAGGTTTCGCCATGCGTAACACGCTCAAGATTTCTCCCATCAAGATCAATTAAGTATAAGTTGAATGGAAATCCACGTTCAGCTTCAAAGTTGGATGAGAACAATATTTTCTCTCCAGAAGGATGAAAAAACGGACTCCAATTCGCATTTCCTAAATCGGTTAGCTGACGTAAATCACTTCCATCTGCATTACAGATGTAAAGCTCCATTTCGGTAGGTTCAACTAAACCCTCAGCTAGTAAATCTTTGTATTCTTTGATCTCCTCTTCAGTTTTTGGACGTGATGAACGGAAAATTAATTTTGTTCCGTCAGGCGAAAAGAAAGCGCCTCCATCATAACCTAATTCGCTAGTAATTTGCTTAACATCACTTCCATCAATATTCATGGTATACAATTCTAAATCACCACTTCTCGTTGAGGTAAATACAATCTTATCACCTTTTGGAGATACTGTAGGCTCTGCATCATACCCAATTTCATTTGTCAATTGTTTTACGATATTGCCTTCTAAATCAGCTACAAAAATATCATAGCTATCGTAGATCGGCCAGATATATTTCCCGTTTTTACGCAAAGGTGTGTCAGGACATTCATCTTGTTTTAAATGCGTAGATGCGTAAATAATGTGTTTGTTGTCTGGTAAAAAGTAGGCGCAAGTTGTGCGGCCTTTTCCTGTGCTAATCATGGGTGGCGCAATACTGTCCGTAAATGTTTGGTTAGCATTCATCAAAAACATTTGATCACATCCTACATTCCATGCTTTGTTATTAGACTGAAATACTAATTGCTTATCATCAAAACTCCAATACGCTTCGGCATTATCACCACCAAACGTCACTTGACGAATAGATTTAAAGTATTTTTCTTCGGGGTAGATTAATGAATCTTTGGCTGTTTCGACAGTTTCTGTCTCTGTAGATTCCGCTACATCGGAAGTGCTTTTCGATTCGTTTTTACAATTGAAAAGTAATATTCCGAATATGAATAGATATACGTATTTCATAGTATTATTAACTAAATTTGTGCAAAATTAAGATATATAGCTATGAAAAGCCTAATTGTTATACTTTTTTTGACTGTTTTAGTTGCTTGTAAAACAGATTCCGAAGAAAACACCAAACCTATAACCATTAAAGACGATGTTTCTTTTTTAGCTGATGATAAGCTTGAAGGGCGCCAAACAGGTAGTGATGGCGAGAAAGCAGCTGCAGATTATATAGCACTAAGATTTAAAAATCTTGGCCTTTCAGCTAAAGGAACTCAAGATTATTTTCAAACGTTTTCATTCAAACCAAAAACAGATCCGCATCAAGAAGTCAATTATACGGTTAAAGATGGAGATAGTACAATTACTGGTACTAACGTGATTGGGTTTTTAGATAATCAAGCAGAAAACACCATTATTATTGGTGCGCATTACGACCATTTGGGTTATGGCGCTGAGGGTTCGCTTTTTAGAGGCGAAACGCAAGAGATTCATAATGGAGCAGATGATAACGCTAGTGGGGTAGCTGTATTATTGAATCTTGCTGAAAAATTAAAATCAGCAAACACAGGCAACAATTATTTAGTCATGGCTTTTTCTGGTGAAGAAATGGGGTTATTAGGTTCAAATTATTTCACTAAGAACCCAACAATAGATATAGCCAAGGGCAATTATATGATCAACATGGATATGGTTGGTCGTTTAAAACAGGATAGCACTTTGGCCGTTTACGGTGTTGGAACATCTCCAATTTTAAAGCAAGTGATTAGGGCTAATAATTCTAAGTTTAAGATTATACTAAATGAGTCTGGAGTTGGACCAAGTGATCATACGTCTTTTTACAATAGTGACATTCCTGTATTACATTTTTTTACTGGTCAGCATGAAGATTATCACAAACCCGGTGATGATTCAGAAAAGCTGAATTACGAAGGGATGGAAACCATTTCAAATTATATTTTTGAGATTATTTCTGATTTAGATAACAACGGGAAATTACCATTCAGAAAAACTAAAAATGAAAGCGAAGAAGTGCCACGATTTAAGGTTGGTTTGGGTGTGATTCCAGATTATCTTTTCGACGGAAAAGGAATGCGAATTGATGGTATAAGTGAAGATAGGCCAGCTCAAAAAGCAGGTCTTCAAAAAGGTGACATTGTTATAAAACTAGGTGATAGTTTGGTGACAGATATGATGAGTTATATGATGGCGTTGTCTACTTATGACGAAGGTGACAAAACAAAGGTTGTTGTTAGGCGTGGTGAAGATGAGGTTGAGGCTGATATTGAATTTTAGATTCTGCATCTAATGCAGAGTGACAAGGTCAAAATGTTAAAAACGAAACAAGACATTATTAACAAAATACACTTAATCATTTCGGTGGTTATTGTTGTGCCTGTAGCTTTTGTTTATGGTTTCAAACCAGAGTTAAGCTTTGATATGTTTTTAGAAACCAATGACGAACATAATTTCTATAAAGCTATTATGGGATTGTATTTAGGGTTTTCTATGCTATGGATATTAGGCCTATTTAAAACTAAATATTTAAAAACCGCAATCATAACAAACATAATTTTTATGCTAGGTTTGGGTGCTGGAAGAGTATTGAGTATTCTTGTTGATGGCGCACCAACTAAAGGTTATATCTTCGGAACAATTGCAGAATTGTTTTTAGGAATTTATGGTGTTTGGGTTTTTAAAAGAACCTCAAACTTGAATACATTTTAAAAAACATTAATTTTGCGCAAAATAAATCGAGTTTGGTAAAAATAGGCAACATAGAACTTTCAGATTTCCCATTGTTATTGGCACCTATGGAAGATGTAAGTGATCCACCGTTTCGAGCATTGTGTAAGGAGCAAGGCGCAGATGTGGTTTACACCGAATTCATTTCTAGTGAAGGCTTAATTCGTGATGCCGCAAAAAGCGTCATGAAACTCGATATTTACGAAAAAGAACGACCTGTTGGTATTCAGATTTTTGGAGCCAATATGGAGAGTATGCTACAAACGATTGATATTGTTGAAAAATCAAATCCAGATATTATTGACATCAATTTTGGTTGTCCAGTAAAAAAAGTGGTGAGTAAAGGTGCTGGCGCAGGTATTTTAAAAGACATCTGTTTAATGGAACAACTGACTGCCGAAATGGTTAAACGCACCAATTTGCCAGTGACGGTGAAAACGCGATTGGGTTGGGATCATGATTCTATCAAGATTGTCGAGGTTGCTGAGCGACTTCAGGATGTAGGTTGTAAAGCGATTTCTATCCACGGAAGAACGCGTGCTCAAATGTATAAAGGTGAAGCCGATTGGAAGCCTATTGCTGCTGTGAAGAACAACCCAAGAATGCACATTCCGGTATTTGGAAATGGGGATGTTAATTCTCCAGAAAAAGCCGCTTTAATGCGTGATAGTTTTGGACTTGATGGCTGTATGATTGGTCGTGCAACGATTGGGAACCCTTGGTTTTTTAAACAGGTAAAACACTTTTTTGAAACAGGAGAACATTTACCTGTGATTTCTATGGCAGAACGTGTTGATGCCGCTAGACGACACCTTCAAATGTCTATCGATTGGAAAGGAGAAAGACTAGGTGTTTTTGAAACCAGACGACACTATACCAATTACTTTAAAGGCATTCCTGATTTTAAAGAGCACCGAATGAAAATGGTCACCAGTGATGACTCCAAAGATGTTTTTGCTGCTTTTGACGAGGTGTTAGATAAGTTTAGGGATTACCAGTTTATTTAAGCTTTCACTAGTTTTTTACTAATTCTTTGTGAGGCTAATTTCGCGGCCAATATTCCTAAAACAAAAATAGTTGCTAGAACAATTACGAAGTTGATACCTTTTAATTCTACTGGATAAGGTAATGAAGGCGTCAACATGATAAATTCGGTTGTCTTTTGCAGAAATACAAGAACAAAGCCTAACAATAAACCAATACCACCAGCAAGAATCGTCATTAAGCTACCCTGCAAAAAGAAAATCCGCCTAATCTCTTTAGTCGTTGTTCCTAGATTAAATAGCGTGTTTATCGATTCCTTCTTGTCTAAAATCATCATAATCAAAGCGCCAATTACATTAAATAAAGCAATGATGATGACTAAAGTGAAAATGAGATACACAGCAACATTTTCGGTATTAAGCATTTTGTAAAGTGCATCATTGAGTTGAGCCCTGTCTTTAATTTGTATTTTTGTTCCAAGTGCAGATTGAATGGCTTCAGATACGACTTCTTGGTCTGCGTTTGGTTCTAATTTAAATTCAATAGATGATATTTGATTATCAGTGTAATTAAGTAAATACTTAACGGTTTCTATATTCGCGAAAATGTATTCGTTGTTTAAATCTTCATT
The DNA here is from genome assembly GCF_036960315.1 of Psychroserpens sp. Classification (NCBI taxonomy): domain Bacteria; kingdom Pseudomonadati; phylum Bacteroidota; class Flavobacteriia; order Flavobacteriales; family Flavobacteriaceae; genus Psychroserpens; species Psychroserpens sp. The sequence continues at coordinate 191,712 of NZ_JBALVR010000005.1, read as the reverse complement.
AATATCGAATAATCCAACATTGTAGGCGTTTATGGAATTGAATGCGCCTTTTACCGAAGTGATTTGCCCTTTTCCGGGCTTAGGCACATATATTTTTTGTTGATTGGTTAGGCTTAAAACGCCGAAAGATAGTTTATTAGAAACGCCTCCACCAGCAACAATTTGATCGGTATAGCGTTCGAGCCACTTTCCGTAGTACACTTTAGAATCGATAGATGTTACCTTTGTGAAATTCTCGTCTACACCTTTCATGGTCACGACTTGAGATTTATCTTCAAACTCAAGAATGACGCGCTCCTCAATGATTTTTGAATAACTTTGAATGCCTATTATAGACTGAATGGAAATAGAATCTTCTTTTGTAATAACAAACGACTTCCCTTCCGAAGGATACACTTTAAGGTCTGGATCTACAAGAGAAGAAAACTCTAAACTGAAGGTCTTTAAACCCGCAAAACCAGACAATACAATAAACAAGGCAGCAGACGCAATCACAGTTCCTGAAGCTGCAATAATGGTCATAATATTTATGGAATTATTACTGCTTTTAGAAAACAGATATCGTTTCGCTATGTAGAGTGCGAAATTCAACTACTTCTTTTTACGATTATCTAAAAGGTCTTGGTCTTTAATTGGATTATCTTCTCTTTTGAGTGATTTTTCGATGCCGTCAATATATTCTAGAGAATCGTCAATAAAAAACTCTAAATTAGGCATGCGTCGTAATTGGTTTCTGGTACGTTGTGCCATTTCATGACGAATCAAAGGCGTGTTTGAGCGAATACCTTCAATAAGTTCTTTTCCCTTATTATTAGGAAAAACACTAAGGTATACTTTGGCTACAGATAAATCTGTGGTTACGTTTACTTTGCTTACTGAAATGATTACACCTCTTAATCCACCATCGGTAGCTGCTTTTTGTAGTATGTCTGCGAGATCTTTTTGTAAAAGGCCTCCAATTTTCTTCTGTCTTTGGGTTAATTCTTCCATAGTGCTTAAGTTAAGTCGTTTTCATTTCGTCATCAGTTTTTCTAATATAACGACTTTTATCAAAAATAAAACCAAGTTTTGGTTTAGAACTGCAAAAATAGGCGATAATTAAGGATTATGTTAACTTTGAATGTATAAAAGAGTCAATATAATCAAAAGACAGTCCGTTTTCACGGAACACTAAAGATGAAAAAAATAGAACATATAGGGATTGCTGTAAAAGACATTGAAGTGTCAAATGCTTTATTTGCATCACTCTTCGGAAAGAAACACTATAAAACTGAAGCCGTGGAGAGCGAAGGTGTCATGACCTCGTTTTTTAAGGCAGGGCCTAATAAAATAGAGTTATTGCAAGCGACGAATGAAGAGAGTCCGATCGCAAAATTCATAGAGAAAAAAGGTGAAGGGATTCATCATATAGCTTTTGCTGTATCTGATATTGAAAAGGAGATTAAGCGATTAACGGCCGAAGGTTTTAAAATGATACACGATAAACCAAAGAAAGGTGCCGATAATAAACTGATTGCGTTTTTGCATCCAAAAGCTACAAATGGCGTTCTCATTGAGTTGTGTCAAGAAATTGAAGAATAATATTGATACAAATTCCTTGTAGAGTATTAAAATATGTAGTAATATTGCACACTCTTTTAAAGAGAATATTGTTATTTATAACAATAGGGTCCCATAGCTCAGTTGGTTAGAGCACCTGACTCATAATCAGGTGGTCCTTGGTTCGAGCCCAAGTGGGACCACTTTTAAACCTTGATAATCGTAGAGATTGTTGAGGTTTTTTTATTGAGTGCGACACTATATGCTCAAATAACTTTCTTTAAACACCTTCTGTCATTGACTTGTAGTCAAATAGTGTTTTGAAATATAGTTAAAACTCAAAGGCTGTACAGGACCACCTTAAACCTTTTATAACCCTAATAAACAGTGACATTGAAAGAAATACAAAACCCTGAACTCAAGTATATGCTCAAATTAATTTGATTTTTATTCCGAAGTTTATCTAACTAACTCCTTTTCTAATTCTTCCAAAGATCTCCCTTTAGTTTCTGGTAATATTTTTAAGAGTATAAAGAAACCAATTAAGGCTATAGCTCCGAATATGAAAAAGGTTAAGGCATTTCCAATATTTGATAGTTCCCATGGGAAAATTAATTGCACTAAAGAACTGATTAGTGAGTTGACAAAAGCAATTACGCCTATAGCTAAACCTCTATATTTTAACGGATATAACTCTGATAATAAAACCCACATTACTGGGCCAAGTGAAAAGGCAAAACAAGCTATAAACCCTAGAATTCCAATTAATATTAAATTGGCGTTTATATTGGTTGCCGCCTCTAAAATGGCACCATCGTTTTTACTATAAATTTGGTTTCCTAAAGCGGATTTTATATCGTTTTTAAAATCGATATCATTATCATAAACTTTATCTGCAAAAGGCAAAAGTTTTTCAGAATCAGAAAAGTCAAACTGAGATATTTTTTCTTTTGGAAGTTGATATGTAGCTTGATTAAAGCCATAAGCACACAATAATAAACTAATAGCAATTCCCGCTGTACCAATTAATAATAAAGGCCTTCTGCCCATTCTATCAATTAAATAGATAGCAACAAAAGTAAAAATCACTGAGATTGAGCTTAATAAAACACCTGATGAAAAAGCAGCATCTGTACCAATTCCTGTTTGTTTAAATATTGATGTTGCATAGAAGTAAACAGCGTTGATACCAGTAATTTGTTGAAGAACACCAACAATTAAGCCTATAACCAAAATAAAGCGCAGCGATCGTTTTAATAAGTCTTTAATTTTTAATTTCGATTTGTTCTTCTTATTAGCATTAATATTTTCTTCAATAGAAGCAATTTCTAGTGCTCCATTTTCTTTTCCGTGGATTTGAATTAACACTTGTTTCGCTTCTTCAATTTTTCCTTTTAAATACAACCAACGTGGGCTTTTTGGCACAAAAAACAAGAAAATAAAATAGAGTATAGCTGGTATTAATTCTACTCCTAACATCCATCGCCAAACATTTTCGTCTGTAAGAAAGCTACTGTCTGTGGTATTGTATTTATTGAAAAAATAATTACTTAAGAATGCTGCGAAAAAACCAAAAACAATATTTAGCTGTTGTAAAGAGACTAGTTTGCCTCTATTTTCTGCAGAAGAAATTTCTGCAATATACATAGGTGCTAACACTAAAGCGGCACCAAAAGCTAAACCACCAACTATTCTAGCTATATAAAGCATTTCATATGATGTTGCTAAGGCAGATAATAAGGCAGAAATGGCATATAGAAAAGCTACGTAAATGAGTATTTTTTTTCTTCCATAGGTATCACTTAGTCTCCCTGAAAACAGCATAGCGAACATAGCCGCAAACGAAGGCGAACTTACCACCCAACCAGATTGGATTTCACTTAAATCAAATTCAGGACCAGCAAAAGACATGACACCTGAAATAATACCAGCATCAAAACCAAAAAGGAATCCACCTAAGGATACTACAAATGCAATAAAGACAAGTTTTTTATTCATAATTATGTATTGAAAACTAAAATTTTAATAAACTACAGATTGCATTGCACGAGGTTCAATTTCTAGAACCGCTTCACTATTACCAATTATTAGTTTATAGGTTATTTTAGTATCTGTTGGATTCATAACTACAGTAACAATTTTACCGTCTTTATTTTTAAACGATGTGCTTTCTATTGTAGTTCTGCTTGTAGATGTATTTATGCGTAAAGCACCAGGTTTTATAAATTTAGAAAAGTGACCAATATAGTAATAGGTAGGCGTATATATTAACTCATTTGTTTTTGTATCTGCATGAATTGGTGCGAAACAAAAGTTCTCAACATGGTTTGGACCACCGCGTTCATCTAATAAAATATTCCAATCTGTCCAACCTACAACGCCACTATTAAAGTCGTTAATCATAGAGTTTCCATAACGTTCTGCATTTGGCCAAAAGTGTAATCTTTCTGTAGCAAAACCCTCTTGACATCCTTCAGTAAACAACAAATTTTTAGAAGGAAAAGATTCGTTTATGTTCTTAAGATTATCATATTTAGGTAATCCGCCTGTCCAAGTTTCATACCAATGAAAACCAATTCCCCAAGCATATTTAGAAGCTTCAGAATCTTCGAAAATAGTATTAGCTCTATTTGTAATTAAATCTCTGTTGTGATCCCACACCACAACATTTTTATCTCCCATACCTGCTTTTTCTAATGTTGGACCTAAATAGTCTTTTAAGAAATCGCGTTCTTCTTCCGCTGTGTATATGCAAGATTCCCAGCGCTGTGTAGCCATAGGTTCGTTTTGTATTGTTAAACCCCAAACAGGAATTCCCTCTGCTTCATAAGCCTCAATAAACTTTACATAATAGTTAGCCCAAGTTTGGCGAAATTCAGGAAGTAATTTCCCTCCTCGTAGCATGTTTTTATTACTTTTCATAAAGGCGGGCGGACTCCAAGGGCTTGCATAAAAAACCAAATCATATTCTATTAAATCGATAGCCCTTTTGATAAATGGTAATCTCTTTTCTCTATCCTTTTCTATTGAAAATGTCTTTAATTCTGTATCTCCTTCTTCAATATATGTGTGACTACCCAATCCAAAATCACTACTATGAATACTTGTTCTAATAATATTATATCCAATACCATCTTTACCAAAATAAGATTGTAGCAGTTCATTTTGCTTTTCTGGGTTTAAGGTTGAAAAAACTTCTGCCGAAGCATCAGTTATAGCACCACCGATGCCCAAATATTCCTGAAATGTTTTTTCCGGATTTACAAAAACGGCTATTTCAGTCTCTAAAGGTTGTACCTTATCTTTAAAAGTTTGCTCACCAGTTTTAGTTAAACGTAATTCGGTATCCTTAGCTGTTGTATATACTTGAAGAGACTTGTTTTTGTAACTTTCCATGGGTGGATTAGATACATTTTTGGTTGTTGTTACGTCTTTAATTTTAGCATCTGTACAAGATGCAATTAAAACTAAAAACGCTATTAGCTTATAATATTTTCGAGTCATGTTCAATGATATATTATTTTCGGTATTCGTGCTTTACCCAATCTACTTCCATCACCCATTCTCCTTCCATTGGTGAGTCGGTAATTTTTGCATAGTTAAGAATAGCAAACATGGCTTCAGGATATTTATCACCTTCACCAACATTACGATACACCTCTTTACCATCAACACGATAGACTAAATCACTTTTTTCCCATTCTACTGAATATTCGTGATAGTCGTTTAAGGTAGCATCGAAAGCTTTACGCAAAGTCCACCAATCTCCTTTACCACACTCGCCTAAGTTTTTGATGGCTCCTGTGGTAAAACTATTTTTATGGTGATCTCCGTGATGTTCAAAAATATCGATCTCACCAGAACCTGTCATTGGCCAACAAATTGTTTCATTTGGCTCTTGCACTGGTGGTTCGTTATTTTGCGCACCAAGAATCCACCAAGCTGGAAACATACTTGGTTCTCCATTACTTCCTAATTTTAACCTTGCTGTCCATTTACCTTTAATAAACTCTTTTCGATTTTTTGAAGCGATACGACCAGCCACATATTGGGTTTCTGGATGCTGTTTTCCGTGTTTATCGAAATTATCACAGCTACGTTTTTCTCCAATATTAACCACTTTTAATTTTAATGTCCCATCACTAACTTCTCTTGTTCCAAATTCATTATCAGGCACATAGCAATGTGTTTCATTGTTTACCCAAATGCGTTGGTCTTGCCAATTATCTGGATTGAAAGTATCGAAGTTATCTATGAAATCTACTTTCCAAACTTTAGATTCTGCTATTTCTTTGGTATTTTCTTTATCTTTTGATATACAGGATAGTGAGCTCATTCCTATAAGGAATAAGCCTAGTAAGTTATAATAATATGCTTTTGTCATTATTTAATATTTTAATTTTTAATTACTAGCAGATTCAATAGTTGAGTACAACTCATAGTCATCAATGAGTCTTAAAATTAATCCTTTGCTTAATAGACCCATGTTTGACAAGTCATCGTTTTGTGTTACTAAAACTTCTAAACTATCTTCAACTTCTTCATCTCCATAATAGGGTCGTTGCGCTTCCAGATATTCTATCACTCGTTGTTTAAGTGTTATCATTTTATCTGCTTAGTTGAATTGCTTAAGCCATTTTTGCTTTAAATAGACCCTTAGCTATATCTAGTTCACTCCAAATTGAAAAATTTGCGAGTTAGACGCATTACCAATCTCATCTGTTGTTACGACTTTCCAATAATAAACTTGTCCAGACATTACAGTTACATTTGTGTTAGTAGTACTTGTATTTCCTGCCTCTGTAGTTGGTGGATTTGATGTATCAAAATATATTGTATAAGATGCTATATCATTGTCAACATCTGACGCCTCCCACTGTAAATTAACTACACCTTCATTGACACTCGCACCAGATTGAGGGCTAACAGCATCTGCCGGAAATGGCGGATGGCTTTCTTCAGGAAGACCAGCATTATAGAATTTCCAAACTGCACTTTCAGCTGTTTCGGTAGTACCGCTAGCTAAAGATTTTACTGACCAAGAATATGGTGTACCTCTTAAAATGCGTATCAAAAATTCATTTGAAAGTGTACTTATGTTTCTTGAAGTCCCATCATTTAAATCTGTAATCTGCAATTCATAAGAACTAGCATTAGTTGCTTCTTCCCATTGAAATAACACATCTGTTTCAGTATCAGAAATTACAATACCTTCATTACATTCGGTATTATTTTCAGGAAATATAAGTGTTGCTGCTGTTGGAGGATCTACAGTATTTACTTCTCCTTCTCCTTCATCACTGCTACAAGAAGCAACAATGATTATTAAAAATAAGCATATCGGAATTATTTTTTTGAACCTATTCATTGCTTTACCATTTTATAATTATATGTTTTTTCTGTGGTGACTATTCTCAAAATGAAAAAGCCACTTGTTATGTTTGACAAATCAACCCTCAATGTATTCGTGGTTGCGTTGAATGTTTTAGAAAATATTAGTTTTCCTGCTAAATCATAGATTTCTACAGGCACTGTAGTCATACTTATGTCTCCTGTATTAATAAATAAAGTATTGTGAATTGGATTAGGATATACTAAAGGTTCAGTATTTACAAGTATAGTTTTCTCATAAACTCCTTGACAATCTTTATTTGTCCTTACACTTAACTCGTTAATACCATTAGATAGTTGTAACTCTATTTCACTCTCATCCGTAATGAATGTCTCGCCATTTAAAGTGACATAGTAAACCTCTCCTCCGTCTGCAGTTACGTTTAGGCTTGAAGAGTTGGCAATCCTATTTAAGTTAACACTCAATTCATCTGGCTCAATCACTATGACTGTAAAACATTGCTCGTAGTTTGGCTGTCCATCTATTGTAATGCATAGATTATAAGTGCCCGCTGATAAATTTTCGAAACTAATGTCTGAAGTAAACATTTCAGTTGCTGCATAATTTCCCCCTGTAAGGTTGATTGTATAGTTGTAGTTTTCTAATGCTGATAGTGAAATACTACCATTATTTGCAGATCGACATGTTTCACTAAATACAGCTATCGCATAATTCTCTGGTGATAAGTTGAAAACCGCACAACCTGTTAGATCAACCACTGCTCCTTCTGGTGTATTTGGACAAAGATCATCATCATCTAAAACTCCATCTCCATCACTATCAGGATAATCGAACTCCATCCAATTAAAATTAAATCCACCTGCTAGAACCTTCATTCTTAAAGTATGAACTCCTTCTTCAATAGTTAAGTTATCTATAACCGTTTCCCATGTTTGCCAACCATTTGTAATAACAGTATTAACAACAATTAATTCTGTTTCAACATCATTGCTATCAACAGAATACAATCCAATCTGTCCCTCGCTAAATCCTGCGACTCTAAATTTAATTCCATAAAGACCCGTTGCAGGCACGAAAATAGAATAGTCGGCATAATCTCCAGCATCTGTAAATCCTAAATTTTGACCACCACCTTCATCAATAGTATCTTCTAATCCCATGCCTACCATAACATCAAAATCTTCGACTTGAATGACAGCAGGTATTATAACACGATCTGGAGCTATATTATTAATCACTAAATCTGTAAATGTATTTAAAATTTTTCCAGACTCTGATTGAATTGCAGTTCCTGCATAACTTACCGTTATTACATCGCCTAAAAGAAAGAAATCTTCAAGGTTAAGAATAAACAAGCGATCTCTTAATGGGTCTGCTGTAACAGATGTAACGGTCTTTTCTTCACCGTTAATAAGAACAGTGAATTGATCTGCAGTAGCGTTTAATGATGATGCCAAAACAGCTTCACTAATTGTAACCTCTAAAGATTTTTCATCTTCCCCAGTTTTACCATTTAAAGCGGTTAGTGCCAATGCATCTAATGTTCCTGTATTTTCAAATTCGATACTACTATAATTTGCAGGAATACCATTATTAATATGCAATTTTAAAGCGTGTTCTCCTGCTGGAAGAATAATATCATTAATTTCATAAGTGGCAAATTGTGTCCATCCTCCTGTTGCACTCACAACTTGTGTGGTCGTTACTTCTTGATCGTCTATAGAAAGGAAGAATTCTCCTCCAGTTTGTTCTGTAGCTAATCTTATACTTGCTTTGTATACAGCCGTTTCATCTACCTCAATTGTATATTTCATCCACTCGCCTTGCTCAACCCAACCTACATGAAATCCGTTGCTATTTACATTATCTGTATTTTTTTCAATATCTACACCATCATTTCGGTAAGACCATCCGGTGTTCCAAGCTTGAAAATCACCGCCCGACAAATGATAGGTAGCATCTACAGTATCGTAATAGGCGAAATTATTTTTCCCTAAATCAAAATCCGACATATGAACCACTCCAGGAATTGCTGATGGTGTTCCATGATAAGGAATAGTTTCATCGGTTTGCACTTGTCTTATTAATGCATCAGGCACGTCCTTTCTAAAGCTACTGTTATCTACCAACAGATTGTCTGCGAGTTCCATCATACTATTAAAAGCCTCTGTAGCTGTTGGTTGCAGTCCATTACCTTGCCAGTAATCTAAAATATCTTGATAACCTGGATTAAGATCAATATCGTAAGGGCTATTTAAACCACCAATTTTACGAACGGCCCACCAAGCCCAACCAATGTTATTGTCTTCAAATAAAGAGACAGCATCAGTATACCAAGTGTTAGAATTTTCTCCTGATTCTCCCATCCAAAGCGGAACGTTTTGTTGCTCTCTTAATGGTAAAATCCAATCTAAATCATTAACGTTATTTGTGTTCCAATATTTATGAAAACTGTAAACCATATTACTATCCCAAGGTGGTGTTAAACCACTGTGATCATTGGCGTACGAGTTACCTTCGATATATATTATATGATTATCACCAACACTTCGTATACCTGCAGTAATATCCTCAAAGACTTCGCGTAATAATGTGTTACCTGGTAAATCATAATGGGTTTCATTGATAAGGTCATAACCACCAATCCATTCATTATCTTTATAGCGATCTGCTATTCTGGTCCATAAGGCTACAAGCTTATCTCTATTTTCTTGACTTTCCCACAACGATGGATATAAAGGATTATAGTCGTTAATTTCTGCTGAAGCAGTACCCTGTCCACCAGGTGTAGCATGCATATCTAAGATCACATATATGTCATGAGGTGCTGCCCATGCTAAGACATCGTCTATCAATTCAAAACCTGTTTCTATCCATGTGTTTTCTCCCGCAACAGGTTCTTCCTGAATCGGAAGCGTAAATAGATTATAGTGCATAGGGATACGTATACTATTGAATCCCCAAGCAGCTAAAGAATCTACATCGCGTTGGGTAAAGTGGTTTTCTCTCCATTGGGAGAAAAATGTTTCTGTATTGGTTTCTCCCATTAAATCAACCAACCTCTCTTTTATCTCATGTTGAGTACCTGCAAACCCAGAGGTTTGCATCATATAACCCTCCATGATTTGCCATCCACCAGGACCATACCCTCTTAAAAGAACTTCCTCGTCATTTGCATTGACTATTTGTGTTCCTTGTGTGTGCAGACCTTGACTCCAACCTAAAGAGGTCATAATCAAAAATCCTAAAAGGAGTATATAATTTTTCATAGTTTATTTTTAAAAAAAGGTAAAATGCCGTTAAGGTTTGTTTTGAATTGATTACTTGAAATTTACAGAGCTCTACTGGCCTAAATTGACCAGTAAAACTTCATAAGGACTAACTAAAACAAAAATTGAAATCAAAACACTTAACCATCTATCCAAATGGATATTATTAATTCGTTTTTATCATTGTAACATTATCAATTATGACACCGCCATCACCAAATGTGAAACCACCGCTTCTTATAACAACGTAATAGGTATCAGCATCTAAAGTAATAGTACCATCAACACCAGTACAACCTGTTGCAGCCATGGACCCTGAATATGTTACTGTATTACCACAATCCCAAGAGTTTACATTTAATACTCTTGTGGCACCGTTACTTTCATTATAATCAGCCCCTTCAACTGGTGCTCCAGTTCCAACCCATACTTCAAACCATAGTTCATTAATACCATTAGTAGTTATATTCATGTCTAAAAGATAATCTCCAGCCTCATCAATTATTACTGCTTGGTTAATTCCGGCATGTCCTTCATTACCCCAAGAACCAGATGGTATATCAGTAATTTCATCAAATACAGCTACTCCACTAGATATAGTAACTACTCCATTTCCAGACCCATTATGTTGTATAATTGACCAAGCCGAATTATCATCAAAACCTCCATTTGCAATAAGGTTAGGGGCAAATGTTACATTTCTTATAAGTTCTGAAGAGCCATCACTATTTGTAGCGGTAAGTTTGACAGGATAAATACCTTCCTCAGCATATGTATATGTTGGATTTTCTTCTGTAGAAGTACCAACTCCATCTCCAAAATCCCATGCATAAGAGGTTGCATCAGTTGATGTATTTGTAAATGTTACCGTAAGATCTGTTACTTCAAATGTAAAGTTAGGAATAGGAAGAAATAAAGGAGCCATATATTCAATACCAGGTAGCAATGGTGTCAAAGAAACATTATCTAAAGAAAGACCTGTACCATAATCACCACCACCACCTCTAATAACAAAATATACAGTGCCTGTAGTATTGAATTCAACCAATCCTCCACCTTCGCCAACACAGCTAATTTCAGTAAGCGAGCCCTCGAAAGGTTCATTGCCACAGCCATCCCAAGTATTCAGCCCCAAACGAATGCCACCATCAGCATAATCTTGACCTGGCACTGGAGTTTCCGCTCCAATATATACTTCATACCAAGAATCTGTTAGTCCGCTTCCTGATACTTCCATATCAATTTGATAAGGCACATTTGCTACAACATGCACTGGTTGATAAATTCCTTCTTGTCCAAAGCTTCCGCCAGTCCAAACGGCTGTATCACCTGTAAAGTTTACATCAACACCATCTGAAATTGGCAAAATAGTCCACTCATCACCACCATTAAATTCTCCATTCAACAAAATATTTGGTCCTTCAAAATCTTGGTTAATTACTATAGTTTGGATAAACTCAGCTTCTCCTCCTTCTGTAAAAATTTTAAATCTTACATTATAATCTCCTGCACTAAGATATACCTTAGTAGCTTCATAACCTTCAGCAGAAGAGTTATCACCAAAGTCCCAATGTGTGTACCAATTCTCATTGCTTGGTGTTGCAGAGAAAATAACTCTATTGGGATTTTCTGGGTCTAAAATAAAAGTAAATACCGCATCCTCACTGGTAGGCGGAGGGACTGTAAAATCATCATCATTTGCACAGCCAGTAGAAATCAAAATAATTCCTACCATTAAAATCCTACTTAAAAATTTTATTGTTTTCATGTGTTAATATTTATTGTTTTTTAAGGTCACATGCTGTTCGCTATTTATCACTCCCTTGAGTAATAATATTTTTAACATGCTCGTTTCATGTGTTATTTTTTAGGAGTTACGCATTAGTAACCTGGGTTTTCTATAAGATTATCATTGTTGTTTCGTCTATCTTGACCTATTGGTAAATAATAGTGTCTTTCGGAAAAACTCATAGGTAATGCTTCTGCATCAAAAGTTTCATAGGTAAATGTTTCGTTCCCAAACATATCTATATGTCTTAGCGTTCTCACACCTTCAACCTGAATACTTAAAGCTTCTGTTGCGATTCGCCATCTTCTCACATCCCAATAACGATGATCTTCAAAGGCAAGCTCCAGTTTTCTTTCATTACGGACTCTATCTTTCAACGCATCACCTGAGTAAGTTTCTAATCGAAGATTAGCGACTAAACCAGCTCTAGTTCGAATTACTTCAATATAGTCTCTTGCGGGTGATTCCATTCCTAATTCAATGGCAGCTTCTGCGCCATTTAAATACATTTCTCCTAATCTGAAAATAAGGCAATCTTGACCTGAATACCATTGCGGTACGAAAAGCGGGTTAGCTCCATCTTCTAAATACTTTCTTACATAAAAACCAGTTTTTGTAGCATCAGGATGAACACCAAGTCCATCTTTGCCAATACCTGTTCCGCTCCCAGTATCAATACTTCCACCTGTTTCAGTTCCATACCATATTTGTACAGGCAAACCTTGAAAGATATCATTGTTTGTTAATATGGTTCCTTTAAGACGTGGGTCTCTGTTTTCCCAAGGATTATTTTCATCATAACCAGAACCACTTTCGTTTGGCAAAAGTCCAGTACTCAATACTTCATAACTATCTACAAGCTGTTTTGTTGGTGACATACTTGCTCCCCAGTCTAGTCTATAGCTAAAGGGTACATTATGTAAATCATACTCATGTCCTTTTTCGAAAGGAATCCAAATTTTGGTAAATATGGCTTCATCATCCGTTTCATCAAGAAATAAATTCGCATAATTAGTTGTTGGATCTGTATATTGATTGAACATTGAATATCCACCTTCTAGAATTACAGCTTGTGAAGCACTTAAAGACATTTGGAAGTAAGAATCTGCATTCGAAGCTGGAATACCAACCACTCCATCTAGTTGTACTGAACCATATTTTGCAATACTACCTGCATATAATGCCGCTCTAGATTCTAAAGATTTAGCAGCCCATTTTGGAGCTCGTCCTTTTTGAGCAGACCATCGGTCTGGCAACAAATCAAACGCTGTTTGTGCATCAGATAAAACTTGATCATACACTTCTTTTTCAGTATTTCTAGAAGGAAATAACTCGTCTTGTGGTGTCGTATCTGGATTCTGAGGCACTAGTATAATTGGTACTCCTCCGTAGCGTTTTGCTAAAGCAAAATAACAGTAGGCTCTTAAAAAATGCATCTCACCAAGTCGGTTGTTGCGTTCTTCAACAGTAAGTACACTTGTTGGAGCTTGTTCTAAATTTTCAATTGAATAATTAATTTTCCAAATCACATCATAACCCCACCAATCTAATGGCCAAGTATTATTAGCAGTTCCCCAAATTCCTGGTCTATATTGGTTATGTAACCCTGTCCATGAATATGTGCCACGCGCTAAATCTGATATAGCATCTCTTTGAGAACCACCAACATCCCAAAAACTTTCTAAATAATCCCAAGGCATTCTGTCATAAATTTTAAATAAGTACGTATCCATGAGGTCTCTATCACTCCATACGTCATTTTCAGTTATTTGATCCAATGGTGGTTGATTCAAAAAATCATCTTCACAAGAAATGAATGAGAATAAGAGTACTGTTAATATTATTTTTATTTTTTTCATAGTAGTTTTTTTAAAGTGATACATTAACACCAAATGTTATGGATTTTGTTTGTGGATAATACCATCCAACAGAGGATGTATTTTGAGGATCAAAATCCTCATCGTAATCTTTAATTACTAATAGATTATAACCAGTTACAAAGACCGTCATCTCATCAAAACCTAGGTTTGTTTTAAATTTTGGTAGAGTATAACTTAGGTTAATATTCTTAAATCTTAAGTGATTTCCTTTCCTTAGCCAAAAATCAGAGTGCCTGTAATTGTTATCGTTAAACCCACCATCTGCAATTCTAGGAAAAGCTGCATTAGTATTTTGAGGCGTCCAATAATCTAGTTGGTAATCGTAACCATTAAAGCCATTTCTAAGAGGACTTTGAGCTTCACCATCTAAGTAAATATCATAACCAGCAGCACCAGTTAGTAATACAGATAAAGCAAAATTTTTGTATTCAACTCCTAGATTTAAAGAGTAATTTACAGCAGGTTTATCGCCGTCTCCAAACACTTTTTGATCTCTTACATCTATAACACCATCTTCGTTTAGGTCTCGATACCTAACATCACCGGGTTGTATTGTAGAATTTCCATTACCGTCTTGTACTGCCCATTGGTCAATCTCGTCTTGGCTTTGAAACAGGCCTGCAGAAATATAACCTCTTCTAAGATTTGTAAACCCACCAGTGACGGTTAAGTTTTCGGCCATGAATGGGTCCTCTTGAAGTGTTTCATCAATGAACACAGCTTTTTCTCTTGATTTTGAAAAATTTAATAAGGCATTTATTTTTAAATTATCAGTCAATTGTTTTTGATAATTTAATGAGAATTCAAAACCTTCGTTTGAAAATTCGAATAGATTTTGATCTGCCACTGCTACACCTAATGTACTTGGTACACTTGAAGTGGCTCTAGCGATAACGTCTTCTCTCTTTCTAAAGAAATAATCGAATGATACTGTGAGCTCTCTATTAAATAAAGAAGCATCGAAACCTACATCATAAGTGGTATTAGTTTCCCATGTAAGATCTGCGTTTGCTAGAGCGGTATTATCAATTGTCGGAATGGCTGTATCATTGATTGAAAAGAAGTGATTGTAGTTAAAACCACTTAACCATTGGTAAGCGGCAGTGCCATCAAAACCAGCCGTACCTACTGAAGCTCTTAATTTGAAGTCAGAAATAGTCTTTTTTAAAGGTTCAAAAAACGTTTCATCAGATAATCTCCAACCTAATGAAATCGACGGGAACAATCCCCATTCTTTGCCTGGAGCAAAACGTGATGAACCATCATACCTTAAGGTAGATTCTATAAAATATTTTGACTGATAATCCCAACTAAATCTACCAACAAAACCCAATCGATTTTCGCGATATTCACCACCATCAGCTCCTTGATTCTCAAGAGATCCTGCAAAAAGTTGATCGATTAAAGTAGATTGGAAATCTTGACGTCTACCACTAAAATTTTCCCCTTGCGCTTTTTGTACTTCCATTAATGCTAATGCTGAAATACTATGATCCCCAAAAGTACGCTCGTAATTAATAGACTCCTGCAACACATATTGATTGCTATAGCTTGTCCCCTCTTCTAGAACTGTTTCACTAAATGCTCCTGGTGGAGTTGCTCGGAATACATCATAATCCCCTGTTTGACTATTTAGAGTATAAAGGTTGTAAGTTTTCCCCCAGTCTTTTTGAAATGAAGTATCATAAATAAGAGAGGCATATGTTTTTAAACTAAGGCCTTCTACTTGATTAATATCCCATTTTAGAGATATTTTAGCATCGAAATTGTTATTTCTTCTACGAAAATACCCAGCATTAAAATCTTTTATTCCTTCTACTATATGATTTGGACTCACGCTAGGTTTTGCAGGTGTTCCATCCGGATAATAAGCTAAATCTGTTGGAAGCGCTCTACTTAATTCTCTAAAAATATCAAAGGCTGAATAAGCTGGTGCCTCATTTAACTTTCTACGAGCACCAAGGTTAAATGTTAATTGTAAATTATCAGTAATCTTGGCATTAATGTTAGATCGCAAATTGTACTGTTGATAAGAAAGCACGTCTGCATTATAATTAGAGCCTTGATCTAAATAACCAGCTGACACAAAATAATTTATCTTTTCTGTACCGCCTGTAAGGTTTAAATTATGACGTTGCTGAAAGCCCCAATCTTTTATAACTAAATTTTTCCAATCTGTATTTGGATAATTAATAGGATCTGCACCTGATCCAAATAACTCAATTTCTTCTTCTGTGTAAAAAGGTGCTTGATTCGAATTCCTTAAACCTTCATTTAAAACTTCACCATATTGTGCAGAAGTCAAAAAACCGGGGTATGAGGTGAGTGACGTATAAGTGAATTGATTGCTATACGTTAGTTTAGGCTTTCCTATTTTTCCTTTTTTTGTAGTAATTAAAACGACGCCATTACCACCTTGCACTCCATAAACAGCTGCTGCTGCTGCATCTTTTAATACCGAAATACTTTCGATTTCATTAGCATCTAACTGATTTATATCTCCAGGAGCACCATCAACAATCACCAAGGCATTACCAAAATTTCTTACTTCAAAGGAAGAATTACTAAAACCGGGTTCACCCGAGGTTTGCCTTACAAATAAACCTGAAGCCAATCCTTCTAACCCATTACTTACAGAAGCAACAGGTAATTTCTTTAATGTTTTCTCATCGACAATTGAGACTGCAGAAATTAACTTTCTTTTTGATTTAGTACCATATCCAACTACTACAACTTCATCTAAAGTATTAGTATCTTCAATTAAGGTGATTATCAAATTTGTTACATCTTTTATCTCTATTTCCTTAGTTACATAGCCTAAATATGATATCACAAGGATATCACCTCTTGCAGCCTCAATAGAAAAATTACCATCAAAATCGGTTGCCACACCTCTAGCTGTCCCTTTAATAATTACATTTACTCCTGGTATAGGCAGTTTTGTTGCATCATCAGTTACATTTCCTGAAACCGAAATTTGAGCCAAACCTATACTCATGCAAAATAAAAGTGCTAGAGTAAACAGGTTCTTTTTCTTAAGGTTTTTTGAACAATTTAAAAATATTGTCTTCATATATATTTGGTTTAGCTTAGATGGTTAAATATTTCCATTCATTTGAGCCTTTATAAATCCCTAGCCTTCTAATTAGTTGATTTGAGATATTGCAATTGCTATTGTTTAATCAATTTTTTAGTTTCTGTTCCTAATTCGGTACTAATTTTTGTTATATAAATTCCAGAAGTTAAGTTTGTAGCATCGATAATTGTTGTTGCTGTGTTAGGGTTTAAAGCAATCACTCTTTTACCAAGTATATCAAATACTTCTATTGTATTGATAACTACATTTTTAGTAGAAATACTCCAAGAATTATTTGTTGGATTTGGATATATTTTTAGGCCTTCAATTTGAAAATCATTAACACTTAGTGCAGTAAATTCGCCAAATATAAAATCATCTATTTGAAAAACATTTTGAGCGGGGTCAACTCCACCATCAAAATTAGTTTGAATATCAAAAAACAATGCTATTTTAGTATTATCAGTAGAGCTAAAGCTTGAAAAATCAAACGTAAGTGTTTGCCATGCATTTGGTGTAGTATAGTCAGCAGTTACAACATGCTCCGTTCCACCACTTTCAACTTTTATTGTAAGTGTTGATGTTCTTGGTCCATTTACATTAATTGAAAAACCTCTATCTGCTGAAGATAAATCTATTCCTGCATCATTAATATATTTTACTTGAGACCACCAATCGTCATTTACACCTGAAGCTGTAGCAACGCCACCAGTTTCAACATAATCAAGAAGACTCTCATTTCTGAGTGGAGTCGGTAAACTAAAATCAAAACTAAAATCAGAAACTGGTGTAGTAACTGCACCAACAAAAATTTCTTGAGTAGTTTCATTAGAACCTGCAGCACTTGTAGCTGTTAAAGAAACAAAATACTGACCTTTATAAGCA
Source organism: Psychroserpens sp. (assembly GCF_036960315.1). Classification (NCBI taxonomy): domain Bacteria; kingdom Pseudomonadati; phylum Bacteroidota; class Flavobacteriia; order Flavobacteriales; family Flavobacteriaceae; genus Psychroserpens; species Psychroserpens sp. Next base: position 173,921 of record NZ_JBALVR010000005.1, on the reverse strand, counting down.
TACGTATGGGTAGCCGGATTTTCATCGGTAGAAGTTGAACCATCTCCAAAATCCCAAGAATAGCTTGTTGCATCTGTAGATGTGTTAGTAAAAGTAGCATCTAGATCTGATACAGATGTTGTTTCTGTAAAGCTCGCAACTGGTTGCGCTACGTCAGCAACCATAGTTATATTGTCCAATGTTACTCCTCCAGTACCCCAAGTTATTCCACCTGTTCTAACAAGATAGTAATAGGTAGTGCCAGCATCTAGCTGAATTTTCCCATCTAAACCTTGGCAACCTGTAGCAATCATAGAACCAGAATATGTATTTGTTGTAGCTCCACAGTCCCAAGAGTGAAGAGTTAATATTTTTGTAGCATTATACTCCACCCCATCTACAGGAGCTGCAGTACCAACATGTACTTCAAACCAGTGTTCATTTACTCCATTTGTTGTAACATATGCGTCAAACTCATACCATCCCGTTGATGGAACAGTAAATGCTTTGTAAATGGCAACATGGCCTTCGGCTCCCCAAGAAGCAGTACCATCAATAACATCAAATGTAGCTACGCCACTAGCAATAACTGCAGTTGCATTATTATTTCCATTTTGTTGGATAACCGTCCAAGCCGACGGATCATCAAAAGTTCCATCTGTAAATTGAGCAAAACCAAAAGAGGTAGTCAAAACCAAAATAAATAGTAAAGTAATTTTTTTCATAATAATAGTTTTAGTTAATTGTGTATATAAATGCATCAAAATAATTGTTGTTGAACATGCTATTTAGAATTAATTTTGAATTTGATTAAGTGTTGTAACCTAAAGAAGGTTATTTGGTGTGCAACACTACTATGAAATCAAAACATCTCTTCAAATGTAGACTTTATGGTGTCCTAAAAGTTAAAACACACTACATCAAAAACTCATCAGTAATTAAAATAAAACTCATCAAAACCTCTCATAAAATCAATTTCACATCGATTTTACAAGCATTAGTTAATTTTATTAATACATTAGATTAATTAATAAAACTCACGATATGTATTTTCGAATACTGAATTTGATTTTAATGCTTTTGTTTACCAGTGAAATTTTTTCACAAGCAAATGATTTTATTAACTTGAATAGAATACCCCTGAAATCACATTTTGATTCAGAGGATTATAAGGGAAGTATTCAAAACTGGAGTTTTGATCAGGATGAGAATGGCATTTTGTATGCTGCAAATAATGAAGGTCTTTTAGAATTTGATGGAAACAAATGGAATAAATACAGGGTTCCTTTGGCAACAAAAATTCGAGTAGTTAAAGTAGATAGTAAAAACAGGGTTTTTATTGGTGGTCAAAATCAAATAGGCTATTTTAATAACACTACAAATGGCTTTGAGTTTACCTCATTAGTTGATAATCTCGAGGCTAGTTCTAGGTCGATATCAGAAATCTGGAAAATTATTGAAGTTGATGAGAGTATATTTTTTAATACAGAAAGTAAACTCTTAGTTTTTAATGGTTCTGAAATAAAAGAATTGGAAACACCAGGTGTTTTGCATGCTTCGTTTAAATATAAAAATAAGCTAATTGTTCAATTTCATGAAGAAGGTTTATTTGAGTTTGTTAATGACGAGTTTCAACCAATCTCAGGGACAAATTTATTACCAGAACTAGTTGGTATATTAGAAAAAGATGATGATGATTTTTATTTCAGCAGAATAGGAATTATCTACAAGTATGGTAAATCGAATGTGCCTTTTAAAGATTATTCAAAGGAATTTGGATCTATTAATTCAGTTATAAAGCTTAACAACGGGGGTTGTGCTATAGGCACTCAAAATAATGGCTTGTTTATTCTTAATTCTAACTATACTATAAAGCAACACTTAACGAAAAATAATGGTTTATCTGACAGAACAGTAAATTCGGTTTATGAAGACAACTATAATAATTTATGGATTGCATTAAATAATGGGATTGATTACTTAAAAATGAGTTTACCTTTTTCTTTTATAAATGAAGAAGTAGGTGTTGAAGGTACAGGGTATGCCTCTCATAACTTTAAAGAAACGATTTATTTAGGCACAAGTAATGGTGTTTTTACACAAAACCATAAAGAGGAGCCTAAAAACTCTATTAAATACCAGTTTGTTTCCGGTAGTGAAGGTCAGGTTTATAATTTTTCGCAAATTGATAATGAACTTATTTTAAATCACCACCAAGGTGCTTTTAAAATTAATGGTAATAGTTTAGACAAATTTCATGATATTGGAAGTTGGAAATTTATTAGAACAAGTGATCCAAATCTCATAATGGGTGGAGACTATCAAGGCATTAGATATTTTAAGAAACTAAATGGTAAATGGAATAGAATAGGAGAAATCCCTAACCTAACAGAATCTTCAAGAATATTAGAATTTGAAAATGACTCTACGCTTTGGATGACTCACGGTTATAAAGGCGCATATAAATTAGAGTTAGATAGGAACATGCAACTTAAAAATGAGATTCAACATTTTGGTAAACATAGCGGGTTTCCGTCTAACATTTTAATAAGCTCATACAAACTGAAAGGAAAATTAATCTTTACATCTGAACAAGGGATTTATGATTTCGACCCTAACACTTTAAAATTTTCTTCTAACACCTTTTTTAATGAGATGCTTGGCAAAGACCATGTAAGTAAATTAGTAACTGCTGAAGATAATTCTATTTACTATATTCAAAATCTAGAGCTCGGTGTTCTTAAAGAGGAGAGTTATGGTAAATTTCAAAAAGAAACCTCAGTATTCAAGCATATTAATAAATTTATAAATGATGACCTTCAAAGTATTTCTATTATTAATGAGAAGAATATTCTAATTGGTGCTAAAGAAGGTTTTATCCATTACAATCCTTTAAAAAAGCATCATATAAATAAAGATTTTTCCGTACTGATCAGGTCTATTGAAGTTACTAAAAGTAAGGATTCAACTTCAACCATTAATCCATCATTTACAAAGGCCTTAGAAATAAACACAAACCAAACCATCAAAATAGAATATACTTCCCCATATTTTGATGGCTTTGAAGACCTAGAGTATAGCTATAGATTGACACCATTAGATGATAACTGGTCTAAATGGTCTCCAATGAGCGAAAAAGGTTACGAACACTTACCATATGGTCAATATACTTTTGAGGTTAAAGCACTTAATTTATATGGTTTAGAAAGTGAAATATCCACTTTTTCATTTGAAGTTTTAACACCATGGTACGCTACTCAAACAGCTAAGTTGGGATACTTTGGTATTGGTTTACTCACCTTTATTTTAATACCAGTAATTCAACGTAAAAAGTATAAAACAGAAAAATCAGTTATTACCGAGGAGAAGGAAAAAGAACTTAAGATTAAAGATGAAGAAATAGACCAATTACATACCGAAAAGTTACAAACAGAACTCGATCTTAAAAATGGACAATTGACATCTATTACTATGCAATTACTAAAGAACAAGGAATTTATACAAAATGTTCAAGATAAAATTGGCTCAACATTAGATGAAGGTGGCTCTAAACAAGAACTAAGACGACTAATTAAAACTATTGATCAAGAATTATCCGACAATGATTCTTGGGATCAATTTGCTTATCATTTTGATCAAGTGCATGGCAATTATTTAGAGAAATTATCAAGAAATAATATTCATCTTTCACCTAGAGAAATAAAACTAGCAGCTTTCTTAAGAATGAACATGAGTTCTAAAGAAATATCAAAACTTTTAAATATAACTACAAGAGGAGTTGAACTCGCTAGATATAGACTCAGAAAAAAACTCAAACTCAAACGCGAGCAAAATTTAGTTGAATTTTTAATTGATTTGGATAATAACTCGTTGGGTAATTAATATTTGAAAGCAATAAAAGATGGATAAATCAATGCTCAAACCTTTATGCATCCATACTACTCCATATCACTATTTTGAGATAGCTATAGTATATTGAAAACTCCGTATTACTCCACAACACTATACATTACTATAATATATAGTATTCCAAGTGGGACCACACTTAAAGCCCTTCTTTTTAGAAGGGCTTTTGCTTACGTCTTATTTCGTGCATTTATTCAGCATTTTAAGCTGGATTAGTTATAACCATATTGTGGAGGTTTTATATTATTTAAGCGCAAATAAAGCACAGCTTTTGCTCTATGGTTTGTAATATGATCTCCCATAAACAAAAGGGACTGCCATTTTGTTAATGAAAAAACACCTCCAGATTTCCCTATGGATTGTAAGTCTGAATCTTTTAAAGATTTTAATGATTCTAAAACGGTATTAAAGCTTTTTTCTAAATCATTAATAATCTGAGTTTTTGTCATTCCTGAAGCCCTTTTCTCTTTACCAATATAGCTTTCTTTTAGAATAAACCGTGTATGCATAGATAGCAAGCTATTGCTAATGTGAGTCATCTGTTGACCAAAACTCTTTACACCTTCTACAGGTGTATACTTATAATTATTTTCTGGCATTGCTCTAGCAACAGCAATAGTGTTTTCTTTTGCAAGTTCCCATACAGGGATTTGTTTTTTTGAAAAATCAAAATTCTCCTGTGCCCTTACATTAAGGCTCAACAGGCATAGTGTAAATAAAATAATGTGTTTCATCTGTTTGTGTTTATTGTTTTTAATTAATTTCTAAAATCCTAATTCGTACTGAGAAAATAATAAGTAAAGTGAAATTATAATTGTAATACATAATACCAAAGTGCCAATTACAAAATAACGTTTCATTTTATACCACATGATAAGGCCGGAAATAGCCCAAACTATCAGTAAGAATGCTAAACAATCTGCAAAAAATACCCACATCCACTTGACAGAGAATCCATTAGTTGGATATCCATGTACCTGATGAAGGTTTACAAGGAAATAATTCATTTTAAATTCTCGATTATTCAGATTTCTTACCCGATAATTACCATTTGTTAAATTGTACTCGACCTTATAATCTTTATCATTATGGCTTACATTGAATGTCAAATTGGGAATACGTTGAACTCTCGATTTACCAGGAATTAATTGCTTTTCCCTCAGAATATTTTCCATGTTTTCGAATAAATCATATGTCGAAACTAAGCTATCTAGCTTTATATGACCTCTTGACACCGTTGTATTATCAACAAAATCTGGAAGACTCATAATTTCTATTCGAGATGAAGGAATATCAACTTTAACGCGATAGTCTTCAAGGTCATTGATGTTTCTTAAAATCATAAGGTTGTCATAGTCAACATCAGTTATTTTTCCTTTAAACAGCTCCCCTTTATCAACCAAAGAGTCCTTCACCGAATTTGCTAATATGTCCAGATTTGGAAACATATTATTAAAACTATGTTCTTCGTTTAAAGTAAATGTTTCTGAATTCCGATTAATGAGCCATGTAGGATGATTAAATAAAAGGGCCGAAAGACCAAAAACAAAAAGGTATGGAATCATGATAAGACCTGCGTACATATGAACCCTTCTATTCATAACATGGAATTTATACTTCTTTTTAGTCATAGTTTCTTAGGCTGTTTTTCTATTATCTTTTTAGGTTTATTGTTCAAAACTAAAGTTTCAACATCAAGATAATCTCCATATTACAGGAATGTGGAAATAGATTTAAGAACATTTTAACAGATAACTGCTAGTGATAATAAATATCTTTGTACAAAGTTTAAACCGATGGATATTGCTTTAACGATTTTCTCAAGTATTGCAGTTGTGAGTTGCTTATTTATGACGACCTATTTTTTAATCGTTAGGAAGGAACATAAGATTAGAGACTTTAGTTTAGGGTTTTTATTTTTAGCTATAGCAATTAGAATATCAAAGTCAATTTTTTCAGATATTTTACTAGACATTTCATATTTAGTAATTGCTCTAGGTCTATTGGGAATAGCGGTTATGGGGCCTTTAATCTTGCTCTATTTTAAGCATTCAATTGTAAACACAAAGACTTTAAGTCCTAAATACTTATTGCACCTCATCTTTCCAATTGTTGGTTTTATAATTATGATATTACCCAATCGGAAAGCTCGAGATATTTATTTTATGGCGACTATTGGCTTAGGTATGTACCTAGCTGTTGTGGGATATAAATTTATTTATAACAGGAATGTTTCGTCATTATTAACGAAATGGCACAATGCTTTATACTATGCAATGTTTGGGTTATTCTCTTTGTTTTTGCTTCAAATAATTATTGGAACTGCACAATTTTACACTGTGAGTATCGCTTTAATGTCCTTAACTATTTATATACTGTTTTTTATAGCCATAAAATCTCCTGTTTTAACCCGAAAGGTGACGCCTGTTCAGTTTCCAAAGGGTTTATTGGACAATATTGTTAAGGCAATCGAAAAAGATAAAATTTATATACAGCCAGCTATAACATTAGCACAATTTTCTGAAGCTATTAACACACCTAGTTATTTGGTTTCAAAAGCCATAAAATCAATATATAGAAAAAATTTCCCTGAGGTTATTAATAGCTTTAGAATACAAGACATAAAAGCAAAACTATCTCATATTGATTATGCTAACGAAAAGATTGAAATTTTAGCTTACGACGTAGGATTTAATACGTCGTCAGCTTTTTATCTTGCTTTTAAAAAAGAGACCTCGATGTCACCAAGGGCATATCAAAAGGAATGTCGGATGAATTACTAGAAAGTCAATATTTTGATCGATGCTCAAACCTTTATACATCTATACTACTCCATATTACTATTTCGGCACTCAAAATATTACTCGATTACTCCGTATTACTCCACATTACTCTTTCTTACTATATTATAACGTAGAACAAGTGGGACCACAAGTAAAATTAAGCCTTGCAGAGATGTGGGGCTTTTTTATTTTGTTTGGGTCGAACAAATTGAGTTGTTTAGTGTTTTTATCTCATTCTCTTCTTTTATGTTTTTTGGAAGTGTTGAGTGAGTTCTGTTAAATATCTGTTTATGAAAAGTTGAGTTTTCAGAAGAGTATTTATTGAATAAAATACACCTTTTTAATTTTACTATTTTTAATATGGTAAATAGCAACTGCTTCAATTATTCTATCTCCCAATTGAACACGCTCTTTGTCTATGACAATGTTGCCTTGAACAATTCTTTCTTTTAATTCACAATGCAAATTAGGCGTGTCCTTAAACATCTTAGCATATTGTTTTCTCATCGTGTCTTTGCCTTTATAAAGCAACTTGTCAGGATATGAATAAACTTCAACATCCTCTGCATAGGCTTCTAAAAAAGCATCAAGATTTCTAAAGTTATAGGCATTTAGTTGTCTTTGTGCCAAATCTCCAGGAGTGTCTTTTCGCAATTCATGCGGATTAAAAACGATACCTTTATTTATGATAAGGTTAATTTTTGTAATATTTTCAATGTCGTCAATAGGGTTCGCGTCTAAAATAATGAGATTCGCTTTTTTGCCGATGCTAACTGTACCAAATTCATTTTCCTTGTTAAGGATTTTAGCACCATTAATAGTAGAAGCTGTTATAATCTGCCAGTTACTCATGCCGCTTTTATGCATGGCTTGCAATTCAGCTAAATAGGAGGAAGCATGTAAGGTTCCTATATTCCCGGCATCTGTCCCAGTGGCAATTAAAACACCAGCATCTGACAATATTTTGAGATTTGTCATCGTTGTCGAATTTAGTTTATTCATACGATCAACATTCGCTTTAGAATTTGAACCATTTTTATAATTATTGACTAGTAACGTGTCTGACAAATGTTTTAAATCTAACAAAGTACCCAATTGATAAGGATTTGCTTTTAGCAATTCGTGATTACTCATTTCTTCATTTTGACTAAACGTATTATTGTATCCATTATGTACAGTCAATGTTGGGCAAAGAATAGTTTTGGTTTTTTTCATTAATTGTACAAAATCATCCTTAATTATTTCATCCTCTACACTATGCACTAAGAAATCACAACCATTTTCCACAGCTAACTGAGCAGTAATTCTTTGAGTGGCATGTATGGCAACTTTTAAATTATTTTTGTGAGCCTCTTCAATAATGGCTTTAATAATAGGTAAACTCTTGCGTGCACTTTCTTCAGTAGGTAATTCATCTGCTCCAACGATATACCATATTTTGATAAAGTCTGGTTTGTAAGGGAGTTGTTCTTGTACCATTTTCACACCGTCTTCTATTGTTTTTACTAAACTAAAAGGTGCATTATTTTCTAAATCTTTATAAACGGGAGGCTCGAAGGTTGTTAATAAAGGGCCTGTCATATAAACAGAAGGAGTATTTGCGTTATCTTTATACTCATCCCTTTGGCCTAAAAAATTATAGGTTGCTCCTACATCTATCACATTCGTAATTCCGTTTTGCAAATATCGATACATCACGTTTTCCATATTTTGAAGGGCATAGTCAATTTCCTTATGATAAGGTCTCTCTTTACGTAAGTCTATTACATCTGGACGTGTATATAATCCGCCATTTTGAAAGAAATGAATATGAGCATCAGTTAAACCAGGAAATAAGAACTTTCCACTTCCATCTATTACTGAAGCATTTTCTGGAACCTTTATTTTTTTACTGATTTGAATGTTCGAAATCAAATCATTGGTTATTACGACAGTTTGATTAGGTGATAATTTTTGCTTTTCTACATCTGCTATAGTTACGTTTGTAATATAAGTTTGTGAGAAGGCTGAGAAAAAAGAAATTAAGGATAGGACGGTAATGCAGATTCTTATAGTCATTTAGATTTTGTTGGATTAGTTCAATTTTTATTATTGGATGTTGTTGATCGTTTTAATCACCTAAATGTTTACTTAATAACCAAAAGAGTAAATTTTTTTTGCGGTACTATTTATCGACAATTATACGGTCCATGGATAGATTTTATTTTACTGTTTTCCACATTATCATCTAGAACTATTATCTGGAAAGTATTTCCCCCTGGCGCAACACGGAGGACAATATGTCCCTGATCACTGGCTAGTTTGTCAAGCCCAACAGCCACTAATTTGTTTGCTTCGTGCATTCCGGTCGAAAAAATATCCCGCGGGCCAGGATAAAGCTCTTCAGATAGCAATCGTTTATATACCATTGGGCTTGGATGGGCTGAATCCCAAACAGAAAGTAGCCACACTTGAGGACGAAGCGTGCTCACAAAAAAGGTGTTTTGAGAATCTATATAGCCATGGTGGTTGAGAAGGCTGACCTCGACAGGTCCGATTGCCTGGGCAATTGGGGTTTCAAGATCCTGCCAATTAGCTGATCCAATCCGAGGGATACCCCGAATATCACCGCCGGTAAAATAGTCAAACTTACCATAGCTAAGCCGTAGGGCAATACTACACATGTTTTCATCTGGATAGTCCTCTTTTTCAAGATCATCAAGTGGCGGATAATGGCTACGTGTCACATTGCTCACTCCAGTCCAAACCTCCCCATTTGCGGCAAGGTTTCTTACTTCAAACCCTGGATAGTCTTTGGGTTTATATTGCAAAACAATTTGTTCATTACTCCCAGGTTGAAACCTTGCAACCTTCATCTTATTGGTTTCAATTTGGGAATTAAGAAAAGCGCGGTAATTAAGTATTGTGGGATTGCTTTGCTCCACTGGATAATTATAATCCGGCCATCCTCGATCAAAAATAGTTTTTATAGGGATTTGTTCCGCAACTCTGGTGATGCCGGCCTGTTTATAGGGACCATACTTAGATTGGGGTGAATTATCTGTGATTTGTCCCATGTGATCCCAATGAAAATGGGAAATCAGAGCATAATCAATTTGACGCGCGCGCGTTTGTTTCAAAAGGGGTTCAATATAACGGATAATCCATTCACCTGCAGCTCTGGTAGAATCAGGTTTTGCGTCTACGTACCTAGGAACTCTCTTGGGATCTGTAATTTCTGTGACTTCCCCTACATCATAAAGCATAGTAGTACCATCTGGCATTATAAAAAATGTAGAAGACCCTCTCCCTGTACTTATCTCGTGTATATCCAAAGTTCCATGGGTCCATTCAGGAAGTTTGTCGCCAACATTTTGAGCTATGATCTGATAGGAGAAAGAAATCATCAGAACTGGTAATATGAATTTGATATACTGTTTCATTTTTTGTTTTACTAAGTAAAATAACCTACAACGTTTCTGTGTATGGTTAGTTGCGTGTTTATGCAACTAATTTAGTAAATAAAACCCGAATATAAAATCCGCGGGGATTTTCGTAAGTAGGCAAGAACTAGCAATGAATTATACGCGTTGTTGTACTTGGTTTTTTACTTCGATTCGAAGTTATATCCTTTAAAAATTTCTGAATATAATTCCTGGTTTTTGTCTTTTGTTACTTAAAGCAGTTGTTTTTTAAATTCCTCTGTAGTAATCTAATATTTTAACGCGTAGTAAATACTCATACTTGGTTTGGCTTAAATTTAATTTGGAAGCCTCCATATTATTCTTTGATGTTATGTATTCTACAATATTTGAAACGCCATTATTAAACCTCACTTCGTTAACACGAAACGACTCTTCATATGCAACTACCTGATTTTTTAAAACCTGATATACCTTAAAGGAAGCCTCCATATTATTATAGGCTTCATAAATAGATTGTTTAAAAACAAACTGAGTTTGCTTCAAATTTACTTGGGCTTCTTCATGTTGTATTTTCTCAATTCTTATTTTATTTTTAGCTCGGAAACCATTAAATATAGGAACTCTGACTGCTATTCCAATCACAGAATTAAGGTTGTTATCAAATTGGTCTTTATGGTTGATTTTAGAGCCTTCAAATTGAGCCTCATTTCGCAAAACAGCATGTTCTTGGCCACTAATAGAAACAAAGTCTCCCGTTTCAACAGTAGACGTTCCTGTTTGTGTAAATAGTTGCGCGACACTAGAATAGTTTGTGTTTAATTGCCCAAACAGCGATACCTCAGGAAAGTAATTAGATCTGGCAATTTTAATTCCGGTTTTTGCAGCATCAACTCGCAATTGTTTTGATTTAAAGGTGGCTAAATTTTCAAGCGCATCATTATAAATATCATTAGCAGAAATTTGATACTTTTCTGGATTAATAATTTCAAAAACATTTTCGAACTCATTCTCAGAATCGACATCTATGCTTAACAGCTTAACTAGATTTAAAACTGCCGATTTTAAATTGTTCTCAGCGGTAATATTACCCGTTTGATCTCTCGTAAATTGTCCTTGCATATCTGTAAAAGAGGCAGGGTTACCTACACCATTGTTATATAGTGATTCTAATCTTTTAAGCTGAACTTCAGTCGTTTTGAGTCTCGCTTTTGAAAGTTCTAATAAATCTTTATTATTCAAAATTTGGATATATAAAAGCGTGACGTCAAGTGTTAAATTTTGCTTAGCTTCTTCAATTTCCATTTCCGAAGCCTGCAGATTAAATCGACTTTGCTTAATCTCATTTTTGATTCTAAAGCCATTAAAGATGGTTGCGTCTAGACTTAAACCTGCATTTGAAAATGTAAGGCCCTGATTTATAAAACTATTTGTAAAGGGGTCAATACTTCTACCATTATTAATTCCTAGGTTATAATTCATATTTAAACTAGGGAGTATTTTGTTTCTATTCTCTTTAAAGTTTACCTCAGAAGATTTTGCTCTTAATTCTTTAATTTTTAAGTCAAGATTATTTTCAATCGCAATATCGATACAATCCTGTAAGGTATATATGGTTGTTGATGTGCTTTGAGAAAAACCAAAACTAATCACACCCAACCAAAGACCTATAACTAGTGTTATCCTTTTGTTCATAATTATTAAATTATATGAATTGTACCTTAATCGTTTTTTAAACTTTTTATTGGATTTACCAATGCAATCTTTATCGATTCAAAACTTACCGTTACTAATGCTATGCTAATTATTAGAGATCCTGTCGTTACAAAAACCCACCATGGCATATCTATTCTGTACTCATAGTTTGTTAACCATTTATTCATGAAGTACCATGCAATTGGAATACCGATTGCTATTCCTAATAGGATTAACTTTATAAAGTCTCGTGTTATAAGTGAAGTAATCGCAAATACAGATGCTCCTACAACTTTTCTCATGCCAATCTCTTTCGTTCTTTGTTCTGCTGTAAACATGACCAAACCAAATAGACCTAAACACGAAATTAAAATTGCTAAAATTGAGAAGAAAGTAGATAATTTGTAAAACGTAGATTCACTTTTATACAATTTATTGTATTCGCTATCCATAAACTTATATTCAAACGGGAATGCTGGATTTAGCGTAGCATGAAGGGATTCAATTGAAGCCAATGTTTGCTGTACATTATCTGTATTATATTTAATGAAAGCAGTATTAAATTCAACATAACCTTCACTTCTAATGACTAATGGGAAAATTGATTCTTTTAATGAACTAAAGTGAAAATCTTTAACAACACCTACAATCGTCCCAGAATTACCCCAAAAAGAGATAGTTTGTCCTAAGGGGTTTTCCATTTTCATTTGTTTCATAGCGCTTTCATTAATCAAGTATTCAATATTATCAGGATTATTATGAATAAGATCTCTTCCCATAAGTAATTTGGCGCCATACGTTTTTATGAAGTCTATACTTCCTACCATTCCAGTAAATAAAGAACCATCATCATCAGATTTCCCATTCCAAATTACTTCCGGAGAGGTACCATAATCCCCTAATAAAATATGTGATGTTTTTGTTACCGAATTAACCCCAGAAATTTGCAAAGCACCTGTTTTAAATGCGTTATAGTTTTTCTGTAAATCTTCAGAAAGTGTTACTGCTAATAGATTTTCGCGTTCAAAACCGATATCTTTATTTTGAACATAATCTATTTGTTTTGAAATAATAAGCATGCAACTTATAAAGACAACAGAAATTGTAAATTGAAAAACGACCAAAGCTTTTCTAATCCATTTAGTTCTGGAACTGGTTTCAATCTTCTTCTTAAAAATATCGGTTACCTTAAAAGATGATAATAAAAATGCTGGGTAACTTCCAGATAGTATTCCCGTAAACAATGTAATAAGTAAGACCATTATCCAAGTAGAAATGGGTAAGTTTTCTAGGTCAATGTTCTTATCTGTTATTTGATTAAAAACCGGAAGCACTAAGGCGATGAAAATTAAAGCAAAAAACAAACTTGATAATGATAAGAGTATCGCCTCTCCTAAAAACTGACCAACTAAACTACCTTTCCCAGCTCCAAGAACTTTTCTTACACCAATTTCTTTAGCTCGTTTTATTGAGCCCGCAGAGGCCAAATTCATAAAATTAATACTGGCGATTAGCATTATTAAAAAGGCAATGATTCCAAATAAACGAACATATTCTATTTTCCCACTACCACTTTCAAGGTCTGCATATAAATAACTGTCCCCATAAGGTTGTAGCTCTATGGCTAATAGGCTCACTGATTCGTAATCTTTTAAAAATGTCTTTAACTTTTGTTCTACTTGTTTTTCATCTGCACCTTTTGTTAATTGAACAAACGTATACGTCCCTAAGTTTTTCCAATCAGTCATCCAAGGACTTTCAGCAAAAAGGGAATCAAACGATAAATAAAAATCACTATTTTCTGTTGTGTTTTTACTACCTAACTCAAACACCATGGTGATTTTTAATGCTTTGGAATTTTCGAAAGTTAATGTTTGACCAATAGCACTTTTTACATTATCAAAAAACAACTCTGCCATGTCTTTTGAGATCGCAATATCATTTGGGTTCCTTAATGCATTAGACGCATTTCCTTCCAAAATATTAAAAGAAAACATATTAAAATAGTCTTCACTTACATGCTTCCCTTTTTGTTTTAAAACCTTTTTATTGTTGGAGAATGTGTAGTTTCTATTATTATTAGACATCGCTACTACACCTTCAATTTCTGGAACTTTTTCTTTTAATTCCTTATATAGAAGTGATGGTGTTCCGTAGCCAAAACCTGGACCATCAGATGATGTTAGATATACAGAATAAAGGTCATCGATATTCGTGTGATATTTATTGACACTGTTTTCGCTTGAAATCCATAAATAAATAAGTAAAAAACAGAATAACCCAGATGTCAATCCTAGAATATTGAGAAATGATAAAACCTTATTCGCCTTAATATTTCTCCATGTCAATTTAAAATAATTCTTTATCATGATTAGGTTTCTTAATAGTTAGATAATAGGTTCTCTGTTACTTTTTCGCCATCAAGCATGCGGATAATGCGATTCCCGTATTTTGCATCATGCTCACTATGTGTAACCATAATAATTGTAGAACCTTGATTGTTCAGTTCGGTAAGTAATTCCATCACTTCGTTCCCTGTTTTACTGTCCAAATTACCTGTTGGTTCATCTGCCAGAATAAGTTTTGGGTCATTGACCAATGCTCTTGCAACTGCAACTCGTTGTTGTTGACCACCAGAAAGTTGTGTTGGAAAATGACTTCGCCTATGCATAATTTGCATTCTTTCAAGGACTTCGTCTACCTTTTCTTTGCGTTCACTTTTCTTTATTCCTGTGTAGATTAAAGCCAATTCTACATTTTCAAAAACGGTCAGTTCATCAATTAAATTAAAGCTTTGAAATACGAAACCAATGTTATGCTTTCTTAAATGAGCTCGCTGACGTTCTTTATAATTAATGACCTCTTCATCATTAAAAATGAAACTTCCCCCATCGGCATCATCTAAAAGGCCTAAAATGTTAAGTAATGTAGATTTACCACTACCTGAAGGGCCCATGACAGAAACAAACTCTCCTTTTTTTACTTCAAATGAAATTTTATTTAGGGCAATTGTTTTATATTCTTCAGTAGTAAAATATTTTTCTAAGTTGTTGATTTTTATCATGAGATTTATTTTTTGTTTAATATCAATTCGTTTTTGTCTCCGTAGTCTTGGTAACTAGAAGTAATAATTTTATCGCCAGGTTTAAGTCCTTGTAATACTTCATAATACTCAGTGTTTTGACTTCCTAATTGAATATCTATTCGATAGGCACTCTTATCATCATCACTAAGTTTAAATATCCAATTACCTCCGGTTTTTTGAAAAAAGCTTCCTTTAGGAATTAATATGGCCTGCTTCTCATCGCTTAATGCTAATCTTATTCTTAAAGATTGCCCTCGGCGTATACCTTCAGGTATTTCCGATTCAAAATGCATGTCTACTTGGAAACGGCCGTTGGTTACCTGAGTATATACTTTTTTAATAACTAATTTATAGGTCTTTCCGTTAAAAGTGAATGTTCCATTTTGTCCAGGATAAATTCTTGAGATATAATTCTCGTCTATATCAGCACGTATTTTAAAACCACTTAATACATCTACCTGACCTAAGCGCTCTCCTTTATTTTTAGATTGCCCTATTTGAGCATCTAATGATGTTAATTGACCATCAACAGGTGCTCTAACAATTAAATCTTCAACTTTTTTACGCATCAATGCCAAGGCACTTTGAGTTCTAGTGTAAGAACTTTTGGATTGAGAAGATTCTAAAGCAGTTGATAATGAATCTTGTTTTAAAACCTGTAAAGCTAATTCCATACGCTGTTTTTGGTAGTTATAGTTATTTTTGGCTTCTTCAAATTCTTGACTCCCTATTGCCTTTTCATGGTAAAGCGATTTATTAAGGTTATATTTTCTATCAGCTTCAATAAATGCATTTTCCACATCGGTTTTTCGGTTTAATTTATTTATCGTGTTTTCACGTGCCGCATTTTGAGAAATCTGCATTTGCGTTAATAAATTGTAAACTGAAGTTTCTTGATTCACTAGGTTTAATTCTAAATCGGTATTAGAAAGACGTAAAATGGGTTCGCCTTGTTGCATAATAGCACCATCTTCTACAAATATTTCTTCAACTCTACCACCTTCAAGCGCATCTAAATAGATTGTTGTAATTGGTAGAACAGTTCCATTAACAGGGATGTTCTCTTGAAACACACCATCCTTAACTGTGCTAACAATAATGCGTTCGGTGTTAATATTTAATGTAGAACTTCCTCCAAACGACGTTGATAAGTAAATTACAAACGAGATTAAAAGGATTGCTCCAACAGCAAAGGCGATTTTTGGTAGGCTAAACTTTTTCTTAGTAATTGGTATGTCCATTAATACATTATTTTATAAATCTAGTGTGATTACCATGCCAGAAACACAAACAACTGTTGGTTAGGGTCTTGTAGGTTTTGGTAAAATAAAATGTGTGCGGTTTTGATACAACTAGTGTGCGATTTAGTGACACTTTTCAGACTCTTAAATTATTACCTCTAAATACCTCAATTGAATATTAATATATCATATTTTTGTAAGTATGTTATTGAAAAACACCACCATACTGGTTATTGATGATGATACTGACGTACTGATAGCTATGAAAATGCTATTAAAGTCTAAGGTTAAAGAGGTTGTTATTGAGAAAAACCCAAACAACCTTAATTCAATATTAAATAAAAATAAATTTGATGTTGTCATTCTAGATATGAATTACAATAGCGTTATAAATACTGGAAATGAAGGTGTTTTTTGGCTCACTAAGATTAAAGAAATAGATAAAGACATTGCTGTTATTTTAATCACTGCCTATGGTGATTTAGACCTAGCAGTTCGTGCGCTTAAAAAAGGCGCTTCAGATTTTTTGGTTAAACCTTGGAAAAACGAAAAGTTATTAGAATCTATAGTTGATATTTTAGCAAATAAGATAACCAATAAAACAAAAAAATGGAGACCACATGTTAATGGAGTTAAGCTTTTAGGAGAAAGTAAGACTATGAATGAGGTATTCTTTAAGATTAAAAAAATCGCACCAACTGATGCCAATATTTTGATTCTTGGAGAAAACGGAACAGGAAAAGACCTTATTGCAAAAGCCATACATGACAACTCCTTAAGAAAAGATAAGCCCTTCATAAAAGTTGACGTCGGCGCATTAACTTCATCGTTATTTGAAAGTGAATTATTTGGTTATGTAAAAGGCGCCTTTACAGATGCAAGAGAGGATAGGCAGGGTAGGTTTGAAGCGGCAGAAGGGGGTACTTTATTTTTGGATGAGATTGGAAATATTAGCCTGCATCAACAAGCCAGATTATTAACCGTACTTCAGAACAGACAAATAACGCCATTGGGATCTAATAAGCCCATAGATGTTGATATCAGGTTAATTTGTGCAACTAATTCAAGTCTTGAAACTCTGGCAAATGAAGATAATTTTAGAAAAGATTTAATTTATCGTATTAATACAGTTGAAATAGTTATTCCCCCTTTAAGAGATCGAGATCGAGATATTATTTTATTGGCGAAACATTTTATTGAAGTCTATACCGAGAAATATTTTAAATCTAATATTTCTATCGATAATAGCTTTATAAAAAAACTGGAAGATTATCATTTTCCTGGGAACGTTCGTGAACTTCAATATGCGATTGAAAGAGCAGTAATCATGATGGATGCAGATGTTTTAAGTGCTACAGATTTAATGTTTTCACCCATAGAAAGTTATTCAGAAACCACACTATTAAAAGACTTAAAGTTAGATACTGTGGAGAAGAATACTATATTAAAAGTGATAGAAAAAAATAATGGTAACATCTCGAAATCAGCAAAAGAATTAGGAATTACAAGAACGTCGCTCTATAGAAGATTAAATAAATATGGCTTATAGGAAATATAAATTATCGTTATTGCTTAGAATCCTTGCTATTTTCTGTTTGCTATTGGTTTTGGTATTTGGCATTCTCACTTTAGATTTTAAGACAAAGGCTTTAATCTCTACAATTACTATAGTTCCAATTGTCTTAATTATAGTTTTAGTCATAAATAATCTGTTTAAATTTATCATAAAGAGGCATAAATCGATGCATGATTTTTTTGAATCTGTGAAGTACAACGATTTTTCTCAGTGGTTTAATGAAGGGTCTGCCCCAGAAGATATTAGAGAGCTTCATCAAGGTTTTAATACCATTAATCAAAAAATCAAGGACATTAACAAGGATAAGGAAAAACAATATTTGTATCTGCAAAAAATATTAGAATTAATTGATACTGGTATTGTGGCTTATAGCATAAATACCGGAGATATTATATGGATTAATGAATCATTTAAAGAACTTTTAAAAACCCCTACTTTAAAAAATATTCAATTTGTAAAAAAGAGAAGCCAAAGCATCTTTAAAACTGTTTTTGAAGCGCAACATGTCAATGGCAGTACAATAACTTTAGACACTGAAAAAAATAAAACGAAGCTATTAATATCCACTGCTCATTTTGAGATGAATAATGAGGAATTTAAGTTAATTGTGTTACAAAATATTGATAATACATTAAATCAGAATCAATCCGAGGCATGGAATAAATTACTTCATATAATGACGCATGAAATCATGAATTCAATTGCTCCAATTTCTTCTTTAGCCGAAACCTTGCAAACTGAAATTAAATTGAATATTGAAGATTCAGAGAAATACCCTTTAGATACTAACGATCTTTACTTGAGTATTGATAGTATACAAAAAAGGAGCGAAGGCTTAATGAATTTTTCAAAATCCTATCGAGGACTTAATAAAATAACCACAATAAACGCAAGCAAAGTTTATGTTAGAGGACTGTTTGAAGGAATTAATAATCTATTAAAGACCTCTTTAAAAAGTAAGGGTATTGACTTGCAATTTAAAATAGATAACCAGAAGCTTCAAATTAATATGGATACCGCACTCATTGAACAAGTATTAATTAATTTAATAATCAATAGTGTTGATGCTTGCGCAGAAACAGTTCAACCAAAAATTACTGTTTCTGCAAAACAAAGTAACGAAGGTTATGTCATAATTAAGGTTTCAGATAACGGAAAAGGCATTCCAGATGAAATAGTAGATAAGATCTTTATCCCGTTTTTTAGTTCCAAAAAGAAGGGTAGTGGTATTGGTTTAAGCTTATGTCAACAAATTATGTTTCTTCATAAAGGTAAAATTCAAGTTAACTCTATTGAAAATAGTGGAACTGTTATTCGATTAATATTTTAATTTGCTCCATTATTTCACAATTCTATTGCGTTTAACTTTTTTAAATTACGTACAACGTGTTTGTTTATGGTTTTTTGCGTGGTTAAACCATTAATTTTATACGGTGTTGTTCTTATTTATTTATTCTCTTTTCAAATTTTATTTTTCTAATTCCGTGGTCAGTATCCCATTGTTTAACTTCTATAAAACCAAATTTCTTATATAATTTAGTTGCTGGACCATTCGCAAGTCCAGTTTCAACTACAAAAAGATTCGAATCAAATGTGTTGAAAACAAATTCTATTAATTTTCTTGCTATTCCACGTCTAAAAAATTTCGGGTTTACTACCAAACTATTGATATCTGTACATTTATTGTTAAATTCAATCTCAATAATTCCTGCTAATTCGCTGTTTTCACGATACCCAAAGAACATATTATCACTATTTAGATAACTTTCAATGGGTCTTTTAAGAGGAGGGAAATCGGTTGCATCTAATAATTTAGCTTCAACTGCATACGATAATTGAAAAACAGAATGTATTTGATTTGATATTTCTAACTCGCTATTTTGTAGCCTTTCAATCATTTTTCAGTATTTTATTTTAATTAAGCACAACGTATTTTTATAGGTAATGGTGTCGTTATATTCGTAATATATCCACCTACAAATCTAGCGGATTTTTAATAGAACCAAAAGCTACTTTTGGCTAAAAGCAAGCGAAATTGGAAAGCAATTAGAATGGATGCTCAAACCTTTATATATCTATAACACTCCATATGATTATTTTGACAATTAAAATAATAGCTTAATAACGCTATGTTACTTCACATTGCTCCATATTGTTATACGATATTTAGGTACAAACGGCCCCCTTTTTTATATTGAGCTCAATTATACAAGCGATATTTTTCTTGTATGATGGTTAACCAATCCCGAAGATCATTAAATTTTGCGATTACAACTTTTATCTATTTACTTAGATAACACTTCTAGGTGATAAAAGAAGAAAATTAGATGGACTGCATTTTACCACATTCAATAATATACTATATAAAACATTGTCATATGACAACTTTTACACTTTCATAAGCTCTCATCTTTGTACTGTTGATGAGCAATAAAGTTTACGACTTAAAACAAAGAATCATGAAACAGTCCATTACACCAAGTGTGAATTCATTTTTCCAAAGGAAATTTGAAATCGCTAACGTGAGCAAAAGGGCTCGTTGGAATCTTAAAAGACATTACACATTATAAACCAATAATAAATAAATATTAATAAAATTGAAGCAATGAAAATTGATAATTATTTAGTCCCTACAATAATATTAGGTATTATTATTGGGATAACTGTAGGAATTGTGATTGACGACCTAGGACAAAGTATAGCCATGGGAGCTGTTATAGGAATAAGCGTTTGGGTTCTTTTAAAAACAAAAAACAAAATATTAATTTACGAGAAAGATAATACTAGATTGTCTTTTGGGAATAGTTTGATATCTTACAATAAGTAAACCACTACATTATGTATAATCAGCTTGAAAATTACTTAAAAGAGCGTACCGATATTAATGACACTTCACTTCAAGAAGTGACCTCGCATTTTAAACCTTTAAAAACAAAGCGTAATGAAGTATTATGCCGTACGGGACAGGTGTGTAAGAACTTTTATTTTATAAATGAAGGATGTCTTCGCATGTATGAAATTGACAATAAAGGGAATGAAGTGACTGGTTATTTTGCGTTGGAAGATCAAATTATGTCTGCGATAACAAGTTTTGTCCTTAATAAACCATCTAGAGACTTTTTGGTATCTGCAGAACCCTCTAATTTATTAGTTATAAGCAGAGATAGTTTTTTTAAACTTATCGATACCATTCCTGAATTTAGATATGTATATAATCAATTTATGGAATTTGCTTTTATCCACTCTCAAATGCGGATTTATAGTTTTTTAGGAATGGAAGGTATAGATAAACTGCGATGGGTTATGGAACATGAACCCAAATTATTAACCAGAATTTCAAGCAAAGCAGTGGCGTCATATTTAGGTATGACAAACTCTACACTTAGTAAATTGCGTGCACAACTTTAAAAATTGAATCTATTCTAATGAAAGCGTTGTCATAAGACCATTTTTCTTTTTTCAAATCTTCTAAACTTTGACGTATTATTAAAACTTAAATTTTATAATACATGAAAGCCAATATCTATTTTATAATTGCGACGCTATTTTTAGGACTAAATTTTCATCTTTCTAAAATTGTGTTAGCCGAAGTTAGCTTTATTGAAGCTATTTCATGGCGCTTTACTTTAGCAGGCATAACCTTATTTCTACTAGCATATAAAAACTTAAAGTCTTTGCAATTAAAGCGATCCAGCATAAAAGGAGCTGCCCTTGTTGGCGGTATTGGTTTACTTGGATTTAATGTATTCTTATTTCTTGGTTTAAGGAATAGTTCAGCCATTAATGCAGCACTTATAATTGGTCTTAATCCTGCAATAACAGTACTGCTTTCAAGTATTATATTAAAAACCTCATTAAAGACAAAGCATCTAATTGGAATTATAATTTCATTTTCAGGTGTTATGTATCTAATTTCAAAAGGCAATATTACCAGCTTTCAAGATATTGACTTTAATTATAGTGATGTCTTAATTTTAATTGCCAATATCTTTTTTGCATTACATCATGTTTGGGTGAAAAAGTATTCTTCAGAATTAGAAAATACGAGCTTCACTTTTTTAGCAATTCTTTTTACGCTTATTGGAATCCTGGTCTTTTTGCCCTTTGTTGAAATACAAGAAATTGCATCTCATTCTACCAAATTTTGGTTCGCCATAAGCGGATTAGGGATTTTAGGAACAGGGGTTGTCTTTTACTTTTGGAATTATTCAGTTCAGAAAGCGGGCGCAGATCAAGCAGGGATTTTTATGAATATGGTACCATTGTTTACGGCACTATTTGCGGTATTTTTTAATGAATATTTATACAGATACCATTTTATTAGTGCCCTATTTATTATTTCGGGAATGCTAATAATGAAAATTAATAATAGAAAAATGTCATACTACTCCATGATTTTAAAGCGAAAATTAAAAATGTAATTATAAGTATGCTTTTCTAAAACGTTGTCATATGACAACTTTTAAACTTTCATATCCTCGCATCTTTGTACTGTTGATGAGCACTAAAGTTCACAATTTTAAAACATTTATATTATGCCACTTACTTTAACATTAACAGAAGGTGTTTTGCCTGTTGGAACAGAAAAAAAAGCCGTTCAACAAATTACAGACTCCTTCTTAAAAAATCATGGTTTAACGGGTAATACCGTTATGACACCAAACATCACAGCCAATGTACATATTGTACCTAAAGGCATGTCCTTTTCTGGAGGTAAAGAATTCTTAGGTGCATGGGCAGAATGGAAAGTTCCTTCATTTGCACTTGCAGATAGAGCTATTCAAAAACAACATTTTGCAGAGGTTACAGACATCATTTATAAATTATCAGGAGGGAAACAACCCAAAGATAATATCTATGCAAATGTTGTTCATGCCGTAGATGGTGGATGGAATTTAGACGGAATTGCAATGACTAATGAAGAAATAGGAGAAGCCATCTCTAAAGGGTAATAAGTAACCAATTTAAACAGTATTAACAACTCCGGCTCATGGTCGGAGTTGTTGTTTAAACAACTAATAGAAACATGAATTCTACCATAGAAATTCGACATTTAGAATTAGTCAGACTTAGAATTGGCTACCTAAATAATTGTAACTATTCTATCAGCCTTCACTTTAATGAGCTTAAAAATTTTGGAGAAACAGACTTAAGACTTTCCCTAGTGTCAGTTTGGAATCACGTTCCACATTTTTCAGTAAAAGAACGCGCACTTTTTGCTTTAACAGATTATATCATTAGTACTAATAACGACGACGAATTAGAAAGCATTCACACCCTTTTAGAACCACACTTTTCTAATGATCAAATTACAGATTTATCAAATGCTATAAAGCAAATAGATCTATGGACGCGTTCTATGAAGCACACCAATGATGCGTTGTCCTAAAAAAAAGCATAAAGCTCAAAGCGTTGTCATATGACAACTTTTAAACTTCAAATATGCCTCAAATTTGTACTATAATTATAACACAATATAAATTTAAAAACAAAAATTATGAGTAAATCAAAAAGAGTTTTCCTATACGGAGAATTACAATCAAATGTACCGAATTTCACACCAGAAATATGGGAACCAGTAAATGAAAGATTAAAAACAGTACCAGGATTAATCCGTAAAACGTGGTTAGTAGGAATGAATACAAACACTTTAGGGGGTTTGTATGAATTTGAAAGCGAAGAAACGGCATGGGACTTTGCAACTGGACCATATGTTGAAGAAGGAAGAGCGATTAATGCATCTGTAACTGTCAAATTATTTGATGTTGACAAAGGTGAAGGGCCAAGTAGAGGAATGAATTCTCCTCACTACGATTAATAGCAATTGTAGATGGGCATCAAAATCATGGTGTCCATTTTTTTTAAACAAATTACTAAAATTAAAAAACAGAAATAATGAATAATTCAAACAAAACATTTTTATTAATCCATGGCGCATGGGAAGGTGCTTGGTCATGGGAAGAAACAACAGCTTATTTAGAAAAAAACGGGCATACTGTAAACGCTATCGATTTGCCAGGACATGGTGATGATAAAACACCAATTTCTGAAATCAATATGGCTCTTTATGCTAATCGCGTTAAAGCAGAATTAAACAACACAGCCGGTCAAGTCGTATTAGTAGGACATAGTTTTGGGGGCTTTGTAATTTCTCAAGTAGCTGAAGAAATGCCAGATAAAATTGAAAAATTAGTGTTCATAGCTTCAGCAATGCCTTACGATGGAAAAACAGCCGTTGAGGTTTTTGAAGAAGATGAAGGAAGCGAATTTCTAGAGAATCTAATCTTCTCTGAAGACAAAAGTACAGCAACGATGAGTAGAGAAACTATTTTAAACGTTGTATTTGGTGGAGCCACAGAAGCTCAAATTGATGAGGTATTACCAAAATTAGTTCTTCAGTCAACAACTCCATTTTTTGAAAAAGTAATTACAACAGATGAGAATTTTGGAAGTGTTCCTAAAGCATATATTGAAACAACTTTAGATCGCGTCATTACATTGAAAGCTCAAAGACACGGACAAAAAATGTTGGGAATCGAAGAGAGCGTGACTCTAGAATATGGTCATGTACCATTAGAAACGGGTCCAGAAAAACTTGCAAATGCATTGCATAAAGTAGGGACCTCAGGAAACACAGTATTAGCATAAAAAGCAATCAAACTAAAGGGAGCTGTTTTAAACCTTCCTTTAGTTTTAACTATAAACAAGCAATACAATGAAACACATATTATTTATAGTAACAAGTACTAACGTTACAGGCACTGGAAAACATGCTGCAGGTTATGAATTCTCAGAAGTGGCAGATCCTTATTTTGAATTCGCAAATAAAGGATACAATGTCGACTTTGCAAGTATTCAAGGGGATGCTCCTCCATTTGTAGGCTACGACAATACCCAAATATTAAGCAAAAATTTTAAGGAAGGGAACGGATTTAAACGCCTCAACTTTAGTCATAAATTAAGTGATGTAGATATTGACGCCTACGATGCCATTTTCTTTCCAGGAGGTTTAGGTCCTATGACCGACATGGTAACAAATCCTTTAGTTAAAGACATCATAAAAACAGTCTATGAAAGCGGACGTGTTGTTGGTGCTGTTTGCCATGGTCCTGTAGCATTGCTCAATGTGACTTTATCAAACGGAGAGAACCTTCTAGAAGGGAAACGCATCAATTCATTTACTGAAGCTGAAGAAAATATCGACAAACATATATTGGGCGATGTTATTCCATTTATGCTCGATGCCGAATTAATAAAACAAGGTGGCCAATTTTCATATACAACACCATTTGATCCTTTTATAGTAGCTGATGGGAATTTGGTAACTGGGCAAAACCCAGCTTCTGCATCTGGTGTCGCTATTGAAATGATGGCTCTAATGCATAACAATATAGAAACAGCATCGTAACATGTAGCGTATCGCATCGTTTTATTTAAAGCACTTCAAAACATTTTAATCAATGCTCAAACCCCTTACATCTTAACAGAAAGGAATAAATTGTTATTTTTGAAATATGCAAGACATTCCTTTAAATATCAATTTTATTGCTGCTGTAATTTTTATAGGCGTATTTCTTGGCTTTTTTCTGTCCTATTTTTATATACGAAAGTCATGGAGACAAAGTTTACCAAATTTGATAATGGGATTTTTTATTTTAGCTTTGACACTAACAATGTTAGAAGGCTGGATGAACTATACAATGTTAATTTTTAAATTTTTATCGATTACTAATTTTGCTGAACCCTTTAATTTTATCATTGCGCCTCTTCTTTATTTATTTGTTGTTTCTCAGTTTAAAGACGTAAAAAAACCTGTATATTGGTTGCATTTTACACCGTTTATAATTTGGACATTATATTGTGTTTTCTTCTTTATTCAGCCTGATGCAGTTAAATACAATTCAAATATTGAAGTGATGCAATTGGATATTCCTTATATCTATACAACTCAATTGATATCAGATAGTCCTTTAGGGATTAGGCATTATGTAAACGTATTGACAGGAGCTTCATTTATTATTTATATTTCACTAATTGTTAGACTGCTCATTATTAAATCAAGGGAACTTAATCAAAACCTGTGGAAAACCAACAATAAAACATTAATGGCTCTACGCAATTCGTTATATCATTTTTTAGCGATTATAGCGATATTTGTAATTGTTAAATTGATATTTAAAAACGATGTTGGCGACTATTTCATCTATTTATATTTATCATTTATGCTGTTTATGGCAACTGTTCAAATCATGAATAGTTCTAATTACTATGAAGAAGTTTCAAGTTTTTTGGAAGGGCCTGTTTTAAAGTATCAAAAATCATCTTTATTAGACGATCAAAAAAATGATATTCTTGAGGCTATAATAAGCCAAATGAAAAGTGAAAAATATTATAAAAGTAGCACGGCATCATTATCCGGGTTATCTAAAGCAATTCATCAAAGTTCACATCATGTCTCTCAAGTTATTAATGAAAAGCTCGATCAGTCTTTTTTTGAGATGTTAGCATCCTTCAGAGTCGAAGAAGCCAAAGCCATTTTAAAAACTGATTTAGGTAAAAAATTAACCATTGAAGACATTGCAGAACGCGTTGGTTATAACTCTAAATCGGCCTTTAATACCGCTTTTAAGAAGTTTACTTCACAAACACCATCAGCATACAGGGATTCGTAATCTACTGATAATCAGTCATAATTAGTGCTTCCTTATAAACTCGAACATCGAGCTTATAGGCTGATTCGTCCAAACCTTCATGGTGTTCTTAGATTTGTTTCATAATTAAATAGTAATTATTATGAATTCACAGATCAAATCAACAAACGAACGTAAACATTATATAGATTGGCTTAGGGTTTTAGCTTTTGGCTTGCTCTTTCTTTTTCATTCATGGAGACCTTTTGACCAATTTCCATGGCACATAAAAAACGAGGATCAAAATTTCATTTTTGACTTACTTACTATGTTTACTCATGGATGGCGTATGTTTCTTATATTTTTAGTATCAGGCGCTGGAACATGGTTTGCTTTGAGATCTCGTAAGAAAGCATTCGTAATGGATAGAGTTAAACGATTAATCGTTCCTTTTATATTTGGAATAGTATTAATAATTCCACCACAACGATTTTATGAATGGGTTATGTTTCGTGATTTTTCAGGAAACTATTTGGATTTTCTAATTGCGTACCCTTCTCAACAACTAGGTGCCAACATGGGGAGCAGTTTGTTGCTATGGTTTGGCCATTTAGGGACTCATCTTTGGTTTCTACCATTTTTATTTGTTATGACGATGTGTGTAATTCCATTGTTTAAAAAGATCCAAAAAGGACAATTGAAATTTTCTTGGTTGAAGCGTATTATGCAAAGCAATTATGGCGTATTCATTTTGGTGTTACCTATGATTCTTATACGTGTTATCTTAAAACCTATGTATTCAGAATATACAGATTGGGCAGACTTTTTGATATATATGTTACCTTTTATTTATGGTTTCCTTTTTATGAGTGATCCTGAATTTATTAATATCATAAAGAAAAAAACATATCTTTTTCTTGTTGTAGGTCTTATCAGCTCAATTTACTTTATATACTCTGCTTTTCTAGATCCTCTAAATATTCAAGAATATATGAACCCGAGCTATTCTTTAAAACACATTGAATTAAGTGTTGTTTCTATGCTGATTGCTTATAGTTGGATTTTATTCTTCTTAGGATTTTTTGCAAAACACATGAACTTTAAGCATTCAATCCTTGTACCAGCAAACATTAGTATACTCCCTATATATGTGCTTCATCAGTCATTGATTATCGTATTTGGGTACTATATCGTAGGGTTAGAACTAGGCACATTTACAAAGTTTATCATTATTGCATGTACAGCTATTCCTGCATCGATATTATTATACAAGCTTATACAAACTAATAATAGTTTACGATTTCTGTTTGGGATGAAAAAAAAGACGAATAAGAAGGGTAGTCAGGTCAAGCAAGTTAGTAATGCTATGGCATTTGATAAATAATAATAGGCAATACATCAAAAAACGAATAGATATGAATTCTCAAGAACAAATAAAAAACGAACGTAAATATTTTATAGATTGGTTAAGAATCGGACTTATAATAAGCGTATTCTTTTTCCATATAGGCATGATTTTTAGACCAGAAAATTGGCATGTTAACAGTAAAATGACATTTGAGTTTTTAGAGCCCATTATGTGGTGGCTTCATGTTTGGCGCATGCCATTGCTGTTTTTAGTTTCTGGAGTTGGTACGTATTATGCTATTGGGCACAGAACAAGCTGGCAATATTTAAAAGAACGGTTTACAAGATTATTCATTCCGCTTTTAGTTGGTTTTTTTACATTGGTTCCATTAATGGTTTATGTGGAACGTATTGATAATTACAACTCGCTTTTAGATTTTATTCCTCACATGTTTGATGGAGGACCTTATCCTGTTGGGAATTTTTCATGGCATCACTTGTGGTTTATTGCATACTTATTTGTCATTTCTCTTTTAATAACACCCTTTTTAAATTATACTAAAACCGGACATTACAATATGGTACGAGGTAAATTAATAGCAATATTTTCAAAAAGAAAGGGATTAAATTGGTTATTACCAATCATCATTATATCGCAACTAATTTTAAGGGAATATTTCCCTAAAAGCACACATGCACTTTATAATGATTGGGCCTATTTCACGTATTATGTAATTTTCTTTGTAAGTGGCTTTATGTTGTTTACGAGTCCAAAAGTGATTAATGCACTTGCTAGAGATAGACGATCATACCTATATCAAACAATCCTATTTACGATATTGTATTATGTAAATATATATATGGTGGAAAACAGTGATGTAAGGCATTATTTATATTTAGGTACTAGTTTAACATTAGCATGGTCTTGTGGATTAACTGCAATAGGGTATTTCAAACGATATTTTAATAAAGACCATAAGTATAGAAAAATAATGAATGAAGCTATTTACCCATTCTATCTGTTACATCAGCCAGCACTTATTTTTGTAGGTTATTTTGTGTTACAATGGGATATTTCTTTTGGATTACAGGCTTTATTAATAACAGTATTTTCTTTGTTTTCAATACTAATTACGTATTGGTTTATTATTAGAAAATTCAATATTCTTAGACTTTCTTTTGGTATGAAAAAGAAAGCCCCAAGAAAAACTTTGGTACCTCAAAGGAGTTTTGTAAATTCAATTGAAGGGCAACTACAACCAATAGTAGTAGATACTCCTTCCATAGAACCAAAGCGAAATGAAATTATTTAGAGGTGTACGGCAATCATTAATTAAAGAAAAAAACTTAAAGCGCTATTTATTATATGCTGTTGGTGAAATCCTATTGGTTGTGATAGGTATTAGTTTGGCCTTTCAGTTAAGTAATTGGGATGATAATAGAATTAAAAAGAACGCTGAAAACAAATATTATGAAAGCACAAGAACTCAAATAGCAGACGACAGCCATATAATATTAGAACAAATTCATTTTAACAATCGTTATTTGGCTGAATTTAAATATATCAATGAAATTATTGAAAATAATGATCGAAGAAAAATGGATACACTCGGACTTTTAGTTCGAAATCTAACTCAATATTCAGACTTTGATAGGCAAGGTAATATTTATGAAACCATGGTGAATAGTGGACAAATAAATTTACTTCAAAATGATAAGATTGTTAATGGCATAAGAGAGTTGGAAGAGATGTATATTTATATTAACAGAATGGAATCTATCCATTATGATGCCATGATGAATTATACAGGCCCAGTCGTAGCTTCTGTTTTAAAATACTCAACACTTGAGATTAAAAAACCGGATGATGTTTTTACCTATGAATTTCAAAACCTAGTAATCTCACTTATACAGATTATGGAAGAAAAAGACAGAACCTATAATCAAGCAAGAAATAAAATTGAACACATTCTTAAATCAATTGATGAAGAATTAGATACTAAAGGATAAAAACTTTCAATCATGAGAAAAATTAGTTTCCTACTATTCGTTCTTACTATGGGCTGCGCTTCCCAAAAAAGTGACAATGACTCACTCGAGCATCATATTGGTGAATTCGGAGATAGTATGGAGACCATTAGAAGGAATCTCGAAGGACGTTATGGTAAATTGGAAGAGCGTGAGCTTCGTTTGATACTTTCAACAGCAAATAAGAAACAAACCCAGTTAGAATGCTATGATTTTATGTACCACGGAAAAAAAAGGTTCGTTGAGTTAATGTTTAGTGATAATAAACTGGAGATTATTCATATTATGAACACCGAAAGTGACCATGATGAACTAAAAGCTATTCTGACTAAAAAATATGGAAAGCCTAGTTATTCTTCTGAAGTAGTCGATTATTATGCAGCTCCAGGGATTTCTCTAAGGACTAAACCTCGTGAAATATCTTTCCATTCGGATAAGGTGAGTTTGGAATATGATGGGTACATGAAAAGCCTTGAATAATTTGATTCTTAAAGAGAAGGGAGACATAGAACTTAAAGGTAAGGCAGAAAAGCTTTCACTTTATGGCGTCCAATTGGCATAACAATATATTAATATTCAGTAATATTTAATAAACAAAAATTTAAAGTTCGGCTTGCGTTTGTCTGAAAGAATAATTTCTATTACCTGCACTACGTTTTAAATAAGACCATTGTAAATAACATCGTACAATTGTATATGCTCTTTTTTTCCTTGAAGGAGCAATTTGTCAATTTTATTAAATGAATAGCCATCGGCTTCTTTTAATTTATTGAATAGTTCTTCGGAAATAAGCGTTTTTGAATTGTAGGTATTACACTCTGATTGAATACGAGCTGTTGTATTTAAAACATCTCCAGTATAAATAATATCTTTTTTAATGATTCCTATTTCACCAGCTGTGACCTCACCAATATGGTAACCAGCTTTAAACTCTGGAACTAAGCCAAATTGCTTCATGTAGTGCTCCTTGTTTTTATGAATTGTTTCTGAAATCTTAATAAAACAATAAATACAATTGTTTTTTTCAATACCCTTTTTTTCTTTCCAAGTCACTACTATTTCATCACCAACATATTGATAAACTTCTCCAGAGGTTTCTAATATAGCATTCGTCATATCTGCATAATATGTTTTTAATAATTCGAAATAGCGCTCATGCCCAATACCTTCAGCAATAGTAGTAGATGATTTCATGTCTAAAAACATGAAAATTCGTTTTTCTTGGTTGGGCGTATGATATTTTCCGAGGTAATTCATCAAAACGTTGCTACCTAAGTACGCTTCAATTTCAGAATAGAATAACGCAATATCAAGGATGACACCTGTATAGATAACAATAACCCAAAATGAAAATTTAGACATAAATTCCAAGAGACTTTCAAAGATTTTCTGGCTAAAAACAGGACTGTCTAAAAGAATGGCATTGAATATAATAGTTAAAACGGAAATAAATAGAATAATCAATACAAGGTAAAAGATACTCTTATACACGAATTTTTTCCATAACGCCAGTTTACTAAAGTATGCTCTCATCCATAATACTTCAATACACCCTTGAAACAATCCCATAAACAGGCTTCCAATATTTACAATAAAAAAGGACTCTTTAAAACTGTATCTGTTTCCGGTTGTTGGGTAATGCTCGAGCTCTCCTAAAAGTCCAAATTCTAATAAAATATAGATGAATCCAAACAATAGCCAGATGACACCAAATACTAGAATTTGTCTTATTTGCCGCTTATACTTTGAATGTAATATCATATAGTAAATATAAATAAATCATATGGCTTTCATTTATAACACCTATAAAATCAATGTTAAACGCAATAAATTAAGTGACTCAAAAAAATATTCCGTTATTTTGCAGTCATATAACTAAGCACTGCATGTTTTTTATTGTTGGAATCTTCATAGCCATTTTTCTTTCACTTCTTTTACTACTAAAAAAGAATAAATCGCGCGCAGATAAAATTCTTGTTATTTGGCTTATTTTTATTTCTATTAACCAGATATTGCGATATTTTGCGTTTATAGAGTATTTTTATGAACATCCACATTGGTTGGGAGTTGAGTTAGGCTTACCGGTATTACATGGGGTTTTATTATATTTCTATGTGATTGAAATTACTGGAAACACCATTAAAAAGAACAGTATTGCATTTCTACATTTTCTGCCCACCATTATTTTAATTTTATTGGCCATCCCTTTTTATCAATTAACTGGTGAAGGAAAAGTGTTTGTTTATCAAAACGACGGCGAAGGTTTTGAATGGTATACAGTGATTGAAGTTTCAGTAATAACCATTTCTGGTTTAACCTATTCAATTTGGTCTTTAGTGATAATAAACAGATATCAAAAAATAATAAAAGATAGATTTTCGAATACGGATAAAAAGGAACTGCAATGGCTACGACTACTGTCAATTGGTTTTGGTATTATATGGATTTTAGCTATTTTTTTTGATAGTAATATAATTTACTCTGCCGTTGTTATTTTGGTACTCTTCATGGGCTTTTTTGGAATCAATCAACTTAATATATTTTATTCTAATATTGATGCAGTCGGAAATTCAGATAAAGAAATTAGCGCAGAAAATCAAAAATCAAATACAAAAAACACCTCTAAGGAAAGCGCTTCAATCGGAAAATATGCAAAGTCTGGATTACATGAAAATATGGCTTCACAGATTTACACCAAATTACAAGGGTTGATGGCAGACAATTCTTTTTATAAAAATGAGGAGCTTACTTTAGTGGAGTTATCTAAAAATTTAAAAGTTCACCCAAATCATTTATCGCAGGTTATTAATGAGATGGAAGGAAAGAATTTTTATAACTACATCAACGCCCTTCGAATAAATGAGTTTATCAAAATGGCATCGCTTCCAGAAAACAAAAAATACACGATGATTTCTCTAGCTTATGATTGCGGATTTAGTACAAAATCTACTTTTAATAAGCATTTTAAATTGCAAACAGGAAAAACTCCTACAGAGTTTTTTAATTCTTAGTCTGTTTTATTCAATTATTCGTTTTTGCTTGTAAATACACACCTCTTTTATTAGTGTTTGTAATTTCCTTGAAACCTTTGTAAACACTGAATTTTTTAGTGCTTACCTATAAGCACGTACCCCTGTTTTTGCCCGCCTTGTAAACTTGACCTTTCAGGAGCCATAACTGCCACATCTTTGTCGAAGAATTAGACGCATGAAATAGTTCATTCGTTAATATTAAATATTCACAAAAATGAAAACAGGACAATTAAAAACAGGAAAAATAATAACCACTGTCTTAGCGCTTATTATTTCAATGACAATGAATGCACAAGTAGGAGGTTGGAATCCAGAATTAACTAGTGATTCAAACGAAGCGTTAAAAACAATGCTTGAAAAAACACCAAAACTAGAATCATTTCACAATGAATCTTATGGCTATGTGGTTTTTCCGAAAATAACAAAAGCAGGTATCGGAATTGGCGGAGCCATGGGAAAAGGCATTGTTTTTGAAAATAATCAAGCTGTAGGAGTATCTAAATTAAAACAAGCATCATTTGGCTTACAATTTGGCGGACAACAGTACAGCGAAATTATCTTCTTCGAAAACAAAGAATCCTTTAAAAGATTCACCAATGGAAAATTAAAATTTGACGGCCAAGCATCTGCTGTAGCATTAAAAAAAGGAGCATCTATTAATATGGCCTATCAAGAAGGTGTTGCAGTTTATACGCTTTCAAAAGGCGGTTTAATGTACGAAGCTTCATTAGGCGGACAACATTTTAAATACGAAGCTAAGAAAGACTTGTAGGTCACCAACTTCTAAAAAAAGTGTTCCGTTTTATAAAATGGAACACTCAAAATGGAATCAGAATATACCTTTGCCAATCTTAAATTCAATACGATGAAACCAATACTATTTCAAAGCGCAACAGAAATAACAAAACTTATAAGAGATAAAAAGATCTCTTGTGAAGCTGTTGCGATCGAATTCTTAAATCATATTAAAGCATTCAATACAACAATAAATGCCATATCTGATATCAAAGATTATGACGAGATCATTTCTGAGGCTAGAGTTAAAGATATGTTGTTAAAGGATGGTATTATTTTGGGGCCTTTACACGGTTTGCCAATAACGGTAAAAGACAGCTTTAATGTTGAGGGTTTAATTTCTTCTAACGGAAATCCTAAATTAAAATCAAACATTGCTAAAACTGATGCAGAATTGGTTGTGCGATTAAAAAAAGCAGGCGCCATCGTTATTGGCAAAACAAATTTGGCATTATACGCGCTCGATTGGCAATCTACAAATCCGTGGTTTGGTCAAACCAATAACCCTTATAATCTTAATCATGTTGTAGGCGGCAGTTCTGGAGGTTCTGCAGCAGCATTAGCTTCAGGGTTTACGGCTTTAGAATTAGGTACTGATGCGGGTGGATCCATTCGCGTGCCAGCTCATTTTTGTGGTGTTTGTGGTATTCGTACCACAGAATCGGCACTATCAAACAGAGGAAATATGGTAACACCAGGCCTACCTAAATTAGGGAGATACTTGGTGAGTAATGGTCCTATGGCTAGAAATGTAGACGATTTAATTTTAGCATTAGAAGTCCTTTGGAATGGTGAACAGCAGTGTTCTGAAAACCCTCCAGTACCTCTAGAACAATTTCAATATAGAGGAGAAAATTTAAAAGTAGCCTATTCTGAATCTCTAGATGGTTTGTATCTAGATGAAGACTACACAGAAGTATATCAACGATTTTTAAATAAAATACATCATTCAAAACATGAACTAGTTCAATCAAAACCAAATTATAGTTCACATACACTTATTAATCTTTGGGGTAAAATTGCAGGTTATGATTTCGGCGCAGCTATGAAGAAGATGCCTTTTAAAGGATTGCTTTCCTACCTATTTATAAAATCAAAATATCGAGATAAGCAATGGGCAAAGGGCATGTGGCAAGGCGCAAAAATCTCTAAACACGGGTATTCAGAAGCTTTACAGCTCAAGGATGAGGTCTCAGATACATTTATAGATTTTTTTAAAAAGTATGATGTTTGGATAACACCAGTTTCAATCGCGCCAGCTTTTAAACATCAAAAACCAGGAGTTACTTTTGAAGTAAACGGGAGAAAAGTTCCTTATACAAAAGCATTTATTCCGTTTAATTTTCCGTCAACAATTCCAGGGCATCCTATCGTAGTTATTCCAATTGGATTAACAAAAAAGGGACTACCTGTCGGTGTCCAAATTCATGGTCAAAAATGGCATGATTACAAGCTGCTTCAAATAGCAAAGGAGTTAGAAAAACTAACAGATGGTTTTCAGATTCCAAACCTGTTTAATCAAGAATATAAAACAAACTAAGAATGAACTACACGATAGGCTCCTCAATAGGTCTAGGTTGGTTTACTGGGGCTAAAACAAGCTTAAAATCAAACCAAACCAATAATAAGTATCAATCAAAAAACGAACAATCAAAACAATCAAAACAATGAAAAACGGAGTATTACTATTTATGCTATTTACAACGCTCTTGTCAGCACAAGAAACGTTTACAATAAATGGTATTGTCAAAGAAGCTAATAATGGCGAAACAGCCTTTGGAGCGTCAGTGTTTCTTAAAGGAACAACAAATGGAGCAATGAGTAATGAGTATGGGTTTTACTCTATTACTGCGCCAAAAGGAAATTACACGCTTATAGTATCTTATATTGGATTTGCCGATGTCACTAGAGAGATTACTTTAGAGAATAACATAAAGATAGATTTTGAAATTACAGAGGAATCGATGCAATTAAACGAGGTTGTTATCACAGCCGAAGAATCGGAACGCGCAAGTCTTAGAAACCCACAAATGAGTGTCTCTAAAATTAAAGTATCTACAATTAAAAAAATGCCAGTTGTTTTGGGTGAAGTAGATGTTGTGAAAGCTATTCAAATATTACCAGGTGTAACAAACACAGGTGAAGCCTCTGGAGGCTTTAATGTTCGAGGTGGTGCAGTAGATCAAAACTTAGTGTTGTTGGACGAAGCGATTATTTATAACACATCACACTTGTTAGGCTTTTTCTCGGTATTTAATGCCGATGCGATTAAAGATGTAAAATTATATAAAGGCGCTATTCCAGCTCGTTTTGGAGGTCGTGTGTCTTCAGTTTTAGATGTGCGTCAAAAAGATGGAAATAGTAAAAACTTTAACCTAACAGGAGGAATAGGCATTATTTCTAGCCGTTTAGCAGCAGAAGGGCCATTGTTTAAGGATAAGGGCTCGTTCTTAATTGCAGGTAGAAGTTCTTATGCGCATCTTTTTTTGAAAGCATCCGGTGAAGAAAATAGTGCTAATTTTTACGATTTAAATTTAAAAACCAATTATAATATCAACGACAATAATAAACTGTATTTATCAGGTTATTTTGGGCGTGATAATTTTGATTTTGAAGGAGGATTTAGCAGTGGTTATGGTAATCTTTCTGGAAACTTAAGATGGAATCACATCTTCAATGAAAAACTATTTTCAAACGCATCATTGATTTATAGTAAATATGATTACAACCTAGAATTAGATGCTTTTCAGTTTGATTGGGTCGCTTCTATTAAGAACTATAATGCTAAATATGATTTAAAATATTATGCAAATGATAAACTTAAGTTAGATTTTGGAGCCAATGCCATTTATTATGATTTTGATCCTGGTGCAATTGAACCAACGTCTGATACATCACCTATAAATTCGTTACAATTAGACAAGAAGAAAGCTTTTGAAAGTGGTATATATATTAATGCTGAGCATAAATTAACAGATAAACTGACAGCACAATACGGAATCCGTTACAGCAATTTTACGAGACTAGGCGGACAGTCATTAGTTGATTATCAAAATAATCAACCTGTAGTTTACAACGAAACATTAGGAATCTACCAAGCAGGAACAGCAATAGGTGAAACAGACTATAGCAAAGGCAGTGACATAAAAACTTTTAATAATCTTGAGCCTAGATTAGGACTATCGTATCAATTAAATGATGTATCATCGGTAAAAGCTGGATATTCAAGAACAGCACAATACATTCATTTATTATCCAATACCACAGCGGTAACACCAGTGGATGTGTGGGCACCTAGCGGAAAGTTTATTAAACCACAACTATCAGATCAATTTGCTTTAGGGTATTTCAGAAATTTTAAAGATAAAACATATTCGTTTGAAGCAGAGGTATACTATAAATCAGTAGATAATAGGATTGACTACATAGATGGTTCAGATCTAATTGGTCAAAATACAATTGAAACCGAAATTCTTAATGGAGAATCTAGAGGCTATGGTTTAGAATTATTATTTAGAAAGTCTAAAGGGAGATTTACAGGTCTCTTGGGTTACACTGCTTCTAAATCAGAACAGCGAACATTGGGAGGAAGCGCAGGCGGTCCCGGTATTAATAATGGAAATTGGTATGATACAGCCCAAGACAGAACGCATGATTTTTCATTTACAGGAAGTTATAAACTCAATGAAAAATGGACCTTTGGATCTAATCTTGTTTTTCAAACGGGTAGACCTGTCACCTATCCTAATGGACAATATCAATATGAAGATATTTCAATTGCAAATTATTCTGATAGAAATTCTAATCGATTGTCTTCATATCACAGATTAGACTTATCAGCAACATATGTTCCAAACAGAAGACCACATAAACGTTGGAAAGGTGAATGGGTTTTTGGACTTTATAATGTATATAATCGAAAAAATGCAGCTTCAGTTTCATTCGGTCAAAACAGAGAATCTGGTGCAAATGAAGCTACAAGAACAGCTATTTTTGGTATTGTACCATCAGTATCATATAACTTTAAATTTTAATAAAATGAGAACGATTTCAAGAATTATAATAGCAACAATACTATCAAGTTTAATATTTATATCATGTACAGATGTCATAGATGTAGACGTCCCAGAAGCAGTATCTAGATTAGTAATAGAGGCCTCTATAGATTGGGAAAAGGGAACTATAGGAAACAATCAAACGGTAAAGTTGAGCACATCAACGCCGTTTTTTGATCAAGAATTTGATCCTGCTCTAGGAGCTTCAGTCATTATAACTAATGATAATGACGGCTCACAATTTATGTTTGTAGATCAAAATAACGGAAGTTATACAACAAGCAATTTTATACCACAAATGGGACAATCTTACACCTTAGAAGTGGTTTACGAAGGCGAAACGTATACAGCAACTGAAACATTAACTTCAGTTGTTGATATTGAAGAAGTATATCAATCTACAGATAAGGGGATAAGTGATGTTTTAGAAATTAATCTCGATTTTCAAGATCCTGCAAATGAAGAAAATTACTACTTCCTTAAAATACAAGAACTGGCAGATGCATTACCTGCACTTTTTGATATCAAAGACGAATTTGTCGATGGTAATTTAATTAATCTGTATTATGAACGTGATGAAGATGAAGACATTAATCAAGAGGAATACAAAGCGGGAGATGTTGTAGACCTTGAACTTTATGGCATTTCTAAGCAATATTTTGAATACATAAGTCTGCTTATTACGCAGTTTGATGCCGTAGATAACCCCTTCGGATCCATACCCGTGCCTTTAAAAGGTAATTGTATTAATGAACTAAATAGAGAGAATGATGCTTTTGGCTATTTCAGATTAACAGAAGTAGTTAAGATAACTTACACATTTCAATAACATAAGTAGTTAGTTGGTTAGCCAACCCTTTTCAAATGATGACGATTTTGATGATTGATAGCAGTTTGTTTAAGTCAGATGTTGGAGGGTTGGGTTTTCCTTTTTTGAGATGAAATGTAAAAAAAAAGACAATGAAAGGGTTACAATTAAATATGAAGTCAACATTGGTTAGTGTCATGGAATTTGAGCATTTAAAATTTGAGCATCAAAGTGATGAACATATCGTGACCTTAGTCGATGCTGATGGTTATGAAATCACTCGTGGTTATGGTTCGTCTATAACTGAAGCCATTAATGATTTACATCATAATTTGATATAGTGTTCTACGCCTATATAAACGGAGGACATTCCTTTAAAAAAAATGAAAAAACTAAACAAAGATCATAAGGCTTCTATACTCTTTTTTACGCTAACACTTTTGTTTATTCTAACAGTAATGACAAATAAGTCGTTTTTCGAATGGGTGTTTGACAGGCATCATAACCAGTGGAGTTGGTATATAAGACCCCTATTTTTAATACCCTTTTGTTCTTTTGCTTATAAACGCAGTTGGTCTGGAATGGCTATAACTTTATTTTGCTTGTTTACAAGTATGTTTTGGTTTCCTATACCGGAAGTTATTAGTGATCAAGTGAAAACATTTCTTCAATTTGAAAAAACCTATCTCTATGGAGAATGGGATATCAAAAAAATAATGATGACGTTTACCATTCCCGTGTCTTTTTTTCTATTAGGACTTTCTTTTTGGAAACGAAATTTGAGAATGGGACTAAGTGTTTTAATATTAATAGCGACTGGAAAAATAGTGTGGAGTATTCAAAATGCTGGAGAATCGGGAACATCAATATTGATACCGGCTATTACTGGATTATTAATCTGTTGCGTGGTATTGTTTTATGGATTTAGAAAAATGGGAAAGGAATAACGAAAGACTTTCAAACCACATTGTTACATATTAAGGGAAGAATTGCATGGTAAGCTTACTCAATCCCATGAGATTTTAAAATAGCTTGATACTGTTTATTGTCTTTTAAGTAGTCAAAAAACTCGTCGTGCTCTCTTTTCAAGGTTCTAGTTTGTTTGTTTCTTATTGAGTCTAAATGAAACAAAACACTATCATTCATTTTTAAACCAGCAAAAACAACAGCTAATTGATGACTTTTTTCTCTAGGATGTCCATTTTTGCGAATAGAATCTAAAACGTTATGAGCTTTT
Organism: Psychroserpens sp.; assembly: GCF_036960315.1. Classification (NCBI taxonomy): domain Bacteria; kingdom Pseudomonadati; phylum Bacteroidota; class Flavobacteriia; order Flavobacteriales; family Flavobacteriaceae; genus Psychroserpens; species Psychroserpens sp. The sequence goes on along the minus strand of NZ_JBALVR010000005.1, from coordinate 134,323 downwards.
AGCGTGTCGCCAGTTTTGACATAACAATAACCTAAAAAGCGATTAAAAACATTTTCCTTTTTTACCATTTGCTCCAAATATGGTATAGCTTTCTTGAATTTTTTTTGATCCATAAATAGCCTAAAGTATGATCTATTAATAACAAACTGATTGCTATCATCATCTCTACTTTGTATTTTATCCATAACGGCTTCTGCTTGTTCAAATTCTTCGTTTGCTGTTAACGCATTAAAGTAACTATTGGCCGTTGGAAATGAAAACGGGTCTAAACGATAAGCGATTTCTGCTTGTTCCAGTTGTTTTTTATATTGTCCCGTATAAAAAAAGTAAGTTGAATATTGATGTCTTGCTGTTAAGTCGTTTGGTGATAATTTAATGGCTTTTTTAAAAGCAATATCTGCAGCTTTGTGTTTTCCTTCAATATTATTTATAAGCCCTTTAACAGAATATATTCTAGATATTTTATCATTAATTTTTTCTGCTTTATCTAGATACTCATTTGCAAGTTGAGAAGCTTCTTCTGGGTCTCTTCTTGAATAATAGGTTTCTAAATATATAGAGTTTGCAATTTCTGCATAGGCAACCGCATAGTTTGGGTCTAATGCAATAGCTTCCTTATAAAGTAAAATGCTTTCGGCTAAGCTTTCTTTATTTCGTTTATCAGCTTCATTTCTACCTTTTAAAAACAACTTATAGGCTTCAATGTTTTGAGTAGGAATAACAGTTAATCCTTGCAACTCTTCAAAAGACAGATTAAGATGTAAGGCATCAACAATTTCTTCAGAGACCTCGGTTTGTAAACTAAAAATATTGGTTAATGTTTTATCATAGTTTTCAGACCATAAATGCTCGTCTGAAGTCGCATCAATTAATTGAGCAGTAATTCTAATAGCGTCACCATATTTGCGAATACTTCCTTCTAAAATATATGACACACCTAATTCTTTAGCAATTTCAGGAATTGTTTTTTCAGTGCCTTTGTATTGCATGACCGAAGTTCTGGAAATCACATGTAAATCTTTAATTTTAGATAATTGTGTTAAGATGTCTTCGGTAATTCCGTCTCTAAAAATCTCAGAATCATTGTCATTACTCAGGTTATCAAAAGGTAAAACAGCAATAGATAACTCTTTTGAGGGTAGATCATTTTTAATGAAGTATGGATAGAATAAAAAGACGGAAAACAAAACTACAAGTGCAAAGGTTGCTAAAACTAAAGCCTTCTTTTTAGTAATAGTTTTACTGGTGTCATTTGATGTCGCTTTTAATTTCCCCTTAATGTTTTCGCGTTTTGGGACTATTAATCCCTTGTTAGCTATAGCGAATATGGGTATAGCGTCATCAATATTTTTTAACTCATAAGCATCTAAAAACTGCGCCTTGATGTCTTGGTGGTTTCTAATTTGATCATGGACTTTGTCAGAAACCAATACACTTCCTGGTACAGCACAAGATTCGATTCGTGAAGCCACATTTACAGCATCACCCAGAATATCATCTCTTGAATATATAATATCACCAACATGAATTCCAATACGAACAGGAATCATAGGTTCTATAAGGAATTCATTTTGAAGCTCTATGGCACATTTAACCGCTTCTACGGCGCTAGTAAAAATACTTAAAGTGCCATCGCCAAAATATTGAATAATCCTGCCATTAAATGCTTTGGTAGTAGAGTCAAACGTATTGCGATGACGTTCGCGTATGTTAAACGCATTTTCTTCATCATGACCCATTAAAGTAGTATAGCCTTCGATGTCAGTGAACATGATTGCAGCCAGAAGTCTTTCTTTTGACATTGAAGTGGGTTAGATTGTTGTTTACCAAAGTTAATTAAAAATAGTTTGTAGTTAAAAACGGTTTTTGTGATGGTATAATAATTAATATCTTTAACACTATTATCATACATTATTATGGCTAAAAAAGAAACAAGTACATTAATTAACTTCTTATCGAACGTGTCCTTTTTTTCTGAAGTCTCTAAGCCATCATTAAAACATTTGTGTGAAAGCGCAGAAGAAGTCACTTTTAGGAAAAACGAAACCATCTTCAAAAAGAATGAAGAAGGCGATTCAATGTACGTTATTCTTAAAGGTAGTGTGAAAATTCATGAGAATAATTATGTTTTTAGTACCATGATTAAAGGCGATTGTTTTGGTGAATATGCGCTTATAGATGATAAAAAACGCTCAGCTTCTGTTAGTACTTTGGAGAAGACTGTCGTTTTAAAAATAGAGCGCCATCGCTTTTTGGACATTATGTCTAGGGACAGTGGTTTTTCATTAGGTATCCTAGCTGTTTTAATAAAGCGACATAGAAATATCGACGCAATACAAGAGAATTTATCTAACTCTAAGCAAGCATTAGAGTTAGCAAACTCTAAAATGAAAGGGCTTATTGAAGGAGCTATGGATGCCATCGTTATGTTTGATAGTAATTTCAGAATAGTGCTCACAAACCCTTCGGCTAATAAACTATTAGAAAATGACGATGCTTTACAGCGCAATGTGCTGTACTTTTTTGATGAAGACAGCGCTAATATTATAGAATCCTTGGTTAATAAAGGTTTGGAAGACGATAAAAAAGCAATTAATAATTATCTGCCTAATGTTGTTAAAGTAATTGGGTCTGATGATACTGAAACTTTAAATGAAGGAACTATTAGCAAGTATGGAAACGAAGCCGAAACCTTTTATACCTTAATTCTTCGGAATATCGAAGAACGTCTTGAAGCTGAAGATCAAATTAGTTTTTTAACCAAGCAAACTCAGTACTTAGAAGAAGAAATCAAGGAGCTTACTAGTGACTATGGTATTATTGCTGAAGATAAAAGTATGCGGAATGTACTAAATCTTATAGAGCAAGTGGCAACTACAGATGCGAGTGTTTTGATTAATGGGGAAACAGGAACAGGAAAAGAGTTAGTTGCCAGAGCAATACATAAAGCCAGTAACAGAAATGACAAGCCTTTAATTAGAATCAATTGTGGTGCGATTCCAGAAAACTTAATCGAAAGCGAATTGTTTGGTCATAAAAAGGGAGCCTTTACTGGCGCAACTTCAGATAGAAAAGGACGTTTTTTATTAGCAGATAAGGGCACGATTTTTTTAGATGAAATTGGCGAGATGCCTATTAATCTTCAGCCTAAATTATTACGGATCATTCAAGAAGGCGAATTTGAAGCCGTGGGAAGTTCCGAGACTATAAAGGTCGATGTGCGTATTATAGCAGCTACACATCAAGATTTATTGCAACACTCTAACGAAGGCAAGTTTAGAGAAGATTTATATTATAGACTGAATGTGTTCCCTATTATTGTCCCGCCTTTACGATTGCGTGGGAATGACATCTATATTATAGCCAATGAAATGATACAACAGTTTTCTAACAAGCTAGCAAAACCGATGGTAGAACTAACCAAAGCCGATAAATCACTTTTAATAGCTTATTCTTGGCCAGGAAATGTTCGTGAACTACAAAACCTGATTGAGCGTGCTATTATTATTTCGCAAAATGGAGTCATAAATTGGGAAGCTATTATCCCTAGCACAACTAATAACGAACCTGTGTTTCAAGAAACGCAACATGAAAAAATTCACACGGGAAAAGAACTTCTAAACCTCGAAAAAGAAAACATCTTAAAAGCCCTTAAACTTACACGGTGGAAGATTTCCGGAAAACATGGTGCTGCCGAGTTACTTCAAATACCAGCAACTACTTTAGCGTCAAAAATTAAGGCTTTTGGCATACATCGACCTGTGTAATTAACGAGATCCCGTTAAATTGTTTACTTAAAATCGTTAACTAACGAAATCTCGTTATAACACGAAGCGCTCAAATTATATATAATATATTGTAAATCAATGCTTTAATATGTTTGGCATGCGTTTGGCTTAATGTCAGTCAAATAAAATGTTTAACAAATAAATTTTAAAACAATGATTACAACAGCAAACATTAAAAACGGAGTAAACGTAGACCAATTAGTAGACACTATTGGAGCAGTACAAACAAATCCAGAATTAGCAAAGTTCCAATTCAGATCTAAAAATGACTGGATTACAGGAGGACATTGCGTCACTAGCATCAAAGGATTCTATGGTGTAGGAGCAGAAGACGAATCTCGTCAAGAAACATTCACTATGGAATGTGATCACCCAAATGTATTATTAGGTGAAGACAAAGCAGCGACACCGCCAGAGGTTGTGTTACACGCTTTAGGTTCTTGCTTAACAGCAGCAATGACTTATCATGCTGCAGCAAATGGGATTGACATTGATAGTATATCATCTACCTTAGAAGGAGGTGTAGATTTACACGGTTTCCTAGGGCTAGATCCAGAAGTACGCAAAGGATTTGATGGTATCAAAATGGTACTTAAAGTAAAGTCTGATGCGTCTGCAGAACAACTTGAAAATTTAGCAAAGTTTTCACCTGTATTCGATATGATTACAAATCCAACTCCAGTTTCAATTGAAATTGTAAAGTAAAATTAACTGAAAAAGGCTACTCCAATAATTGGAGTAGCCTTTTTTCAAAAAATCAACAATTATGACAACTTTAAAAATAGCGCCATCACTCGCTTCAAATATGGAAAACCTATATACAGGAAGACTGTATTCATGCATTAAATGTTCTAGAGGAGAAAAGTGGCAAAGTAGAAGACGATTCAAAAATTGATAATTAATGACAATTTTATACCAACAATGAAACCACAACAACATAGCATCATTAACGCAAATCAAGCGGCAGCACATATTGCCTATAGAACCAATGAAGTGTTTCCTATTTATCCAATAACACCCGCTTCTGAAATGTCTGAATTAGTAGAAGAATGGAGTGCAAAAGGACAATCTAATAGTTTTGGTACAAACCCTTTAGTTTTTGAAATGCAAAGCGAAGCTGGAGTTGCTGGTGCAATGCATGGAGCGCTTCAAACAGGTTCATTGTCAACAACATTCACAGCATCACAAGGTTTGTTGTTAATGTTGCCAAACATGTATAAAATTGCAGGAGAATTGACACCAAATGTTATTCATGTGGCAACGCGAAGTATTGCCACACATGCGTTATCAATTTTTGGTGATCATAGTGATGTTATGGCTATAAGAAGTTCTGGATACGCAATGCTTGGCGCTGCATCTGTTCAAGAAGCCCATGATTTTGCTTTAATTTCTCAAGCAACCACATTAGTGTCAAGAATTCCATTTGTTCATTTTTTTGACGGATTTAGAACCTCCCACGAAACGTCTAAAATTGAAATGATTTCTGATGATACGATTTCAAAAATGATAGATTTGAATATGATCGACGCACATCGCAATAGAGCCTTAAACCCTAATAACCCCTTTTTGAGAGGTACTTCTCAAGGTTCCAATGTGTTTTTTCAAAGTAGAGAAGCTATAAATTCATTTTATTATGCTTGCCCGGAAATTGTTCAAACAAAAATGGATGAGTTTGCAAGTTTAACCGGAAGACAATATCGACTTTTTGACTATATAGGTCATCCAGAAGCTGAACATATTATCATAACCATGGCTTCGTCTTCTGAAACAGTTGAGGAAACAGTTAAGGAATTAAATACCAAAGGGAAAAAATACGGACTTATAAAAGTGAGGCTATTTAGACCTTTTAGCACAAAGCATCTTATTGAAGCCTTGCCAACCTCATGCAAATCAATTGCCGTTTTAGACAGAACAAAAGAACCAGGAGCATCTGGCGAACCTCTATATTTAGATGTGAGTCAATCGGTTTTTGAAGCGTTTCAAAATAACGAACTAAAGACATTGCCTAACGTTATTGGTGGTCGTTATGGCCTATCATCAAAAGAATTTACACCAGCAATGGTCAATGCTATTTTTGATAATTTAAAAAGCACCAAACCACAAAATAACTTTACCATTGGAATAGACGACGACATCACTCATTTGAGTTTACCTATCAACAAGGACTTTAAATTAGAAACTAGTGCATTTCAAGCATTGTTTTATGGCGAAAAATCAAACGTTGAAGGAGCTGAGGTTGCTAGCTTATCTGAATACATAGGCGACAAAGGGCCTAACTATGTGCAGTTTTATACCGAGTTAGACTATAAAAAATCAGAATCAAGACAAGTCCATCATTTACGTATTGATACCAAACCCATTAAAGCGCCTTATTTAATTTCTAGAGCTGATTTTGTTGCTTGCCAAAATGTATACTTCACTGAAAAAGACAACGTACTAGATAGCCTAAAACCAAACGGAACCCTGTTGGTTAACTCTTCATTTTCGTCGAAAGCATTTTGGCAAACACTTTCAGCAAACACACAAAAAGGGATTATTAAAAAAAACCTTTTATTATACATCGTTAATGTCAAAAACTTAAAAGCAAGTTATAGCATGGGAAAAGAGAAAATTTCAGCTTTTGATGCTTGTTTTCTATTCCTTAATAATGGTTTTGTGTATTCTAATAATTTAATCGAATTATATACGCAAATTATTAAAGTGGATACTACGGAACAAGCGAACTTCAGTAGAGAAATAATTGATGATATTGATTTTCAATCAACGCTTTTGGGGAAATTATTAGGTGGAAAAAACTATCCTGTATTGGTTAGTGATATTCCTGTTGATGGTACATTTCAGACGAATACATCTCAGTACAATCCCAATAGAAATTCTGAAATGATAGCCGAATGGAATCCAGACGCTTGTATTCAATGTGGTGCTTGTAGTATGGCTTGCCCTCTAGGCGCGCTTCGAATGAAAGTCTTTAACGATTCAGGGTTAGAACAGGCACCATCAGGTTTTGATGCAATAGCTTCAAAAGAATTTGACCTCATGAATTTTAGCATTCAAGTGAATAGCAACCAATGTAATGGATGCAACAATTGTGTAGAGGCTTGTGATGTGAGCGCACTTGAAATGGTTGAAAACAAACATAATAAAGACGATAATTGGAGCTATTTTAAATCGCTACCGGAATTTAATCGCGCTAAATTAGATGTGACAAAAGTAAGTGAGCAACAATTACAAGAACCCTTATTTAAATACGCAACGGGTGATGATGGGTGTGGCGAAGCACCTTATTTAAAATTATTATCACAATTATTTGGAGATCGCTTATTGGTAGCGAATGCCACTGGAGCCAGTTCTATTTTTGGAGGAGCGCTGCCAACGACACCATGGTCTAAAAACCTACAAGGAAACGGACCTGCTTGGTCAAATTCACTATTTGAAGATAACGCCGAATTTGGTTTAGGTTTTCGATTGTCTTTAGACCAACAAGAGATTGAGGCAAAGCGATTACTTAAAGAGATGATGAACACCATAGATTTTGATTTGGTTCATGATATTATTTCTGCTAAGCAGCATACCGAAATAGAAATTATTCAGCAAAGAAAACGCGTTAAGGAGCTAAAAAATATCTTGAACACAATAAATTCAAAAGAAGCAGAAGCACTTCTAAAAGTAACTGACTGTTTAGTTAAAAAAAGTGTGTGGTGCGTTGGTGGAGATGGTTGGGCTTATGATATTGGTTTTGGAGGACTAGATCATATGATTGCTTCTGGAAAAAATGTAAATATTTTGATCTTAGATAATGAAGTCTATTCAAATACTGGCGGACAAATGTCTAAAGCAACACCATATGGAGCAGCAACGAAATTTGGTTTTAATGGAAAGTCAAAACAAAAAAAGGATTTAGGCTTAATGGCCATGACTTATGGTGATGTGTATGTCGCATCAGTAGCTATTGGAGCAAATCAAGAGCAAACATTAAAAGCTTTTATAGAGGCCGAAAACTATGATGGGCCTTCAATAATTATCGCGTATAGTCATAGTAAATCACATGGTATTGATATGAAAAACCCAAGTCAGTATCACAAAGCGGCTGTGAATTCGGGACAATGGTTACTGTATAGAAGTGATCCACGACGAGAAGGAAACCTAAACACATTACAATTAGATTCTGATGTTCCTTCTATAAGCATTCAAGAGTATTTGAAACTAGAAGGCCGTTTTTCAAAATTATTCGATACTAATAAAGAACAACTTGATGAGTTGATGCGACACATTCAGAAACAAGTGGACAAACGTTTTGATACCTATTTAACAATGGCTTTATCTACACCTATAAATAGAAATCAGCTGCTTCAAAATAATAGAATGAAGCGACAGTTGGTATATGGTAGATAAATTTCAATAAACAAGCCTTAAAATACTGTAAGGCTTGTTTTTAGTATTAATCCTCAATAATCAATGCTGGAATATCTAGTGATTTATGCAATTTATTATAAGCACTCATTTCAGTTGTAATAATAGCATCACGCTCGTTTTTATATACTTGCCAATCTTTCATTAAATCATCAAACCGTTCTTTAGCGCCTTTCGTAACTTTTGGGTCTGCTTGATCTATGTAACCCAATAACTGCATGAGTTGCGAGTTGAACATATTATTAAAATTAATGACGTCCTGAAAGGTTTTTTGTTTGGCTTGAATTAGGTTTTCCTCCCAAATATTTATGCGTTCAATTAATTTGCCTCCTTTATCTAAAAGTGGTTTAGCGTTTTCGTTGTCTTCTAAAAGCGAGGCATAATTATTAAGCTGTTTTTTTGCAGATCGCATTTGATTAACAGATTCATGAATTTCTCTAACTGTATTTTCAATAGTAACTAATAACTCTTGTTGTTCTCCAAAATCTTGAGGTGTTGATTTTACAGATGGGTTTGGTAAAATAGTGACCTCAGTTTTAGAAGAGCTGTTTTCAAGTGTTAATCTTAAGGTATATATTCCTGGAGCTACACTTGAACCACTATGGCCGCCAAAAACGAAAACTTTGTTTATTGATGGAAGTGCTTCGCGATTAAAATCCCAAGTAAATCGGTTATAGCCCTTTTTTGAAGGTAATACTTGTGGCGCTGATGGTCCGCCAGGCCACAAGGCAAAATCTTTAGGTTTTTTGTTAGTATAAGTTCGAATAACCTTAGAATCCTGAAGCACTTCAAGTTTTAAATCTAATGTATCTGCATCTCTATCTAAGTAATAATCAAAAGTAACTCCGGTTTTGGGGTTTAAGCCTTGTCCAGTTGCTTTAGATGTGCCACCAAAAATGCGATACGTTGGTTTAGGTTGAAAAATGTTTAATTCTTTTTGATCCGAACTCATGCTTTGGAGCGCACCCAAGTCGCTTAGAATCCAAAAGCCACGACCAGATGTTGCGGCTACCAAATCGTTATCTTGAATAATCAAATCATTGATGGCAACTACAGGAAGATTCAGTTTAAATGCTTGCCAATGCAACCCATCATCTAGAGAGAGATATAAACCAGTTTCTGTTCCCGCATATAATAATCCTTTTCGTTTTTTGTCAGCTCTAACCACGCGAGTAAATCCATTAGGATCATCAAGTCCGTTTACGATTTTAGTCCATGTTTGTCCGTAATCAGTAGTTTTGAAAATATGAGAATTCAAGTCCATAGATTTATATCGCATAACCACAATGTATGCCGTGGCAGGATTGTGTTCTGAAATATCAATGCTGTTAACAATACCATCGGCCAAACCTTTTGGTGTTATATTTTGCCAGGTTTGTCCGCCGTTTTTTGTAATATGAACTAAACCATCGTCACTACCAGCATAAAGCACACCTTTTTCATGCTGAGATTCTACCAAAGTGGTCAGTGTATTATAGTTTTCTCCTCCTGCAGCTTCGTTAGTATATGGACCGCCACCTGAACCATGTTTGTCTTTTTCGTTTTTAGTAAGATCTGGACTTACAGTAGTCCAATTAATTCCTCCATCAGTTGTTTTAAAAACCACATTTCCTCCATGATAAATCGTGTTTCTGTCATGTGGAGAAGAGATAATTGGTGCATTCCAGTTGTACCGATATTTAGAGTCTTTAGGCGCAATACTTAAACCTAGTTCTGGATATTCTTTGATTGATTTTTGTTCTCTAGAACTTTTGGTCCACTTACTAATATTACCTTGATACGTTCCTCCATAAACGGTTTCAGGACTGTTTGGATCGAAAGCAATAAATGCACTTTCACCACCAGCAACCGAATGCCAATCTTTCCAATCGATTCCAGCATCATTGGTTCTGCTTGCAATAGCGATAGCCGAATTATCTTGCTGACCACCATACACATGATAAGGAACAAGATTATCGGTTATTACACGATAAAACTGGGAGGTTGGTTGATTTCGTTGTGTACTCCAGCTTTTTCCAGCATTAAACGACACATTGGCACCTCCATCATTAGAATTGATGAGATTGTTATTGTCATTCGGATTAATCCATAAATGGTGGTTGTCACCATGAGGTACAGGAACATTGCTAAAACTTTTCCCACCATCGATTGATTTCATCACAGGCGCATTCAGTACATAAACAATATTTTCATTTTGCGGATCAGCAAAAAGCTCCATATAATACCATGAACGCGCAATATTGACACGATTGCCATTAATTTGTTTCCATGACTTCCCAGCATCATCAGAACGGTAAACACCTCCTTTTTTACCTTCGGCTTCAATGACCGCAAAAACACGTTCTGAATTTGCTCGCGATACCGAAATTCCAGACTTCCCGAAATCTTCTGGAAGCCCATCCTTTAATTGTTCCCATGTATCGCCACCATCAATAGACTTGTATAAACCTGATTTTTCTCCACCAGATTCCATATACCATGGATAACGTTGATGTTGCCACATAGAAGCATATAAAATGCGAGGATTATTCATGTCCATAGATAATGAAGAGGCTCCAGTAATTGTATCTATGTATAGTATGTTTTTCCAAGTTTTCCCGCCATCGGAAGTTTTATAAATACCTCGTTCTTTTGATGACGCATATTGTGCGCCTTGAGCGGTTATATAAATGATATCTGGATTTGTAGGATGGATAATAACATCTGAAATATGGCGTGATTTTTCTAAACCTAAATGCGTCCAAGTTTTTCCAGCATCCATAGACTTGTATACACCATCTCCCATTGAAGTCATTACGCCTCTTGCTGCATGTTCTCCCATACCAACAACGATAATATTAGTATCGCTTTCTGAAACGGCTATAGCTCCAACAGAACCTGTTTTTAAAAAACCATCTGAAATGTTTTTCCAAGTGATTCCTGCATCTGTAGTTTTCCAAACCCCTCCACCTGTAGAACCCATATAATAGATTTGAGGCTGACCTATAACACCAGTTGAAGCAACACTTCTTCCGCCTCTAAACGGACCAATATTCCGCCATTTTAAGCCATGAAAAAGACTGTCTTCTACTGTAGTCGTTGATGTGCTAGCCTTCTTATTTCGTTTTTGACTATGACTGGAAAAAGGAAGCATTAGGATGCAGAAGAGAATGATTTTAATAGTTTTCATGTGGTTAGCTTTTGTTAGTAGTATCTAAAGATATGATGAATATTTTATATATGTCATTTAAGGGTTTTTCAAATGCATAAAAAGCGAAATATCTACGAATTCTAAACCATCCTTAACGAATTCTAGAAGCACCCAAATTTTACTCTAATACCAAGATATCTTTGAAGTATCAGACACCAATTATAGTTTCGATTTGTTGATAAAGAAAATGAATTTCAACTATAAGTGGTGTAAATTATAAACCCATAAAACAAAATACTATGAAAACTTTAAAGAACACCAAAAGCGAAAAAAACCCACAAACAACAGTATCTAAACTCTTTCAAGCAGTAATGATTTTGGCAATGCTATTTATCGCATCAGATATTTACGCTCAAACAAAAGAAGTAGAGTTTGATGTTTATACCAATTCGGCAGCTAAAGCGTCTCAATATCTATTAGGTGACGATGTAGCGATGAGAGATTGTGCTTCTGTACACTGCGAAAAAGTAGCAACGATTAATATTGGCACTAATGTAAGATTATTAGCAAAAAGTGAAATACCTCAAACTATTAATGGTGTAACCAGTAGATTTTACAAAATAAAAATGGGACCTCAAGTAGGATGGATTTGGGGCGGACTCGTCTCACAGAAGACAATGGTGAGCCAAATAAACCCAGAAATTAAATTCGTGTTTGGTGAAGCAGGAGTTGATTATAAAGGGTATAAGCGTTTCCAGATAAGAGCCGTTAGAAATGGTACTGAGATCGACAAAATCTTCGTAAAGTCTGAAACCTTAAGGCATGATTTAGTGAGCTTAATAGAAAAGAAAGACAACACATACGGAACAGATGTAATAACATTATGTAGTAATGAAGGTGAAAGCTGCGAGACTACAGATAACAAATCATATATCGTATTTAAAGACAATAAGTTGATGCAAACAAAAAGCCTTGTTGCTCTAGAAGAAGTAAAATTCGCAAAAACGAACTACGCTTTCTCTTGCGAACTTGATAACCAATAGAAAACAATAATGATAATTAGTTGATGTTGTGATTCATGTTTTGAGCGCTGTATATCCTTGAGAGTACAGCGCTTTTTGCCGTTCATAAAAAACAATATACTTGAAGTCAAAAAACTGCGTTCAAAATTGTAAGTTGCAATAAGATAATATGACCTAAATTGAAATTAAAAACCACATATAACCTCTTTGTTGTTTTCTTCGGAATAACACTAACACTCAACGCTCAAAACAAACAATTGAGAGCATTTACGCTTGAAGATGGTTTACCCCAATCCCAAGTGTATGCAATGACCCAAGATGAAAAAGGGTATTTGTGGTTAGGCACACAAGGTGGTGGTTTAGCTCAATTTGACGGCAATACATTTAAAGTGTTTAATGTAAGTCATGGCTTAGCATCCAACTATATTAATGCTTTAAAAACAGTTGGAAACACTCTGTATTTAGGTACAAAACGCGGATTGTCAATTAAACTTAAAAACAAGTTTTTAAATGTTGAAACACCTGAAATCAATAAGATTTGTCAAATTGATTCTCAAATCTTTTTATTGACTAAAGCAGGTGTTTTTAAGGTTCAAGACGATTTTTCCGTGGAAAAAGTGGTACTGCATCCCGAAATTGACGACCTCCAAATAAACGATTTAATAGCCTATAATGATTATTATTGGTTAGCTATGCAAGATGGTTTGTGGGGGTTTAAAGGGCCATTATCTAACCCTGAAGATATTCAAAAACTGGAACGAGGCAACTTTAAAGCCCTAGTTGCTCATAACAACAAAATCATTGCCTCTACTTTTAATGATGGTACCTTGGTGTTTGAATCTGATGATTTTGATAACCGAATTTTAATTCGTGAGCCCTTGCGTATAAACAGTGCGTCGATATTGAACACCAATCAATTGTGGATAGCGACAGATAATAGTGGTGTTTCTGTTATTGATACCGAAACGAATAATGAATTGTTTACACTTGATGGATCTAATGGACTTTCGGTTCCTAATGTGAAACAAGTACTTCAAGATCGTCAGTCTAACATTTGGATTGCAACGTCAGGTGGTGGTTTGTATAAGTACTTTCAGAATAACTTCAAACATTTTAATACTGAAACAGGGCTTAATGGAAATCGTATTTATGCGGTTCACCATGCTGACAATGCCATATGGATTTCCAATTCTGAAAAAGGATTAATGCGAATCGATAACTATGGTATTCACGATATCGAGATTCCTGAAGCATTTTCCGAGGTGAAAATTAAAACCATTACAAGTGACCAAAACGGAAATATTTGGGCCGGATCTGATGGTCGCGGATTATTATTCCGAGGAAAAGTAAGTATAGATTCTTTTGCAGTCGATATTTTAAAAAGGAGCAAAAAAGCGATTCCTAAAATTGTTGAGGTTACCAAAATATTAAATACTGACAATGGATTTCCAGATGATTGGATTCGGAAAATATATAGCGATAAAAAAGCCATTTATGCAGCAACCTATTCTAGTGGTATTGTAAAGTTTAATTACAATGCAAAGACCGATAGTTTAACAGTTTATAAAATGTATGGAACAGATGATGGTATCCAAGACTTGTATCTAAAAGACCTGGTGAAAGACAGCGGAAATAGACTTTGGTATGCTACTCAAAATGGGCATTTAGGGTATTTACAAAACGATAAAATCACTCATTTAGGAGTTGTTTTAGATTTAAACGTGCCAATTAACACCATTTTATTTCACCAAAATACGATGTTTTTGGGAACTGCCGGAAAAGGGATTTGGTGGTCAAATGATGAGGATTTTAGCACGTTCAAAAAACTGAAAGGTTTAAAAACTGGGTCCTCAGAAAACATCTATCAACTTATTTTTGATAATCAAGGCTACCTTTGGGCTGGAACCGAACGAGGTGTTGACAAGTTAGAATTGGACAAAGACAACGAAATTAAAGATGCTTTTTTCTTCGGAAGAAACGATGGGTTTTTGGGTATTGAAACGTGTTTAAATGCAGTAGATAAAGACGAAAAAGGTCATTTGTGGTTTGGTGCGCTCTACGGACTTACAGAATATCAACCCACAAACACTAATAAAGAAACCGAAAAGCCAACCATCTATTTAGAAGATGTAAAAGTTGCCTATGAAAGTTTGGATTCTATACATCTATCTGCTTGGACAAATACCGATAAGGTGTTGCAATTAACGCCAGATCAAAAACAGGTTAGCTTTTCATTTAAAACGGTAGATATAGGTCATCCTAATGGTGTTGAGTATCGCTACAGATTAAATGATAACGATTGGAGCCCTTGGTCTACAAGCGAAACACAGGACTTTTCTGAACTTAATTTTGGAGCTCATGATTTTATGGTGAAATCCAGAAACCATAGATGGAAAGAGAGTGAACCACTTCGGTTTTCCTTTTATATTGATAGTCCGTTATACAAAAAAGGTTGGTTTCAATGGACTATCATTGGCTTAGGTGTTTTAGTATTAGTAGCAATCGCATTTCAATACATTAAACGCATTAAGCTCAAAAATGCACAAGATAAGGAACGCTTAGAACTAGAAAATCACCTACTCACATTAGAGCAAAAAGCATTGCGTTTGCAAATGAATCCACACTTTATATTTAATGTGTTAAACGGAATTAAAGCCATGGCTCCAACCAAGCCAGAAAAGATGAATGAGACCGTAAATAGCTTTGCGACCTTGTTAAGAGAGACTTTGGTGAATTCTAGAAAAAATACGATTGGTTTAGATCAGGAAATAAAAACCTTAAAACACTATATTGAGGTTGAACGTTTGATGACTGAAAAAGTATTTAACTATAATATCAAATTGAATGCCGATGTAGATGCAGAGGAAATATTAATTCCACCAATGCTCATTCAGCCTTTTGTTGAAAATGCCATTCGCCATGGGATTTTAAAAGGTCCACGAGAAGGCGAATTAAAAATTCAGTTTGATACAATTGAAGACGTCTTAAAGGTGACCATTTCAGATAATGGGATTGGGATTTATAGCTCACAACAACAAAAGCCCAAAACAGATCATCAATCTATGGCGTTAAAAGTGACGAGAGAGCGATTAGAGTCCATTTCAGGTAAAGATGCTTTAGAAATTAAAGAAATAAAGAATAATGATGGAACAATTGGTGGTACGACTATTGTATTTAAAATTCCGTTAGAAACCGATTATTAATTATGTTAACAGCAATTATAGTAGAAGATATGTTGGATGCAATGCAACTTTTAAAGAGTGACATTGAAACCCATCATCCAGAGATAAAAATTATTGACACAGCACAAAGTGTTGTGCAAGCTGCTAAAGCGCTTCGAAAAACAGAGCCAGATATTTTGTTTTTGGACATTATGTTAGGCGACGGAACAGGGTTTGATGTTTTAGAAATCTTTCCAGATTTGAAGTCGAAAATAATTTTCGTAACAGCTAGTGACGAATTTGCCATTAAAGCATTCAAATTTGCAGCGATAGACTATGTGCTTAAACCTTATGCAAATGACGAATTAACTCAAGCCATAGAAAGAGCAAAACAGCAGATTGAACCAAGTAAAGAACGCTTAGAGATTTTAAAGAAAACCTTATCCGCACCAGAAAAAAAACCTGATAAAATCTCTTTACATACGTTAGATAAAATTATAATTGTCAATTTAGATGATATTGTTCGTTGTGAGTCTGATAGTAATAACACCATGTTTCACCTTCAAGACAAACGCAAAATATTTGTAACTAAAACCTTAAAATATTTTGCAGATATGTTGAAACCTTATGGGTTTTTAAGAATACATCAAAGTCATTTAGTAAACTTGCAATGCATTAGCGCATTTATTAAAACAGATGGAGGATATCTTATGCTTAAAAACGGAGAAAACGTACCAGTTTCGGTACGGAAAAAAGCTGAGGTTATTGAAATTTTAGACCAAATGCATCGCTAAAAGCACTTTAAGCTAAAAAAATAATAAAACCAAAGGGATAAAGTTGTCGTAAGTAGTTATGTAAAATGCATGATAACAATTATTTAAAACTAAAAATATTCAGATTTTCTTTTGATTATCGTAAAAAAGCATATATTTGATTTTAATATAAATTTAGTGAATAATCACGAAAACATGCTGTTCGTCGATTTTTTTTGCGTTTTATGGATATTATTTTGCTATTAAATTTTGTTGAGACCCTTTTTTTTATACATTTACGCCATAATGAGAATACAAAACAAGAAAATCCTAGCCTCGATCTTATTTGTATTAATAAGTTTTGTATGCGTAGCTCAAGGTGGTCAACCACCACCACCTATGCCTCCACCACCTCCAGGTTTACCTATTGATGGGTTTACTACTATTGCTTTAATTTTAGGAGCTTTCTTTGGGGTGAAAAAGACGATTGATAATTCTAAAAAGTAATTATAATCTCGCTTCGTGAAGTTTTTGAATATATTTTCCTAAGACATCAAACTCAAGATTTACTTTTGAGCCTATTTTAAAATGCTTGAAATTGGTATGCTCATAAGTATAGGGAATAATAGCAACACTAAATCTATTTTTTTCTGAATTGACAACGGTTAAACTTACACCATTTACGGTTGCAGAACCTTTTTCAATGGTTACATTTCCAGAGCTATCATCATAACTAAAGGTGAAAAACCAACTACCATTTTCTTCTTTTATGTTTTCACATGTTCCCACTTGGTCTACATGACCTTGAACAATATGACCATCTAATCGATCGCCAAGCTTCATTGCGCGTTCAAGATTAATAGCATCACCAATGTTTAAATCGCTAATATTGGTTTTGGTAATAGTCTCCTTAATAGCAGTAACGGTATAATTATCTGCAGAAATATCCACAACCGTCAGGCAAATGCCATTATGAGCAACGCTTTGGTCAATTTTTAATTCTGAAGTCATTTGACTCGCTACTGTTAAATGTAGATTGCCCTGTTCGTTTTTAAGGTTCGTAACAGTGCCTAAACCTTCAATAATCCCTGTGAACATATTGTCGAATAATTGGTTAAATTTGTGACCATAAAATTACGTACAATAGATAATATCTTAATGGAAAAAGACAAAAAAATAAAACTGGGTATTTCAATAGGCGATTTGAATGGTATCGGTTCAGAAATTGCAATAAAGACATTCGAAGATAATCGCATGTTAGAGTTTTGCACACCCGTTATTTTTGCATCCATAAAAGTGATGTCTTTTTTCAAAAAGCACTTCGATAGTAGTATTAACTTTCATGGAATAAACCACACTGATCAAATTATTGATGGAAAAATCAATGTGCTTAATGTGTGGAAAGAAAATGTGAACATTAATTTCGGGGAAGAAGATATAAAGATTGGAGAGTATTCCGTAAAATCATTAGAAGCAGCGACACAAGCTTTAAAAAATGATGCTATAGATGTTTTAGTTACTGCTCCAATACACAAACACAATATCCAATCGGATAGTTTTAAGTTTCCTGGACACACTAATTATCTCGCAGAAAAACTAGGAGGAAAAAGCTTAATGTTCATGGTTACTGATGCTTTAAAAGTAGGCTTACTTACCGATCATGTTCCTGTAAAAGATGTGTCTGGTCATATTACTTCCGAATTGATAAACGAAAAAATTGACACAGTTTATAACTCTTTAAAGCAAGATTTTAGAGTAAGTAAACCTAGAATTGCGGTTTTAGGTATCAATCCTCATGCAGGAGATAATGGAGTTATAGGAGAAGAAGATGACAAAATATTGAGACCGACGCTAGAAGAAATCAAAGAAAAAGGAAAAATGGTTTACGGACCATATTCTGCAGATAGCTTTTTTGGTTCTGGAAACTACAAGAATTTTGATGCGGTCATTGCTTCCTATCATGATCAAGGTTTAATTCCTTTTAAGACCATTACGTTTGGGCATGGTGTAAATTATACTGCAGGACTCAATAAAGTGAGAACATCTCCAGATCACGGAACCGCTTTTGAAATTGCTGGAAAAGGAGAAGCTGATAATGGTTCTTTTAAAGAAGCTGTATTTACGGCGATTCAAATTTTCAGAAACAGAAACGAGTATGGAGAATACTCGAAAAATCCTCTAAAAAAAGCACCTAAAAAACCACAATAAATCTTGTGAACATTTTTTGTTTATAAGAATAGTTTAATTAATTAAAAGTTATATATTTGCAGGCTCAAAATGAATGCGATGATGAAGCCTTTAAAGGAATACGCGATACCATTTATTGGTCTCAAGGAAGGGAAGCACCATTTTGATTATCAAATTGATAAAGCGTTCTTTGAATATTTTGAGTATGATGATTTTAATGATGTTAACGTTAAAACAGAGTTGCTTCTTGAAAAGAAGTCAACCTTTTTGGAGTTGTATTTTGAAATTTCAGGTATTGTAAATGTTAACTGCGACCTAACAAATGAACCTTATGACCAAAGTGTTAAGGGTGAATTTAAATTGGTAGTTAAGTTTGGTGACGATTACAATGATGAATTTGAAGACATCCTAATCATTCCGCATGGACAATACGAAATTATTGTGGCACAATATATATATGAATTAATCATATTATCAATGCCAACTAAACGTATTCACCCTGGAGTTGAAGATGGTACATTAGACTCAGATATACTTAAAAAGTTAGAAGAGTTAAGTCCGAAAGACTTAGAAGAAAAAGAAGAAACATCTGAGGAAACAGATCCTCGCTGGAATACATTAAAAAAACTATTAACGGATAAATAACATATACAATGGCACATCCTAAAAGAAAAATATCTAGAACAAGAAGGGATAAAAGAAGAACACATTACAAAGCATCTGTTCCTACAATTGCTACGTGTCCTACAACAGGAGAAGCACACCTTTACCATAGAGCACACTGGCATGAAGGTAAATTATATTACAGAGGTCAAGTATTGATTGACAACTCTGAAGTAGAAGAAAATTTAGCATAAGTCTTATGCATGCATATAATAAAACGCTCACTACTGAGCGTTTTTTTTATGTTTAATTTCTCTAAGTCTTAAAAACGACTTAATTTGCACCATATTCGTTCAAAATTTAGTAATTTCATTAAAATTTTACCATTTTTCGATGATTTTTGTCTTTTTTGGACTGTTTTTAAAAACACAATATGAGTAAAATCACAGCGGCAATTACAGGAGTAGGCGCATATTTACCTGAATATAGATTAACTAATCAAATTTTGGAAACCCTGGTCGATACCAATGACGAATGGATTACATCACGTACAGGTATTAAAGAACGTCGCATTCTCAAGGGAGAAGGAAAAGGAACCTCATATTTAGCCATAAAAGCCGCACAAGACCTTATCAATAAAAAAGGGATTGACCCCAAAGACATAGAATTGGTAATTGTTGCAACTGCAACACCAGATATGAAAGCTGCCTCTACCGCAGCTTTTACTGCAACTGAGATAGGCGCAACAAATGCGTTTTCTTTCGATTTAGAAGCTGCATGTTCTAGTTTTCTCTTCGGAATGTCTGTTGCTTCAAGCTATATAGAATCGGGAAAATATAAAAACGTTTTACTTATCGGAGCCGATAAAAACTCGTCTTTTATCAATTATAAAGATAGAGCAACATGCATTATTTTTGGTGATGGAGCTGGAGCCGTTTTGTTTGAACCTAATCATGAAGGCTTAGGTCTTCAGGATGAATTATTGAGAAGTAATGGTGAAGGACGTGAGTTTCTTCAAGCGACATATGGTGGGTCTTCATATCCAATTACTGCAGATACGTTTAACGAAGGGAAACAATACGTTTTTCAAGAAGGGAAAACAGTCTTCAAGAATGCTGTTTTCAACATGGCAGATGTTACCGAGCGTATTATAAAAAGAAATAACTTGACTAACGATGATATTACTTGGTTGGCAGCGCATCAAGCGAATAAGAGAATTATAGAGGCTACCGCAAACAGAGTGTCTTTAGAACCAGAAAAAGTAATGATGAATATCCATAAATATGGAAATACAACTTCAGCTACGTTACCTTTACTGTTACATGATTACGAATCACAATTAAAAAAGAACGATAAAATTATATTCGCAGCTTTCGGAGGCGGATTTACTTGGGGCTCAATTTATTTAAAATGGGCTTATAATTCATAACCAACTTTTAACTAACTAATTAAAACGACTATTAATTATGGATATTAAGGAAATTCAAAACTTAATCAAATTTGTGGCCAAATCTGGGGCAAGTGAGGTTAAATTAGAGATGGACGACATCAAAATCACCATAAGAACTGGTGGAGATGATAGAGGGGAATCTACCACTTATGTTCAACAAATACCAATGAACCAACCTTTAGCGCAAGCTGTTCCTGCAGCTGCTCCATTAGCAGAATCTGTTCATGCAGAAGCTCCTGCAGCTTCTGAGGATTCAAAATACATAACAATTAAATCACCTATTATTGGTACATTTTACCGTAAGCCGTCTCCAGACAAACCTATGTTTGTTGAAGTAGGAAGCTCAATAGGTGAAGGTGATGTACTTTGTGTTATTGAAGCCATGAAATTGTTCAATGAAATCGAATCTGAAGTCTCAGGAAAAATCGTTAAGATATTAGTCGACGATTCATCCCCAGTAGAATTCGACCAACCTTTATTTTTAGTAGACCCATCATAACCAAATTTAAAATTCCAAAACGCAATTTCTATTATCATTGAAATTTGGAATTTGAAATTTTAAATAGTAATAAGTTATGTTTAAAAAAATATTAGTAGCTAATAGAGGTGAAATAGCACTACGTGTTATTAGAACCTGTAAAGAAATGGGTATCAAAACAGTTGCTGTATATTCTACAGCTGATGCCGAAAGTTTGCATGTAAAGTTTGCCGATGAGGCCGTTTGTATTGGTCCACCTTCAAGTAGTGAGTCTTACCTTAAAATATCGAATATCATTGCAGCTGCAGAAATCACAAATGCAGATGCCATTCATCCAGGTTACGGATTTTTATCAGAGAACGCTAAGTTTTCTAAAATCTGTGAAGAACACGATATTAAATTTATTGGTGCCTCTCCAGAGATGATTAATAGAATGGGAGATAAGGCAAATGCAAAAGCAACCATGATTGAAGCAGGAGTGCCATGTGTTCCTGGAAGTGAAGGAGTTATAGAAAATTTCGAAGACTGTATAAAAGTAGCTTTAGAAACCGGATATCCAGTAATGCTTAAAGCATCAGCTGGTGGAGGTGGAAAAGGAATGCGAGCTGTTTGGAAACCTGAAGAGCTCCAAAACGCTTGGGAATCTGCGCGAGCAGAATCGAAAGCAGCCTTTGGAAATGATGATATGTACATGGAAAAACTCATTGAAGAACCACGCCATATCGAAATTCAAATTGTAGGAGATTCAACAGGTAAAGCCTGTCATCTTTCAGAAAGAGATTGCTCTATACAACGTCGACACCAAAAGTTAACCGAAGAGGTGCCTTCACCTTTTATGACTAAAGCCTTACGTGAGAAAATGGGTAAAGCGGCAGTAAAAGCTTCAGAGTATATCAAGTATGAAGGTGCTGGAACTGTAGAATTTTTAGTTGATAAGCACCGTAATTTCTACTTCATGGAAATGAATACTCGTATCCAAGTAGAACATCCAATTACAGAACAAGTCATTGATTTTGACTTAATTCGTGAGCAAATTTTAGTGGCTGCAGGAGTGCCAATTTCAGGTAAAAACTACTTACCACAATTACACTCTATAGAATGTAGAATTAATGCTGAAGATCCCTTTAACGATTTTAGACCATCACCAGGACGTATCACAACGTTACATGCTCCAGGAGGACATGGAGTTCGTTTAGATACGCATGTGTATGCGGGTTATGTGATACCGCCTAACTACGATTCTATGATCGCAAAGTTGATTACTACAGCACAAACTCGTGAAGAAGCAATCAATAAAATGAAACGTGCTTTAGAAGAGTTCGTAATCGAAGGAATTAAAACAACAATTCCATTCCACAGACAGTTGATGGAGCATCCAGATTATATAGCTGGAAACTACACAACTAAATTCATGGAAGATTTCGAAATTCAACCTGAAGAAGATTAATATAACAACTCCGAAATTTACGTTTCGGAGTTTTTTTATGCTTATTATTTGGGTGTTCTTTTATCTCGAAGAGTTGAGACAAAAGACACGCTATCCGTTAAATCTTTTTTGAAAAACTAAAAAGGATATCACTTCTATCCTTAACACATCTAGCATTGGCTACTTCTCTTGATTAAGGCAAGGTGGATTCAAACATAAGCTATGAAATGAGAGGGATTAAATTAGATTTAAGCAATATTAAGACGCTATATTTGATGGATATTTATTTTTTAATTGTTTATTTCACTAAAACCTACTAATTTCACAAAAAAAAGCACACTTATGAAAAAAAATAGTTTAAAAAGGTATGTCATTATCATGATATGCTTAAGTTTTTCTTTTTCCTCATTTGCCCAAAATAACTTATGGAAAGAAATTTCAAATGACACTGATATTTCTCAAGATAAATGGCAAAGAGATGTCACACCAAATACAAGTAAATTATTCTCATTGAATCTTGAAGCGGTCAAAGAGATCCTTGCTAATGCACCAAGTAGAAAAGAAGCCACGATAGCTTCTGGAGTTCTTTTAGATTTCCCTAATGCTGAAGGCAAGCTGGAAACGTATAAAGTTCTTGAAGCGTCAGTGATGCATCCAGACCTTCAAGCACTACATCCAGATATTAGATCGTATGTTGGTCAACATGTAGACAAACCTTATATCACCATTAGATTTAGTATTTCTCATAAAGGATTAAATGCGATTGTTTTAAACTCAGAACTTGGGTCGCAACATATTGATTGTTTAACGAAAGATCAAGCGATTTATCAAGTTTATAAAATTAAAGATGTTGATGTACCAAGTGATGCATTTGTGTGCTATACAGAAGACGAAGGTGTAGATCTAGCCAACAGAGAACCATCACTAGATAATCTTCAAAGAAATGCAGACGATGGCCTTTTAAGAGAATATAACTTAGCGCTTGCATGTACACAAGAATACGCTGCATATCATGTTACCGAAGCAGGTTTAGATATGGCTTCAGATGCTCTAAAAAAAGGCGCTGTCTTGGCTGTCATGAGCGATATGATGACAAGAATAAATGCAGTATATGAGATAGATTTATCTGTTACAATGACCTTAATACCAACGAATGAAAATATTATTTTTCTAACAGACTCATTTTTATCAAATGATAATTTGGGCGCATTAATTGACGAAAGCCGAAATTTTCTTCCTTCTCTAGCAGGGTCAGGTTTTGAAATAGGTCATATGTTAGCGAATACATCGGGTGGTCTGGCTTATGTATCTCAGGTATGTAATGATGCTTTTAAGGCAGGTGCTGCTTCAGGAAGATTTGGTGTACCAGCAGGCTTGGTTCATGAAAACATTGTTAGACATGAAATGGGTCACCAATATGGTGCACTTCATACCTACAATTCAACCAATTGCGCAGGGCCAGCTACAGCTTCAACGGCATATGAACCGGGAAGTGGGTCGACTACAATGTCTTATGCGGGTATTTGTGCCGCTTCTTCAAATGTTATATCAACTAACGACTTATATTTTCATCAAATTAGTTTACAACAAATATGGACTAATATATCTTTTGGAAATTTTAATTGCTCTACGGATGTATCTAATGGTAATGCTTTACCAACAGTAGAAGCGGGTGCTGATTATTTTATTCCTATTGGAACACCTTATAAACTGACAGGTGTCACTACAGATGCAGATGGCATAGGTACACACACTTATTGCTGGGAGCAATTTGACTTAGGTCCTGCTGCTACAAATCCAGGGCCGACCACATTGGCAGGACCAGTGGTTCGTTCTTTTCCACCAGATCCTAATCCAACAAGATACATCCCAAGGTTAGAAGATGTCCTTGTAAATGGAGGTAACTCCACACAATGGGAGAAACTAATGTTAATCGCTAGAGATATTAATTTTAAGTTAACAGTAAGAGATAATGGTGTTAACGGTGGACAAACTGTTGTAGATGACATGAAAATAACTACTGTTCAATCAGGATTCTTCAAAGTCACTTCTCAAAACACAGGTGCAATTTCTTATGATGGCGGCACAACTCAAGCCGTTACTTGGAATGTAGCAGGAACTACGGGTTCTGGAATTGATACAGCACAAGTTAATATATTATTATCAACTGATGGTGGTGTAAACTTTGATACTATTTTGTTAGCAGCTACAGATAATGATGGTACTGCAGACGTAACGATTCCTAATGGGACTAGTTCAACTGAATGTAGAATAATTGTTGAAGCTGTAGGAAATATTTTTTACAATGTAAATCTAGCAGAATTTGAAATAGTGAGTACGCTTAGTATAGATGACGAAGATTTAAATGATAACCTAATTGTCTATCCAAACCCAAATAAAGGAGAGTTTAGTATTAAGTACACAAATGGATCTAGTGACGGTTTACAGATAGACATCTATGATATAAGAGGCCGTTTTTTATTATCCAAAACATACGATAACACAGGAGATTTTAATGAAACTATTAAGCTTCCTAATGCTAAAACAGGACTGTATCTTTTAAGCGTAACAGTTGGAAATCAAAAAAGCATAAGAAAATTAGTGATTCAATAACGTTTAATATTTACTAAAAAGCCCCTAATTTTAGGGGCTTTTCTTTTTTCATGAACTATAGTTACTGTAAAATAAAATCATGTTGAGCCAAAATAAACGATATAATTAATTATAAATGTATTTGTATTATACATTTGGATACAAGTAATTTGAAGGCAGTAAGCCCATGAGTAATGTTATTTAAGTTGTGTATCTCGCTAAAACCTGTTAATTTCGCAAAAAAAGACACTTATGAAAAAGAATACTTTAAAAAGGCATGTCATTGTAATGATATGCTTGAGTTTTTGTTTTTCTGCTTTTGCTCAAGACAACTCATTGTTTTGGACACTTGTAGAGGAAGACGCTACTTATGAACGATCAGGAATTGTGCCTTCAAAAGAAACATTTTTTGAATTAAATTTTGTAGGGATTAAGGAGGCTTTGACAAATGCACCAGACAGAAAAACTGCAAATGGAGTTTCGAATGTAATTCTTCAATTCCCAAGCACTACAGGTAAATTACAAGCCTTTAAAATTTTTAAAGCGTCAGTATTACACCAAGAACTGCAAGAGAGGTTTCCAGAGTTGGGTTCATTTATTGGACAAAGTATTGATAACCCAAGTCATATTATTAGGTTTAGTATCTCTCCTTACGGTTTCAAATCTGTGTTACTTGGTTCAAATAAAGGAACTGAATACATTGAGGTTGTTTCAAATAATGACAATGTTTATAGTGTTCATTTAAGACAAGACCTTCCGCCAGAAATAGATCAATTTGAGTGTGGTGTTACAGATGAAATGTCAATTAATGAATGGACTAATTCATCGTCAAGTGCACAAAGAAACGCAAGTGATGGCCAGTTAAGAGAATTTCGTTTGGCTTTAGCCTGTACTGAAGAATATGCTGCTGTTCATGTTAATGCTGCCGGATTAAGTGGAGGAACAGATGCTCAAAAAAAAGCAGCAGTTTTAGCAGAAATGAATGATGTAATGACGAGGGTAAATGCGGTATATGAAAACGAATTATCTGTTACAATGGTTCTGGTTCCAACCAATGAAAACATAATATTCCTAAGTTCTCCATTTTTAAATAACTCGAATTATCCTCTATTAATTGATCAGAGCCAACAATTTATTGACGCTTTTGTAGGAAGTCTTTATGATATTGGGCATATGCTATCAACAGGTCCTGGTGGATTAGCCCAGTTATTTTCTCCTTGTACTACTAATAAGGCTAGAGGTGTTTCTGGTGTATCATCAGGGGGAGGCACACAATTCGAAGGCATATTGATGCATGAAATGGGACACCAATACGGATCAACTCACACATGGAATGGTAGTGAAGGCTCATGTTCTGTTAGTAATATAACAGCTTCAAGTGCATATGAACCAGGCAGTGGCTCAACCATTTTGAGTTATTCAGGTATTTGTGGTAGTCAGAATGTCCAAGGGAGTAGAGATTTATATTTTCATCAAAAGAGTCTTCAGATGATGTGGGATAATATAACGTTTGGAAATAGTCAATGCGCTGCAATGACGCCATCTGGTAATAGTGCACCTACAGTAGAAGCTGGAGCTAATTATATTATTCCTATCGGGACACCTTATAAACTTACAGGCGTCTCAACTGACACAGATGGCACAGGAGCACACACCTATTGCTGGGAACAATATGACCTAGGCCCTCCAGGAATACCTTCAACAACCACATTACAGGGCCCATTAGTTCGTTCTTTTCTACCAGATGCTAGCCCAACACGGTATATTCCAAGGTTGGAAGATGTCCTTGCAAATGGAGGAAATTCTACTCAATGGGAAAAATTAATGCTATTGGCTAGAGACATCAATTTTAGATTAACGGTTAGAGATAATGGAGTTAACGGAGGGCAAAATGCAGTAGATGGTATGACAGTAACCACTGTTCAAACAGGTTTTTTTAGAGTTAATTCTCAAAACACAGGAGGAATTTCTTATGATGGTGGAACTACTCAAACAGTGAATTGGACAGTAGCAGGAACTACGGGTTCTGGAATTGATACGGCCCAAGTTAATATTTTACTATCAACAGATGGAGGCGTCAATTTTGATACGGTTCTCTTAGCAAATACTGATAATGATGGTACTGCAGACGTAACGATTCCTAATGGGACTAGTTCAACTGAATGTAGAATAATTGTTGAAGCTGTAGGAAATATTTTTTACAATGTAAATCTAGCAGAATTTGAAATAGTGAGTACGCTTAGTGTAGATGACCAAGATTTAAATGACAACTTAATCGTGTATCCAAACCCAAATAAAGGGGAGTTTAGTATTAAGTACACTAACGGATTTAGTGCAGGTTTGCAAATAGATATCTACGATATTAGAGGTCGTTCTATATTTTCTAAGAAATTTGATAACACTGGTGATTTTAATCAAACGATTAAACTTCCTAATGCAACATCGGGTGTATATATTTTGAGCGTTAAGGACGGAGATCAAAAAGGTATAAGAAAATTAGTGATTCAATAACATGTGATATTTAATAAAAAGCTCCTAATTTTAGGAGCTTTTCTTTTTTTATGAATTATAGCTACTGGGAAATAAAATCATGGTTTACTGATATAGATTATACTATAGTTGGTAGCGGTATTGTAGGCCTAAACTGTGCGCTTCAATTAAAGAGCCGTTTCCCCATGGCGAAGATTCTTGTTCTAGAAAAAGGGATGCTTCCTCAAGGTGCAAGTACTAAAAATGCAGGATTTGCTTGTTTTGGGAGCTTAAGTGAAATCATGGATGACCTCAAAACACATTCTGAAGATGAGGTATTTCAATTGGTTAAAAAGCGTATTGATGGGCTTAAATTATTAAGAGAGACTCTAGGTGATGCCAATATTAACTATCAGCAGAATGGAGGCTATGAGTTGTTTTCTAAAACCGATGATTTATTCGAACAATGCCAATCGCAAAATGAAGCCATAAATCAACTTCTCAAACCACTTTTTAATCATAAGGTGTTTAGTTTTCAACCAAATACATTTGGTTTTAAACACTGTTATGATCGTTTGAGCTTTAATCAATTTGAAGGTCAAATCGACACAGGAATGATGATGATGTCATTGACTCAACTTGTACAAAACGCAGGCATTAAAATATTAAACAATGTTGCGGTTGAACATTTTTCTGAAGATTCAAATTCGGTGAAAATCAAAACGAATCAATTAGAATTCTCGACTTCAAAATTACTAATAGCTACAAATGGCTTTGCTTCAAGGTTGAATATTTCCGAAGTAAAACCGGCAAGAGCTCAAGTACTCATTACTAAACCTATAAAAGATTTACACATCAAAGGCACATTTCATTTAGATCAAGGATATTACTATTTTAGAAATATTGATAATCGCATTTTATTTGGAGGTGGACGCAATTTGGATATCCAAGGAGAAGAAACAACAGATTTCGATTTAACAGATTTGATTCAGAATACTCTTGAAGAACTGTTACAATCGACTATATTACCAACAACACCTTTTGAAATTGAACAGCGTTGGAGTGGTATTATGGGTGTTGGTCATCAAAAAAAACCAATCGTTAAGCAATTAAGTAGCAATGTATATTGTGGTGTTCGTTTAGGAGGAATGGGGGTTGCTATTGGAAGCTTGATTGGTAAAGAATTAGCCGATTTATTATAGCTAAAAAGCATGAAATTTATTAAACGTTTTTTTAAATTAATCCTTAAAACACTGTTTTGGTTTTTTGTGTTTTCCATTGTTATAGTATTTATATTTAAGTGGCTTCCTGTACGAATTACACC
The DNA here is from genome assembly GCF_036960315.1 of Psychroserpens sp. Taxonomy (NCBI): domain Bacteria; kingdom Pseudomonadati; phylum Bacteroidota; class Flavobacteriia; order Flavobacteriales; family Flavobacteriaceae; genus Psychroserpens; species Psychroserpens sp. The sequence continues at coordinate 105,531 of NZ_JBALVR010000005.1, read as the reverse complement.
ATTAATGGTGATTCGAAATATAGAACAAACAGATTCAAACAAAAAAGGCTACGAACACGATTGGATTCCAATAGAAAAGATATCTAACAATTTACAATTAGCCGTCATTTGTAGCGAAGACCAGAATTTTTTGATCCACCATGGGTTTGACATCAAAGCTATTGAGAGGGCTTATGAAAACAATAAAAAAGGAAAGGCGTTAAAAGGCGCAAGTACCATTAGTCAACAAACTGCAAAAAATGTGTTTCTCTGGCCACAACGTAGTTGGTTACGTAAGGGATTAGAAACCTATTTTACGTTTTTAATAGAATTGGTTTGGAGCAAAGAACGGATTATGGAAGTCTATCTTAACAGTATTGAAATGGGACCTGGCATTTATGGAGTAGAAGCAGCTTCACTGTATTGGTTTAAAAAACCGGCTGCAAACCTCACCAAATATGAAGCGGCTGCAATTGCCGCAATATTACCAAATCCGTTACGATATAAAGCAAATCCTGCAACAGCATATATAGAAAGCAGAAAATTATGGATTACTAAACAAATGGTTTATTTTGGACCATTAAATTATCCTGAGCGAAATGAAAAAGAGCAATGATTTAAAACAAGAGCTATTTAATAAATGTCAGGTTTTTATTGACAATCGCTTGAAGGCTGTTCAACTAACAATTTGGGAGATTCAAGAATCACTCACATCAGAAACTAAAAGTTCGGCTGGAGATAAGCACGAAACAGGTCGTGCAATGTTGCAATTAGAGCGTGAAAAAGCAGGGCGTCAGTTAGCTGAAATTCAAAAAGTTAATCAATTATTGGCTAAAATTGATATCTCAAAATCTTCAAATATTATCGTACTAGGATCTATAATATATACAACGCAAGCTAATTATTTTATCACCATTAGTGCTGGAGAATTGAAAGTAAACAATCAATCATTTTATGCGATATCAGCTAATACACCTATTGCAAAGTTGCTTTTAGGAAAAACTGTTGGAGACCAAATTCGATTTAGAGACCAGGAATTTGCTGTTATCAAAGTTATCTAATTTTTATCTCAATCAATTTCGACTTATCTTTAAGCATATTGTATTAGAAAAATAAATTGAATACGATGCCCTCAACATTTGATGTTATTATCGTTGGAGGTGGATTGGCTGGATTATCAAGCGCGATTCACTTATCAAAACAAAGTTTGAGCGTTTTAGTCATCGAAAAAAACAGCTATCCTAAGCATAAGGTTTGTGGTGAATACATTTCTAATGAAGTCTTGCCATACTTAGATTTTTTAGGCATTGATGTTTTTAAACTAGGCGCCAAAAAGATTAATAAATTCCAATTATCTACAACAAAGAGTAAGCTTATTTCAACACCTTTATCATTGGGTGGTTTTGGCATTAGTCGCTTTTGTTTGGATGATGCCTTAGCTAAGAAAGCGATTCAAAATGGTGTAAACATTCTTCAGGATGCTGTTGAAGACATTCACTTTTCTAATGATGAATTTTCTATAGGAACAAAAAACAAGACAACTTTCAAAGCTAAAATGGTGATTGGAGCTTATGGTAAGCGTTCAAATTTAGATGTGAAATTGAATCGTCAATTCATAAAAAACAAGTCACCTTATCTGGCCGTGAAAACGCATGCTATTGGAGATTTTCCTGAAGATGTCGTGGCACTTCATAATTTTGAAGGTGGTTATTGTGGCGTTTCTAAAGTAGAGAACGAGAGTATCAATTTATGCTATATCACCAATTTTAAAACTTTTAAAAAGTATAAGGATATTGCCGAGTTTCAGCAAGAAGTCATGTTCAAAAACTTGTATTTAAAGGCTATTTTTAGTCAAACAACTGCCGTTTTTGAACAGCCACTCACGATTAGCCAAATTTCATTTGAAGATAAAAAACCAGTAGATAATCACATCATCATGTGCGGCGATACAGCTGCTTTAATTCATCCATTATGTGGTAACGGAATGAGTATGGCGATAAGAAGCGCCCAAATCGCTTCATTATTAATTATCAAATTTTTTAATTCGGAAATTTCTGATAGAGAAACTTTAGAAAAACAGTATCTTAGAGAATGGAATAAAGCGTTTAAGTCGCGTTTAAGAACAGGCCATATTGTAGCCAAATTATTTAACCAACCTAAAATTTTTGAAGTATTAATGCAAGGCTTAAAATGGTTTCCAGGTATTTTACCTCATATTATAAAACGAACCCATGGTAAATTAATGCGAGTTGAATGAGTTTTCTAGTTAGTACAACATATAGAAGTGAGGAAGAGGAAATTATGGACGATTTGGATTATAATGGTCCAATACTTCATGATGCACTGGATAAACTCGCAAAAATCAACCAGTGGTTAGGCGGAAATAAAGTTACAATTAACGGACTTAAAAAAGTGCTCAAAAATCATCCAAAAAATGAAGTTATAACCCTAATTGATTTAGGTTGCGGTGGTGGAGATATTTTCAGAGAAGTCTCACGATTTGGAAAGCGTAATGGTTACAAATTTCACTTAATTGGAATAGACGCAAATCAGCACACAGTTGATTATGCCAACACATTATCAGAAACCTATGATAATATAGAATTTAAGGCGATAGATGTTTTTTCTGAAGACTTTAAACAGCTAAAATATGATGTGGTTTTAACAACGCTATTTCTTCACCATTTTAAAGAGGACGAGCTAGTTTCGTTTTTGAAACCAGTTTTAAAAAACGCAAAATTAGGGATTGTTGTTAACGATTTACATAGGCACAAACTTGCCTATTACTTATTTAAGGTACTATGTACAACCATAAAAAATAAAACCATTGCTGAAGATGGATTAACCTCAGTATTACGAGGATTCAAACGACTAGAAATAGTAAATATATCAGAGCAATTAAATGCAAACTATCATATACAATGGAAATGGGCATTTCGTTTTCAATGGATATTGAAGCAAAAATAATATGAGCGTAAAAATAACGTCTGTAGCAAAACAGTTACCAAAATATACAAGAGAAACTAAGGATATCATTCCCTACTTAAACGTATGGATGTCTGGTCAAGAAGAGCGTTTTCAACGCAAAGTGATTAAGCTTTTTGAGAATGCTGGAGTTGATAGACGTTATTCTATTATGGATGCAGAGGAAGTATTTTTAAATTCGTCATTTGAAGAAAAAAACGACATCTACTCACGCGAAGTTGTAAAGCTGGCAGAACAATCACTGGTTAAAGCTTTAGAAAAGGTTAACCTAAAACCAACAGATATTGATTATATCATAACGGTTAGCTGTACCGGAATTATGATTCCGTCAATGGATGCATATTTGATTAATAATCTCAAAATGAAGCAGGATATCGTGCGACTTCCCGTAACCGAAATGGGTTGTGCAGCAGGTGTTTCAGGAATTATTTATGCCAAGAATTTTTTAAAAGCGAATCCAAATAAACGCGCAGCTGTAATTGCTGTAGAATCACCCACGGCAACATTTCAATTGGATGATTTTTCGATGGTCAATATTGTAAGCGCAGCAATTTTTGGAGATGGTGCTTCGAGCGTGATTTTATCGTCCTATGAAAATGAAGAAGGGCCGAAAATAATTGATGAAGGTATGTATCATTTTTATGATGCGGAAACCATGATGGGTTTTAAATTGGTGAATACAGGCTTGCAAATGATTTTAGATAAAGCAGTTCCTGAAACCATTTCAGAACATTTCCCTAAAATTGTACATCCGTTTTTAGAACGAAATGGAATTACAATTGAAGATATAGATCATCTTATATTTCATCCAGGCGGAAAAAAAATCGTACAAACCGTTGAAGATTTATTTGGATCACTCGGAAAGAATATTGACGATACTAAAGACGTTCTTAAATTGTATGGCAATATGAGTAGTGCAACAGTACTTTATGTTTTAGAGCGTTTTATGGATAAACAATTACCCAAAGGAGATAGAGGTTTAATGTTGAGTTTTGGACCAGGTTTTTCGGCACAACGTATATTATTAGAATGGTAAAAGAATTTCAAGATAAAAATTATTGGGCGCTCATTTTAGGAGGTTCTAGCGGATTAGGCTTAGCTACGGCAAAAAAGCTAGCTCAACATGGTATGAATATTTGTATTGTTCATCGAAACTCAAGAACTCAAGACCAAGCGATTAATGCCGAATTTGATAAAATAAAAGCGGAAGGTATTCAGTTCAAATCTTATAATGTAGACGCCTTTAAAATTGAAAAACGAGATGAGATTATTTTAAAGTTAAAAACTATTTTAGGCACAGAAGGAACTATTAGAACCTTAGTTCATAGTGTTGCTAAAGGCAATTTAAAACCTATGCTTGATGATGATAAACCAACATTAAAAAGCGATGATTTTAGCCTTACCATAAACGCCATGGCCATAAGTTTATATGATTGGACCAAGGCTGTTTTTGAAGCCCAATTATTTGCTAAAGACACTCGGATTATTAGTTTTACTAGCGAAGGAAATACTAAAGCTTGGAAGAATTATGCTGCAGTATCCGCAGCAAAAGTTACACTAGAAGCGATTACTAGAAATATGGCACTAGAGTTTGCGCCTTTTGGGATTAGAGCGAACTGTATACAAGCCGGAGTGACAGATACGGCTTCACTGAGAATGATTCCTGGGAGTGATCAGATTAAAGCACATAGTTTACGCCGTAACCCGTTTAAGCGATTAACCCAACCTGAGGATGTGGCAAATGCTGTTTATTTATTGAGCAAAGATGAAGCAGGTTGGATTAATGGTTGTGTGATTCCGGTAGATGGAGGCGAACATATAAGTTAACAAATGACGTCAGAGAAAATCATATCGCTATTACCATATCAAGAACCGTTTCTGTTTGTTGATGAATTAACCGAAATATCTTCGGAAGGCATAACGGGACACTACACTTTTAAAAAATACGCGTATTTCTATGAAGGGCATTTTAAAAATAACCCAATAACACCTGGAGTGATTTTAACGGAATGCATGACACAAATTGGTTTAGTATGTTTGGGAATTTATATGCTGAAAGATCAATTGTCTGAAGATAATCAGCCACAAATTGCCTTAACTTCAAGTCAGGTTGATTTTTTTTTACCTGTTTTTCCTGGAGAAAAAGTCACTGTGGTTTCAGAGAAAGAGGTCTTTCGTTTTAATAAACTGAAATGTAATGTCAAACTTTTTAATGAAAAAGAGGAATTAGTGTGTCGTGGAAAAATTTCAGGAATGATGCTAGCTAATTAAATAGAACATGAAAAACAGAGTTGTTATCACAGGTTTAGGAGTCGTTGCACCAAATGGAGTTGGACTCGATGCGTTTTCGAAAGCCATTAAAAACGGTGAATCTGGAATTACGTTTCATCAACAATTAGCCGACTTAAATTTTTCGTGTTGCATTGGAGGCATTCCGCAAATTTCCGAAGAAAAGAAACTTGAATACCTTACACCTTTGCAGTTACGAGGATTTAATAGCTCCGGAATTTTATATGGCTGTATCGCTGGAATAGACGCCTGGAAAGATGCTGGATTGTCTGTAGATGCTGAAAGCGAATTAGATTTTGATAGTGGAACCATTTTTGGCACAGGAACGTCTGGCGTTGAAAAATTTAGAGAAGCCATTTATAAGCTAGATGATAACCAAGTGAAACGACTAGGAAGTACTGTTGTTGTGCAAACTATGGCAAGTGGAATTAGCGCATTTTTGGGTGGAATTTTAGGATTAGGCAATCAAGTGACAACAAATTCTTCGGCATGTACCACAGGAACAGAAGCTATTTTAATGGGTTATGAACGTATCAAAAATGGTCAAGCCAAACGTATGTTGGTTGGTAGTTGTAGTGATGATGGTCCATATATTTGGGGCGGATTTGATGCCATGCGCGTGATGACTTACAAGCATAATGAGTCGCCAAAACAAGGTTCTCGACCAATGAGTGCTAGTGCTTCTGGATTTGTTCCGGGCGCAGGTGCAGGCGCTTTAGTTTTAGAATCTTTAGAGAGTGCTCTAGAGCGAAATGCAACCATTTATGCTGAGGTTTTAGGCGGACATATTAATTCAGGCGGACAACGACAAGGCGGAACCATGACAGCTCCAAATGCTGAAGCTGTGCAACGCTGTATCAAAGAAGCGATTGTAAATGCTAACATTTCGGCTAATGATATAGATACTATTAATGGTCATTTAACAGCCACGTCAAAAGATGGTTTGGAAATAGAGAATTGGACCAAAGCGCTAAATCGAAAAGGCGATGATTTCCCATATATCAACTCTTTGAAATCTATGGTTGGTCATTGTTTGGCTGCAGCTGGAAGTATTGAATCTGTGGCAACTGTACTTCAATTGAAAGACCAATTTGTGTTTCCTAATGTCAATTGTGAGGATGTGCATCCTGAGATTTCCACATTGATTTCCGACGAGAAGATTTTAAAGCACCAATTGAATACCGAATTAAATATTGCCGCAAAAGCTAGTTTTGGTTTTGGCGATGTGAACGGTTGTATTATCTTTAAGAGATATAATTAAACTATGACCAAAGATGAACTTATTGCCAAATTAAAAACCATTGTTCAACCTTATATTCAAGACGAAGATGCTTTTGTTAATCTTTCTGAAGACACCGATTTTATTAATGATTTGAAGATCAACTCTGCAAATTTGGTGGATGTGATTTTAGATGTTGAAGACGAATTTGACATCAGAATTGAAAATGATGACATGGAAAAAATGACCTCTGTAAAAGCAGCCATGGCTATTGTTAATGAAAAACTTGAAGCCAAATGATAGGCAACGATATTGTCGATTTAAAATACATCTCCTCTAATTGGCAGCGACCTCGATTTTTAGAGAAAGTCTTCACGAAAAAAGAGCAAAATCTTATTCTAATTTCTGAACATCAGCATCAAATGATTTGGTTGCTCTGGAGTATGAAAGAAGCGGCTTACAAAATCCATGTTCAACAGTTTGGAAAACGTTTTTTTAATCCGAAACGGTTGGTGTGTGAGCTCATTTCCGAGGATAAAGGGAACGTGAAAATTGACAATAATAGCTATTATACGAATTCAATAATTACTGAAGATTATATTTATACAATTGCAAAGCAGGATCAGGATCAGGATATAAACTCTTCTGTTTTTAAAACTGAGAACCCGTCTCAGAGTACTCAAAGTAATGTGTTGAAACAGCGTTTGCTGAAATCAATTTCTGAACGAAAAGAGCTAGCAATTCAAAATTTAGAAATCAATAAAACGGCGATTGGGGTCCCTGAAATCTATGACAATTCGGTAAAACTAACAATCCCATTGTCTTTGACGCATTGTGGTCGATTTTCTGGATTTGCTTATCATTAAAGCAGAAAATCAGACCAACCGAAGTTAGCTCGCTTTTTCCTTTTTAAGATGTATTATCTATGTCGTTTTCTTTGACATATAGAAGTTAATATTGTGGGTGTTTAATTTTGAATTGCTAAAAAAATATCTTGATTTTTTTGAAGTTGAACCTCATTTACAAAAAAAACCTTCTGTCCATCTAAATCTGCTTCAACTAGATAATAACTTCCTTTAAAATAACTTGTGATAACTGTAGCTTTTAAATGAGATTGCTCAACAACTTGAAGTTGATGTGCGTAAACAATTGTGTCATTTATGACATTAAATTCTCCAAAAAACGAAGCAATAAGAGGTGTTTTCGGGGTTTTATATAAAGCTTCAGGAGTATCGTAAGCTTCTATTTGATTGTTGTTAAGAAAAATTATTTTATCTGAAAAACCCAAGACATCATTCTTATCATGAGTCGCCACAATACAAGCAATATTTTTCTCTTTTAAATATTTAAAAACGCTACGTCTTAACGACTGTTTTTTGAAGTTATCAATATGGCTGAAGGGTTCGTCTAGCAAAATGATTTCAGGTTGTTTGGCCAAAGCTCTGGCTAATGCTACACGTTGTTTTTGTCCACCAGAAAGGGTTTTTACTTTAGTTTTCGCAAAGGAAGTGAGTTGAACGACTTCGAGTAATTCTGCTGTGCGTTTTTGTTTTTCTTCCGGAAAGAAATTAGAGAGGAATTTTCCGATATTTTCTTCTACAGAAATAAATGGCATCAAGTCAAATTCTTGTGCGACATACTTCATGAAATCGTAGCCAACAACCAAATTAAATTTAGGCCCTAGAATCTCATTGTCTTTCCAGTAGATATTTCCGAAGCTTAAATCATATTCACCATACAAGACCGTTAAAAGGGTGCTTTTTCCTGAACCACTTTCACCAATGATTGCCAAGTTTTCACCTTGTTCAACTTTAAAGGACAAATCCTTTAAAACAGGTGTTTTATGATATGAAAAAGTGAGGTTTTTTACGTTCAGCATAGCGTTGCAAAAATACTATAAAAAAAGCCGCTCAATAGTAGAGCGACTTTTAAATATATTTAGAGAAATATTAGCCTTTTACTTTCTCTTTAGTTTTACTTGGTAAGACATCAAATCCCATGTTATAGAGCGTGAATCCAAAAATATCTGCATATTGCTCAATGGTTTTACTAACGGGTGTTCCTGCACCATGACCAGCATCGGTTTCAATACGTATAAGCGTTGGGTTATTTCCAGTTTGTTTGTCTTGTAATTCTGCAGCAAATTTAAAGCTATGTGCTGGTACCACACGATCATCATGATCTCCAGTAGTCACTAAAGTTGCTGGATATTCTACACCTGCTTTTACGTTATGGACTGGTGAATATCCTTTAAGGTAATCAAACATTTCTTTGTCGTCTTCTGCTGTTCCGTAGTCATAAGCCCAACCTGCTCCAGCAGTAAATGTATGATATCTAAGCATATCTAACACGCCTACTGCAGGCAATGCTACTTTCATTAAGTCTGGACGCTGAGTCATAGTCGCCCCAACCAATAAACCACCATTAGAACCACCTCTAATTGCTAAATAATCACTTGAGGTGTATTTGTTTTCGATAAGGTATTCTGCAGCAGCAATAAAATCATCAAAGACATTTTGCTTCTTTAGTTTAGTCCCTGCTTTATGCCATTCTTTTCCGTATTCTCCACCGCCACGAAGATTAGGTACAGCATAAATACCACCTTGCTCCATCCAAACAGCATTGGTGATACTAAAAGATGGATTTAAACTAATATTAAAACCCCCATACCCATAAAGAATGGTTGGATTTTTTCCGTTGAGTTCAATCCCTTTTTTATGAGTAATAATCATTGGTACTTTCGTCCCATCTTTTGATGTGTAAAATACTTGATTACTTTCATAATCATCACTATTGAATTCAATAGAGGGTTTCCAATACAATTCAGATGTACCTGTTTCAACATTATAGGTATAAATGCTACTTGGTGTATTATAGTTTGTAAATGAATAGTAATCTGTCTTACTTTCTTTTTTACCACCAAAACCACCAGCATTTCCAACACCTGGAAGTTCAATATCTCTAATGAATTTTCCGTCATAATCATACTGTTTTACTTTGGATACAGCATCAACCATGTATTCTGCAAAAAAGTAGCCACCACCTGTTGAAGGGCTTAATACATATTCTGTTTCCGGTATAAAATCTACCCAATTTTCGGGAGTTGGATTAGACACATCTGTCGTAACAATTTTTTGATTAGGAGCATTAAGGTTAGTCACTAAATATACTTTACTGCCTATATTGTCAATAGGGTAGGTGTCGCTATCTGTGTGATCTAAAACAGTTATTAAGGGACTATTTGGTTTTGAAAGGTCTTTGAAAAACAACTTATTTCCTGAAGTTGATACACTTGCGGTAATCACAAGATAGTTGTCGTCTTCAGAGACACTACCACTAACATAACGATGCTTCTCAGTTGGTGTTCCTCCAAAAATAACAGGATCATTTTTTTGTGATGTGCCTAGTTTATGGTAGTATACTTTGTGTTGATCCGTTTTTGCAGATAACTCACTTCCTTCAGGCTTGTCATAACTAGAATAATAGAAGCCTTCATTTTTGTACCATGACATTCCACTGAACTTTATGTCTACAAGCGTATCTTCGATAATTTTTTTACTTTCGGTATCCATGATTAGAACTTTTCTCCAATCACTCCCTCCTTCTGAAATAGCGTATGCTAGGGTTTTTCCATCTTTAGAAAAGCTTGTGCCTCCAAGAGAGATGGTCCCATCTTCATTAAAGGTATTAGGGTCTAAAAAAACAGTTGCTGTACTTGGATCATCTCCAGTTTTGTAGCGATAGATGACGTATTGATTTTGTAATCCGTCATTTTTATAGAAATAGGTAAAGTCACCTTCCTTGAATGGTGAGCCTAGTTTTTCATAATTCCAAAGCTTAGTAAGTCTTTCCTTTAATTCTTCACGATAAGGAATATTGTCTAAGTAGCCAAAAGTAGATTCGTTTTGAGATTTCACCCATTTTCCTGTTTCTTCACTTCTATCATCTTCTAACCATCGATATGGGTCTTTAACATCGGTTCCAAAATAATTAGTAACAGTATCTACTTTTTTTGTTTCAGGATAATTAACCACAATGTCTGTTTTTTGTTCTTTAGCCTCTTCTTTACAAGCACTAAATGCCACAATGGCTAATATTAGTAATGAAATTTTTTTCATTTTACTGATGTCTTTGATTATATTCAAAAATAATGAAAAATGCCTCTACAATTCAATGTAGAGGCATTTTTAAAATATCGTTAAGAATATTATTGTTTAATAAACTTTTGATTTTTAATAATGTTATCAGACATTATGCTTAATATATAATTTCCAGCACTTAGTTCGGACACATCAATTGTTTTAGAATTATTTAAAGAGTTGGTCATTACACGTCTTCCACTAATATCATAAATATTATAGATTGCATTTTGTAATTCCAGTCCAGTCTTAATAGTAAGTATATCTTTTGTTGGTGTTGGAGTTAAGATTAAATCAGAAGTATGTGCCTCGTCATCAACAACTCCTAATGTAGAACATGCAGATCCTCCGCCTTCTATAGCATTAAATGGCTGGTTTATATCTGGATTCATGTAAGTTTCACAACCCGTATTTGGCCAATAGATAATAATATGAGAAATAGCAGCATCAGTACCAATACCAAAATGTGTATTTAATGTACTCATATATTCAAACCCTTCACCACTTCTTACATCTCTAATTTGAACGCCAGAGCTTGTATAAAGTTCTACTCTTGCTCCAATTCCGTCAATATTGCTTTGTACACCAATAGTATTTATGGTAATCCAGTTATTGCTTGTAGTAAGATTCCAATAGATGTTTCCGTTGTAATAGGCATCTAAAAAACCATCATTATTTAAATCTCCAAAAGAGCCATTTTTATAATCGAGTTGGCTACTATCTGAGTCTTCAAAAGTTAAATCACCTTTTCCATATAAGATGGTACCATTACATAAAATATCTAGGTAACCATCATTATCTATATCATGACTTACATTTTCATGTCCAGTTGGAGCACCACTTACTCCAGCGCCAGAAGTTACATCAGTAAATGTGCCATCCATATTATTACGCATCAGTTTATGAGTACCAGAACTTGCACCTACAAAAAGATCCATATCACCATCATTATCATAATCTGCCCAAGACGAAGACCAAGTTTGCATTGGGTCGTCTAAACCTAGAGATGCTCCGTTTTCAGTATATGTACCATCACCATTACTTGTTAGCATGATATTTCTTCTTCGATCAGTAACACCACCGCATTTAGCGATGAACATGTCTATATTTCTATCATTATTATAATCAATCCAAATAGATCCGTAGTTGCCACCAGAAGGATAATCTCCTAAATTTGCAGGAGCATCAGGAGTAGTATTAGATTGATAGAATGTCAAATTCCCTGAACCATCATTAATATAATATACATTCGGTTCAACATCATGACAAACAAAGGCATCTAGATGACCATCTTCGTTAATGTCAACAAAGTTAGAGCGTTGTGAAAATACGTAGTCGGAGCCTGAAAGTTCGGTAAAACCAGTTCCTGCACTATTTTGTTTCATAAAGGTAACACCATTTCCAGCACCATATAATAAATCTGTTTTTCCATTTCTATCAAAATCTGCTGCAGCCATACTCCAACCTGGTAAAAAATTCGCATTAGTTGTTGCGATATCAACCTCATTAAAACCTCCAGCACTTAATTGGTAATGTATATTAACATTTGTAGCACTTGCAGAAACAATATCATCTAAATTATCACCGTCCATATCAACTACCGTCAAATCATATCCACCAATTGGCATCGATTGTGTCGTGAAATTAACACGAGCAGGATTAAGAGTTGCAAAAGCAACAGGGCCAATCCAGTTACTGTAATCTGTACCTCCACAAAATCCTCTTACGTATACTTCGTAGCTTGTTCCAGCAGATAAACCAGATAAAGGATTTGGGTTATTTAATGTAGTAGCTGTACCAGAACCAGCAGGAATACCCAGTCCAGAAGCTTGTACGGCCACTTCCCAATCTGATTCTACATCACCAGCTTGCCAAAAAACATTGGCAGTGGTTACGGTAACATTTGATACAGTAAGACCTGAAATATTAGGACATACAGGAGGTGTTTGAGAGCTTATTGTAGGCGATTGCATACAAAATCCCCATCCCCAGAAACCACCAACTTGAAAATCATCATAATAGAATCTATATTGAAAATTAGTTAACTGGTTTGAAGTAAACGAGGCAATGCTCAACGGATTTGAAGTAAACCCTACTGCGCTACCAGAACAAAAATCATCATTAGTACTCGTTGTCGTAGGAGCAAATGCATCTCCCCAATCAACCCATGATCCACTATCTGCATTCCAATATTGTAGTTGTAATATTTCTCCAAGAGAACGAAATACATAACTCGTTCCTACAGTAAGCCAGTTTTCGCCAGCATCACTTGCTGCTGTAAGGCTTATTATAGGTGACTCGGCTGCGATACTATCTTGGTGACCGTTTCCAGCATCATCATCATCGTAAGCGAAATTACTGTCCGACGCAGGGTTTGCTTCGAAGGCATTAGCATCTGTTAGATAACTTCCAGATATGGACCAGTTCGAATTTGGCCAGTTTGCAGGCTGGTTTAGAGTTTGAGAGAAACTAAAAAGCGCACTTAAACAAAAGAGTGCTAAAGTAATTTTTTTCATAAATTGATAGATTATTTAATTAAGAAAGTCTATAAAAATAATGAAAATGCCTCTTAATTATTATTAAAGAGGCATTTTATTTAATTTTTCACAAACTTTTGACTTTTTATTTTAGTACCAGATACAATACGTAATATGTAATTGCCTGGCGTTAATTTTGAAACATCAATTGATGCTGAATTAAGCTTAGAATTCATGATTCTTTTACCTGTAATATCAAAAATTGTATAAATGGCAGACTCATTAAGTTCTAATGACTTGATATTTATAACATCCTTTGCAGGGTTTGGATAAATAACTAATTCATCTGTAAGAGAATTTTCTAAACTCAAAGTAGCACCTTCAACAATTTCTAAAGCATCATTTATTGATGGATTTGAAATTGTATCAATAACACCAGATGGCCAATAAACTACTACGGTGTTGATAGTCGTTTCTGAACCAATTCCTATATGTGTGTTAAGAGAATTCATATATCTAAAACCATCACCACTTCTAACATCTCTAATTTTGACACCAGAGTCAGTGTAGACTTCAACACGTGCTCCAATACCGTTGATATTACTAACCGTTCCTATAGTATGAATCTTTATCCAGTTATTGTTGCTTTCAGCATTATTCATAAAAACATTTCCAGAATTAAAAGCATCTATATAACCATCATTGTTTAAATCTCCATAAGACCCAGAACCTGGGAAGACGTTAGTATAAACATCAAATGACATATCGCCATGACCAAATAAAATATTATTTCCAGATACTAAATCTAAATTACCATCATTATCAAAATCAAAGGTCACTGTTTCTGTTGATGTGGTTGAAAGCACACTTACTCCAGAAGTTCCTGTTATATCCGTGAAACTTCCATTGTCGTTTCGCATTAATTTGTGAGGACCAGAACTTGCACCAACAAATACATCCATATCACCATCATTATCAAAATCACCCCAAGCTGAGGACCAAGTTTGCATAGGATCTGCTAGACCAATAGCGGCAGCGTTTTCAGTATAATTTCCAGCACCATCGTTGGTATGCATTTGGTTGGTTCTACGGGCAGTATTTCCACCACATTTTGCGATGAACATGTCCATGTCTCTATCATTGTCGTAGTCTACCCAAATAGACCCATAGTTTCCTCCTGAGGCATAGTCACCAAGTCCACCTTGATTAAAGGATAAGTTACCACTACCATCATTTAAATAATATACATTAGGTTCGACATCGTGACACACAAAAGCATCTAGATGACCATCATTATTAATGTCTACAAAGTTTGAACGTTGAGAGAAAACATCTTCAGGACCAGAAACTTCTGAAAAACCTGTTCCTGTACTATTAGCTCTCATAAAGGTTACTCCACTTCCAGCGCCATATAATAAATCGTTATAACCATTCCTGTCATAATCTGCAGCTGCCAGACTCCAAGAAGGTGCGAAGTCAGGATGTGCTGTGGGAATTGTTGACTTTTCAAAACCACCACTAGCTAGTTGGTAGCTCACAAAAACATAAGGTCTTGGAACCGTTACATTACCATCACCATTATTATATGTTGAATCTCTATTAACACAAACTAAATCATCTAAGTAATCTCCATTCATATCAACAGTTGCAATTTTGTATGTTCCAGATGTCCCTCCAGCTTGAGCGGTAAAGGTTACGGGTACTGGCGGTGGTGGTGTGTAATTTATAGCCTCTAAACAAAAAGCAACATCAGAAACCGCTCCTGAAAAGTCATATATTTGTATAATAAGCTCATCTCCGATATCCCAACCGGTTATATTATTTGTTTCGAAAGTATCTGTACATGCAATTTCTATAGACCCAGTTGAATCCCAAACGACTATACCCGGATTTCCCGGACTTTGGGATGAGAAGAATAAGGCAGTAGTTGTTGCGGTCCAAGTAAAAAATTGGTCTAATCCTGATATTCTACAACTGCCTTGAACACCACTATCAGTAGTGCCATCTGAAGCATAAGGTAGATAAAAAGTTGATATAGAACAACCTGTCCCTTCAGGTGAAGGTGTTATAGGAATTGCTCCGCTTACATTATCATTTGCTGGCTGCCCAAAAGTTTGAGCGCAAAATGCTAAGGATAAAATTGTTAATACTAGTAATTTTGATTTCATAATTCTTAATTTTATTTTATTCGCATTCTCCGTTGAGGGAATTAATCCATTCATCTATTAATCTTACACCTTCTAGATGTGTTAAGGTTCTTCCTAATAGTGGCATTCTATTTTGCTCTTCGGTAGAGTTTAGTCTAAATCGAAGAACAGAAGTATCTATATTACCTGGGGTAACGATATGTGATGTCCCAGCAATTTGAGTATCAGGTGAAACACAAACCCCTTTATTGACATCATCTTCATTATCATTAAAAGCAAAACGCATTGGTCTATATTCACAATAACTTTCATCAGAATGACAGTGCGCACAATTAATATCTAAATATGATCGTAATCTTAAATTGAGATCCAACGATTCGTCTTCCCAATTAACAGTTGATACGATAGAAGTGGGAAGATTGTTTTCTAAATAACCTACTTCAATCCATTTTTGCAATTGGTTGCTTGTTCCGTCAGTGTACGCCACATCTCTATTTAAGTTTTGAGGCTTTGGACCAATTGGAACAGGTGTGTCAAATTTATTATGACATGTAAAACATTCGCTTCTTGAAGGAATTCTATAGTTTACGTTGTTAGTAATTTCATTTTCTATCCATTGAATATCTATAAAACTCCCAGAATTTGTGAACGTAGCTTCAGTTTGATCTTCATTCCACACATATTTCGCAAAATCCCAACCTTCCTCAGTCATATACATTAGTCGTGTTTCAATTATCCTTGTGGTATTACTTGGCTGTACATTGTCATAATAAAAATTCTTGATAAGTACAGCTCCAACAGGGAAATCTAAAGGTGTGAAATCATTGTTATAATTTGATTTGGTGCTATCTGGCATCCATACAAATCGTTTCTTATGAGCATAATCAGTAAAAAGTGTAGAATTTAATTCATAAGGCAATACGCCAAATACAGGATCTAAATCTTTTATATCACCTTCAAAAAAGGTGTACTCTGAAAGTGTTGGATAAGGTATTTCATCTAAATTAAAACGCACTGGAGACACAGGTGTAACGGTTACTGTAACAGTTCCATTAGCGCAATTATTACTGTCATCACAGATGGTATACTGAAATGTATCGTTGCCTACAAAGTCTGAGTTTGGTGTATAAAGTATAACATCATCAGATGGATTGTCAGGGGTAGAATTAGAATCTAAAACTTGATTAGTACCATTTTGACCATTAATAGCAGAGAGAGTTCCGGTATTTGGAACGTTAATATCGTTTGATAAAACAGCTATTGAAATCGAACTGTTTTGAGAAACTACAATAGTATCTGTATTAGCTTCAATAACGATAGGCACATAATTGTCATCGTCGCTACATGAAAAAGAGACTAAGACAAAAGCAAAAATGCCAATAGGTTTCAAGTAATTTTTAAACATTTACAGTAAAATTTGGATAGTAAATATAATTACAAAGTGAGTACCTAAATAATTAATTGGTTGTAATACACTTTTTATCAGACAACAAGAGTCCAAATGCTAAAAAATCTGTTAAATTTTTTAGTCGATATAGACTTTGCAACATTTACTATTATTTAAACAACTTTAATGCGTAAAACCCTACCATAGATGATAGAATTGATTAAAGTAATTTGCTTTCTACTGAATATCAGTAATTGAAATGTATGTTTAGCAGCATTTTTTATTAGATTATGACATACAATCTACATATTCAATATGTTAGAATGTGGGCTGTCACGATGAACTCTTTTGATTAGAATATGGTCGTTTTTTATAAGAAAAAAGATAAAGATCTAGATAACTAAGACTAGTCAGTTGGTTTTTTGAATTTTGAAATAAGTTTTCTTAAATTAAATAAACTAATAATTTTTTCCGTCGTTTTAAGCCCAATTAGCTTTATGACTTCTAGTCTTATAACATTTAAAAGCGTAAACCATGAATGATTAAAATGATGGATGCAATAGGTGTTTTTTGATTTAAAGACTTGACGTGTTTGATGATCTTTAGGGCTAAAATATTCGTAAGGAAATAAAAACACTGTATTTTTATCTTCAATCAAGCTATCAATGCCATCAACCTCATTAGTTTTGAGTTGAACTGTTTTTTTGTATTGCTCAATTTGAGATCGCATTATAACAGGTAAGATCTCTTGGTCATAGCTTCCGTTTTTTTTTATAAAAGATCTATTGTCATAATACTCTAAACAATTTTGGATCCAATCAGACCCTTTTTGTGCGCCTATAACTGCAGCTTCAATGCCATCGCCGCGATCAACCCCCATAAAGTAAGGTAAATCAAGTAGGTTGTCAAAGGTTTTTAAAACTTCAACATCACTATCTAAATAAATGCCTCCATAGTTGTAAAGCGCATGTAATCTTATGTAATCTGCTGCAAAGGCATATTGTTTGGCTTCAAAGGCTTGTTTGGTCCAGGTTGTTGAATTGATGTCGAATTTCTTTGTATCCCATAAAACAAGTTCGTAATCTGGGAGTTTTTTTTGCCAAGACTCGATACATTTTTTAATAATTTTCGGATATTCGTCACCACTTAACCAACAAAAATGGATGATTTTTGGAATCATATTTGTTTTTTTACAAGCATTTGTTTTTACAAGTTACATTTTATAAGAACTTACACCAAGTTATTAGCAACTAAATATTCGGCAATTTGAATTGTATTTGTTGCGGCTCCTTTTCTAAGATTATCACTAACAATCCACATATTTAATGTGTTTGGTTGTGAGCCATCACGACGAATTCTACCAACGAAAACATCATCCTTTCCATGAGCATAAATTGGCATTGGATAGGTATTGACATCAACATTGTCTTGAACAACAATTCCAGCAGACTCATTAAGTAATTGTCGTAATTCAGTTACATTAAAGTCGTTTTCAAATTCAACATTTACAGCTTCACTATGTCCACCAGTAGTAGGGATTCTAACTGCAGTTGCAGTAATTGCAATTGTACGATCATCTAATATTTTTTGAGTTTCTCGTACCAATTTCATTTCTTCTTTAGTGTATCCGTTTTCTTCAAAAACGTCACAATGCGGAATAGCATTTTGATAGATAGGATAAGGATAAGCCATTTCTCCTTTAATACCTGCGAGTTCGTTTTCTAATTGTCTTACAGCTTTAACACCTGTTCCTGTTATAGATTGATAAGTAGAAACGACGATACGTTTGATTTTGTATTTTTTATGAAGTGGAGCTAACGCAAGGACCATTTGTATGGTTGAGCAGTTAGGGTTAGCAATAATTTTATCTTCGGAAGTTAGCGTGTCTGCATTAATTTCAGGCACAACCAGTTTTTTACTATGATCCATTCGCCAGGCCGAAGAATTATCAATCACAGTAATTCCAGCTTCTGCAAATTTAGGAGCCCATTCTAGAGATGTGTCTCCGCCAGCAGAAAACAAGGCCAGATTTGCTTTCATATCAATGGCATCTTGCATACCAACTACTTTATAGTCTTTCCCTTTGTAGGAAATCAATTTACCTATAGATCGCTCTGAAGCGACAGGTATTAATTCTGAAACAGGAAAATTACGCTCTTCAAGAACTTTAAGCATAACTTCGCCAACAAGACCAGTTGCACCAACTACAGCTACTTTCATTTTATGAAATTTTAGGATATAAAATTATAGTTTTTATTATATTAAACCTGCTTTCCAGCACTCTTTTTTTGTTAAAAAATTGGTGCAAAAAACCACTATTTATAATTTGAAAAAGGTTTTTTTAAGAATTACATAAAAAAACCGCCTCTGTAAAGAAGCGGTTAACGTTAAAATATGGTGCAGCGATTGCTACAAATTATTTTTTAAGAGCATCTCTGATTTCTGTTAATAAATCAATTTCAGATGGTCCTGATGGTGCTGGTGCTTCAACTGGTTTTTTAGTTTTGTTATATGCTCTTACTATCATAAACATGACAAGTCCTACAATAAGTAAATTGATAATTGTATTAATCCAAGATCCGTAAGCAATTACTGCTGCACCTGCTTCTTTAGCAGCCGCTAATGATGCATACTCTGTTCCGTCCATCGCATAATGAAGGTCTTCAAAATTAATTCCGCCTGCAAAATACCCAATAAAAGGCATAGCAATGTTAGAGACGAAACCATTAATAACAGCGCCTAGAGCACCTGCCATAATTACTGCAACAGCGAAATCAATCACGTTACCTGTCATAATAAAATTCTTAAATTCTTTTAACATAATTTCAAAATGTTTTAATAGTTAGTTAATATTAATATGACACTAAGTTAATTAAAAAGTCACAAAAATGGATTAATCTCGTATAAAAGAGCGTTTTACACGTTGAGAAATTGCCGTGATAATCTCATATGAAATTGTATCAGCGGTATCTGCAAATTGCGAGGCATCTGGATGTGTTCCGAAGATAATTACCTCGTCACCTTCATTGCAATCAATACCAGTAATGTTCACCATAATCATATCCATGCAAACGTTACCAATAATTGGTGCTTTTTCACCGTTAATTGTAACAAATCCTTTTTGGTTGCCATATTGTCTACCAATACCATCAGCATGACCAATAGGTATGGTTGCTGTTTTTTTTAAACCGTCACTTACAAAAGCTCTGTTATAACCCACGGTCTCCCCTTTCTCAATCTTATGAATTTGAGAAATTATAGACTTGAGTGTCGCGATAGGTTTTAGGTTTTTGTTCTCTGTTTCAGAATTTCCAAAACCATATAAACCAATGCCTGTTCTTACCATATCCAGATGTGCTTCTGGATAATTAATAATTCCAGACGTATTTGTTAAATGAAGTATAGGCTGAAAACCTATAGCTTTTGAAAACTCATCTGAAATTACTTGAAAACTATTAATTTGGTTTTGAGTAAATTCTTTTTCATTCAAATCTTCACTTGCTGCTAAATGTGAGAACAATGATTTTGCTTTTACAGCTGAAGTGTCTTTTAGTTTTGAAATAATATAGTCTACATCATTTTTCCAAAACCCTAATCGATTTAAGCCCGTATTAAATTTGATATGAACGGGATAGTTGCTTTGTTTTTCTTCGGAAGCAATCGCGATAAATTCATTTAAAACTTTGGCATTATACAAACTAGGTTCTAAGCAACGTTCAATTAAGGTTTTAAAATTTACAGCTTGCGGATGCAACACTAAAATAGGAGTTTGTATACCAGCATCTCTCAAAGCAACACCTTCATTTACATAGGCAACACCAAAATAATCAACACCTAAACCTTGAAGATAGTTGGCAATGGTATTAGCATCGCTTCCGTAGGCAAATGCTTTTACAACGGCTAATATTTTGGTATCGCTTTTAAGTTTTGATTTAATATACTCGAAGTTATGTTTGAGTGCCTTTAAATCGATTTCTAAAACAGTTTCTCTAGCTTTTGGCATTGGATTTACTGTCTTTATTAGAAATTTCTTCAGCGTCATTGACTTTCATGCTCTTTACCTTATCGCGTAACATGGCTTTGTAGTATGCAGCACGACTCAACGGTTCATATTCATCAACTTCACCTAACAACACCAATGCATCACTAGACGCTTTACGATAACTGTATTGAGCGAGATTTCCTGTCCTAGTGCATATGGCATGAACTTTTGTAACATATTCGGCAGTTGCCATAAGGTTTGGTATTGGTCCAAAAGGGTTTCCTTTAAAATCCATATCCAGTCCTGCAACAATTACACGAACACCTTTATTGGCAAGATCATTACAAACCCTTACAATTTCATCATCAAAAAATTGAGCTTCATCAATACCAACCACATCACAACCGTCTGCTAGTATAGGAATATTAGCCGCCGCAGGAACAGGAGTAGAGCGTATTTCATTAGAATCGTGAGAGACCACCATATCTTCATCATAACGCACATCAACAGCAGGTTTAAAAATTTCAACCTTTTGTCTTGCAAATTGGGCTCGTTTGAGTCTACGAATCAGTTCTTCTGTTTTGCCAGAGAACATTGAGCCGCAAATGACTTCAATCCATCCAAATTGTTCTTTCTGATTTACTGTATTTTCGAGAAACATTTTGTAATTTTAACACTAAAACCTACCTAGAGTTCGTTTTGCATAAAGGTGGCGCAAATTTATTAAAAAACAAAAACCTATTTGGGAATAAAAATTAAAAGTTATGAAGAAGAAGCTGGAAGCAGAATTAGTTAGCATTGCACATAGAATTTTAAAGCTTAAGGGTAAGGAAGATGTTATAAAATTACATTCTGAAGCTGGTGCATTATATGAAAAATTAAGTGTTCTCAAGTTTGCAAATGAAAATTTTGAAGGCGATTTACCAACAATTGGTGGCGATTCTTCTTTCTTCGGAATGTTGGACACCGCATTCAATAATAAGATAAGCGACAATATTGAAATTGAAGATAAGATTTACGTCAATCTTGATGAAAAGGAAGATGATCATATCTATGAACCAGTTATGGAGAAAATTAAGGATATGGTTGCACAAATGCCTCAAGAATCACAACAAGTAGATGACATGGTTGAAACGGCAGTTGCTAATAAACCACAAGAACACTTAGAGGACATCACTGCTGGTTTTGAAGATATTCCAGTTTTTGAACCTGTGTCTACAGAAACCACTAAAAAATCATTAAATGACAAACTTAAAAACGGTGGACTTAATATCGGACTTAACGATAAACTCGCTTTTATTAAACACCTTTTTAATGGCGAAATTGAAAATTACGAACGCGTATTATCTCAATTAAAAACAACAAATTCTATCAAAGAAGCATTACACCTTATTCACGACATTGTAAAACCAGATTACAACAATTGGGAAGGTAAAGAAGAATTTGAAGAACGCTTTTTATCAACAATAGAGCGTAAGTTTGATTAGCTGATTTCGACAACCGTTAAATGAAAACAACCAAAATACTGTATTGGATTGCCACAATCCTCTTATCGTTTCTGTTTCTATATTCAGCTCAGATGTATTTTTTTAATACTGAAATGGTTCAAGGCTATTTTAAAGTTCTCAATTATCCATCTTATATTGTTATTCCTTTAGCGATCATAAAGGTTTTAGGCGTCATTATGATTCTATGGCGGAAAAGTAATTGGCTGACCGAATGGGCTTATGCTGGTTTTTTCTTTGATTTAGTTTTAGCAACTGCGGCACATCAATATGCAGGAGATACATTAGGTCTTTCTGTAGTTGGAATTCCTATTTTATTTATTTCCTATTTCCTCGGAAAACAAGTGAGACCTAGTAATTTAGGTAAACCCAACCTAGTATAGGTTTTTCTCCATTATTCAAGTCTAGAATATAAAAATAGGTACCAACAGGAAGCAAGCCTGTAGTGGTTGGAATTCCCATATTTGGCCTGCCATCCCAATCGTTTAGGTAATTTCTCCTTTCATAAATCTTAACACCTAATCTATTGTAGATTTTAAGGAGGTTATTTGGATATTCTTCTATACATTGTATCGTAAATAGATCGTTTAAACCATCGTTGTTTGGCGAAAGTCCTTCAGGAATAAACAAGCAAAATCCAACAACAACTTCAGCGTCATCCATATTATTTGTGTCATCCCTGTCGGGTTGTTCAACGCTATTTAGAAAAGCTACATTTAATAAATTACTACTAGAATTCACTTGCGCTACAAGCGTTAATGTTTCAGATTGGTTACTCATTAAAGCATCAATGGACCATATAAATGTCGAGCTGTTAAATGCACCTTCAGATGCAGTTGCTGATACAAGAGACATTCCTACAGGAAAGATATCTGAAACCTCAATTATGGTACCCTCAGTTGTTCCTAAATTAGTAGCAGTAATTAGAAAGGTTACTTCATCTCCAACGAGGGCTTCTTCCGGGAAAACACTTTTTAAAATTTCGATATCTACATCAGAATTATCATCCAATACAGTTAATGTCGCATTGGTTTGAGAGGTATCAATATTATTTTGTGATTCAATATTATTAGTATCATTGAGATATACTCCAGGAACGTTGCAAGTCAATATAACACTAAAGGTGCAAGTCGATACACCTTCAGGGAAAACTAAATCTGTAATGCCAGTAAAATTATCACCTGTAGTACCTATAAAAGTTGCCGTACAACCATTACTCATTACCCAATCTGGTGGTGAAACCACTGTGATTTCCGAAGGAAAAACATCAGTAAACGAAATATCACTTTGTGTAGGGTTTGACGGTAAATTAGTAACCGTAAACACGAGCGTACTTTGTGCACCTACAGTTATGGTTTCTGGATCGTAAATTTTATCCAATACAGGCGCTACAATTTGAACATTGCTAATGGATGTATTGGTTTCTGGTGAAATCTCTAAGTTATCATTTTCATCAGGAGTCGCCACAGCAATATTATTGTAGGCACCTCCAAAATTAGGGGCTGTAACCGGAATTGTAATTCGTATCGTAGAGCCAGCGTCCATATTTGCTATAGTTCCGGTTACGAGATTTCCATTCGAAGCCAAATCAGTACTACAAGTTGCATTTCCGTCGGTAATTATACACGTTGGTGTTCCAGTTATTGTAAAGACATTATTTATGGTGTCTTCAAAGAAAATATGTATAGCATTAGAGCTATTTTCACTATTGGTAATATCTATAATCCAATTAAACTGCTGATTAATATTTACCTGAGTAAACTCTGGAAATGTTTGCACTACCAAATCCACGCAAGGTGCTATAAACGTCACAACTTCATCACTGTTATTCGACGTATTATTGTCAAAAGTACTGTCGGTATGGTTAATTTCAACGAGATTAAAAACAGGTATAGGAGCGATATCGCAATCAGTTTCCCAAGCTACAGTGGCCTGAAATGTTACCGAACTGTTTGCGGGTAAACCCCAATTATCATCTGCGACAATTTTCCAAAAGGTATCGGGTTCTCCATTGAGAGAAACACCATCTAAAGGCACGCCAATGTTTATAGTATTAATAGTAAAACACTCTGCGCTTCCTGTTGTGGAAATACATTCAACAGACATAAGCGTTCCTGTATAACCAACATTTCCTGAATTTTCAGTAAAATCGATTAGCTCTATAATCGCATCCATATCACTTTCGTTAGATGCTGTAATTTCATAGGTTACAGTTCCTGCTTGTATCGTGTTATCTGGCGATTCACCATTAGGTAAAACAGGGTCTATTTGCATTTTGGTCACACCTAAATCAACGACAGGACACCCTACAGTAGCTGGCAACATTACAAAATCAGTTTGTGCACTATTTTCAATAACGTTATCAAAAATATCTGCTTCTAAAACATTGGTGCCACTTCTTACATTAGCCATGCTAATTTCGGTATCTAACGAACATTCGGGTTCTAAAAACTGAACAACAGTTGTAATTGTAATGGTTGCACCAACAACTGGCATTATAAAGGGTTCACTCACCCAAAATTGATCATTAATATTTATAGTGATATCCTCGCAATTTATATTCCCTGTTGTTTGAGTGCATGTCACAGATATGATTTGCCAGTCTATAGCTGGAGATAAGTTTTGCACAAAAAATGCAATAGTAGCATCAAGCGGACCATTATTACAAACAGTAGTTTCAAAAGTTACATCTTGGTTCCAATTAGCTACGGTTGCAGGATCTGGATCGGTTTGGATTGTGTCAATACAGATATCGGTGACTTGACATAATTCGGCTTCTAATAAATCGGTCACAACAACATTAGATGAATTGGAAGACACATTAGTATGATCTAATGTTATAGATATTCCACTTGAAACTACTATAGGCTGTAATTCTACTGCACATGACGGATCTAAATATTCGTAAACAATTTCAAATGTTGCAGACCCACCAGTGGCAAAGACATGAGGTGTTGTAAATGAAAACAGCATTGATGTAGCACTTACCAAAGACGTCATGCCAGGAGCAATACCCGAAACATCGGGACATGCTGTGCCACCAGTTGTTTCAATACAATTAATTGATGTTATACCTACATTTGGGCGACCATAATCGATATCAGAAACTAAGGTAAGATCACCTACAAAACTATTAACAGGGAAGTCAATAGCACTATTATTAGTAATTGTAAACTGATAGGTAACAGAACTATTCCATGATGAAATTGGCGTCCCTTGCGCAGGAGAAATTTGTGAATGTGTTACAGTAAAATCAATCTCAACATCTATCACGTCTATTGAAATAAGCGATTGATTATTGGAACTATTCGTGTCTGTCGTGCCATTTGGAGGAGCGATAATAGCATTAATAGCGATACCTCCAACAATTGAAGGCGCAGTGACATCAATTTTTAATTCTACACTAGAATCTGTAGGTAAGTTGGTAACACTACCAGTTAATACATTATTTGTGAGTATTAAATCTGAAGCATTTGACGCACCACCAGAATTATTTTGAGAACTAATATTACCAATATCTAGATTTTGCAAGTTGTTAGATAAAGTGATTTCAAATGTGGAATTATTAACTGGATTGCCAGAGTTTATAATGGTTACTATGTACTGAAAATCCTGAAAAATCTCAACTTGAGACACAGCAGTTCCACCTGTATTTTGTGCTTGAGCAACAATAGATAAATCGGTAGTTTGACTATGCAATTGAGTAAATAATAGAAAGAAAAGAATTAAGCGGAACAGTAATTTTGCTTTCATAAGATAATAGTTTTGACTTGTGCAATGAGAAAATGAACAACCTCAAGACTATAACAGATAAATATAGAATTTTCCTACTATAAACCCTTAACTGACAAAAAGACCCTAATTATTGCAATAGGTTGCGTTAATATACTTGAAAACGTTGTAAATTTGAAAAGAAATCCCTTACAAATGAGTAAACTTTTTCTTGTTCCTACACCTATTGGAAATTTAAAAGACATGACCTTTCGTGCTGTTGAAGTTTTAAAGGCTGTCGATTTGATTCTAGCAGAAGACACGCGTACTTCTGGGAAATTGCTCAAGCATTATGAAATTGGGACACAAATGCAAAGTCACCATATGCACAATGAGCATAAAATGGTTGATAATTTGATTCAAAAACTGAAGAGCGGATTGTCAATTGCATTGATTAGTGATGCAGGAACGCCTGCCATTTCAGATCCAGGGTTTTTATTGACAAGAGCTTGTGTTGAAAACAATATAGAAGTCGATTGTTTGCCTGGAGCTACAGCTTTTGTGCCAGCATTAGTCAACTCTGGATTACCAAATGATAAGTTTATCTTTGAAGGGTTTCTTCCTGTAAAAAAAGGACGACAAACACGATTAAAGTTTCTTGCTGAAGAATCGCGTACAATGATTTTTTATGAGAGTCCGCATAAACTCATAAAAACACTAACTCATTTCTGTGAGTATTTTGGAGAAGAAAGATCAGTTTCGGTATCAAGAGAACTAAGCAAACTCTATGAAGAAACCATAAGAGGTACTGCAAAAGAGGTTTTAGAGCACTACACCAATAAACCACCAAAAGGCGAAATTGTGATTATTGTAGGAGGAAAGAAGAAGTCGATAATGGACATTTAATTATTATCACTTAAACTTAGGACTGTTTTTATGGATAAATTATTACACGACATACGACAATGCAAAATCTGCGAACAGCATTTGCCACTTGGCCCAAGACCTATTGCTACAGGGCATCCAGATTCTAAAATTGTCATCATTGGTCAAGCACCTGGAACAAAAGTCCATGCTTCAGGAATTCCTTGGGATGATGCTAGCGGAAGACAATTGCGTAAATGGTTAAATGTTTCTGACGACGTTTTTTATGACGAATCTAAATTCGCCATTATACCTATGGGATTTTGCTATCCAGGAAAAGGAAAAAGTGGTGATTTACCACCTAGAACAGAATGTGCACCACAATGGCATCAACCCTTATTTGAACATATGAAACATGTGGAGTTGCTCATTTTAATTGGCATGTATGCCCAAAAGTATTATTTAAAAGAGCAAGCCAAACGTACCTTAACCGAAACGGTAGCGAATTACAAAGCGTACTTGCCTAAATATTTTACATTGCCACACCCTAGTCCGAGAAACCGATTTTGGCTGACTAAGAACCCTTGGTTTGATAAGGAGGTTTTACCTGAGTTGAAAAACTGTATCGAAGCTGTATTATGAAAATATTATACCTATTCTTAGCGGTATTGATAATTAGCTTTTCCAGTCAAGCTCAAGAGGAAATCTCATGTGATTTATTACCCAGCGTTACTACGAATTCTCCTTCGAAATTTTATTTAAATGAGATTACAGCTGAAACATTTAATTCCAAAAAAAGAGTTAACACCAATGCCCTTGTTTTGTTTTCTAATAGTGATTCGATTGAGAATATATTACAACACAAACATCCTAAGTTGTTTAAAAAGAAAAACGGAAAATATCTATTTAAAAACATTGATAATCAAGTTATTACGGTTAGGAATAATTTAGTAGAAGATAAAACGTATTCTAAATACGCGTTTAAAGCTCAATTTAAAAACTACATTGTTGTTTTTCAGGAGTATTATGAAGGTGCTATGTCTCTATTGATTGATACAAATACAAATAAAGCTTATTCACTTCCTGACAAGCCTTACTTTATTACTGATAAATTAGTTTATAGTTATGGGCTCTATAGTGGAGGAGGTACTATGTTGACCATATTAGATATAGGTAAAAATGAATATATATCGTTTGACTTTGATAATATCATTTTTGAAAGCACCTATAATATTTCGATTAATTTAAGATTCAAAATTAAATGTATGTACTCTGACGAAACAAAATATTTAGAAGTATGTAGATATTAAAGACCTCTCCATTTCTGAAGAGGTTTTAAAACGATCTTTAGTATGACAGCTTAATACTTCGAGCCATCATGTTTCCCGACTTCGAAACCGTGTTTTCCAAGGTATTGGTTGCCACTTTCTACAGCATCGTCTTCAATAGAAGTTCCCATAGAATCATTCCAACGGTTGAGGTAACCAAATAAGGAAATCACACCAAGCATCTCTACGATTTCACCTTCATCCCAATGCTCGTATAAACGTTTTTTAATATCAGCATTCACACCATTTGGGACTTGACTTGCAGCTAAACTAAAATCGAGAGCCGCACGTTCTGCATCAGAAAAAGCAGCGTGTGTTCTGTACTCCCAAATATTATCTAGTTGTTCCTGTTCTGCTCCATAACGTTCGGCAGCACGAATGGCATGAGCTTGACAATAACGACAACCAGTTGAATTGCTACTTACCCAAGCAATCATTCGTTTTAAAGCCGATGTCACGCGACCTTCATTAGCCATAACCGCTTTGTTTAAATTGATAAAAGCTTTTGAAATTGCTGGACGACGTTGCATCGTTAATACCGAATTTGGACAAAACCCAAGAGTTTCATTAAAAAATTCGGCAAGTTGTTTTGTTTCCGGATCGTGTTCCGCAGATAAAGGAGTTACTAATGCCATATATTATGTTTTTAGTGGTATTTTTGAGTTAACAATAAACGAAAAATTCTTCAGATATGTCTCATAAAGTAGTCACTCATTGGAAAGGAAACTTACAGTTTGAATCGGATAATCCTAGCGGAAAAACGATGTTGATTGATACCTCACCAGAAAATGGCGGTTACAATTCTGGATTTGCCCCTAAAGCTATGATGTTATCTTCTTTGGCAGGTTGTTCTGGATTGGATGTAGTATCTATTCTTAAAAAAATGAAGGTGCCTTTTTCAGATTTCAGAATTGATACGTTTGGCGAATTAACCGAAGAGCATCCTAAATATTATCATACAGTTTCTGTCGAATATCATTTATATGGCGAAAACCTTGATGAAGCTAAGATTAAAAAGGCCGTTGACCTTTCCGTTGAAAAATATTGTGGTGTTATGGAAATGTTTCGGAGATTTTCAGAAGTAAAAACATCTATTCATTATCATAACGTATAGAGAAAATGTTCTATATTAGTGTATGCGTTGGACACTTAAACCAAAACCAGATTTAAAAACCGTTGAAGCTTTGAGAAAAGCACTTCAGGTAGATGCCTCTGTTGCCACCTTATTGATACAACGTGGTATTGAAACGTATGAAGATGCCAAGACATTTTTTCGACCTAGTTTAGCCGATTTACATGATCCTTTTTTAATGAAGGATATGGACAAAGCAGTAGAACGGATCGAAAACGCATTAGCTAATGATGAGAATATTTTGGTGTATGGCGATTATGATGTAGACGGAACAACGTCTGTCGCTTTAATGTCATCGTATTTAAAAACAAAATCAGGTAGCATTGCCACTTATATTCCGGATCGTTATGATGAAGGTTATGGCATATCATATAAAGGCATCGATTTTGCTCACGACAACGATTTTACACTTATTATTGCATTGGATTGTGGCGTAAAAGCTATTGATAAAGTGGATTATGCTTCGGAAAAAGGCATTGATTTTATTATTTGTGATCATCATAGACCGGGAGATAAACTTCCAAAGGCTGTTGCCGTTTTAGACCCAAAACGAGACGATTGTGAGTATCCTTATAAAGAATTGTGTGGCTGTGGTGTTGGCTTTAAATTGGTTCAGGCTTTAGCGTCAAAAGATGATAAAACCGTTGAGGATTTAGGCGAATATTTAGATTTAGTTGCTACAGCAATTGGCGCAGATATTGTTCCGATTACTGGAGAAAATAGAGCATTAGCTTATTTCGGATTGCAAGTGATTAATACAAATCCGAGACCAGGAATAAAAGCGATTATAGCGCAAGTGGAAAAGAAAATACTCACCATTACTGATGTTGTTTTTATTGTAGCACCTAGAATTAATGCTGCTGGGCGAATGAAGCATGGTAATTATGCCGTGACTTTATTAACCGAAACTGATGAAGGGTTGGCTAAAACCTTTGCAGCAGAAATTAATGAGTTTAATCTGGATAGACGTGAGACTGACAAACGGATCACCGAAGAAGCATTAATTCAAATTACTGAGAATAACGAACAGGATAGAATAACCACTGTGGTTTATCATGAGTCATGGCATAAGGGTGTGATAGGGATTGTTGCGTCTCGGTTAATCGAAACCCATTATAGACCAACGCTTGTGTTTACAAAAAGCGGTGATAAATTGGCAGCTTCGGCACGATCGATAAAAGGATTTGATGTGTATAATGCTTTGGCAGCTTGTAGCGAACATATCGAACAGTTTGGCGGACATAAATATGCAGCAGGATTGACGCTTAAAGAAGAAAACTACGACGCTTTTAAACAAGCCTTTGAAGATGAAGTATCGAAGACAATTGATAGAAATTTATTGACACCAGAAATTAGTATGGATGCGCAGATTGAATTAAACGATATTACACCTAAATTTTACCGAATTTTAAGCCAGTTTGCTCCTTTTGGACCAGGAAATATGACACCTATCTTTATGACACAAAATCTACAAGATACAGGTTACGGAAAATGTGTGGGCGAAGATGATAAGCATTTGCGATTAACAGTTACACAAAGCCATGCGAAACTTGTTGGAATAGGTTTTAGTTTAGGAGATAAATTACATTTGATTCAGAATAGACAATCCTTTGATGCTACATATTCTATTGATGAAAACCATTGGCAAGGCAATGTGAGTTTGCAATTAAAATTACGAGATATTAAAGCTTAAATATGTCCAAAAAAGATCCATACGCAGCATTGCGATATAGAGAATTCAATATATTTTTATTGGTGCGTTTTGCCTTGATTTTTGGTTGGTCTATGCAATTTATTGTTATCGAGTGGCAGGTTTATGCTCTAACGAAAGATCCCTTGAGTTTAGGTTTAATAGGTCTTTTTGAGTTTGCTCCTGCTTTTGTTATGGCTTTGTTTGCAGGTCATATTGTAGATCAGCGAGAAAAACGAAACCTGTTAGCTTTATGTATTGCTGCTTTTTCTTTAATAAGTTTTGGATTATTTTGGTTGACTTCTCAATCTGTGATTGAGTCGTGGTCTAAAAATAGTATACTCTATTCCATTTATGCTTTGGTGTTTTTTGGTGGGTTTTTAAGAGCGTTTTTTGGACCAACTATTTTTTCCCTTGTCGCCTTAATCGTACCTAAAAAGATTTATCCTAATGCAGCAACATGGAATAGTTCTACTTGGCAAATGGCACGTGTTTTAGGAGTTGGTTTTGCAGGATTTTCTATTAGCTGGATTGGTGTGCACTGGTCTTTATGTATCGTTTTTGGTTTAGTACTATTTTCATTAATAACTATTTTTCAAATACCTCGAAAACCAATTCTTAATCCAAAAATTGGTGAGAATCTTTTTTCGAGTTTATCAGAAGGGTTATCATTTGTTTTTAATACTAAAGCGATATTGGGTGCAATTACTTTAGATATGGTTTCTGTTTTATTTGGAGGAGCAATAGCTCTCGCAGCGGTTTTTGCAGAAGATATTTTGAAAGTAGGGCCTCAAGGTTTCGGGATTTTGGTTGCAGCTCCTTCGGTTGGCTCTTTTTTAACTATGCTGGTGACTGCATACATACCAATAAGTAAAAATGCAGGTATGAAACTATTGGTTGCTATTTTTGGTTTTGGACTTTGCATAATCGTATTTGGGTTATCGTCTGTATTTTGGATTTCTGTCGTAGCACTCTTCTTTAGTGGTGTTACAGATGGTGTCTCTATGGTGATTAGACAAACTATCCTTCAAATTAAAACGCCAGATCATATGCGTGGTCGTGTATCGTCAGTAAATTCTATGTTTGTAGGGTCTTCTAATGAATTGGGTGCGCTTGAAAGCGGCTTAACAGCTAAACTCATGGGAACAGCAACTGCAGTTGTTTTTGGTGGCACGATGACTTTGATAACCGTTGTTACTACAGGATTAGTTTCTCCTTCGTTTAGAAAATTAGATTTAACTAAGGATATAGAGGAACATGAGAAGGACGAAACTACTGTCTAATTTCATTGAGTCTAGAAATTAATTCATCTTTTATCAAACTATTTTCAGTACTTAATGGTAATTGATTTGGGTTTAACAAGTTTGGGTTTTCAAGGGGATTAATACTTAAATCAAATAAAGCCTCTGAGCCATCATCAAAGTATATGTATTTATGAGTGCTATTTCTTATCGTATAATTTGAACCCCCAGTTTCATTACCAACTTCGGCATAAACATAGTCTCTTGTATTACCATTAGAGCTTGACAATAAGTCTTTAAAACTTTTGCTATCATTTATTTCAGTAGTATTATTTCCTGCTAATTCAGAAATGGTAGCAAACAAATCGGTTGTATTAATTAAAGCATTTTCAATAGCATTTATACGAGTCACATCTTTTCCATAAATAACCATTGGTACATTAACGCCTCCTTGGTAAACACTTCCTTTAGCACGGAAACTACTATGCTCCTGAACGACTTGATTAGGTGTTCCATTGTCACCAATAAATATAAAAACAGTATTCGCTTTTTCTTCTTCACTCATCGAATTGATGAGCCTTCCCATTTCGGTATCCATCGCTTCAAGCATTGCCATATAGTAAGGTAAAGGATTAGCATCTATACTTGCTTGGTCTGATGGTAAATTTCCTTGATAATGTAAGTCGTTAGGCGGTAAATGAAAAGGCGTGTGAGGTGCATTATAAGCCAACCATAAAAACCAAGGTTGTGATTGTTGGTCAATCCAATCTATCGCTAAATCTGTAAATTTTGTTGTAGTATATTCTGTAGATGTTGAGGTTAAGCCATTTTCAGTTAGGTT
Organism: Psychroserpens sp.; assembly: GCF_036960315.1. Taxonomy (NCBI): domain Bacteria; kingdom Pseudomonadati; phylum Bacteroidota; class Flavobacteriia; order Flavobacteriales; family Flavobacteriaceae; genus Psychroserpens; species Psychroserpens sp. The sequence goes on along the minus strand of NZ_JBALVR010000005.1, from coordinate 72,615 downwards.
CCAATTGGTATAAGATTGAACACCTCCATTTAAGAGTCCAGCATAATAATTAACCCCCATGTTTGTTGGATGATTCACATCATTAGATAAATGCCATTTCCCAATAACCGCATGATTGTATCCTGTGTTATTATTGTCTAAATATTGATGTAATGATAATTCTGAAGTAGATAAAATATCATTTGCTTTTAAAACGTTAGTTCTAAATCCATATTTACCAGTAAGAATACTTCCTCGAGTAGGTGTACAAACAGGATTTGACCATAAATTGTTAAACCGAACACCAGAATCCATCATATTTTGTAATGTTGGCATATTGGGTTTTACACTTCCAATGCTGTAGCCTGGAGAGGCATCTAAGCCCATGTCGTCAGCGATAATCAATACAATGTTTGGCTTGGTTAAAGATGGACTAACTGTAATTGTTGAATCGTCATTTCCACAAGAAAACAATAGTATAAGACATACTATTGAAGCACATAGTTGAGTAAGTTTCATGAAATAAATTTCATCTAAGACTTATTAATAACAAAAAGGTTTAAAGCTGTTTATAAGAAGGCTTTATTTGAAAGTCTTCAATTCAAAATGATCACCTTCAAAAACACCATAAGTATAGTATTGAATCCAGTCACCAAGATTGACATATTTAGAATTGTCTTGTAAAGGAACTTCCATTGGTAAGTGTCGATGACCATATACAAAATAGTCACGATGTGATTCTTGTAATTTAGATTTACTGTATTGTATGAGCCACTCTTTATCTTCTCCTAAATAAGTAGCGTCATGTTCACCAGAAATAAGTTTATTTTTCACTGATAAGTATTGGGCAATTTGCATACCAATATCTGGATGGAGCCATTTAAATAAAAATTTAAAGACAGGGTTAGTAAATACTTTTTTCATGCGTTTATAGCCTTTATCAAAAGGGCCTAAACCGTCACCATGTGCAATGTAAAAAGAGGTGTTATTAAAGATGAATTCTTTAGGTTCATGAAATACAGCGATGTTGAGTTCTTTCTCAAAATAGCCGTTCATCCATAGATCATGGTTACCAACGAAGAAATAAATTGGAATACCAGAATCACTTATTTCTGCCAATTTCCCTAAGGTTCTTGTAAACCCTTTTGGAACCACAGTTTTATACTCAAACCAAAAATCAAATAAATCACCTAATAGAAAAATAGCTGCAGCATCTGTTTTGATTTCATCTAACCAAGCTACAAATTTCTTTTCACGAGGTAAAGACGCTTCTATAGTTGGAGCGCCCAAATGATTATCTGAAGAAAAATAGATTTTCTTTCCCTTCGGAATGGTTATGTTGGTAGGTTTAGTCATTATCTGAAGCAAACCACTGGGCATAAGAAGTTGCAGTTTCTTGAAGTTTTAAAGAGTGTAGTTTGATATTATCAGGGAGTCGTTGTTTTATCTTTTTAGCAAAATCAATAACCATCATTTCACTTGTTGGTTGGTAATTGACTAATAGGACATTGTGATCTCTGTCTTGTAATTCTTTTGCTAACTCAACATGTGGCGTGTTTTTATTGAAAACAGTTGCATGGTCAAACACATCAACGATTTCTTCTTTGACAATTTTTTTAAGATCACTAAAATCAATTACCATCCCAAATTTCACATTAGTGTTATCTGTAATGGGTTGGCCAATAACAGTAACATCCAATCTATAGCTGTGACCATGTACATTTTTGCATTTTCCATCATAACCATACAACGCGTGGCCAGTTTCAAAAGAAAATTGTTTTGTAATACGAATGTTACTCATTAGCGTCTTTTATTACGATTGTAGAAATAAACAATAACTAGAATGATTCCTAAAATAAGGAATAAACCACTTCCACTTATAAATGACATAAAATCCATAGGATTGTTTTTGTTTATTTAGAACTATTAACTGTAAATTAAACTGAAGTTTAATATACATAATGTGTCAAAGTTACGTCTTTTGTGAAAGTGACAAAAATAGTTGTCTGAATTTTATGATTAAAGGTATGCCTCTGGCGATAATCCAGCAGGTTAAGGCAATAAACACGCCATATAGTTTAAGGTCGTAACTATCCAATAGAAATAAGATTGGAATAAAAACCAAGCCTGTTGAAAGTAACAATAGGTTTCTTAAAAACTTCATTTTCCCCATACCTTTAAACATGCCGTCAAAAATAAATGCCAATGCGCAAAGAGGTTGCATCACTAGAACAATCCAAAACACATTATAGAATTGGTCAATTACGGCTTGATCTTTTGTAAAGATAGGACCAACAAAGTTGTACGTTAGTAATCCAACAACGGTTAAAATGAAACCAACTCCGATACCACATTTTATCAAAAGCCGACTCAATTCTACAAGCTTTGAATACTCTTTGGCGCCTAATAATTTTCCTGATAGGATATTTCCAGCGCTAGCATATCCATCAATAATGAATGCGCCCAAAAACCATAGATTTATGGCAATGGTGTAGGCTGCAATATATTCGGTACCATAAGAAGTGGCGAATCGTGTAGCGAAATATAGTGTGGCATTTAAAGCTAAGGTTCTTACAAAAAGGTTTAAGATCATTATAGAGAACGTCCTAATTTCTTTATTAAACGGAAATGTGATGCGCAACGAAATATCAGTCTTTTTGAGTAAATAATAAGCCGAGCATATGGCCATGATGATTTGAGCAATCACACTTGCCCAAGCTGCACCTTTGATATGCATCGGATTGATAAGACCTTCGATACCGTAAACGAAGGCAAAGTCTAAAACGATGTTCACAACGGTTCCGATGATGGCAATAATCATTGGATAAAATGTATTTTGAAGCCCTCTAAATGTTCCGAAAATAGCAATAGTGAATAAGGTAAACGGAAACCCCCAAACCCGTATTCCGTAGTAATCGATGCTAAAGTCTAAAATGAGATGTGATGCATTATAGAGTTTAAAGATTTCCGAAGAAAACGGTAAAGTAGTAACAATAATGAGGATACTTATGGATGTAATTATGAAAATAGCTTGAGCAGGAAGGTTTTTCACTTTATCTAATTGGTTGGCGCCTAAATGTTGCGAGACAATAGATGAAATGGCGCTTCTGGTTTGACCTAATACCCAAACGAGCATCGAAATAAAAGTACCTACAATACCAACAGCAGCTAAAGCTTCAGCAGCATTATAATCGACATTACCAATAATGGCAGTGTCGGTTAAAGACAAAATAGGTTCTGCAACGCCAGATATTAATGCTGGAATAGCAAGTTTGTTGATGTTTTTTAATGTGATAGCTGTTGTCAAAGGCTTATACCAATTAAATTTTGATTAGTTGAGGCGTATAGCCTTAGTTACATTATTAAACGAAAAGTCATCTAAAAAGAAACCATTTGTATATGTTATTTTGATGGTATCAGTTCATAACAATGGAAAGGGTATTCACTTTGCTTCGGAAAATAAATATCACCCAATTGTCGATAGCCACGAAGTTCGTAAAACTTTTGGTTTCTTTTGTTCTGAGAGAAGGTGTCTAATCGTATAGAAGTATAGTTGTTTTCTATTGCAAATCTTTCGGCAAAATCCATAAGCTGTTGTGCATAGCCTTGTCCTTGATGCTCTGGGTGAATGGCTAAACGATGAATATAGACGTTGTTTTCATTAGATGTTAACCAGTCTATAGGAATGTATTCTTCATCCATTACTGTTGAAATGACAATACAGCCATTAATATGGTTTTCAGTTTCTAATACATAGAGTTCATTTCTCTGTACATCTTTTTCAAAAGCAGTAGCATTTGGATAGTGTTCATTCCATTGAAAAACTCCTTTGCTAATCATGTGTCTTGCACAAGCTTTGGTCATTTTTATGATGTCATCTATATCGTTTAGAATTGCTTTACGTATCATTCGCGCATATTAGTTACCTTTGGCAAGTATTTACACAAAGTTACTTTTAAATATTTGATTATGAAGTCTATTCTTGTTCCAGTTGGATCGTCAAAAAATGCTGAAAGCCATTTACAATATGCTGTAGATTTTGCACGAGCTTTTGGTGCTAAATTATACGTTGTTCAAGTCTACAATGTATATACTAAAGCTGGTACAATGATTAAGATAGATCATATTTTGGAGCGTGAGAGTTTAGCCTTTTTAAAAGGGCACGTATCTAAAATAGATAAGAAAGGTGTTGACATTATTATCAAAACGTTTAAAGGGAAACTTGTAGATACTATCGAATTGGCTTGTGAAGCCTTACACGTTGACCTCATTTTATTAGAGCCAAGAACGAACTCGATTAAGGATGAAGTATATCTAGGAAAGACTTCAGGGAAGATTGTAAAGCAAACAAATATTCCGGCATTGATCATTCCTGAAGGTTATGTTTACAGACCCATTGTAAAAATATTGGTAGCGGTTAAATCTGCTATTATCAAGAAGGACGATGCTTTAATTCCATTAAAGACGGTTAAAAACAAATTTAAATCGGTTGTGAATTTACTTTTGGTGAAAACACCATTTCACAATGAAGGTGATTTTGATGTTAATGATGATTTAGCAAGTTTAATCACTAACACTACAATTGCCGAAAATGCGACAACTCATCAAGGTGTTTTAGAACATTATAAAAATAATAACCCAGATTTATTATGTGTTGTACGACGTAAGCGTGGCTTTTTTGTTAAGAAATGGGAAAAGAATACGATCTTAAAGAAAGACTTCAGTAGCGCCTTACCAGTATTGGTTTTAGGCGGATTAAAATAATTTTTTCGGGGCATTAGCTCATTTGGCTAGAGCGCTACGCTGGCAGCGTAGAGGCGATCGGTTCGAATCCGATATGCTCCACATCAAACGGAAAAATACTGCATCATATTTGATGTTTGATTTTCTATTTGCAGAAGTAAATCATATTGTATCAGCGAAGCTAATCCGATATGATTTACTTCTATTCTTTTATAAAAGCAAGAGTTTTATTAACCACGATTTCCAAAGCTAGAGGTAGATGATTTTTATCCCATGGATGGCTTGCATCAAATACGTGATTAGAATTTTCAATAGCAATTAGTTTATTGTTAGGATTCCAAGCGTGTAAAGTTTCTGCTTCGTCAAATTTCACCGAAGGATCATCTTTAGCATGAATGATTAATACTGGAACATCAATTTTTTTTATTGCCGATTCTATATGTAGTCGTTTTTCGTTCGCATTAAAATCTTTGTAGAACTGAAAATTGTGAGGCATTTGCTGTTTTGTCCTGCCGTTTAGAACATATTTCACACCTTCTTTTCGCCATTGTTCTAACTCTCCACTTGTAGCAGTTCGTTTACCAAAATCACAGATGCTTGCCCAAGTAATTAACCTTTTTATGCGTTTATCTTCGGAAGTTTTTATGATTGAAATTCCGCCACCTCTTGAATGTCCGATGACTGTCACGTTGCTCGTGTCGATATTATTTATGTATTCAAATTCTTCAGATAAAAGAAGATTTAGTATGGTGTCTAGGTCGTCAAGTTCTTTAGAATAGTTGTTTTCTGCAAAGGCTTCTAAATCAGGGAAATCGATTGGATTATCAACCGTTCCACCATTATGTGAAAAGTTGAATTTCACGAAAAAGAAGTCTTCACGGCTAAAGGCATCGGCAACCAAATCCCAAGAACCCCAATCCTTAAAACCTTTATATCCATGACAAAAGACGACCAAAGGTTTTTGTTTTCTGTTGTTATTAAAAAAAGCGTCCCAAACAATGGGCTTTTTATTTGCTCGATATAGAATCTGGTTTTTTAGTGTCATTATACCTCTTTTTCGATGAAATCAATAGTTGGATTATAGAGTTCTGAAATTAATTTTTTAAGCTCAATTTCAAAAGCATTTAGCGTTTCCGTGGTAATAGAATAATCTTTAGATCTACTATTAGATGATGGTTTTGTGGCGAATCGTATGACTCCCGAATTCAATCTTTTGAACGAAATAATTCCAGCTTCTACAGGTAGGGATATGAGATTGCTTTTATGCATCATATATGCATACATCAACACTTGAAAACTCTTGCTGTACTTATCGTAGTCTGTTGTAATATCGGCCCAATCTACGATTTCTACTTTGCCAGACTCCACTCTGCCTGTTTTGTAATCTATAATTCGTGTCGTTCCATTATATTCGTCTACACGATCTACTTTTCCGGTAAGATTTACAGTTTTTGAAATATCTTCAACATGAAGTGACACGTAGTTTTTGGTTTCTATGGCTATAATTTTAATCGTATTTCCTTGTTTGATGTCCTCGATTTCAAGATTTAAAAAGTTTGAAATGTAGCGCTTTGCAATTTCAAATATGATGAGGTTTTTCCCGCTAGAGATATCACCTTCTTTAAATTCTTCCCTAAAATGATGAGAGACGACAGCATCAATTTTGGATGTCATGTTCTTGATGTGATTAACGTCAAGAAACTCACCTACAAATGGCTTATAAAAATCTTCGAGTGTGTTATGGATTATAGTTCCTAAGGTATTGAAAGCAACATTCTCTTCGACATCTTCGTACTGATCAATACCTAATATTTTTTCAAAATAGAAGTCAATAGGGTTTCTTATATAGTTAGTCAATGAAGAAGGGGAGAAGCCTTTTTTGGCAACACAATCTAGTGCATGGATGACTTCTGCTGTCTTTTTTATGTGTTGTAAAGTGTGTTCTACGGAGGGCACTCGCGACGAAAGTACATATGATTTAATGGGATGAATTCCTTCAACTTCCAATTGTGTTATAAACCTGCTTTTTTCACCTCCATTTAACACGTCTGGCTCTGTATTATAAAGAATGTACGCAGTTTTAGCACGTTGAAGCAAGTGATAGAAGTGATAGGTATATACAGCGTCTTTTTCTTTATAAGTGGGTAAATTATTTTCTAGTTTGACATCAAATGGAATAAACGAGCTGTTTGTTTTTCCTGTTGGTAATATGCCCTCGTTAACCGATGTTATTATGATGGTTTCAAAATCAAGTACACGGGATTCTAGCATACCCATAATTTGTAATCCCTTGAGTGGTTCTCCTTTGAAATCTAGAGTTTCACTTTTTATCAATTCTCTGTACAAACTAAAGAGTGTAGCAATGTTATTGATATGCGAGAACGAATTGTTTAAGGTTTCAAGCGTATTAAAAACCTGATTAAAACGATATAAGTATTCTAATGATAATAAGTTGTTTTGCTTATCGTCATCTAAATCCGATTTTAGTTTAGAAATAAGTTTAGAACAGTTTTGTATTGCCGTTTTGGGTTTATCGTGCCAAGACCCAAATAGGATGTCAATTGCATCTTTATGATGTGCTGTTATCTCTTTTAAGCTTTCTAGTGAGAGATACGTTTTATTGTTGGTTCTAATGTGTTTAATGATAGCTTCAGCATCATTGACTTCACCATTTTCAAAAAGAGATGTCACAAATTGATTTGACAATACATTAATGACATCTTTATAGTACAGGTTTTGGTTAGAAGACTTATGGATATTAAACAACGACTCAAAAAGCGATGCTAATGGAATGACTTTTAAAGGCAATCCCATTGTAATATTAATGGCATTGATGGATTTAGGAATGGAATTTAGTAATGGTAGCAATAGGGTTTCGTCACCCAATATAACTGCTGTATTTTGAAGATTTTGTTTTTCGCTATAAATTTGTTCTAAAAGTTCTCCAACATATTTTATCTGACTGATATTTTTTGGAGCTCCAATGACATGAATATCTTTTTCTTCGGAATAATTGTTTGTAACCCAATTGAAGTCGTGTTTATCGAAGTATTTCCAATTGGATTTGTGATGACGCATAAACAGTCCAGCATCATGAATGGGGTTGTCTATAAAGGCTTTATCTATATCCCAGTAAATACAAGCCAGCTCTTGTTGTAATAGCTCCTGTATAATCAGTTCTTCTGCTCTATTTAAAGCATTGAATCCAACAAATATGAATGTCTTATTTGCATTTACTGCAATGTATTGCTCAATGTTCTCTACAGCTTCTCTATAAACCAAACCTTGATAGCCTTTTTTCTTTGAGCTGAGTTGTGTTTGAAATTCATAATAATAGAATTTTAAGCGATTCCAAAACAGTAAATAGTTTTTAATATACTGGGTTGGCTCTTCGTCAAGTGACCAATGTTGATGTTCGATTTCTTTTATAGCGCTTAAGTAATCAAATACTTGGTTCTGCGGAATGAGATAGCGATCTATTTCATTAAAGTCTTGTAGTAGTAACTGAGCCCATTTTGAGAATTTATCAAAGGGTTCAATTTGATTCTTTGGTGTATGTTTAAGGTAAACGTCATAAAATTCGAAGAGTAATTCGGCATTGGTAGCATATTGAAAATCTGATAGTGTTTCAACAAACTCTTCGATGGAGAGGATTTCAGGAGAAAAGATGGTTTTATTGACGTGTTTTGGGATGGCGTGCTTTAAGAAAGTACCAGCACGTTTACTCGGTAACACAAAAGTCAATTGAGAAATGTCATAACCTTTTGCGATTAAATCTAAAATGACGTCGTCTATGAATGTTCTCATTCTATAAAAATAAAAAACGCTTCGGATATCCGAAGCGTTTTTTAGTATTAAATGTATTGTGTTATATTTAGTTCTTCCTTATATGCACTACTTCTACACGTCTGTTGTTAGCTCTTCCAGCTCTTGATTTGTTTGTGTCGATTGGGTTAGCTTCACCATAACCAGCAGAAGCTAATCTATCGGCATTAATTCCGTTAGCGATTAAGTAATCTCTAACAGTATTAGCTCTTCTTTCAGATAAAATTTGATTAGAAGATTCAGCACCAACACTATCAGTGTAACCATCAATAGAGAATTGAGCTCTTGGGTACTCTTTTAAGATAGCTGTGATATTTTGTAATACAGCTTCAGATTGATTCTTAATTGTTGCTTTACCTGTATCAAATAATATTGTTTTAGCGTAATCATTTAACGTTTTCATTACAGCAGGTGTAGGAACAACTTCTGGGCAACCATTGTTTGCAACAGTACCAGCTTCGTTAGGACATTTATCATCTTTGTCTAACACACCGTCACCATCAGTATCAGCCCAAGGGCATCCTTTGTTAGCAGAAGGTCCTTTTTCATTTGGACATTGATCATCTTTATCAGCAACACCATCGCTATCAGCATCTGGGCAACCGTTTAATGCTTTCAATCCAGCTACTGTTGGACAGTCGTCATCTTTATCAGCAACACCATCGCTATCTGAATCTGGACAACCATTAAACTCAGCTAAACCAGCTTCGTTAGGACAATCATCTTTAGAATCTTCGATACCATCGTTATCAGAATCTGGACATCCGTTGAATGCTTCTAAACCAGGAACATCTGGACAAGCATCATCTTTGTCATATATACCATCACCATCAGTATCTTTACCACCAAATCTCACGTTTAATCCAACCGAATGTTGCCAGTGTTTAGGTAAGTAATCTTCGAAAGCATGTTTGTATGAAGTTTGAAAGTTAAGACCAAAATTTTCATTAAACCATACGTCAAAACCTAGAGTACCATTTAAAGTACCAGCACCAATCTCATCAATCCAAGTGTAACCACCACCAACACCTAAATAAGGATCGATAGTTGAAGAATTAATTATATTAGCAAAGCTATATGAAATTGTACCATCGGCACTGTAATAAGATAAGTCATCAGCTCTTGAATCTCCTACTTTATCAATTTCGTTAAAAGCACCTGCTACCGATATAGTAAACCCATCACTTAAATATCTCGATACAGAAAACCTTGATAAAGAAGGTACGAAGTTGTAATGATCGTTAGCGTTTAAAAATTCATCAAAGTAATCACCTAATGGTGCATCTTCTCCAACTGGATAAAGGTCAACAGCATTTGTACCGATTCCAATTTTCCATGGGTTGTTTTCGTCTTGTGCGTTAGCATTGAAGCTGACTACGAGCACTATAGCGAAAAATAATCTGCTAAGATTTTTCATATTCTAAATAATTTAAATTTTAAGTGTTAATTAAAAGCAAAAGTAAGTTGTTAAATTTAGTTAACAAAGACAAATATATAAAAATATTGCTTATACCCATTAAAAATAGGGAGTTTGGACTGATTTTAAATAACCTCAAGTCTTTCTCCAACCTTAATAAAAGCAGCAATAGCTTTATCTAGGTGTGCTTTAGTATGAGCTGCAGAAAGTTGTACGCGTATTCTTGCTTTTTCTCTTGGTACCACTGGGAAAAAGAAGCCAATAACATAGATTCCTTCTTTTAAAAGCATTTTTGCCATAGTTTGCGATAGTTTTGCATCATAAAGCATAACAGGAACTATGGCTGAGTCTCCATCAATGATATCAAAACCAGCGTCTTTCATCCCTTTTTTGAAATAATTAGTATTGCTTTCCAGCGTGTCTCTTAAAGCGGTGTCATTCGCTAACATATCAAATACCTTTATTGATGCTCCAACTATAGCAGGAGCTAAAGAGTTTGAAAACAAATAAGGTCTTGAACGTTGACGAAGAATTTCAATGACTTCTTTTTTGGCAGTTGTGTAACCACCCATAGCGCCACCCATAGCCTTACCAAGCGTACCAGTTATAATGTCTATACGCCCTAAAACCCCTTTTTCTTCAAGGGTTCCTCGACCTGTTTCTCCAATAAAACCTGTAGCGTGACACTCATCAATCATTACTAGAGCATCATATTTATCAGCTAAGTCACAGATTTGATCTAAAGGCGCTACTAATCCGTCCATAGAAAACACACCATCTGTAACAATAATCTTGAATCTCGCGCCATTTTCATTAGCTGCTATTAGCTGCTGTTCTAAGTCTTGCATATTGCTATTCGCATAGCGATATCGAGCGGCTTTACAAAGACGTACACCATCAATAATAGATGCATGATTCAGAGAATCGGAAATTATAGCATCTTCTTTTCCTAGTAAAGGTTCAAAAACGCCACCATTAGCATCAAAAGCTGCAGCATATAATATGGTGTCTTCAGTGCCGTAGAAATCTGCAATTTTTTGTTCTAGTTCTTTATGAATATCTTGTGTTCCGCAGATGAAACGAACAGATGACATTCCAAAACCATGAGTGTCCATAGTGTCTTTTGCGGCTTGTATCACATCTGGATGAGATGATAACCCCAAGTAATTATTCGCACAAAAGTTTAAAACTGTTTCACCTGTACTCAGCGTAATTTCTGCGCCTTGAGGTGAAGTAATAATACGTTCTTCCTTAAAAAGACCATCATTTTTTATCGATTCAATTTCGTTTTGTAAGTGCTCTTGTATCTTTCCGTACATAATTGGTTTAATTTTTACAAATTTAGAATTCTTTTATTACAATATCATCATTAATATATATAAGAACTTTCTTTACGGTTTGATACCCCATATCTTCTAAAACATATTGATAATCGTAGAGCTGCTCTTTGTGTTTTGAGTTTTCTAACCCTGTTTTATAATCAATAATTATGGCTTGGTTGTTCGCGTTTATCACAACTCTGTCTGGTCGTAATAATTGACCTTCTTTTGAAATAATATCCTTTTCATTATAAATAGTCAATGTGCTATCAAAAAACGGACTTAATTGTTCATGGGTTACAATGCTATTGATTATAGGTTTGAGTTCTTTAAATTGTTCAGAATTTATGATTCCAGAATCTAGAAAATGATCTAAGGCAAAATCAATGTCATCTTTTGTTTTAATAAACGACATGACTTCATGTACCAAATTACCACGTTCAATTGCTTTTTCCTGTGCTGTATCCCAAAGATATCCTGAGCTTGTAACAATATTGAGATTGTGATCTTCTTTTTTGGTTGAAATAAATTGGTTTTGTTCAATGGTATTGGTCTCTTCTTCTCCGACTTCGGAAGGTTCTCCAATTGCTCCAAAACTGTACTCTGTTTGATTATCATTCCATTTACCAATCGATTTTAAGTAATTGATAAATAATCCTGAATAATGCGTCAGTCGTTCACTTTGAGTTTTCTTATCTGTATCGAATTCCGAAATCACATAGAGCTGTCCAACGGCTCTGGTCAATACAACATAAAGTAGATTGAGACTGTCCAATTCCAGTTGCGAACGATAGTCATTATATTTTTCGGCTCCTAGCGCATTAAATTCTTGTAAATCCTTATTCATATTAAGGTATAAATATGAAAAGCCATTAAATAGCTTTTCATCTACCGGAAACCAAACCTTCGGATTCATATCAAAATATATATCCTGATTCGCATATGGAAAAATAACTACCGGAAATTCTAAACCTTTAGATTTGTGAATGGTCATGATTTGAACGGCATCCTTTCCTGAAGGTGAAGCGATCGTAAGCTTGTCTTTTTTGCGTTCCCAATACTCTAGAAATCCAGAAAAACTAGCATTGTACTTTTGTGAATAATCAAAAACTTCATCCAAATAAAACTGGATGTATGCATTAGATGTTTCATTTAAATGAAACCCTCTTATGATACTTTCAAGCGCTTCATAAATGGGTAATTGTAAAAATTCTGAGAAGTCAAAATCAAAGCCGAATTCATTTAATTTTTTAAAAAAAGATGCAGAATTTAAATGAATCAAACCATCAAAAAATTCGTGTTTGTTACCCAACTGAAGTTTGTCCGCGATAAAACTTAAAAGCTGAGTTTTTATCTCATCGTTTTTTGGCTGTAGGCTCAAAGTGATAAGATTGTTTATAAACTGAACTTCGGTAGAATTGTTAATCAATAAACTTTCCGAAGAAATAATAGCAATACCCAAATCACTAAGATATTCGGCTATAGCAAAACCTTCTTTTTTTCGCCTTACTATAATGCAAATGTCTTTGAGCGAAAACCCATGACCTTGTACTTTTTTTATGGTATTAAAAACGGCCTCACAATGCAGTTCGTTTTTATCTTCAGTTTCGGTGTTTAAAAAGGAAAGCTCAACATAGCCTTCTTTGTCAATATGTGTATTCTGACTTGCATTATTATAGATGTGTTGATGTTGCTCATTAGAGAAAGCAAAGTCAGCAACATGATTAAAAAATTGATTATTGAATTCTATAATAGTTTTATGACTACGGAAATTGGTAGGTAGATTTTCAACGTTTATTTTTACATGAAATGGGTTGACTTTTTCCGAATACAAATCAATGAATTGTTCGGCTCGTCCACCTCTCCATCTATAAATGGCCTGCTTGGCATCGCCAACAATCATAGTGGTTCCAGTGTCTCCTTTTTCATTTTCGCCAACAATAGCATTGCTTACTAACGGAATCAAGTTTTCCCATTGCAGCTCTGAAGTATCTTGAAATTCATCAATAAAATAATGTTTGAATTTCTCGCCAATACGTTCGTAAATAAAAGGCGCAGGCTGTGCTTTTATCTCTGTGTTTATGATTGAATTAAATTCGGAAATCAACAATAAGTCATCTTCATCCTTAATGGTCTGAAGCGTTTGACTAATGGCAGTCAAGACTGATAAAGGCGTAATATTTTTTAAAGCGTTTTTTAGAAACTTAATCTTTAAAATAGCCGCTTTAGTATTAGAGAAGTCTTGAATTAATTGAGGTCTCAATGTCTCAATACTAGCGCCAATTTCTTGTGTTACGCGTTTGGGGTAAATTGGTGCTCCTTCTAAAAGGTCGTTTTGCCATTTTGGAGAAAAGGATACATTGAAATTTTCAGCAGACAACTTGATAAAGTACTTAGGGATAAAACTGCTGCTAAAATCGTTGTGCTCTAATTGAGATTCTTCAATCAAAGCCAAAACACCTTGAGCAACTTCAACAACTTGAGAAGATAATATCTTTAACTGCTTTTGCAAATTAATTTTAAGAGCTTTAAAATCGCTTAAAGTTTTATCTTTAAGTTGATTTAAATATGGAAGATCATTCTCTTTGACTAATAATTCGGCTATGGCATTAAAATCGTATGAGATGTCCCAACTTCTGTCATCATCTGTTTTTTCGATTGCAAAATCTACTAAAACCTTCGTGAGCTCTATATCGCTTCCTGCTTTATCAATAAGTTTATCTACTGCCTTTCCAAGCATCGTTGCGGTATCTAGTTCGACTTCAAAATTCACAGGCAACTTAAGATCGTAGGCAAAAGTTCTAATGAGTTTATGGTTGAATTTATCAATAGTTGAAATGTCAAAAGCAGCATAGTTATGTACAATGGTTAGCAAAATAGTTTTTGATCGCTGGTGTAATACTTTGGGTTCAATCTCAAGTTCTTCAACCAAACAGGTGAACATATTATTAGGTGTGTCGAGAATTTTTTCTTCGGAAAACGCCTTAAGCATGTCAATGACACGTTCTTTCATTTCACCAACCGCTTTATTGGTGAAGGTGAGCGCTAGAATATGCCTGAAAGCTAATTTGCTTTTCGAGTTAAATAAAATCTTGAGGTAATCTTTTACTAACGTAAAAGTTTTTCCACTTCCAGCCGAGGCATTGTAAATTGTAAAAGGTGATTGATTTTGCACGCTTAAAATTATAAAAACTATCTATGAGTTCATAGGTATTTAATATTTTTAATTGCGCTGTTTTATACGTAAATTTGGTATCATTATACATAAACAATAAAAAACTAAATATTATGGCTTTCGAACTACCGAAATTAAAATATGCATACGACGCATTAGAACCACATATTGATGCACGTACAATGGAAATACACCACTCTAAACATCATAATGGGTATACAACAAAACTAAATGCTGCTATTGAAGGTACAGATTTAGAAGGAAAATCTATCGAAGATATTTTAGGTAACCTTGATATGAATAATAAAGGTGTGCGAAATAATGGAGGTGGCTTTTATAACCATTCATTATTTTGGGAAGTAATGAATCCTGAAGACAAAGGTTATTTGTCTGGAGAATTAAAAGGTGCTATTGAAGCAGAATTTGGTTCTAAAGAAGGTTTTGTAGAAGCGTTTAGTAAAGCTGCAGCAACACAATTTGGTTCTGGTTGGGCTTGGTTATGTGTTCATAAAGGTGGAAAGGTAGAAGTGTGTTCTACGCCAAACCAAGATAATCCATTAATGCCTGGGGTGCCTTGTGGCGGAACTCCAATTATAGGTCTTGATGTTTGGGAACATGCTTACTATTTAAACTATCAAAATAGAAGACCAGATTATATCGATGCGTTCTTTAAAGTGATTAACTGGAATGAAGCTGAGCGACGTTACGCAGAAGCAAAATAATAAAGTCTATATAAAAATACAGAAAGCAAACTCATTTGGGTTTGCTTTTTTTATGTCTTGTAATGTCTTCGGAAATGGAAAGCGATTAATTTAGGAATGGACTAAAAATGAAAAAAGCCGGACGAGAGTCCGACTTTTTTGCCCCAAATCTACCATAAACTTAACCTACTTATGTTATGGTGAAACAAATATAACAGCACTTTCATTTAATACTTTGATTTTTTAGACCAACGACGAATAAATTGGCTTAAACGAAAAAATAAGTGTTTCTGATGGTTGAACAGCTCAAAATAAACTTGAACTTTAGGTCATCCTATAAATGGATGGACTAACAATCAATCGTCAAAAAACTAAAAGAGAAGGAATTGGAAGTTTAACTTATTGAAGAATTAAAAAGTTATGTCAATAAAAAAAGGTGAACAGAAGTTCACCTTTTTTTGCCCCAAATCTACCATGAACTTAACCTACTTATGTTATGGTGATGCCAATGTATGTGTTTATTAGATAAGGTTTGTTAAATATTAGACGAACTACATTTTTATCAGATAAAAAGCAATTTTTTCAGGATAAAGTGCCGAAATCCAACCGTTTATCTAGTAGGCTCTTTCCTTGTTGCCTTCATAAAAATTAACAAAGGCCTTGTTAACCACTCGGTTACCTCCATCTGTTGGATAGTTTCCTGTGAAATACCAATCGCCTAAGTTTTTAGGACAAGCTTGATGCAAATTCTCTATAGGCTGAAAAATGGTCTTCACTTTTGCTTTTACAGTATCGTCAGAAATCAATTGAGCAATCTTATCTGAAATTTCATCAGCTGTAAATTCACGATATAAATCTTTGACAAAGTTTTTAACCTCTTTATCTTTTAATTCTAATTGAGCTTTACATTTATGATACACCTCTTCAATCATATAATACTTATCATTCTCCTTCAAAAGTTCAAGCATAGCTCTAAATGCAATAAGGCTTTCAAGATTTGCCATATCTATTCCGTAGCAATCCGGATAACGAATTTGAGGAGCTGAAGAAACTACAACAATCAGTTTCGGATTTAAACGATCCATCATTTTGATGATACTCTTTTTGAGCGTTGTGCCTCTAACAATACTATCATCAATTATAACTAAGTTGTCACTAGGTTTAATAACACCGTAAGTCACATCGTAAACGTGAGCCACTAAATCATCGCGACTACTATCTTCGGTTATAAAGGTTCTTAGCTTTACATCCTTGATGGCTATTTTTTCAATACGAGGCCTTTCAGAAAGTATTTCGGTTACATTTTCTGCAGAAAGTTTTCCATTACCATTTAATATAGCTTTTGTTTTTCGTTCGTTAAGGTGTTGCTCAACTGTTTCTATCATTCCGAAAAAAGATGTTTCCGCAGTATTTGGAATATAAGAAAACACCGTATTTTTAGTATCGTTATCGATAGCCTCTAATACTTTTGGCATCAATAATTTACCAAGGGTTTTTCGTTCCTGATAGATTTCGGCATCACTTCCTCGAGAAAAATAAATACGTTCAAACGAACAGGCTTTTCGTTCTAGAGGTTCTAGGATTTGCTCTATAAATACCTCTCCAGATTTTTTCGTGATAATAGCATGACCAGGTGCTAACTCTTTAACATCATCAAAATCAATATCAAAAGCGGTTTGAATTACTGGACGTTCTGATGCCACTACAACAATCTCTTCGTCTTCATAATAATATGCTGGACGAATACCAGACGGATCACGTAAAACAAACGAATCACCATGACCTAAAAGGCCAGCCATCGCATAACCACCATCCCAGTTTTTGGCCGCTTTCTTTAAGATTTTAGCAACATTGAGCCGTTCTGCAATTAATGGTGAACATTCACTTTTATTGTAACCTTCTTTTTTTAGTTTCTTATAGATTTTGGCGACAGCATCATCTAGGAAATGACCAATTTTTTCCATGATTGTAATGGTGTCTGCCTTTTCTTTTGGATGCTGACCTAATTCTACCAAGCCATCAAACAAATGATTTACATTGGTCATATTAAAGTTCCCAGCGACGATAAGGTTTCTGTGCATCCAGTTGTTTTGCCTTAAAAATGGATGAACACTCTCAACACTATTTTTTCCGAAAGTACCATAACGTACATGGCCTAGAAATAATTCGCCAACATAAGGAATATGTCGTTTTTGCAAGGCCACGTCATCTTGATATTCGGGATGTTCGGTAAGTTCGTCATTAATGCGTTCATTAATTTGAGCAAAAATATCTTGAATAGGTTGCTGAGCAATCGAGCGCACACGACTTATATATCGCTCTCCAGGTTTGGTGTCAAGTTTTATGCTTGCAAATCCAGCACCATCTTGTCCACGATTATGTTGCTTCTCCATAAGGAGGTACATTTTATTGACGCCATAAAACGCACTTCCGTATTTTTCTTTGTAATACTCTAATGGTTTTTTAAGTCTTATGAGTGCTATTCCGCATTCATGTTTTAAAGCATCGCTCATTGTTGTGTTGTTGTTTTTGCGTGTACCAAAATTATAAATTTGGGATTTAGTATTAATTAAAAAACGCGCTCAAATTTGAGCGCGTTGGTTTATGATAATTCTATATTAAATTGTGTGAGTTGTTTAAACTGCTGCATTCGTTTATGAACTTCTTCGTTTTCTAAATTCACCATGCGTTCTGTTCCAAATTTCTCTACACAAAATGATGCTAGTGTAGATCCATAGATAACAGCGTTTTTCATATTCTCAAAGGAGTAATCTTCTGTTTTTGCTAAGTAACCAGAAAATCCTCCAGCAAATGTATCACCTGCCCCTGTTGGATCAAATACTTCTTCCAAAGGTAAAGCAGGTGCATAGAACATATGGTCATCATGAAATAGTAATGCACCATGTTCTCCTTTTTTAATCACTACATATTTAGGTCCCATTTCATGAATCTTACGAGCAGCAACTACAAGAGAATATTCTCCAGTGAGTTGTCTTGCCTCTTCATCGTTTATGGTAATCACATCAATTTTCTTGATCACATTATGCAGGTCTTCAAGCGCACAATCCATCCAGAAGTTCATGGTATCTAAAATAACGAGTTTAGGTTTTGTCGTCATTTGTTCTAAAACGCCCAATTGTACTATTGGATGTAAATTACCTAACATGACAACTTCTGCATCTTTGTATGCTTCAGGAACAATAGGATTAAAATCAGCTAAAACATTTAACTCTGTAGCTAAGGTATCACGAGAGTTCATATCATTGTGATACTTACCACTCCAAAAGAAGGTTTTACCATCTTTTACGATTTCAACTCCATCAATATTGATGTTTTTGTCGGTTAATAAATCTAAATATTTTTGTGGAAAATCACCACCTACAACAGAAACTGCAGCGGTATCAACATTAAAATGTGAAGCTGCTAGACCAATAAAGGTCGCCGCACCACCAAGAATTTTGTCGGTTTTACCAAAAGGTGTTTCAATAGCGTCAAAAGCTACGGTTCCTACGATAACTAATTTGCTCATAAAGCTTTTAAAATTTGCTGCAAATATACATTTTTTAAGGACTAAAAAACGAATTTATTTTCGACCAAAATCTGCAGGAATTTCGCCCCAAGCTTTAGTCTCCCATTTTACTACAGTTGTGTTGTAGGAATTGCTTTTTAACCAATCGACAGCGCGATCAACCAATTCAAACAAGGCTTTATTTTTCTCATTGCGTTCTAGTTTGGTGTTGCAGATTTTTTTTCTAACCCAACTCATAGCCGTTCTAGAATCAGTATATAAGATGCGATCACTATTGTGTTTTTTTAGAAAACCCAACCCATGCACCAATGCTAGAAACTCCCCTAAATTATTGGTGCCTTCAGGAAATGGACCTTGTATAAAAAGTTGCTTTTTTGTTTTAGTATCTACACCACGATATTCCATAATACCAGGGTTTCCAGAAGACGCGGCATCAACAGCTATGGAATTATAATTTGGCTGTCCAATTTTTTTGAGTTGTACTGCGGAAAGTTCGCTAGTAAATGATTTGTTTTTACCTATGTAATCAAAATAGTTGCCCTCCAATGCTTTATTTGCAGCATCAAACGTGGCGAACGATTTATATTGTGCACCTTGAAAATCTTTAATTTGCGCTTTGCAGGCGTTCCAAGATTCAAAAACGCCTGTGTGATGACCTTTCCAAACGGTATAATATTTTTTTTTCTTTGACATTTATAAACTAAAGCTAGGTTTCAAATATTGCGACAGCTCTAACAGGAGAACCTGTTCCGCCTTTAATTTTAAGAGGCAATCCAATAAATCGAAATCTATGTCGCCCAATTAATTTATATAGATTTATCATGTTTTCATAATGTGTAAATCTTAGTTCGCCACAAATATGATGAACCTCTTTATTTGAAATCCCCGAAACTCCAGGAGACATCGTTTCCACACCGAAAGCAGATATGTTTTTATGACCTAACCATCTAGCGGCATCGGCACTAACTCCTGGTCCTTTATTCCAATTTTTAGTTCCAAATGCTTTTCTATAATGATCAGTATATATTAATACAGTATCGTTTTTTAATATTTTTAAATCTTGTTTTTTGCAAGCTTCTTCAATATCGCTTACTTCGATTAATTCTCTAAATGATTTATGTGAGAGGTCCAAGCATATGCCTTCAGTATAAAACATTGACAATGGCATTTTATCTATGGATTGACCTTCATGTTTTTTGGCCATATGATTAATAGCATCTACATGAGTCCCAGTGTGCTCTCCAAGTTCTAGTTTATGAACAGCAGGTGTTCTAGTTGTAGCTTCAAAATCCCCATCCCATTCTTCATGTGTATTATGAATCGACATTTTAACCTGTGGTAGGTCCTTGTAAACAGGCATACCCTCATATATTTCTTGACTTAAATCAATAATTTCGGTCATAGTCTTATTCTGAAATTAAAAGTTCTTCTACCACTTTCGGAAAGTATTCCATCTCCAACTCATGGATTTTATCTGCTACATCTTGAGCAGAATCAGTATCGAGTACAGCACATTTCGACTGAAAAATAATGGCACCTTCATCATAATGCGCATTCACATAATGAATGGTGATGCCTGTTTCAGATTCTTTATTGGCAACAACGGCGTCATGAACATGCTTACCATACATGCCTTTGCCACCATATTTTGGAAGCAGAGCAGGATGGATATTAATCACTTTATTTGGAAAATGGCTTAGAATTGCTTCAGGAAATTTCCAAAGAAAACCCGCTAAAACGATCAAATCTGGTTTGGCCGATTTTAAAATATCTAATACATCATCGGTTTCAGTAAATGCTATTTTATTGAATGACAGCGCACTAACATTTAATTTTTTGGCGCGTTCTAAAACTTTGGCGTGAGAATTGTTAGTGAGTACCTGAATAACAGAAGCATTTTCTCTGTTGTGAAAAAACTTAATTAAATTTTCAGCATTAGTTCCACTTCCGGACGCAAAGATTACAATACGTTTCATTTACAGATAAAATAGGTTAGATTATTCAGAAACAAAAAAAAGAATAATAATTAACAATTAGTGCGTAAAAGATAAATTCTTCAAAGTAATTTTAGTAAATTACAGACACATTTTTAAATTAAAGGGGTGTATTGAAATAAAGTTTTTTTATTTTTGCAAACTAATTAAAACTTAAAATTAAAAATTATGTCAGACATTGCATCAAGAGTAAAAGCGATTATCGTAGACAAATTGGGAGTTGATGAGAACGAAGTTGTTACTGAAGCGAGCTTCACAAACGATTTAGGAGCAGATTCATTAGACACTGTCGAGTTAATCATGGAATTTGAAAAGGAATTCGATATTCAAATCCCAGATGACCAAGCTGAAAACATTGCAACAGTTGGTCAAGCGATCTCTTATATAGAAGAAGCAAAATAATCCAATAAATCTTTATGGAATTAAAGCGAGTAGTAGTTACCGGTCTAGGAGCACTTACACCTATAGGCAATACCAAAGATGAATATTGGGAAGCACTTATTAGTGGTAAAAGTGGTGCTGCGCCTATAACATATTTTGATACTGAAAAGTTCAAAACAAAATTCGCTTGTGAATTAAAAGGCTTTACCGCTACCGATTTTCTTGATAGAAAAGAGGCTCGTAAAATGGATAGATTTACACAGTATGCTATGGTTGCTTCAGATGAGGCGATTGCAGATTCTAAGTTAGATCTAGATAAAGTAAACAAATTACGAGTAGGTGTTATTTGGGGCGCAGGAATTGGAGGCTTGGAAACATTTCAAAATGAGGTATTAAATTACGCAGATGGAGATGGTACGCCAAGATTTAATCCGTTCTTTATCCCAAAAATGATTGCCGATATTGCACCAGGGAACATATCTATCAAGCATGGATTCATGGGGCCCAATTACACAACGGTATCTGCTTGTGCTTCTTCGGCTAATGCTATGTTCGATTCATTAAATATGATTCGTTTGGGTCATTGCGATGTAATCGTTACAGGAGGAAGTGAAGCAGCAGTAACTATTGCGGGAATGGGTGGTTTTAATGCCATGCATGCTCTATCAACAAGAAATGAAAGCCCAGAAACAGCCTCTAGACCCTTTGATGCTACCAGAGATGGTTTTGTATTAGGCGAAGGAGCAGGAGCTATTATTCTTGAAGATTATGAGCACGCAAAAGCTAGAGGAGCTAAAATTTATGCTGAAGTATTAGGAGGTGGTTTATCTTCTGATGCGTATCATATGACAGCGCCTCATCCTGATGGAATTGGAGTTATTGCTGTAATGAAAAATTGTTTAGAAAATGCGGGTATCAAACCTGAAGAAGTTGATCATATCAACACGCATGGTACATCAACACCTCTTGGAGATGTTGCTGAACTAAAAGCGATTTCTGAAGTGTTTGGAGACCACGCAAAAAACATCAATATTAACTCAACGAAGTCCATGACAGGACACTTATTAGGAGCTGCAGGCGCTATTGAGTCTATTGCATCAATTTTAGCAATGGAACATGGTATTGTGCCTCCAACAATAAATCACAAAGTCGTAGATGAGAATATTGATCCGAAACTTAATTTAACATTAAATAAAGCACAAAAAAGAGACGTTAAAGTTGCTATGAGTAATACGTTTGGATTTGGCGGTCACAACGCTTGTGTATTATTTAAAAAAATAGATTGAATCCCGAATGAGTTTCATTCGTAACATACTAAAAAATTCCCGTACTCATAAAGACGGGAATTTTTTTTTATTACTGAACGTTATTCTAGGCTATAAGGTCAAGAATAAGTCCCTTTATATCAAGGCATTTACCCATCGTTCTATGAATATCAAGGACGAAAAAGGGAATGCAATTAACTACGAGCGATTGGAGTTTGTAGGAGACGCCATGTTAAGTGCCGTTATTGCTTCTTATTTATTTGAAGAAGTACCTCATGGAGATGAAGGTTATCTAACAAAAATGCGCTCTAAAGTGGTGAGTAGAGAGCATCTTAATGAGTTGGGTAAAGAGCTTAATCTGATAGATTTAATAGAAAGTAAAATTCCAAAATCAAACTTCGGAAACAATATTCACGGTAACCTTTTTGAATCTTTGGTAGGTGCCATTTATCTAGATAAGGGCTATAAGTACTGCGAAAAATTCATCCATAAACGTATTATTACACCTCATGTGGATATTGAAACGTTAGAAGGTCGAGTTATCAGCTATAAGAGCTTGTTAATCGAATGGTGTCAGAAAGAAAAGAAAACCTTTGATTATAACGTTTATGAAGATACTGGAAATGATGATTTAAAGCATTTTTCTGTTAAGTTATCAATTGACGATAAAGTGATTTCCAAGGCAAGAGCCACTTCAAAAAAGAAAGCTGAGGAAAAGGCATCCAAACGTGCGTTTTTTGCATTTCAGCGAGAAATAAGCAAAGTGTTTTAAGTTTGTATTTCTTTTTTAAATTTAACTTGCTAACTACAACGTTTTCGTTGTTGTGGGTGCTATAAGATTAACCAAAACTTCACAAATAGATAGCTTTTATATAGTATCTTTACAACTTGTAGTTGATTAATTATGGCATTACACAAATTAGTTGTTGACGATTTTTATGATGCTTCTTTTTCACTTCTAGCTATTCACTGTAGTCTAGAAGATTATCGTTTGGCTTATCTTCTCAATAAACATTTAGAACTTAATTTAGAACGTAAAGCAAAAGATTTAGACTACAATTATTTTGCAGCGTCCTTTTCTATTTACGAATGGGGAAACACAAAGTTTGATATCGTTTGGAATTTGGTTTCAAACGTCTGTAAAAAGGAAGAAGCTTCGCTCCAAAGTTCTGGGTCATTGTTTCAAAACTCATCTACAGTGACAAGAACCTTTAACTTATTACCAGAATTAAAAACAGTAGATTACCTTATTAAAGTATCCAACGAACACAGGAATTTTAATGAGAAACTAATCATAAACAAGATACAATCTATACCTCAAGTCATTACCACTTATAGTGTAGATATCGATCAGATAAAATCTAAAGACCACCTAATTTTTGATTAATGTTAAGAACGAAAAAAACCAAAATAGTAGCCACCTTAGGACCAGCAACAAGTAGTAAAGAAGTGCTTAAAGGCATGTTGGAAGAAGGCGCCAATGTATTTAGAATCAACTTTTCGCATGCAGATTATAAAGATGTAGAAGAACGCGTTAAAATGATTAGAGACCTCAACGAAGAGTTTGGTTATAATGCCTCTATTCTTGCCGATTTGCAAGGACCAAAATTAAGAGTTGGCGTTATGAAAGGTGAGGTTATTGTCAATGAAGGCGACGAAATTATTTTTGCTACAGGTGAACGTTTTGAAGGCACAAAAGATCGTGTTTACATGACTTATGATAAATTCCCGCAAGACGCAAAGCCGGGAGAGAGAGTTCTTTTGGATGACGGTAAACTAATTTTTGAAGTGGTCTCTACCGATAAAAAATCGGAAGTTAAAACACGTGTTATTCAAGGTGGACCTTTACGTTCTAAAAAAGGTGTTAACCTTCCCAATACTGATATATCGCAACCTGCTTTAACTGAAAAAGATATTGAAGATGCTATTTTTGCTTGTAGTTTACAAGTGGATTGGATGGCATTGTCTTTCGTGCGTCACGCCGAAGATTTAATGCAACTCGAAGAATTAATCAAAGAGCATAGTGATCAAAAAATTCCAATTATTGCCAAAATAGAAAAGCCAGAAGCTGTAGAAAATATCGATAAGATTGTCGCCTATTGTGATGGATTGATGGTTGCTCGTGGTGATTTAGGTGTAGAAATTCCTGCCGAAGAAGTGCCTTTAATTCAGAAGCAACTAGTACTAAGAGCTAAACGTGCTAGAATTCCGGTAATTATTGCGACCCAAATGATGGAGACAATGATTACAAGCTTAACACCAACACGTGCTGAGGTAAATGATGTTGCTAATTCTGTTATGGATGGTGCAGATGCAGTGATGTTGTCTGGAGAAACGTCTGTTGGAAAATATCCAGTTCAGGTGATTCGTCAAATGGCAAATATTATAAGAAGCGTTGAAGATTCAGATTTAATTCAGGTTCCACAATCGCCTCCACATATCAAAACCAAGCGTTACATTACAAAATCTATTTGTTATCATGCCGCTAATATGGCAAACGAAATTAGTGCTAAAGCTATCTCTACATTAACGAATAGTGGTTATACAGCATTTCAAATTTCGGCTTGGCGACCTAGTGCTCATATTTTAGTATTTACGTCTAACAAACGAATCTTAACTCAGCTGAGTTTACTTTGGGGCGTTGAAGCATTTTACTATGACAAATTTGTGAGTACAGACGAAACTATCGAAGACGTAAATGCTATTGCTTGCAAAAAGGGTTATCTAGAAGTAGGAGACATGCTTATTAGTTTAGCAGCGATGCCTATTCAAGATAAAGGAATGGTAAATACCTTACGAGTATCTGAAATTACAACCTGTAGTTTTTAAAAGTTGGGCGTTACCACAAGGGTCGCGCTTTCCACTATATCTTTTTACTTTTTCTCGATACAATGCTTCTTTTAGTCGCATCACTCGAAATGATGTAAAAAGGATGCCGTTACAATCGCTAACGCGGAAATCACATTGTCCTATATATTTAGTTCTCAAATTTGCTAATCAAATCCTTAAAATCTGTCTTGTAAATCCGACTTGAGCCATTGTCATACCTGTTGATTTCGTTCATGAGTTCCTCAAAATTAGTATAGCCAGCATCTTTTTTATCGATGTGGCTTCTTCGGCTTGTTAAATATAGCGTTCCTGTTTCCTTATTTACAAACGGACAATACTCCATATATTTTGAATTGATCTCTTTTCCTAAGTTTTTTGCAGGAAGCCATTCACCATTTTCACGTTTACTGATATATAAATCACCACTACCAACACCACCTGATCTACGCCATCCACTAAATAAAATATAGGATTCGTCTGGAGCGACGTAAGCGTTAAATTCGGCGCCTTTGGTATTCACACCTTCACCTAGAGGCTCGGGTTCAGAATAGTTCCCATCCTTCCATTCACACATAAAGATATCATCCTGAGACTCCAACTCTTTTTTGATGGTTGTAAAATAGATGTTATTAGAATATGTTACTGAGGGATAAAACTCGTCTAAAGATGAATTTACAGGAGCTCCAATATTAATAGGTTCCGACCAATTTGCACCTAATTTGTCGCGCTGAACATACCAAATATCAAAATCCTTAACGATGGTACTATCCTTAGAAACAGGTCTGTTTGAAGCAAAATAGAGTTTTAATCCATCAGGGGAGAGGAAAGGTTCCAAGTCTTTATATTGACCAGAAAAGCTTGTTATTTTAGGTTCTTGCCAAGTATCATTGTCTTTTTGTACATGCATGATAACCGATAGCTCTCCAAAAGGGCTCAAGAGAGTAAAATAGGCTTCACTCTCTTTTGCAGAAATGGTAAAGTCTCTAACATTCGTAAACTGGGAAAATATGTTTGGAGCAAATGGGACAACAGCTCCTTTTTTATAGATAATCTCTGAAACACTGCTAATTTCTTTAAGGTCTTCTTTAATCTGTTGTGTTTTATTACAACCAAATAATACAAGACCAAACACAATAATAAATAGCTGTTTCATAAGGATTGATTTATGTTACAATGTATAAACTATCTTAATTAATAGAGATACATTAACATAATTTAGCACTTCGTACCATCTTCAAAATACAATTAGAAATCAAACCTTAATTGTACACTTACGCTTTTTTTGTCATCTACTTTAGGTTTCGCTTTTTTACCTTTATCGGTATTTAAATTTGATAACGAAATTCCTAGGAGACGTACTGAGTTATTTAGCTTTTCCTGATACAACAAGTTTTTAGCAGTTTCTAAAATCAAACTTTTATCGCTAACAAAATATGCTAAGGTCTTGCTTCGAGTTTGTAATGTAAAATCGCTGTATTTTATTTTTAAGGTGATGGTTTTTCCAGCGACATCATTTTTTTTGAGTCGCTTCGCGACTTCTTCAGCAATATGATCCAGTTTTTCGAGCATAAATATTTCCGAAGATAAATTTTCACTAAAGGTTCGTTCGGCAGCGAGTGATTTTCTAATACGATTAGGCTTGACTTCGCTGTTGTGAATCCCTCGAACCACCGAGTAATAGTAACGTCCAGATTTCCCGAAGTTTTTATCCAGATATTCTAAAGATTTTGACTTTAGATCTTGACCTGTAAAAATCCCCTTTTGGTACATTTTTTCAGCCGTAACCTTACCAACACCATAAAATTTCCGAATGTCTAAATCTTCTAAAAACTGAAGTACTTCTTCAGGATTTACGGTTTTTTGTCCGTTGGGTTTGTTATAATCACTAGCCACCTTTGCAATAAATTTATTGATAGAAATGCCGGCAGAAGCCATTAAACCTACTTCATTAAAAATACGTACTCTAATTTCTTGAGCGATTAAAGAAGCGCTCGGATTACCTTTTTTGTTTTTGGTAACATCCAGATAGGCTTCGTCGAGCGATAGTGGTTCGACTAGATCTGTATAATCATAGAAGATGCTTCGTATCTGTTTTGAAATTTCGGTATAACGAGCGAAATCGGTTTTTACGAAAATGAGTTCTGGACATAATTTAATGGCTAATCGTCCAGACATGGCACTTTTTACACCAAATTTTCGAGCCTCATAACTTGCAGCACTTATGACACCTCGAGTTTCACCACCTCCAACAGCAATTGGTTTTCCTATAAGCTCAGGATTATCCATTTGTGCCACAGACGCATAAAATGCATCCATGTCAACATGAATAATCTTTCTAATAGGTAATTCCTCTAGCATAGTGTAAATTTATGAATTCCTGCGAATGCAGGAATCTCATTTGTTGAGATTTATTAAAATATTAATTAGTACTCATTATTTTTGAGTGTTTTTAAATAGATTGCCGTTTTCACGGGAAGTAATCATGATAGAAATAGAACGTAAATTTTTAGTCGTTTCAGAAGATTTTAAAACAGAATCTTATAAACAAACTCGGATCATTCAAGGGTTTTTAAATACTAATCCTGAACGAACGGTTAGAGTTCGACTTAAAGGCGAAAGAGGTTATTTTACGGTAAAAGGAAAATCTACTAACGATGGCTTATCACGTTTTGAATGGGAAAAAGAGATTTTGAAAACTGATGCCGAAGATTTATTACAGCTCTGTGAAAAAGGAGTGATCGATAAGGTACGATACGAAGTAAAAGTTGGCGACCATTTGTATGAAGTTGATGTGTTTTCTGAAGATAATGAAGGTTTAATCATTGCTGAAGTCGAACTCAACCATGAAGATGAATCATTTGAAAAACCAGATTGGTTAGGTCAGGAAGTTACAGGAGATAAGCGTTATTACAATTCGCAGTTAAGCCTGAATCCTTTTAAATCTTGGACATAAAAAAACCACTCAAAATGAGTGGTTTTTTAACTATATAAATGTTACGGTTACGCTTTAGTAGCGCAACAGTCTTTTTTACAGTCTTTTTTGCAAGCTGCTTTTTCGGCATCCGTTTTGTTGGCACAAGCTTCTTTATCACAATCTGCTTTGCATACATGTTTTTCAGAAGAAAAAGAATCGACAGTTTTCATGTCTTTTACTTTATAAGTATCACCTGCTTTAGCTACTGCCTCTTCTAATGTTTTAGGAGTTACCATAGCTTCATCATACTCAACCATTGCAATTTCTTTTTCGAAATCTACTTTTGCAGATTTCACACCATCCATCTTAGCGATTTTCTTTTCGATAGTCTTTGCACAACCCATTGCACAAGTCATTCCTTCAATACCAAATTCTGCTTTAGCATAAGTGGCATTGGGATTTAGTTTTTTGGCAGCATTCGTATTAATTTCTGAAGTAGTCTCAATAGTTTTTACCTCAGGGCTTGTTTCACTCTTACAGGCAATCATTGATATAGAAATTAGCGCAATTGCCAATATATTTTGTAATGTCTTCATAGTTATTTAGAATAGATTTATAAACAAACTTAATAAATATTGATGTTTCTTGCATGAAAATTAACGAATTTTGTGAATTAGTTAAGATAACTTATGCAGAACACAACCAAAAAATGGGTCTATCTACTTATTTTATCGATAATCTGGGGTAGTTCTTTTGTTCTAATTAAGAAATCCTTACTAGGTTTAACTCCTTATCAATTAGGGGCATTACGAACAATCATTACCGGTATTTTTTTATTTGCTGTAGGTTTAAAAAGTTTAAAGGCCATTAATAAAAGAGAGTGGAAATGGATTGTCATTACTGGGTTTTTGGGGTCTTTTATTCCTGCCTTTTTATTCGCTATTGCTGAAACTGAAATTGACAGTGCTATAGCTTCAATTCTAAATTCTCTAGTACCTCTTAATACGGTGTTATTTGGTTTTGCCATTTTTAGAATAGCATCTACCAAGCGTCAAATACTGGGTGTAATAATTGGTTTTATTGGGACGAGTATATTGATATTAAAAGGAGCAGATTTAAATCCGAATCAAAATTATTTATACGCTGGTTATGTTATCATTGCTACTGTGATGTATGCTTTAAATGTGAATATTATAAAGAAGCATCTTCAAAACGTAAAACCGTTAGGTATTGCAACAGGCAACTATGTTGCTATTATGCTCCCAGCACTAGTTGTTTTATTGTTCACTGATTTTTTTTCTGAAAAGACCTATAGTAATTCACATTTTGAAATGGCAATGGTATACGTTGTTATTTTATCATTATTTGGAACTGCGCTCGCGAAGGTTTTGTTTAATAGTTTGGTTCAGATTTCCACACCTGTATTTGCCTCTTCAGTAACCTATTTAATGCCTATTGTAGCATTAGTTTGGGGATTATTGGACGGAGAAACTTTCGGCTTTATGCAAGTCATCGCTGGTGTCATTATTCTTCTGGGTGTTTACTTAGCGAACAAAAGACATGCATAAAAAAAAATCCGAAGCAATTGATGCTCCGGATTTTTATAATTAAGTGTATTATATCTTAGTCGAAATCGGCATCACTTACACCTTCGTTTACTTTAATTTCTTTTATTTTGAAATCAAAACGTCTAGGTCCCATTGTTTGACCAATAGTAAACGGGAATTTAATTCCGGCAACGTCTTTGTAATCTCCGTAGAACGTAGATTGAGCTCCAGCTTCACTAGTTTTAACCTCTTTAATTTTTAAACCCGTATCTACATTATAGTAGATAGTTGTTTTTTCATCTACATTGATTTTGTAAGCTTTCTCGCCATCAACCATTTCGATTTTTTCTAAAGTCACACCACCATTTAGATAGTTAACTTCAGGAAACGGAGAAGATTCTACTTGAGCTTCTTTTACTTCCTCTTCGGTCATGTCTTTCTTTTGTCCTTGTGAAAAAGAGTAACCTGTATTACCATCTAAAACCTGTTTTTGAGATTGCCCCATCACATTGATTTCTTGTAGCATTTGGTTTTTTACAGTTTTCTTCATTTCCAAATTCATCATCATACCTGGTTGTAATTCTGCTTCAGCAGTCATAAAAACCGAGTTTACTTTATCTAATGCAACTCTTCCACCAACAGCATCAATATAGGCTTGCATGACTTTAGAAGCATCCATATCTGCTGGCATTTCTATCTCATAAGAAGGCTTATCTGTTGCAGTAGCATATTTATCGTAGTATTTAATAGGAATACCTGTTTTTTCGAGGTTTTCTAATACTTCACTACCTTTTCCAATAACAACAATACGAGCATTTTCAGTTTTGAAATATTTATTAGCTACACGATTTACATCATCTGCAGTCACTGCATTAATCTTTTGTAAGTATGTTGTGTAAAAATCATCTGGAAGATCATTCAGCTTTATATTTAAAGCATAACGAGCAATAGTTTGAGGGCTTTCTAAAGCCAGCACAAAATCTCCAACATATTTAGCTTTCGCATTTTTAAGCATGTCTTGTTCAACAGGTTCTGTCTTAATACGATTAATCTCTTTTAAGGTATTAACTACAGCACTATCTGTAACCATATTTCTTACAGCTGC
The DNA here is from genome assembly GCF_036960315.1 of Psychroserpens sp. Lineage (NCBI taxonomy): Bacteria > Pseudomonadati > Bacteroidota > Flavobacteriia > Flavobacteriales > Flavobacteriaceae > Psychroserpens > Psychroserpens sp. Next base: position 41,892 of record NZ_JBALVR010000005.1, on the reverse strand, counting down.
ACCAGCTCTAAAACGAGAAGCGTATTTGTCTGTTCCAATACCTGATCTTGCTCCATAGGTGTAACCATGCTCTTCACGAAGATTCATGTTTAAGTAACTATTAAAACCTCCACCTAGAATTTTATTAGCAATCAATACAGAGTGGTAATCGTCGTCTTTCATTTCTAAATCCACGTTGTTAGTTAATGAAATGTTTGACTGAACCGCATTAGGCATATCCACAAAGTTGATTTGTGTGTATTGTGCATTAGGAGCCTCATTTGGAACTGTATAAGCAATTCCTACAGATTTTATCCATTTAGAAAAATGCTTTTCTATTTGTTTCTTAACATCTTTATACTTCACATCACCAACCACAACTAAATAAGCATTGTTCGGATTGAAATATTTTTCATAAAATGCAACAGCATCTCCGTAAGTCACATTATTTACTGTTTCTTCAGTAGTGAATTCGCCATAAGGATGATTTTTTCCATAAGCTAAGGCAGAACCAACTCTACCAGCAACAGCATCAACACTATTTGCTTCAGTTTTTAAACCGTCAATAAGCTTGGCTTTTTCTTTTCCAAATTCTTCTTCAGTTAATAATGGGTTGATTGCTGCATCTGCCATTAATTCTAAAATACGATCTGAGTATTTAGATAAAGAGCTAGCAAAACCACCTCTAAAACTAAAACTTAGTCTTGCCCCTAAAAAGTCCACTTCCTCGTTAAATTCATCCTTAGAGATGTTTTTAGTTCCATTACCTAGCATGGCTCCAATTAAACTCTCGACACCTCCTTTTTCTCCTACAGTCATTGGCTTATTGTCAATGGTTAATGAGTAAGATACTCTAGGTAGTTTATGGTTCTCTACAACTAAAACAGTGAGACCGTTTTTTAATGTAAATTCTTCAGGTTTCTCCAATGAAATTTTTGGAGCTGGACCTGGTTCTGGCATTTTAGATCGATCAACTTGTGCAGATGCACCAACCGACATTAAAAATGCTACTATTAATATTGATATTTTTAATTTCATGTGTTTATTTTTTAGTTGTCAGTTTTTTCTTTTGGCAAGTATTCTAATTCAACACGTTGATTAGGATTCAAGTAATTTTTTACAACATCTTGAATTTCTTGTCTAGTAATAGAACGATAGATATCAATTTCAGAGTTAATTAAATTGATATCATCATATAATACATAATTTCTTACCAAAGAATTTGCGATACCTTGAATGCTAGAATTTGAATTTACGAATCTGTTTTCAAATTTATTCTGAAGTTTCTGATAGTCTTTTTCTGAAATGAGTTCGTTTTGCATTTTTACGATTTCTTTATCCATTTCGGCAAGCAAATCATCCAGTGATGTTTCTCCTAAAGGCAATCCATAAATGGCGTATATACTATAATCCATTTGATCAATATTAATAGCGCCTACTTGAAGTGCCATTTTTTTCTCATCAACTATTTCCTTGTATAATTTAGATGTTTTACCATCACTTAAATATGCAGATACCATACTTAACACATAGGCATCACGTTCTTTAAAACCAGGTGTTCTGTATGCAGTTATAATTGCGGGAATTTGAATGTTACTATCGAAAAATTTTGCTTCGATAGTCTCTGTAATAGGATCTTCTTTTTGGAAGTTTCTTGTAGGGACTGGTCTGCTCTCAATATCTTTAAAGTATTTCTCAACCAATTTTTTAGCTTCTTTGCTATCAATATCACCAGCAACAACTAAAGCAGCATTGTTTGGTCCATACCAATCTTTAAAATATTTTTGAAATTCCTCTAAAGTAGACGCATCTAAATCTGCCATTTCACCAATATTCTTATTCTTGTAAGGGTGCTTGTTAAATAAATTCTCACTTACAGCAAACAAGAACTGTCCGTAAGGGGAGTTGTCATAGCGTAAACGTTTTTCTTCTTTAACTACTTCATTTTGTGTATCAACACCAACTTGATCAATCACTGGGTGCAACATGCGTTCTGATTCCATCCAAAGGCCTAATTCTAGATTGTTTGATGGGAATACTTCATAATAGTATGTTCTATCAAGAGACGTGTTGGCATTGTTGCTTCCGCCATTTGAAGATACAATTGTAAACCACTCTCCACGATCTATATTTTTGGTTCCTTCAAATAACAGGTGCTCAAAAAAGTGAGCAAAACCAGTACGAGGCGCTTCTGGGCTACCTCCTAAATCTTTTCCTCCAACATTATACATTACACCAACTGTTACTACAGGAGCCGTGTTATCTTGGTGTAAAATAACGTGAAGTCCGTTATCTAAGTCAAATTCTTCAAATTCAACCTGTTGAGCATTGGCCGAAAAGCCAACTAGCACCAAAGAGGCTAAAATTAATAGGCATTTTTTCATTGTGAGTTTGTTTTAAATTAATTGTGAGTTTGTTTTAATCTTTTCAACTAGTGTCATAAGTGCATCATTTTAAGAAAATGTTACACTATTCCACAAAAATAGCAAATAGCATTGCTTTTTTTAAATTTTCATATTAAAAAAAATCTTAAAACTTAGCTTTAAGGCGGTTAAAGCATTTTTTTTATTGGCGAACCCCCATTGTTTACTGTGATTACACAAAAAAGACAGAATCTATATCAAAACGTATAAATCGTTTGTAGATTAACTAATTAGAATGTATATTTGCACCCGCTTTCTGAATAGAAAGTACACATTTTGAATAACAATAATTAATAAAAACGTTACGCTATGTACGCAATTGTAGAGATAGCAGGGCATCAATTTAAAGTTGAAAAAGACCAAAAAGTTTTTGTTAACCGTTTAGCAACAGAAGAAGGTAAGAAAGTTTCTTTCGATAACGTTCTTTTAATTGACGATGGTAACAATGTAACTTTAGGCGCCCCAGCTATAGATGGAGCACAAGTAAGTGCAAAAGTCTTAAAGCACCTTAAAGGTGATAAAGTGATAGTTTTCAAAAAGAAAAGAAGAAAAGGTTACCGTGTAAAAAACGGACACAGACAATCTTTATCTGAAATCGTAATTGAAAGCATTGTTGCTTCAGGAGCTAAAAAAGCAAGTCCAGTGAAAACTGAGAAAGCTGCTCCGAAAAAAGAAACTAAAAAAGCAGAACCTAAAGCAGAAGCTAAGCCAGCTGCAAAAGTTGAAGAGGAAACTCAAGACTTAAGCAAAATGACTGTTGCACAGTTAAAAGAAATGGCAAAAGCTAAAGGAATTGAAGGTATTTCTTCCATGAAGAAAGCTGATTTAATTGCTGCATTAAGTTAATTAATAACAATATAAAACCTTAAGACAATGGCTCATAAAAAAGGAGTAGGTAGTTCTAAAAATGGTAGAGAATCAGAATCGAAACGCTTAGGTGTTAAGATCTTTGGAGGTCAAGCTGCAATATCTGGTAACATTATCGTTAGACAAAGAGGTAATACACATCACCCAGGTGAAAATGTGTATGGAGGAAAAGATCACACTTTACATGCTAAAGTTGATGGTTTAGTAAAATTCACTAAGAAGAAAGATGGTAAGTCTTTTGTTTCTATTGAGCCGTTTGAAGCTTAATCGAATTTTAATCCAATAATATTAAAAGCCCATTCTCAAAGAGAATGGGCTTTTTGTTTTTTAGACACTTTTTAAACAATCTCCATCTTCTTCAATAGAAAACTCGCATTCATATTTTGACAAATGCCTTTTTTGAATTTGTAGTCAAAATAAAGCTCGTCATTAACTATTTCAGCATCAAAATAATAGTTTTTCACTTCATCGAGTTGATCAGAAATTTCACATAAACTCAAATCGTGTGTTGCTATAATACCAGTAGCGTTGCCAGCAACTAATTTCTCGACAAACTTTCTTGAACCAATCGCTTTATCTGTACTGTTCGTACCTTTTAATATTTCATCTAAAATAATAAAATACGGTTCCTTTAGAATAGCATCAACGATGAATTTCAATCGTGTTAATTCCGAAAAGAAATAACTACTATCATCGGTTAACGAATCACTAGTTCGCATACTCGTAATGAGTTTTACAGGCGAATACGTACTCGATGAAGCAGAAACCGGCAAGCCAACATTGGCCATAACTATGTGTAAGGATATAGTTCTAAGAAATGTGCTTTTGCCAGCCATATTGGCTCCAGTAACAATAAAAAATTCTTGCCCATTAATTTTCACATCACTATCCACACGTTTAGATGCGTTGAGTAATGGATGGCCTAAACCTTTAGCATTTATAATCGTTTTGTCTTTTGAAATTTCTGGAAATACATGCTCTTGATGATTAAAAGCATAATTACCTAAACTGTTGTATGCATCAAAAAATGAGACCACTTCAAACCAATCTTCTACCTTGTGTGCGTACTCTGAAATCCACTGTTCTACTTTGTAAGCGTTTCTAATATCAGACAGCAAGTACCCATTTCCGAAGATGGCTCCGATAAGATTATTACGATTATCTAAAGCATCTAAATGTTTTGAAAACTCAGAAAATATAGTAGATGCTTTTTTGTTTTCAGATTGGATTTGTTGTTGTTTCTCTTGAAGAAGCTCTGACGTAAAACTTTCATTTTCTATTTGAAGGAGAAGTGAAGCATATTGTCTAAACGAATCTTTAGCCTTATCACTATTTAAACCTAATTTATTGATGTTTTTTAGGTAGATTATTGTGATGGCAAACCCAACAAAAATCCAGTAACCAAAGAGTAAAATATCAATCACTTTAAGAATTCCCAACCCTAATAAGCTTATTGAGATTAAAGAGAAAATTAAAGGCACCCATTTCATAGACTTTGGGATGCAGGACTTATGAGTTTTTAACCAATCGATGATTTTTGGAGCAGGTGTATCGGTTTTTATTAAGCTTGCTGTTGCCGCATATTGTTGAGTCCATTCTGTTTTTTCGGAAAGTTCCTTTATGGCTATTTGTCGTTCTTCAATTTGAGAAATAGTATTTGCTTTTAGCGTATTTGCTAGTTGAAGTTGCCCTTCCGAAGATATAGTTCGGTTTATATATTGAAAGAAAGACCCTTTTCCGAAGAGATCGATATCCAAACTATAAAAATGTTTTGGGTCTTGAAATTGATCTCCAGTATTTCTATGATGAAAATCACCAGAAGCAATTTTTAGTTCCTCTTCATTAATATGAACTATGGCTTTATGAAGTTCTCTTTTTCCTTTTGTATCGGTATATTTGGATAGTAAGAACAGAAAAACACCCAATCCTATTATACCTAAAATAGTTGCTATTTGCCAATTAGAGCGTGCCAAATAAATGGCTGTAATTGTAGCTGTAAACACCAATAAACGTAAAGTGCTTAGAAGTATTATCTTTTTTTGAAGTGAAGCAACTTCATTTTGATGTTGTTCTAATTCGGCTTTATAAAATGAAATGGGATTAGTCATGGCTTAATTTGAGGTATAAAGAAACAAAAAAACCCAAGTCGTTGCTACTTGGGTTTAATATATATTTAGAATTTGGATAATTTAACCTTTAAGCGATGCTTTCAAATATTCCTGATTCAGACGTGCGATGTTCTCTAAAGAAATACCTTTTGGACATTCTACCTCACACGCTCCAGTATTTGTACAGTTTCCAAAACCTTCTTCATCCATCTGTTTTACCATATTTAAAACACGATCTGTAGCTTCCACTTTTCCTTGAGGAAGTAAAGCAAATTGTGATACTTTTGCACCAACAAATAACATGGCACTGGAGTTTTTACAACTCGCAACACATGCACCACAACCAATACAAGTAGCTGCTTCAAAGGCGGTGTCTGCATCTTGTTTATTTATAGGAATTACATTCGCATCAATCGTATTTCCAGAGGTATTTACTGAAACAAATCCTCCAGCATGCTGGATGCGATCAAATGCGGTTCTATCTACAATTAAATCTTTAATCACAGGGAAGGCCTTTGCTCTAAATGGTTCGATATATATCGTATCACCATCCTTGAACATGCGCATGTGCAATTGACACGTAGCGATGCCTCTATCTGGACCATGAGCTTCTCCATTGATGTAAAGTGAGCACATTCCGCAAATTCCTTCACGGCAATCATGATCAAAAGCAACAGGTACGTCTCCTTTATTAATTAACTGCTCGTTTAATACATCTAACATTTCTAGGAAAGACATATCTGGTGAAATATCGTTGACTTTGTAATCAACTAAACTTCCTTTATCGTTAGCGTTTTTTTGACGCCATATTTTTAACGTTAAATTCATAGCTTTCCTTATTTGTATGATCTTTGTTTTAATTCGATATCATTAAACTCCAACTGTTCTTTATGTAAAACAGCATCACTTGGTTCTCCTTTGTATTCCCAAGCTGATACAAAAGCGAAATGTTCATCATCACGTTTTGCTTCGCCTTTTTGTTCACCATCTAATTCAACCGCATCTTCTCTAAAGTGTCCTCCACAAGATTCTTCTCTGTCTAAAGCATCTTTCGCGAATAATTCTCCTAATTCTAAGAAATCTGCAACACGACCAGCTTTTGCTAGCTCTTCATTGTATTCTTCATTAGTTCCAGGGACTTTAACTTCTTTCCAAAATTGTTCACGTAATGTTTTTATTTCTGAGATGGCTTCGGTTAACCCTTTGACGTTACGAGACATCCCTACTTTATTCCACATGATTTTCCCTAATTTCTTATGGAAATAATCAACGGAATGTTGCCCTTCATTAGTTACGAAGAAATTTAATATCTCTTTAACTTCGTTTTCAGCGTCTTCAAATTCTTTAGTGTCTGTAGAAATTGGACCTGTACGAATATCATCAGAAAGATAATCTCCAATAGTATAAGGTAGTACGAAATAACCATCTGCTAAACCTTGCATTAATGCCGAAGCTCCAAGTCTGTTTGCGCCATGATCAGAGAAATTTGCTTCTCCAATACAGTACAAGCCTGGAACAGTAGTCATTAAATTATAATCGACCCAAATGCCTCCCATAGTATAGTGAACGGCTGGATAAATCATCATTGGTGTATTGTATGGATCTTGATCTACAATCTTCTCATACATTTGGAATAAGTTTCCGTATTTGTTTTTTACTACTTCTTGCCCTAATTGTTTTACCAGTGCTGCATCATCTTCATTTAAACCTTTGACGTGAGCAGTTTCTTTTCCGTAACGTTGAATTGCAGAAGCGAAATCTAAAAACACGGCTTCACCAGTTGCATTGACTCCAAAGCCAGCATCACAACGTTCTTTTGCTGCACGAGATGCTACATCACGAGGCACTAAGTTACCAAAGGCTGGATAACGACGCTCTAAATAGTAATCACGATCTTCTTCAGCTAAATCTATTGGTTTTAATGTTCCATTTTTTATAGCTTCAACATCTTTCTCATGTTTAGGCACCCAAATACGCCCATCATTTCTTAAAGACTCAGACATCAATGTTAATTTAGATTGATGATCTCCAGAAACAGGAATACATGTTGGGTGAATTTGTGTGTAACAAGGGTTTGCAAAGTAGGCGCCACGTTTGTGAGCTTTCCATGCTGCTGTTACATTACTTCCCATCGCATTCGTTGATAAGAAGAATACATTACCATAACCACCAGTTCCTAAAACAACAGCATGTGCCGAATGTCTTTCAATCTCACCAGTAATTAAGTTGCGTGTTATAATTCCACGAGCTTTTCCATCAACTTTTACAACGTCAAGCATTTCATGACGGTTGTACATTTTGATTTTTCCTCGTCCAATTTGACGATTCATTGCAGAATATGCTCCTAATAATAATTGCTGACCAGTTTGTCCTGCAGCATAAAATGTTCTAGACACTAATACACCACCAAACGAACGGTTATCTAATAGCCCACCATATTCACGAGCAAAAGGAACACCTTGAGCAACGCATTGATCAATAATATTTCCTGATACTTCCGCTAAACGATATACGTTAGCTTCACGTGAACGGTAATCACCACCTTTTACGGTGTCATAAAATAAACGGTAAGTAGAATCTCCATCACCTTGATAGTTCTTTGCCGCATTGATTCCACCTTGAGCTGCAATTGAATGTGCACGTCTAGGAGAATCTTGAAAACAAAATGCTTTTACGTTATATCCTAGTTCTGCTAATGTTGCTGCGGCAGATCCACCTGCTAATCCTGTACCAACAACAATAACATCAATGTTACGTTTGTTTGCAGGATTCACTAGGTCAATGTGATTTTTATAATTGGTCCACTTATCTGCAATTGGACCTTTTGGTGTTTTAGAATCTAAAGTTGCCATATGCTATGATAATACGTATTTAAAATGATGAAATAATGCTATAAAAACAAAACCTAAAGGAACAAGTATTGCATATGCCTTACCAAATCCCATTAAACCTTTTGTGTATTTGTTATTTGCGCCAACCGATTGGAATGCCGAATTAAAACCATGAAGAAGGTGTAATGCTAAAAAGACAAATGAAATAACATATAATATGGTTCTTACATGACTATGAAATTTGTGTTGTAGTTCTTCAAAATATCTAAAACCACTTTCTACATTATTTGGATCTGCAAGACCAGACATGTCACCTACTATGAATTTTGTATTGATTTCTGGGAACCAAAAATCGTAAAAATGAAGTCCAATAAAAGCTAATATAGCTAATCCACTCCAAATCATATTACGACTCATCCATGATGAATTGGCCGCCCCATTGTTTTTTGCATAACTAATTTTTCTGGCACTCCAATTCTTGAATTCAAGAATGAAACCCATTACAAAATGAAAGATTACACCTAAAATTAAAACAGGTTGTAAGGCATATTGCACTAATGGATTTGTTCCCATAAAATGTGATACTTCATTAAAAGTATCTGCATTAAATACAGAAAGAATGTTAATTGCAAAATGTTGTAAAAGGAAAAACATGAGGAAAAAAGCTGAAAGTGCCATGGCAAACTTTCTTCCAATCGAAGAATTTAAAATTCCGCTCATTATAATTGTAGTTAATTATTTGTACAACAAAGATAGGGTTAGTAGATGTGCGCTACAAATTTTCACTTCTATTTTAATTATTTAGAATGGGTTTAATTAAAAGTTGAATCTTGGGTTGACTATCGAATTATAAATCGACCCAAATTGGTAGCTAAAACCAATACTAACAAAGTAGTTGTAACCAGATTGTAATTGCTGTTGTTGTAATAATAATTCTTCTAATGAAATGTCTCCTGCAGGAAGATTTATTTGGTCTCTGGTGATACGATAATTACCACTTACATTAAAGTTGAAGCCTTTAAACACACGAATGTTCGCGCCGAGGAAAAAGCCTAAATTGTTTAAAGTGGTGTCATGTAAGTATTGACTGAAAGATGCCTCGCCGTTAATATTCCCCCATTCTTGACGTACACTTCCACCTAAAAGAAAGGAATGTTGGACTAAGAGTTCTTTTTCTTCGCCAAAGACAGAGCGTTCGATGTAATTATTAGATACTAATCCATTTCTGTAGGATAAGATTAATTGCTTTTTTGCCGATTCTTCATACTTAAAAAAGTTATATTCAAGAGCTGGTCTTAAGCGCCAAAATAAATCATAGTTACTGTAGGTCGATGTTCCAATATTTCCGAATAACCCATAAGACCAATGGTCGTTAATGCTTATAACATCACTAACATTTAAAGATTTGTTATTATTTATAGCAACTATATCTTCACCATCAAAAGTAAATGTTGATTTGTTTTCACCAAAATTGACTCTAAACGAAAATTTATTTTTCTCTGTAACTCGTCTAGCAGAAAGATTGATATTTAAATTGCTAGAATTATTAGATTCTTGACCATTAAAATACCCATTAGCTCCTACTCTAAATACCCAATAATTCCATGGATCTATTTCGTCCTTTTCTTCCGTTTCATTTTCCGGGCTTGGGACAGATACAGATACGTTTGTCATATTATCATTCGCAATCCAAAACCTAACAAGACCAAGTTTAATATATTCTAGCGTCCGTTTTCTAACATCATCACGAGTCATATTAGAATCTGTAGAAAATGATAGTTTATAGTTGATGTTTTCAAATTCATTTTTACCAATAAACTCGATGTCATAGGAGCGTCCCCCACTTCCATTTCGTTGTGTTACAAAAAATAGGTGTACATCACTCAATCCTTGGTCTCTTACAAATTGAACATTACCAAGGTTTTGCTTCATATATGTGTGGTCACATACATTACAATCGAGAAATATTTTGAGGTCATTATTTAAATCTTCTTGAGAAAAGGTAACAGATGAGATAAACAATGCAAGTAGTAATAGGGCGGACTTTAACATAAGTAGTAATAATTTGTTTGCAAATATCTTTTTATCTAACGGAAAAAGAAATGGTTTAGTTTTATTTATGAAAACTTTATGTTAAAACTAAATCATGCTTTATTAAATCATGTCAAAAAAATGCAAAAGAAGTGTGAATAGTTGTCAAATGTTAGATGATTCTATTTTCACAATATTGGATTTTGAATTAATAATGCTTTAATTTGAGGTACTATGAATTAAACCTCTCAATCCCGTATCCACCACTTGTTCTGCAGCTTCGGGTTCGTATTTGTCATCGGCATTAACTTCGGTCCACTCAAAGCTATTATTGATAGAAAATGAAAGTGCAACTGTAATATCTTGGGTTTCATTACCAGTGATGCTTAATCCGTTTTCAAACGCGCCAGTAACCACACAAGAACCTTGTGGAATTGGCGATGATTCAAATAATGGGTTCGGAACAGTGGTTGCACCTTCTGGAGCTTAACCTTGTGTAGTAAAGCCTAGGGCTTCAAAGGCCCAAACGTTCTTGAGTAGGATCAAATTTTAACTTGATGATTAATTTAGGTTGTGCAGGTCGAGGTGCGTTGTCTTGATCATCACCAAAGGACACAACAAGTGCTAAAACAAATTATGTAAGGATTTTTAGCTTTTGCATCGATTCAGAGTTTTAGTATAAGAGAAATACTTGAGATTTATTTTACCTCAAACCTTGTTTCCTCTTCACCAATTTGAATGGTATACACCCCTTTTGGCACATAATATTTACCATTATCTGCTTTATTGATATCAATGCTTGTGTCTTCTTTAAGCAATGCTTTTTTGCCTTTTTCAGTAAGTGTTAAATCATAACTTGCATAGTTAAATCCTTTGTCAGCACTAACTTTCATTTCGTTGAGTAAAGTTCCTTTTTCTGACATTATTTTTATCGTTTTTTCTTCGGAAAGATTAGAATAAAAAGACAGGCCTAACTCTGGTTCAAAAGGATCGGAAAATTGGCTAAATGAACTTCCCCAACGTGGAGAAAATCTAGTATTCTCAGCCTTAAATAATGTTGTCGGTTTTGACTGCATCTTATCATCCATTTGCTGAAGCGGCGAAATATCAGTTTTATAAATACTTCGACCATGAGTTCCTAATAATAGATGTTTAGATTCCGGCTGAATCACAATATCATGGACAGCCACATTTGGGATGCCATTACTAAACGATTCCCAACTTTGACCTTGGTTGAAGGATACATACGCACCATTATCTGTTCCTAGGTATAATATATTTTCGTTTTCAGAATCTTCTCTAATCACATTTACAGGTGAAGCAGGAATATTAGAGCTGATGTCTTTCCATGTGCTTCCGTAGTCATTACTCCTATAAGCATACACTTTAAAATCATCCCAACGATAGCCATTTAAGGTGACATAAACACGTTCCTTTTTATGTTGAGAAGCCACAACACGACTTACCCAAAGGTCTTTTGGTAATGTGTTAGAAATATTTTCCCAACGTCCACCAGCATCTTTAGTCATATATACTAATCCATCATCACTTCCTGTATAAATCATTCCAAATTGAAAAGGAGATTCACTTATAGCTGTTAAAGTTCCGTAAGGAACATTCCCTTTTTTACCTCCATTAGTTAGGTCATCACTAATGGCTGTCCAATCGTTTCCTTGATTCATAGAACGCATTAATTTATTTCCACCTAAATACAAGATATCCTGATTGTGAGGTGACAACAAAATAGGCGTTTGCCAATTAAATCGATAAGGTGTATCACCCAAATCATGTTTTGGTTGAATGTAAGTTTGGTCCTCGGTTTCTAAATTGAGTCTAAAATAAATTCCATATTGAAAACCAGTGTATACGATGTTATGATCTCTACTGTCGATTTGAATTTGCATTCCGTCTCCACCCATAATACGTTTCCAGGGGTATTGACCGCTTTGATGCCAGCGTTTATTTTCACGAGCATTATTTGCACCAACCCAAACACCATTATCTTGTAAGCCACCATAGACATTATAAGGTTTGGCATTGTCTATATTAATCGCATAAAATTGCCCTACTGAAGGCGAATTGTTTTTTATCCAGTTTTCACCATCATCATAGGTGATATTAACACCACCATCGTTACCATTTATAAGGTGATTAGGGTTTTTAGGATTGATCCAAAGAGCATGATGATCGGCATGTACGTTATCTGCACTTATAGACTTAAATGTTTTTCCGCTATCTTTTGATTTTACAATTGGCACACCATAGATATAGATGTTATCTGCATTGTTTGGAGCCACATAAATATGACCAAAATAGTACCCATAACTGTGGTAAATGCCATCTAGGTATTCGTCATGTGTTTTTTTCCAGGTCATTCCACCATCGGTACTTTTGTAAACTTCAGTTCCAATAACAGGTGTGTCAAAAAGCAAAGAGTTGGCATCTTCCAAATAACTAGCAAGATCAGCAGGTTTTACGTTTCCGCTTCTCACCATTTGCTTTACATTATCAGCTCTATATTTTTCTTGAAAGCCATTCATTTTTAAATACTCATTAAGCTTTTTGTTGTCTAGTTTTAGAAAGCCATCAGTAGTCATCGATTTAAAATCATCTTTAGAAAACATATCTGAATCGTCGTCTTTATCTTCGGAAGGTCTGCGAAACTGACTATCATGAACAGCATAAACAATATTATTATCATAAACGGCTAAACCAATTCGTCCAACGCCTTGACCAGTAGGAAAACCACTTTTTTCGGTTGATACTTTTGCCCAAGTATTACCTGCATCTGTACTTTTATAGATAGCAGAATTATTTCCGTTACCATCGAAATTCCATGCTTTACGGTCTTTGGTCCAAGATGATGCAAACATCAAATTAAAATTATTTGGATTGTGTTGTACATCAATAATTCCACTCATATCATCCACAAACAATTTTTGCGACCATGTTTTTCCGCCATCAGTAGTTTTATAGATACCACGTTCTTGGTTTGGAGAGTATAAATGCCCAGTGGCACCTACGACCACTTCATCAGGATTGTTTGGGTTGATTAAAATACGACCGATATGATGAGCGTCTTTTAGACCCATATTTTGCCATGTTTTTCCGTTATCTGTAGATTTTAAAATACCAATACCTGCATAGCTAGAGCGCGAACTGTTATTTTCTCCGGTTCCAACCCAAATGGTTTTGGTTTTCCAATCAACAGCAATATCTCCAACATTTTGAGTTTCCGAAGTATCAAGAATAGGATTAAATGTTGTCCCATTATTAATAGTGTGCCAAACACCTCCAGATGCATAACCAACATAAAACTCGGTTGGATTATCAGGATTGACTGCCAAATCTGTAACACGACCACTCATTATAGTTGGTCCAATATTTTCAAACGCTACATTTTTTACTAAAGACGTTTCGCTAAGGTTTTGCTTTTTTGATAAGGCATCTTCTATAGTTTGAGAGGATGTTGCTGGTTGTTGAGCGTTTATAAATAATGAAGTACTAAGAAAGAAGAAACAAATTCGTTTTAACATGATGGTTGATTTTAATTGCACATAAAGATAACAAATATGAATGATGGATCTTTTGAGAAAAAACGCAACAAATCCTGTGATAATTACTGATTCTTCATAAATATGTTAATTACATTGAATCATTTTTGTTTTTTTAACTAAATTTTTTATTACTTTTCAAAATATTAACTAACAACTTTATTAAAATGGAAGAGTATTTACCTTTAATTATTCAATTGGTTAGTGGTGCTGTTGGAGGAAATCTAGCAGGTACACTAATGAAAAAGTTTTCTTTAGGAACACTTGGTAATTCAATCGTAGGAATCTTAGGAGGCGGACTTGGAGGTTACCTTTTAGGAATGCTGGGATTAGGAGGAGCAGAAGCTGCTGAAGCTTCTTCAAGTATGGACTTATCTAGCATCCTTGGCAGTGTTGCGGGTGGTGGTGTTGGAGGCGGAGTTGTCATGGCTATCGTTGGAATGATAAAGAATGCTATGAGTAAATAGCTTTATAGTAATTACATTAAAAAAGGCGCTCCAAATATTTGGAGCGCCTTTTTTATTATAATCTGCCTATTTTTAGAGTACTTTAAAAATTAAATGAAGTGATGAAAACAAATTTTGAAAGGTATTTAAAAGCTATTATTAATGACTTAGAGCTTATAGAGTTTATTTCAGAAATTTCGAATGCATTCCAAAATATGGATTTAAAAAAGAATGATTTCTTTGTCAAAGAAGGTAAAGTTTGCTCTTATTTTTGTTTTATCGACGCTGGAGTTTTGCAGCATTCAATAGCCGTTTTGGGAGAAGAGAAGACAACATACTTGGCTATGAAAAATTCGTGTACGTCTGCACTTAAAAGCTTTATTAGTAATACTCCTTCAAGGAAAAATATAAAAGCAATTAGCGATTGTAATCTTTGGGTAATTGAGATAGATGCGTTTCATTATTTACTAAAAAGCAATAAGGCGTTCAATAAATTTTATTACAATCTTATTGAAAATCAAATTTATCTCATTGATGATTATCGTATCGACTTATTGACGCTCACTCCTGAAGAGCGCTATAAAAAGTTATTAAGTAACGACCCTAAATTATTACAACAAGTTCCGCTTCATTATTTAGCATCTTTTTTAGGAATTTCTTCAAGACATATGAGCCGAATTCGTAAAAATATAAATTAAGGCCATTTGGCTACCTAAATACATTTATGTTTTAATTATTTTTGAAGACATCAAGAATTAAAACTCATATTCTCATGAAATACCACAAAGTAAACCGCAAACTTTTTATTAATAATCGCAAAAACTTCATGTCTCAAATGAAGCCAAGCAGTTTAGCGGTTTTTAATTCTAATGATACATACCCAATAAGTGCAGATAGTACAATGCCTTTTGAACAACATCGTGATATTTTTTATTTAAGTGGTGTTGATCAAGAAGAGAGTATTTTGGTGTTATTTCCAGATTGCCCTAAAGAAAAGCATCGTGAAATTCTGTTTTTAAAGGAAACCAACGAACATATTGCTGTTTGGGAAGGTGAAAAATTAACCAAACCTGCGGCTCTTGAAACCAGCGGAATTAAAACAGTGTATTGGCTTCAAGACATGGAAAAAATCATGTTTGAGTTAATGACGCAATGCGATACGGTTTATATAAATACCAATGAACATTACAGAGCTTCTGTAGAAACTGAAACACGCGAAGACCGTTATACCAAATGGTTGAAAGATAAATATCCAGCACATAGTGTTGCCAAAAGTAACCCAATATTACAGCGTCTGCGTTCAGTTAAAAATCAAATTGAATTAGACTTATTGCAGCAAGCCTGCGATATCACCGAAAAAGGATTTCGTCGAGTATTAAACTTTGTCAAACCAGAGGTTTGGGAGTTTGAGATTGAAGCAGAATTTATGCATGAATTTTTGCGAAATCGCTCAAAAAAATTCGCTTACACGCCAATTGTAGCTGCTGGTAATAATGCCAATGTCTTGCATTACATAGAAAACAATCAACAGTGTAAAGCTGGTGACTTAATCCTAATGGATGTTGGTGCAGAGTATGCCAATTACAGTAGTGATATGACCAGAACTATTCCTGTATCTGGACGTTTTTCTGACAGACAAAGAGCAGTTTATAATGCGGTTAATCGTGTGAAAGATGAGGCTACAAAACTACTAGTGCCAGGAGCGCTATGGGAAGCTTATCATGTTGAGGTTGGGAAATTAATGACTTCAGAATTATTAGGTCTTGGCTTACTGGATAAAGCTGATGTTCAAAATGAAAACAAAGATTGGCCTGCCTATAAAAAGTACTTCATGCATGGTACATCTCATCATATGGGACTAGATACGCATGACTACGGAATTTTAACTGAGCCAATGCAAGCCAATATGGTATTTACAGTAGAACCTGGGATCTACATTCCTGATGAAGGTTTTGGAATTCGTTTGGAAGATGACGTTGTCATTCAAGAAACAGGCGAACCGTTTAATTTAATGCGTAATATCCCTATTGAAGCAGATGAGATTGAGGAGATAATGAATTCATAGAACTATTCAGAATATATTTTGAAGCCTAAAGCAAATGTTTTAGGCTTCTTTTGTTTTATTTGCCAACAACCCAATACCTAGGCACGTCACCAATGCAGGTAATACCCATCCTAATTGATGCTTTGCTAAAGGGATGTATTTGATGGCATCTTGGAAGGCTTCCGACGGACTTATGAACCCAATTACATCGGGAATACTAAAGACTAATGTCACAATCACTACTGCTCTAAACACTATAGGTGTGGCAAATTGTTTTGGTAATACATTTAAAAATATAAGCACAATCGTTATTGGATAAATAAAATATAGAACAGGAATGGCGATGACAATAATTGAATGAAAATCTAATTGACCTACAACAACGCCAAATACGCAGGCCATAATTGAAGTTATGCTATAAACCGATTGTGAATTGCCAAGTAAACCTTTAAAATAATCGGCAGTTCCGGCAATTATACCTACTGCAGTTGTAAAACAAGCCAATGAAATTAAGATGCTTAAAATAGTATTTCCAAAATTCCCTAAAGCTGCAATACTAATGCCTCTTAATAAGTTTGCACGTTGCATATCGTTACTTAATTCTGAATCAATATCGATTTGAGATCCATAATATGCACCTACAGAAATCAATCCAGCATAAATTATAAATAAACCAAAACCAGCTATCCAACCAGATTTAGCGATAAGTGTTTTCTTTTCTTCAAAACTACCTTTGTTTCGCAAGTTGATAGAAATAATAATAAAAGCGCCAACAACCACTGCGCCAATGGCATCAAAGGTTTGGTAGCCTTCTAGGATTCCACTAACTATTGGTGTGTCAAATTGTGATGTGCTCGTAACCATTTCCGAAGAAAAGAGTCCGATTCCAATAACCATCAATAGTATAATCACAATTAATGGTGTCAAGAACTTACCTATAAAGCTGAGCATCTTTGAGCGATTGAGAACAAACACTAAAACGAGTGCAAAATAAATAGCACTTGTTAGTAACGGACTCGTCCCAAAGGATGGGTGAATAGCAATTTCGTGTGTTGCAGCAGCTGTTCTTGGTGATGGTATGGCAACAGCAATAACATAAATGAGAATACAATAAATGAGACTAAATTGAGGAGAAACTTTCTTGCCAAAGTCATATAGAGTCCCTTGTAACTTAGCATGAGCTAAAATACCAATAATAGGAATCACCACAGCAGTAATCATAAAACCTACAGCGACCCAAAACCAATTGTCTCCAGCGTTGTAGCCTAAGAGAGGCGGTAATAATAAATTTCCTGCTCCAAAGAACAGAGAGAATAATCCAAAACTTGTAATAAAAAGTTCTTTTCTAGAATTCAATAAAGTGATTTTAGAGGTTGTCATCAAATATAGTAAATACTTAATTGCAAAATCCGCTCATACTGTATCTTTGTAACTATGATATTACAGTATAAAGGCATTCCAGTTTTTTATAAAGATGAGGGTAAAGGTGATGTGGTAATTTTACTTCATGGTTTTCTAGAGAATTCAACAATGTGGACAGATATTAAACCCACGTTACTTGAAAGTCATCGTGTGATTTGTGTTGATTTGTTGGGTCATGGTCAAACGGGATGTTTGGGCTATATTCATACCATGAGTGATATGGCTAATACCGTTTTAGCAGTATTGAATCATTTAAAAATCAAACGATATACAATTATAGGTCATTCTATGGGTGGATATGTTGCTTTGGCTTTAGCAGAAAGTAAACCAAATGCAATTTCAAGAATGTGTTTGATGAATTCCACCTATTATGCAGATGATAACGAGCGAATAGAATTACGAAGAAGAGCCAATAAGCTGGCACAAAATAATTATGAAGCTATGGTGCGTATGTCGTTTACAAATTTATTTTCTTCGGAAAGTAAAACAACTCATAAAAAAGAATTGGAATCTGCTTTGAAAGGAGCCTTAAAGACACCTTTACAAGGTTATATGGCAGCGCAAGAGGGCATGTGCATTAGAGAAGACAAGCTTGAATTTTATAAGGGTTTGAATTCTAAAAAAACAATCATCATTGGATTAAAAGATCCAGTAGTTGATAGTAGTCGTATATTAAGAGAAACAAAAGACTCTTCTATAGTTTGTCATCAATTAAGCTATGGACATATGAGTCATATTGAGAATAAATCAGAATTAACCTACATATTAAAGCGTTTTATCGAATAAAATTACTTTTAGGCGTTTAAATGTCTTTTTTTTAATAGGTTTATAGTCCCCAAATCTAAGAGTCATGAAAAATACTACTACGAAGTCTTCCAGTCCGTTAAGAATTTACTGCGATATATTTGGTCATAATTATGAGATGACTAAAAAAGTAACTTTGCATGTAAAAGAGTATACTTGCAAATGTTGTAGGCGTCAATTAACTACAAATAGTAATGGTAAACTTACAGAATTAACGCCTAAGTATCAGGAGATAAATGCCATTTTAGAAGACATTTATACACGCAGAATGTCACGTTTAAAGAATAAATCACTCAGTTCATCGATATATTAAGGTAAAATCTCACCTTTTTATTTGATTTTTATATATTTAGATATCCTCTAATTTAATAACTAAATAATTTAATACAGTGAAAAGTCTCTACTGCTCAATTTTTGGTCACCACTACGACGTATCCAAAAATATTACATATCACGTAAAAGAATACAAATGTTTGCATTGTAGTTCTGAAGTTACAACAGATGGTAAAGGTGGTTTAACACTACTAACACCAAAGTATAAAGAAATCAATTCGGTTTTAGAACGAATTCATAATAGAAGAGCTCTAAGAATTCAGCAAAAAGCAGTTGTAAAAGCTGCACCTGTTGAGCAACCAGTATTAGATTTTACTCCTCATTTTTCATAGCATTCCAACCTTTAGCTATAATAGGAACTACTTGTTCGCCTCGTGTGATTAAGTGCATACCTCTTTCTTTTTCTGTGATATAACCTATGACCGTAAGGTCTGGGTTGCCTTTTATCTTAGGGAAGTCTTCCTGAGAAATTGTCATCAATAACTCATAATCCTCACCCCCATTTAAAGCCATAGTTGTGCTATCTACATTGAATTCTTCACAAGTAGAAATGACTTGAGGGTCTAACGGAATTTTATTCTCATAAATCTCAACACCTACATCACTTTGTTTGCAAATATGTATGACTTCTGAAGACAAACCATCGCTAATATCAATCATAGATGTTGGTTTTACATCTAGTTTTTTTAGTAGTTCTACAATATCCTTTCTTGCTTCAGGCCTTAATTGTCGTTCTATGATGTACGTATAAAGCTCTAAATCTGGCTGATTTTGAGGGTTTACTTTAAATACTTCTTTTTCGCGTTCTAATACTTGCAATCCCATATAGGCTGCGCCAATATCACCAGTGACTACAAGTAAGTCATTAGGTTTTGCACCATCTCTATAAACAATATCTTCTTTTTTAGATTCACCAATTGCGGTTATCGAAATGATAAGACCTGTTGTAGAAGAGGTTGTATCTCCTCCTACAACATCAATATTGTAAACCTTTGCGGCAGTTTCAATTCCAGCATATAATTCTTCTAAAGCCTCAAGAGGAAAACGATTGGATACGGCAATAGAAACTGTAATTTGAGTCGCAACGGCATTCATGGCATACACATCACTCAAGTTGACAATCACAGCTTTGTAACCCAAATGTTTTAGAGGAACATAAGAGAGATCAAAATGAACATTCTCCACCAGTAAATCTGTAGTAACTACAATAGGGTTGGATTTAAAATCTAAGACAGCAGCATCGTCACCAATACTTCTAACTGTAGATGTTTGTTTAATGTCAAAATTCTTAGTCAAATGCTCAATAAGACCAAACTCTCCTAGCTGTTCTAATGAGGTACGTTGCGGATTTTTATCTTCTATCATGCTGCAAAAATAGGAGCTTTTTTTGAAGCAAAGTATTCATTTAAGGTATTTTTAAGGTCTTCAGAAATCTTAAAACGTGTATTTCATCGAAAAAACGTGTATTTCAACGATATTCAAAACTAAAACCCTTATGTTAGCCATCCCAAATCTTATTACCTACTATGCAAACCAACACTACTAACGAGCTATCATGCTCGGTATTTGGACATAATTTAGAGCGCTCATCAATGACGATTCCTTCTAATGATGAATTGACATGTAAAACCTGCAATTCAAAAATTTCGGTTAGTGATAGCGGAGAGTTCGAAGTAATTCCATTTAAAAACCGAGATATCAATACAGCGTTAAGACAGCTTTTTCTTTTAAATAACCAGTGTTCTAGAAAGCAATTTTCGGTTTAAAAAACACCTGATTTGTTAATTAGGTTTTAATCAATATACATTCTTTATATGTATAACATAAGCCTATGCTATTATTTGCTAATATAATGTTAGGAATTATGAATTAACACTACTTATGTCTTATATTTGCAATCTATTTAGACAAATTCTATATAAGACATGATTAAAGTATCAGATACAGCTAAAAAGAAAGTAATTGAGCTCATGAGCGATGATGGCTATAGCGCTACCGACTTTGTTAGAGTTGGTGTGAAAAGTGGTGGATGCTCTGGTTTGTCGTATGATTTGAAGTTTGATAAGGAACAAAAGGAAGACGATAAAGTTTTTGAAGATAATGGTGTTAAAATCATCGTTGATAAAAAGAGCTTTTTGTATTTGATAGGTACAACCTTAGAGTATTCTGGAGGGTTAAATGGTGCAGGATTTGTGTTTAACAATCCTAATGCTAATCGAACCTGTGGTTGTGGAGAATCTTTCTCACTTTAAAAAAGATTTATGAGTAATAAATATACAGAAGATGATTTAAGGGAAGAATTAAAAACCAAAGAATACGAGTATGGTTTTTATACAGACATTGAATCAGAAACCTTTCCTATTGGTTTAAATGAAGACATTGTTCGCGCTATTTCTAAGAAAAAAGAAGAGCCTGAATGGATGACTGAATGGCGATTAGAAGCATTTAGTGCATGGAAAAAAATGGCAGAACCTGAATGGGCGAATGTACATTATAAAAAACCAGATTTTCAAGCCATAGCTTATTATTCTGCTCCTGTAGCTGTAGATCCAAATAAAACATTAGATGACGTAGATCCAGATCTATTAGCGATGTATAAAAAACTGGGTATTTCGGTAGATGAACAGAAGAAGATGAATAATGTGGCAATGGATATTGTTGTAGATTCTGTTTCAGTAGCAACAACATTTAAAAAGACTTTAGGCGAGAAAGGAATTATCTTCATGAGTATTTCCGAAGCTATAAAAGAACATCCAGAACTCGTTAAAAAATATTTAGGAACTGTTGTTCCGCAGAAAGATAATTTCTATGCTGCTTTAAATAGTGCCGTGTTTAGTGATGGTAGTTTTTGCTACATTCCAAAAGGCGTACGTTGCCCAATGGAATTGTCAACATACTTTAGAATCAATCAAGCAGGAACAGGTCAATTTGAAAGAACGCTTGTTATCGCAGATGAAGGTAGTTATGTGTCTTACCTAGAAGGTTGTACAGCACCAAGTCGTGATGAAAACCAATTGCATGCCGCAGTTGTAGAGTTAGTTGCCTTAGATGATGCAGAAATTAAATATTCTACTGTTCAAAACTGGTATCCTGGAAACGCCGAAGGTATAGGAGGCGTTTACAACTTTGTTACCAAACGTGGTCTATGTGAGAAAAATGCGAAAATCTCTTGGACTCAAGTAGAAACAGGAAGTGCTGTGACTTGGAAATATCCTTCATGCATTTTGAAAGGTGATAATTCGGTAGGCGAATTTTATTCTATTGCTGTGACTAATAACTATCAGCAAGCAGATACAGGCACAAAGATGATTCACTTAGGGAAAAACACAAAATCCACAATTATTTCCAAAGGAATTTCAGCAGGAAAATCTCAAAACTCATACAGAGGATTAGTACAAATAAGCTCAAGAGCTGACAATGCACGTAACTTCTCTCAGTGTGACAGTTTATTAATGGGTAACGAATGTGGAGCGCATACATTTCCGTACATAGAAGTTAAAAATAAAACGGCTCAAATAGAACACGAAGCAACAACTAGTAAAATTGGTGAAGATCAAATTTTCTACTGTAATCAACGTGGTATTGATACCGAAAAAGCCATTGCCTTAATTGTTAACGGGTTTAGCAAAGAAGTGCTTAATAAGTTGCCAATGGAATTTGCCGTAGAAGCACAAAAATTATTAGAAATAAGTTTAGAAGGTTCTGTAGGATAAAACTAAGATTATGAAAAAAGCAGTTTTACTATTTATGATTTTCGCAGTTACAATAAGCTGTAAAGAAGATAAAAAAAATGATACTGAAGCAACTCAAGAAGATAAAACTATAGTTGCCGAACCAGGAAAGACCCTAAAGCAAAGCGACGGTCTAATTGCATTACAAGGTAACTTTATTTATTCAGAAAAAGATAAAGCGGCTGTGTTACAAACATCTACTCAAATGTATGGTATTGTCATCGACAAAAAAATGCACGAATTAGATCGACAAGTGCAGCAATATAAAACAGAAGATACAGATATGGTTCCAGTAACCATTCGCGGACGAATGTTTAAAAAAGATCCTAACGTTGAAGGTTGGGAAGATATCATTGAAATAAAAGAAATATTACAGGTGTCTGAACCTAATCCAAACGAAAACGAAGTTATTAAACTAGGTAGCAAATAGTATGTTAAAAATAAATAATTTACACGCAAGTGTTGAAGATAAGGCCATTTTAAGAGGCATTAATTTAGAAGTAAAAGCAGGAGAAGTCCATGCGATTATGGGGCCAAATGGTTCTGGAAAAAGCACATTAGCTGCTGTTATTGCAGGTAAAGAGGAATATGAAGTTGACAAAGGAGAGATCCTTTTAAATGGTGAAGATATTGACGAATTGGCTGCAGAAGAACGTGCTCATAAAGGTATCTTCTTATCATTTCAATATCCAGTTGAAATTCCTGGAGTTAGTGTTACTAACTTTATGAAAACCGCAATCAACCAAACTAGAAAAGCAAAAGGCTTAGAAGACATGCCTGCTAAAGAAATGCTGAAAATGATTCGTGAAAAATCTGAACTCCTTGAAATTGATAGAAAGTTTTTGTCACGTTCTTTAAACCAAGGATTTTCTGGGGGAGAGAAAAAACGTAATGAAATTTTCCAAATGGCAATGTTAGAGCCTAAACTGGCGATCTTGGATGAAACAGATTCTGGTTTAGATATTGATGCGTTGCGTATTGTTGCAAATGGCGTAAACAAGCTTAAGAGTAAAGATAATGCTGTGATTGTGATTACACATTACCAACGTTTGTTAGATTATATAGTGCCAGATTTTGTGCATGTTTTACACAATGGTCGTATTGTGAAATCTGGAACAAAAGAATTGGCGCACGAGTTGGAAGAAAAAGGTTACGATTGGATTAAAGAAGAAGTTGACGCTTAATTAGTTCACAGTATTCAGTGGTAGTTTGCACTAGCTTACTTAAACTGAATATGCAAATTAAAGGTCGGAAGGTCATAAAATGCGGTTTGTGTTTATTCAAAACTGAGACTGAGACTGAGACTGAAAACTGAAACAATGGATTTAAAAGATAAATTAGTATCGTCATTTATGGCATTTGAGAACACGGTAGATATCGATGCTCCAGTTCATAATGTGCGTAGTAAAGCGATAAAAACATTTGAAGATATAGGCTTTCCATCTAAGCGTGATGAAGCTTGGAAATACACGTCATTAAACAGTGTTTTAAAACATGATTATAGCGTTTTTCCGAAGCAAGAAAACGCCATTGAATACAGCGATGTTAAGAAATATTTCATTCACGATATCGATAGCTACAAGATTATTTTTATCGACGGAAAGTATTCTTCACATTTATCACAAACCACACATGATGGTATTGATGTATGCCTAATGTCGTCTGCTTTATCAAAACCAAAGTATCAACTTATTATTGAAAACTATTTCAATAAAGTGGCTTCAAAAGACGGCTTATCATCTCTAAACACAGCATTCTCTCAAGAAGGTGCATACATACATATTCCAAAGAATAAATTGGTAGCAAAACCAATTCAGATTATTCATTTCTCAACAGGAAATGAATCGGCTGTAATGTTGCAACCTCGTAACTTGATTGTTGTAGATGAAAATTCTCATGTTCAGATTATTGAACGTCATCAAAGTTTGACTGAAAATCCTGTTTTAACTAATAGTGTTACAGAGATATTTGCTAATAAAAGAGCAATTGTTGACTATTATAAAATCCAAAACGATAAAGAAAGCGCATCATTGATTGATAATACATCTATCAATCAAAAAAGACAAAGTCATGTCTCAATGCATACCTTTACTTTCGGCGGAAAATTAACACGTAATAATCTTAATTTCTATCAAAATGGTGAGCGTATAGACTCCACTTTAAACGGCGTTACTATTATTGGAGACAAGCAACATGTAGATCATAATACGTTGGTGCATCACATAGAACCAAATTGTGAAAGTCATCAAGATTATAAAGGTATTTTTTCAGATAAGTCTACGGGTGTTTTTAATGGAAAGGTTGTTGTAAATAAAGAAGCTCAAAAAACAAATGCGTTTCAATCTAATAATAATATATTATTGAGTGATAAAGCATCAATTAATAGCAAGCCTCAGTTAGAGATTTTTGCAGATGATGTAAAATGTTCACATGGTTGTACTATTGGTCAATTAGATGAAAGTGCAATGTTTTATATGCGCTCTCGCGGAATTCCAGAAAAAGAAGCCAAAGCCTTATTAATGTTTGCGTTTAGTAATAACGTTTTAAATTCAGTTAAAATTCCCGAAATCAAACAACGTATCACTAAGATTATCGCTAATAAATTAGGTGTGAATATTGGGTTTAATCTTTAGTTCCATAAAGCGTAAGAATCTTTAAATAAGAATCATAATTAGTATTTGAAGCT
The DNA here is from genome assembly GCF_036960315.1 of Psychroserpens sp. Lineage (NCBI taxonomy): Bacteria > Pseudomonadati > Bacteroidota > Flavobacteriia > Flavobacteriales > Flavobacteriaceae > Psychroserpens > Psychroserpens sp. The sequence goes on along the minus strand of NZ_JBALVR010000005.1, from coordinate 16,633 downwards.
ATTTCCAGCTTTCGGCAGTCGCTCTCTGCGAGGAGCTCCAACAAATGCCTCAATCTGGGCTAGTAAAAATTAAAAGCCATGCTAAAAGTCGATAAAATCAGAGAAGATTTCCCAATCCTGAACCGAAAGGTCAACGGGAAGCCCTTAATATATTTTGATAATGCAGCCACCTCACAAACACCACAACAGGTGATTGATGTGATTGTTGATTATTACTCTAATTATAACGCAAATATTCATAGAGGTGTTCATACGTTAAGCCAGGAAGCAACCGATCTATATGAAGAAGCGCGCTTAAAGATTCAGAAGCATTTCAATACGAAGCATAGCCATGAAGTCATTTTAACATCTGGAACGACTCATGGGATCAATTTGGTAGCAAATGGATTCTCAAGTTTACTCCAGAAAAAGGATGAGGTTTTGGTTTCGGCTTTAGAACATCATAGTAATATTGTGCCGTGGCAAATGTTATGTGAACGTACTGGCGCTACTTTGAAAGTGATTCCTATGAATACCAATGGAGAGTTGATTATGAGTGCCTATGACGCTTTGCTTTCAGAACACACAAAACTCGTTTTTGTTAACCATATCTCAAATGCATTAGGAACGATTAATCCCATTGAAGAGATGATTTATAAGGCGCATCAAGTTGGTGCAGCTGTTTTAGTGGATGGCGCGCAATCGTGTCCGCATATCAAACCAGATGTTCAAGCCTTGGATGTTGATTTTTATGTCACATCAGCTCATAAAATGTGTGGACCAACAGGCGTTGGTATGCTCTACGGAAAAGAGGAATGGCTTAATAAATTGCCGCCTTACCAAGGTGGAGGTGAAATGATAGATCAAGTTACTTTTGAGAAAACCACCTATGCTGGCTTGCCACATAAGTTTGAAGCAGGAACGCCAAATATTTGTGGAGGCATTGCTTTTGGAGCTGCTGTAGATTATATGAATGCCATTGGTTTTGATGCCATAGCATCTTACGAGCATGAGCTTTTAAAATATGCTACAGAACAGTTATTACAAATTGACGGTTTGAATATCATTGGTCCAAAAGATCTTAGTCATAAAACGTCAGTCATCTCTTTTAATCTAGAAGGGATTCATCCATATGATGTTGGGACAATTCTAGATAAAATGGGAATTGCAGTTCGAACAGGTCATCATTGTGCACAACCTATTATGGATTTCTTTAATATTCCGGGAACGATAAGGGCATCGTTTGCATTTTACAATACGAAAGCCGAAATAGATGCTTTAATTGAAGGTGTTAAGAAAGCCAAAATGATGTTGTCATAAAGTTTGGCTTCTTTTTTGTAATATTACTATAAACACTTAAAAATTGATAGTATGAAACTAATTATAAGTTTACTCGTTATACTGATTTCAGCAAAAGAATGTGATAAAAATAAAGCGCAGGCGGCAACAAATGATGTGACAACAGAAATGACTGTGGAAACGTCAGAAATGAGACTTCAGGAAAATATGAAAATCAGCTATCGTGCTTCGACAAGAGGGTTTTATTTGCAAATATGGATTGAAGGAGATTCTATAACATATACAAAGGATTATAACTTAAAGGATATGACAACACGTCTAATTCCGAAGAAAGAAAAAGAAGCCTTTATCAAATTATTAAAAGAGATTGATGAAACATCACTTTCAGAGTTAGAAGCACCTTCTAAAACACATCAATATGATGCTGAACCAGCAGCTTCCTTAGAAATTTCAAAAGGAGAAGAGATATATAGAACCAATAACTTTGATCATGGAAAACCTCCTAAAACAATTAATGACCTCGTAGAAAAGATATTATCTATCAAAGCTATTGTTGAGAAACAATAGAGAAGCCTTATCTTTGTGTCTTTGGAAATGAATGTTGCTACAGCTAAAAAATTGAAGATGACAATTGCAGAAATACAAGAAGAACTAATAGATGAGTTTTCAATGTTTGAGGATTGGGAGGAACGTTACCAATATATGATAGATCTTGGGAAGAGTCTGCCTCTAATAGACTTAGAATTCAAGACTGAAGACAATATCATTAAAGGCTGTCAAAGTAAGGTTTGGCTGCATGCTGAAATGGATGATGATAGTTTGACTTTTACTGCAGATAGTGATGCGATTATTACCAAAGGTATTATAGCCATTTTGATTAGAACATTTTCTAATCAACATCCAAAAGCTATTATTGAAAGCAATACCGATTTTATCGACAAAATAGGTCTTAAAGAACATTTATCTCCAACACGAGCCAACGGATTGGTTAGTATGGTTAAACAAATCAAAATGTATGCGATTGCATACCAAACACAATTAAACTAGTTCAAGATGAGCGAGACAACATTAGACACAAACCTTTTAGGTGAAAAAATAATAAGAGTTATTAAAACAATTTTCGATCCAGAAATTCCGGTTGATATTTACGAATTAGGCCTTATTTACGACGTGTTCGTCAATGAGGATTATGAGGTCAAAATCTTAATGACTTTAACTACACCAAACTGTCCAGTTGCAGAGACACTTCCCTTAGAAGTTGAAGAAAAAGTCAAGTCATTAAACGACGTGAAATCTGCTGAGGTTGAAATTACTTTCGATCCGCCTTGGACTCAAGACTTAATGAGTGAAGAAGCAAAACTCGAATTAGGAATGCTTTAATATGGCTGATGAGATCATAAATAGAGTTGCGCAAAGTAAATTGATGGTTGTAGATCTTGAAGACTTCTATCCTGAAGGCGAACGATTTGTTTTTGATATCAAAGATTGGTTATATGAAGGCTTTGTGCTTAGAGAAAAAGAGTTTAGACAACTAGTTAATGATTATGATTGGTCTACGCATCAAAATCAATATGTCGCCTTAACTTGTTCTACCGATGCGATTATTCCTGCTTGGGCTTACATGCTCTTAACTGTTGAGTTACAACCTTATGTCAACAACGTATGTATAGGTGATTTAGAAACTCTTGAGACGGTAATCTATCTAGATATTATCAATACACTTGATCTTAAACCTTATATAGATAAACCAATTATTATAAAAGGATGTGCAAACAAACCTGTACCTTCAAATGCTTATATTATGCTGTCTAGCAAATTAAAACCAGTGGCTAAATCTATCATGTATGGAGAAGCATGTTCCTCGGTTCCTCTTTTCAAAAGAAAATAAAACTGTCGTTGTGACTTTTAAGTAAACGGTGTGTCCAATTTAACAATTCACATTTCTATTTTATTTCAAATAACTGGTGTTCAAGTGACTAATAAATTATATTTACACTCGAATTAATAAATCGGAAACTATTAAAACTAAAATTATGACTAAAAAATTACTTTTAACTGCAGTATTGATGTTATCAATGGCTTTTGGTTTTTCGCAAACTAAAGAAGAGTTGCAAGCCCAAAAAGCAGAAAAACAAGCTGTTGCTGATGCAGCCCAAGCCGAAGCAGATGCATTGCAAGGACAAATAGACGCTTTACCAGGTTGGAGAGTTGGTGCCTTTGGTGTTATTGGAGGAAGTTTATCTAACTTCAAAAACTACTATGCTCAAGCTGCACCAAATAACTCCTCTGGAAACATAGGGTTTACAGTTAATGGATATGCTAATTTAATTCAGGATAAATTTTTCTGGAGAAATGCTTTAACAACTAATTTAAACTGGACAAAGTTAGACAACAAAGACACCGATTTAGATAGTGACGATTTCGAACCAACAACAGATATTTTTAATATTTCTTCTTTATACGGAAGAAAATTAAGTGAGAAATTCGCTATCTCAGGATTAATGGAATATAGAACTACGCTTTTAAACAACTTCAATGATCCAGGATATTTAGATCTTGGTGTTGGTGCAACATGGACACCAATTGAAAATTTGATCGTTGTGATTCATCCATTAAACTACAACTTTGTATTTGCAGAAAATGATTCTGTTTTTGAATCTTCTTTAGGTGCGAAAATTGTAGCTGATTATACACGACAAATTGGAGCTGTAGCTTTTAAATCTAATTTATCAATGTTTCAAAGTTATAAAAGTGGAGATTTGTCTAACGTAACTTGGACCAATTCTTTTAGCTATACCCTTTGGAAAATGATAGGTGTTGGTTTTGACTTCGGATTAAGAAGTAACAAGCAAGAAGCATTAAATTTCGCTTTGGCTAATTTTGATGGAGATGTAGCAGATACGCCTACATTTGATAATGTGGATAACGACTTACAAACCTATTATACTTTAGGACTGACTTACAAATTCTAAATCACAGATTTCATTATAAAAAAAGCATCCCGATAATTTCGAGATGCTTTTTTTATAATGAATAGCTAATTATTTGGTTTCTTCGGAATAATCAGGATACAAAAAATGATTATAAGGGAAGCGCGTCACGTGAATTTCTCTTACTTCATCATAGATTCGTTTTTTGAACGTATCTATGTTCTCCTTGTTTAATGCCGAAATGAACAGTGCATTTTTTCCAACGCGATTCATCCAAGTGTTTTTCCACTCATCAAGAGAGTAATGTAATGAGGTTCTTTCGGTTACCAAATCATCATCATCAAATGGTTCAGCTACATAGGTATCTATCTTGTTAAATACCATAATAATTGGTTTGTCAGAACTATCTATTTCACCAAGAATCTTATTTACAGATTCTATATGTTCTTCAAAGTTTGGGTGCGAAATATCAACAACATGAAGTAATAAATCGGCTTCTCTAACTTCGTCCAATGTGCTTTTGAAGGACTCAATTAATTGCGTCGGTAATTTTCTGATAAAACCTACAGTGTCAGTTAACAAAAAAGGTAAATTTTGTATCACCACTTTTCTTACTGTAGTGTCTAAAGTTGCAAATAATTTATTTTCAGCAAAAACATCACTTTTGCTAACGACATTCATTAATGTTGACTTTCCAACATTGGTATATCCAACTAAAGCAACGCGAACCATTTTGCCTCGATTGCCACGCTGTACAGCCATTTGTTTGTCAATCGTTTTAATTTTTGCTTTTAGTAAAGCAATTTTGTCACGTACAATACGTCTATCGGTTTCAATTTCGGTCTCACCAGGACCGCGCATTCCAATTCCACCTTTTTGTCGTTCAAGGTGTGTCCACATTCCTTTAAGCCTAGGAAGTAAATATTCGCATTGAGCTAATTCTACTTGGGTACGAGCATAACTTGTTGTTGCTCGTTGAGCAAAGATATCGAGGATGAGATTAGTTCTGTCCAACACTTTACAACCTAATATTTTACTAATGCTTCGTTCTTGGCCTGCAGAAAGTTCGTCATCAAAAATTGCAGTTCCAACATTATGTTCTTCAATATAACTCTGTACCTCTTGCATTTTACCAGAACCAATAAAAGTTTTTGGATTTGGCATCTCCATTTTTTGGGTAAAACGTTTTAAAACTTCACCTCCTGCAGTATAGGTCAAAAACTCGAGTTCATCTAAATATTCATTAGACTGTTCTTCATTTTGATCTCTGGTAACAACACCAATAAGTACTGCTTTTTCTAATCCTATATCTTTTTTTTCAATCATAAAGTCAAATAATTTACAAAGTTACGTAATTGAAAATTCCTCATATTACATTTTAAAATTTAAATTTGTGACATGAATTCCCAAGATTTAAATACAATGACATATACGGTTGCATTTTATAACCTCGAAAATCTATTCGATATCTATAATGATGCCACCAAGCATGATAACGATTTTTTGCCAGGCTCAGATAAGCGCTGGACAAAAAAACGGTATGATCGAAAACTTTTCAAATTAGGTCAGGTCATTTCTAAAATTGGATTTATTGACACTCAAAAACCACCAACAATTATAGGTTTGGCTGAGGTTGAAAACAAGAATGTACTTCAAGATTTAATCGAAAGTAAAGATTTAGAACCGTTTGATTATGGGATTGTACACTATAACTCTCAAGACGAAAGAGGTATAGATGTCGCTTTGATTTATGATAAAACGGATTTTACAGTTGAAAACTCTAAGACATTTTCAGTCTATCTTGAAGATGAAATAGGAGACCAAGATTATACGAGAGACATTTTGTTGGTATCAGGAATTCTGCATTCTGAAAAAGTTCATTGTATTGTTAACCATTGGCCTTCGAGACGTGAAGGCGAATTGGAATCTATGCCAAAGCGCATGAAAGCTTCAGAAAAAGTTATAGAAATTATCAATCAATTGAAATCAGAAGACCCAAATGCTAAAATTCTTGTCATGGGTGATTTTAATGACAACCCAAGTAATGAAAGTATAAAACTTCTTTCCAATAAAGGAGAACTCTACAATCCTATGGAAACAATGTTATCCTATAGTAGAGGAAGTTCAAATCATAATTTTAAGTGGAATTTATTTGATCAAATTTTATTTTCTACTAATTTCTTCGAAACCCAAAATAATAAGCTAAAATTTGACAGTGCAGATATTTTTGATGAAAAGTTTTTAACGCAGTATAAAGGGAAATATAAAGGGCAACCGTTTAGAACTTATGTTGGCAAAAAATATAAAGGAGGATATAGTGATCACTTTCCAGTTTATGTGCAATTAAATACTACCGAAGCTTAAGTTCTTAACGTCTTTTCCTTTTTGTCGATAATAATTGCGTTTTATCTATTATAACATTGTTAACGGTTTGTTAACAGTCTTTTTTTTTTATCTTCGGTTGCTTAATTGAGCCATATAATATGACTCTTTTGTCGAGAATTCCCCATTCTACCTTGGGAACAACATTTAAGGCGCTAACAATCAATTGATTAAATAATTAAATAGCATTCATTAATATGAAAAAAATTTTACTCTCGTTATCATTCCTTTTTGCTTTCTCAATTTGGTGTGCTGATGCACAGATTACGTCCTATCCATACTTAGAAGATTTTGAATCCGGAGATGGTGGATGGATTATAGATACAGCTAATCCAGGAACTTGGGCTCTTGGAGCTCCAACAGCTGCAATTATTAATAGTGCCGACTCTGGCACCAATGCTTGGGTTACTAACTTAGCAGGTGACTATAATACTAATGAAAATGGAATTGTAGTAAGTCCGGTTTTTGATTTAACTTCCTTATCGGCACCTTCTATTGAAATGAGTGTTTGGTGGAATTCCGAATTTAGTTGGGACGGTATGGTTTTACAATCGTCGATTGATGACGGAACCTCTTGGCAAAACGTTGGAAATGTAGGTGATCCAAACAATTGGTATAATGATGGAACCATTGCAGGGAATCCTGGAGGACAAGACGACGGTTGGACTGGACGAGGAACAACTGGTTCTGCAGGTTGGGTAGTTGCAAGACACGCCTTAAATGGACTTGGTGGACAAGCCAATGTCATTTTAAGAGTGGCATTTGGATCTGATGGTTCTGTTCAAGATGAAGGTGTTGCTTTTGACACGGTTACAATCTTTGAGGTAAGTTGCCCAGAGCCTTCTGGAATCGCTATAACAGCTGCTACAGAAAACTCGGTTGAAGTAAACTGGACTCCTGGAGGAGCAGAAACTACATGGGAAATAGCAATACAAGATGCCGGAACTGGTTTACCAACTGGTCCAGGTGTTACAACAATGAATAACAACCCATATAATGCAACAGCATTAACTCCGAGTACAGCTTATGAAGTATATGTAAGAAGTGATTGTAGTACAGATGGTTTTAGTAATTGGGTTGGTCCTATTAACTTTACAACATTAAATATACCACCACCACCGCCTAACGGAGTTACCTGTGCTTCAGGTTCTTCTTCTTTCATCTTCACAGAAAACTTTGACCAAGATCCTCCTTTAGGTTGGACAGGTACAGGCTTTGATGGAAGTAATGGTAATTGGGATATAACTGGTGCTGGTGGAAATTCGGGAGGAACTGGCCCAGCAAATGCTTATGATGGAGGAACAGGAAATCACCTTGAATATGAAGCATCAGGCGATGCTACTGATATAGCCTCAGCTATTAGCCCAGCAATTGATTTGACATCGGCTTTAGATGGTGCTGAATTATCTTTCTTTTTACACGCTTTTGGTGCAGATATGGGAACCTTAAATGTTGGTGTTTCTACTGATGTTGCTGGTCCATTTACTTCCCTATTTACTTGGGTAGGAGATTTGCAAATTGCCGATACTGAAGCTTGGGTGCCTGTAGGAATCAACTTAGATGCTTATTTAGGACAAGTGATTTATCTAGAATTTAACTATGGTGGAGCTGGTACAGGTTTTGAAGGCGATATGTCTATTGATTTTATCAGAGTAGAATCTTGTGGAGCATTCTGTATTCCACCTAGTGGGATCGCTATCGCTAATATTGGAGGAACTTCTGTAGATATTAGTTGGACAGCAAACAGTGGCGAAACATCATGGGAATATGTTGTTGTTCCAGTTGGAACAGGAGAGCCTTCAGGTCCTGGAACTACAGTGTCAACACCATCGGCTTCAGTTACTAGTTTAGATTTTCAAACAGAATACGAAGTTTGGGTAAGATCTAATTGTGATGCCAATGGATTTAGTACTTGGGTTGGACCTGTTACTTTTACGACAACAGTTCAGTCAAATTATGCTATTGATTGTACTCAAGCTCCAACTCAAATTAATTACTGTTACGATAATAACGATACTACTAATTGGACATTCACATCAACAGATGGAAGTCCAATTAGATTGACTTTTAATGCCGGTGGAATTGAAGGTTGTTGTGATGATATATTAGTATATGATGGTGCAGATAATACAGCGCCGTTAATATTTCAAGGAAATAACGGTGGAGATCTTTCTGGATTAGAATTTGACTCAACTGGAGATACCATGTACATGGAAATTGATTCTGATGGCTCTGTAAGTTGTGCATCTGGTAGTGGATGTTGTACTGCGCCTTGGGATTTTACCGTGGCATGTGCCACTTGTGTTCAGCCAGAAGCTACCTATACTGTAGTTTCAAATTGTCTAGTTGGACCAGAATTCTTTGTAGATGTTGACTTAACAAATTTAGGTTCTGCGACATCAATTACAATGAGTGATGATCAAGGGAGTGCTTCTCAAACGGTAAGTGCTTTAGGGATTGTGACTTTTGGACCATATCCGAATAATACACCAGTTGAAATTACTATAGCCAATGATGATGATGCTAATTGTACAATATCTAGTCCAACATTTAATCAGGAGTTTTGTACTGAAAATTTGGTAGATTGTACTGCAGGTCCAGTAAACTCATTCTACTGTTATGATAATAATGATTCAAACCAATTTTCATATACGAGCTCAGATGGGTCACCATTAAATTTAACAATTAACACTGGGGAAATTGAAGGCGCGCCTTTTGATTTCTTAGTGGTTTTAGATTCTGATGGTATCACTGAACTATATAATGGAGAAGGTAATAATGGTGTCTTAGATGGATTAACATTTCAATCTACAGGAGATACTATTTACTTCCAAATTACTTCAGACGGATCAGTAAGTTGTCAATCTGGAAGTGGTTGTTGTTTAAATGGAATCGATTTCACGGTGTCTTGTGCAACATGTATCAATCCAGCAGCAACCTATCAAATCGTAGATGATTGTGACAATGGAGATCAATTCTTAATAGACGTAAATATCACGAGTTTAGGAGATGCTACATCGCTTACCATATCAAACAATATAGATGTAACAACAGTGCCAGTTACAGCAACAGGTGTTTATCAAATTGGACCATTTCCATTTTTAGTAGATGTCATTGTTTCGATAAGCAATGATCAAGATATCAACTGTGTAATTAATAGTAATGCAATTGAGTTGTTGGCTTGTCCACCAGAAAATGATAATCCGTGTAATGCTACGGTGGCAGCTGTTAACGATGATGATTCTTGTGTTTTGACAACATCAGGAACATTAATCGAAGCAACAGACTCTGGAGTACCAACTGGATCATGCGGAGGTAATCCTAATGATGATGTATGGTTTGAGTTTACAGCTTTAAGTGAAGTGCAATTGATTTCATTAGTAAATATTAATGGAGGTTTTAATACCGATATTGCTTTGTATGAAGGGGCTTGTGATGCACTAATAGAATTAGAATGTGCTGATGGAGATGCTATGGTTTCTCCTCAATTAGTAGTAGGAAACACCTATTATATTAGAGTGTTTTCTGGAGGAAACGACGCTGTAACGACAACATTCGATTTATGTATTAAGGAAGCACCAACAAATATAATTTGTGAAAATGCAGAGAACTTTTGTGCTGAACCAGGTGGAGCATTAACAACTTCTAATATTATTGGGATTCCAGATGCTACAGATATTGCATGTTTATTTTCTGCACCAAACCCTACATGGAACATTCTTCAAATTGGCGATCCTGGATTAATTGAAATAGAAATTGCTCAGGTTGACGATGCCGGAAATGGATTGGATGTTGATTTCGTGCTTTGGGGACCATTCGATTCTTTAGCAAATGCTTGTGGAAACCTAGATCTAGGTTGCCCTAATCCTGGAGGAGATTGTCCTAACAACACAGGAGATCCTAATTTCTATCCTTTTGGAAATATTGTGGATTGTAGTTACTCGTTTGTTTCCGTTGAAAATCTTACCATAGATAATGCTCTAGCAGGAGAAATATATGTTTTGTTGGTGACCAACTTCTCAGACAATCCAGGAACTATTTCTATTAGTCAGACTAATTCTGGAGGAACAGATGATGGTGATATTACTGCAGAGATTGAAGTAGACTTAGGGGCCGATCAAGAGTTTTGTGGTTTCCCTGATTATGTATTAAATGCAGATTCACCTTTTGCTGATATCTACGAGTGGTACGAAAATGGTTTTATCATTGCTGATGAAACTGGACCAACATTGACAGTGACTGCATCAAATACCTATACCGTAATTGCTTATGACGAACAGTGTGACTCTCAAGCGCAAGATTCAGTAACGGTTACATTTGGTCTTGAACCTGTAGCAAATGCGGTTGATGACATTATTACTTGTGATGATATTTCAGCAGATGAAATTGAAGATTTTGATTTAAGTATTCAAACATCAGGAATTTTAGGAGCACAATCTGATACAGATTTTAATGTTTCATATCACTTAACTTTATCAGATGCTCAGTCTGATATCAACCCATTACCATTAAACTATACAAATACATCTAACCCACAAACTATTTATGTAAGAATAGAGGATGCTAATGCAGAGTTTTGCTCTGCTACAACTAGTTTTGATTTAATTATTTCTGGCCCAATACCAGATGCTACTAGTGTTCCAATTGAAGTTTGTGATGACGATATAGATGGTGTTGCTTTATTTGATTTAGCAGCCAACGACTCAAATATTTTGAATGGACAAAGTAGCACAGATTTTACAGTAACTTATTACGAGAGTGAAGCAGATGCTGAAGCTGGTGTGAATGCAATAGATACTTCTTCACTATATAGTAGTGCCTCTCAAACAATTTATGCTAGAGTTGAAAGTAATATTTCTTTTGATTGTTTCTCAACAACACCATTTGACTTAATAGTTAAGCCATTGCCAAGTACTTCATTTTCTACAGATTTCGATTATGAGGTATGTCCTAATGCAACAGTTGCAGTTTTGATTACTGCAACAGCTAATAACTATACCGAATCTGAAGTAACCATCGTATGGTATCAAGATGGAGGAGTTATTGCTGGTGAAAACAGTTTATCATTGCCTGTATTAGAAGCTGGACTTTATGAAATTGAAGTGACGCTTAATGATGCAACCATGTGTTCAAGCATAACTTCACAAACAATCATAGAACTTGATAGTTGTGTTATCCCACAAGGGATTTCACCAAACGGAGATGGTATGAATGATACTTTTGATTTAAGTAGCTATGATGTAAGTAAACTTGAAATATTTAACCGTAATGGGACTTTAGTGTTTTCTAAGACCAACTATACTAACGAGTGGTATGGACAAACCAATGATGGTGATGAATTGCCAGTAGGGACATATTTCTATACTATGGAATATGAAGATGGTAAGCGAAGAAGTGCATGGGTTTATATACAGCGACTCAATTAATGACCAAATAAAATTAAAAAAAGGATTCAACCAAACAACTAAAATCAAATAACTAACAAATGAAAAAATTCTATATCATTATTGTATTGCTGATCGCAACACAAGTGTATGGACAACAAGATCCACAATATACACAATACATGTATAATATGAACGTCATCAACCCAGCATACGCTGGTTCTAAGGAGAATCTCTCATTTGGGTTACTATATCGTACTCAATGGGCTGGTATTGATGGAGCTCCTGAGACAGGTACCTTTTTTGGGCACCTTCGAGTTGGAGAAAAAGTTGGTGTAGGCTTGTCTATAATAGCAGACAATGTTGGACCAATTAAAGAAACTAATGCATATGCCGATTTTTCATATACATTACAATTAGGAGGAGATCACAGATTAGCATTCGGTGTTAAGGCTGGAGCTACATTTCACGATATTGGCTTAGCCGATATTGACCTTATCGATCCTAATGATCCGTTCTTCCAAAACATCAATACGACCACTCCAAACATTGGAGCAGGATTATTCTATTATACAGAGAATTATTATCTAGCTTTGTCTGTTCCAAATATTTTGAATTCCGTTCACTTAGATGCTGATGGTAACAAGTTAGGTTCAGAAAAATCGCATTATTTCTTTACAGGTGGATATGTTTTCGAATTATCTCCAAACACAAAATTAAAACCTACATTTTTAGTGAAATCTGCATTTGACGCACCAACATCTTTTGATGTTAACCTTAATGCTTTGTTTTATGAAAAATTTGAAATAGGTGCTTCTTACAGATTAGACGACTCTTTTTCTGGGATGATTAATTTCGCAATAACACCTTCTTTACGAGTTGGGTATGCTTATGACAGTGTGAATTCAGATATTAAAAAGTATGCACCAGCATCACACGAATTTTTGTTGTTATTTGATTTAAACTTTCCAAAGAAAGTTTCACGCTCACCTAGATACTTCTAAACAATTAAGCTAAAACATTATGAAAAAATTATTAACACTTTTTACAATAGCAGCATTAAGTAGTTTCAGCTTAATTGCTCAAAATAAAGACACAAAAAAAGCAGATAAACACTTTAATAGATTTGAATTTGTCGAAGCTGCTAAAGATTATGCCAAATTGATTGAAAACGGGAAAGGAGACCCTTATGTATACGGTCAATTAGCAGAATCCTATTACAACGTATTTAATACTCAAGAAGCTGAACGTTGGTATGCTAAGGCTCTTGAAGGTTCTAATGAACCAGAAGTGATTTTTAAGTATTCTCAAATGCTAAAGGCTAATGGGAAATATGAAGAATCTAATGCTCAAATGGCAAAATTTGCTTCAATGCGTCCAAGTGATGATAGAGCGATAGCATTCAAAAAGAATCCTGATTATTTACCGAAAATTTTAGAAAAGGGTAAAAAATTCAATATTCAAAACCTAGGGTTTAATACTAAGTATTCAGATTTTGGAGGAACACTTCAAGATGGTAAACTTTACATCACATCTGCTAGAAATACAAGCCGTAAAACTTACGGATGGAATGAAGAACCATTTTTGGATATATATGAATTAAGTAAAAATGATGACGGAACTTACCAAGCTGCTAACTTAGCTGGAGGTAAAGTTAATACAAAATATCATGAAGGTATTGTAGCATTTTCTCCAGATGGGAAAACTATGTATTTTTCTCGTGAGAGTTATTTTGAGAAAGAATACGAGAGAGATTCTATTACAAATTATAGAATAAGTCAGCTTCAATTGTTCAAATCAATAAAGACTAGTGATGGATGGGGAAATGTTGAAGGATTCCCAATCAATAGTGATAATTATTCGGTTAAAAACCCATCTGTAAGTGCAGACGGTAAAACATTGTATTTTTCTTCTAACATGCCAGGAGGATTTGGTTTATACGATATTTATAAAACATCTATCAATAGTGATGGTTCTTTAGGTGAGCCAGAAAATCTAGGCCAAAAAGTAAATACTCAAGGTCATGAAATGTTCCCTTATATAAGTAGCAATAACACATTGTACTTTTCTTCAAATGGACATTTGGGTCTAGGGAATCTAGATGTGTTTTACTCAAAAGTAGTAGACGGTAAAATGGGTCCAGTAAGAAATATTGGAGTGCCAGTTAATAGTAATGCAGATGATTTTGCCTTCCATTTAGATGAAGAATCCGAAGAAGGTTTCGTGTCTTCAAACCGAGATGGTGGATTAGGAGGCGATGATGTTTATGCTATAAAAAAATTACAACCACTATGTGATGTGCTTATAACAGGTACAGTTACCGATTCTAAAACAGGTGAGCCAATTAATGCTGCCTCTGTAACATTATTTGATGACCAAGGAAATATGGTTTTATCGAAAGTGACCAACGCTGATGGTACTGTTGAATTTATTGTTGAATGCGGAAAGCAATCAGGATTAGAAGTTGTGATGGATGGTTATGAAAGTCAGAAAATCACTGTAAGTGCTTCTGAAGAAGAAGAAGAAGAAGTTAGTATCATGTTAGATCCTATTGAAGAAATAGTTGGCCCAGAGATGGTTAATCTTAATCCTATTTATTTTGAATTTGATAAATCAAATGTTACAGCTCAAGCGGCTTTCGAATTGGATAAGTTAGTTCAAATTATGAACAAATACCCAGATATGGTTATTAGTGCCATGTCTCATACTGATAGCAGAGGATCTGCTCCTTATAATGAAAGATTATCAGATAGAAGAGCAAAAACAACAGTTCAATATGTGATTTCTAAAGGAATTGATAAAGCTAGAATTTCTGGAATGGGTAAAGGAGAAAATGAACTAAAAGTAGACTGCGGTTCTAACTGTACAGACGAAGAACACCAAATGAATAGAAGATCTGAATTTATTATTGTGAGTGGAGGACCACAAGCTCAGTAAAAACCATAACTAAATGATTAACTAACTATATAAAAAGCTCTGACACTAATCATGCAGAGCTTTTATTGGATATACTCAAAAAATGGCTTCAATGATTTTATGCTAAAAATCATTAAAAGAAAAGTTTTAAAACAACCAACACAAATGAAAAAAAACATCTTATTTATTGTGCTAATATTTACCTTTTCTATGGTAGAAGCACAAACGTATTTACAAGAAAATTTTGATGCGGAGATTCCAGCTACTTGGACAGTTACCGATGAAGGAGGCGCTACAGGTGACTCGTGGATTTCTGGACAACAAGGAGGTGGGAATACTCTCAATGGAACAAATTGTGCCATAGTTGATAGTGATACGAATGGTAACGGAACAGAACTTATTGAAACCCTGACTTCACCAGTTTTTGATACTACTGGAGCTGTAGCATTGTTTTTTGACTTCGACCAGTTTTATAATAACATTGGAGCTGATAGTGCTGTTGTAGAAGTTTTTGACGGAACAAACTGGGTTGAATTATTAAACCAAACTGCTAATGCTGGAAATTTTGATGCGCCAGACGAACAGCATATTGACATTACTGCGTATTCTAATGCGAATATGCAAGTTCGATTTATTTACAATGATGGTAACGATTGGGCTTGGTATTGGTTAGTTGATAATGTACAAGTTTACAATTCTACTTGTAATTTTCCTTTAGATTTAGCTGTGGCAAATATCACATCTACAACAACAGATTTAAGCTGGACCCCTGGAGGAACTGAAACAGCATGGGAAGTTATTAATCAAGATGCTGGAGGGCCTGCGCCAACGGATACTGATGCAGGAACTATGACGACTAATAACCCATATACAGTTATGGGATTAGTAGAAGGAACGAATTATGAATTTTATGTTAGAGCTGATTGTGGTGCAGACGGAACAAGTATTTGGGTTGGACCATTCGCCTATAGAGTAAGTGGACCTGGGGAAGTTTGTGAAAGTTCAATCGTAGTAACAAACCCCTTGCCTTATACAACTACAGACGATACATCAAATTATACCGATGATTATTCTGGTACTCCAGGAGCTGATTGTGGTTCTGGAAACGGATACTTAAATGGCGATGATGTGGTATATGCATATACACCAACTGCCGATACATCTATTGATATTACTGTATCTAATTTATCTGATAATTATACAGGTGTTTTTGTGTATACTGATTGTGCAAATATTGGTAACCAATGTGAAACAGGAGCAATTAATGGTTTCGCTCAAGATGATTTAATCATTGATAATTTAACTGTTACTAACGGTCAAACCTACTATATTGTTATTTCTACTTGGGCATCACCTCAGAACGTTGCTTATACGCTAACAATTACCGAAAACACTTGTGTTGATCCTGTTGTAGACTTCGCGGTTAGACAAGATTGTATTAACGGCCCACAATTTTTTGTAGATGTAAATCTAACCGATTTAGGTTCTGCAACTTCAATGACAATTTCTGATGATCAAGGAAGTGCGCCTCAAAATGCAACGGTCGCGGGAGTATTTTCTTTTGGACCTTTTGCAAATAATACACCAATTATAATTACAGTTGTAAATGACGATGATGCCAATTGTAATCTCACAAGTACATCCTTAACGCAAGATCAATGTGTGTTAAACCTTGTAGATTGTACACAACCACCATTACAATTTAATTATTGTTATGATAATAATGATGATACAGCTTGGTTA